>NZ_CP104144.1:1379813-2069720 GCF_025200715.1 Rhizobium sullae
GGTGTTCGGAAAATGCCAGCCCGTCGGTCGCCGCGCTTTCCCAGGACATCCTCAAGCTTTACTACGACGATTATATCGCGAAGTGGGACAGCTTTCTGCGCGACGTAAGGCTCGCGCCGCTGGTAGACCTGCAGACGGCGAGCGAAAACCTCAAGGATCTCTCCAGCGCAGATTCCTCGATGAAGCGACTGCTGAACGCCGTCGTCCAGGAAACCGAACTTACCCGTTCCGAAGATGACGCTGGGGGCAAAGTCCCTCCGGCAGCAGCTTCCAAGCTTTTGTCCAAACTCGGCAAGATCGGCAAGCTTGCCAAAAAGGGCGTGAAGCTGATGCCCGCCCCCGGCTCCAAGGCTGAAGTGGACCTCTCGGGCGTGCTGGTTGCCGAGCATTTCAAACCCATCAAAGCCGCGATCGCCGAGGTCGACGGCCAACCTCCAGCACTCAATGACGCCGTTGCAGCGCTCACTGCGCTCTCGAACATGCTGCAGACGGTATCGGCAAGTCCCGATGCCGAGGATGCAATAAAGAGACAGGGCGGCCTGGCCGAACTCACAGGGGCGGTGGCAAAACAGGCCATATCCCTCCCCGACCCGCTCGACGACTGGCTGGCCGGCATCGCCGGCGACACGAGCGGCCTTACAACGGAAGCGGTCACCTCTGAACTTAACGCCATCTGGCGCGCCGATGTGCTGCCTTTCTGTCAGGCGGCCCTGGCGAACCGCTATCCGTTCATCCCTGACAGCGCAATCGATGTCAACGTGGTCGACTTTGCGCGGGTCTTTGGTCCGGGCGGGCTGATTGACAGCTTCATCAACAATCAGCTGATCAACTACGTCGACATGACGCGTCACCCCTGGAAATGGCGCGCGGACATCCGGCTCGATTCGTCAGCTTTAGCTGCCTTGGAACAGGCCCGGCTGATCCGCGACAGCCTCTTTCCAGGTGGTGCCGGACCGATCCTGACCTTTACGCTCGAGCCCAAGGACCTTTCGCCGACCGTCGGCCGCGTGACGCTGAACGTCGACGGCCAGAGCCTCACCTATTTCAACAACCCAACTCGCCCGCAGCCAATGACGTGGCCGGGCAAGGATGGGACGGGCGTAATTACCCTCGCCTTCCAGCCCCTCGACGGCTCGCCGGAAGTGATGGTCAGCGAGACCGGGAGCTGGGCTTTCCTGCGGATGCTGCGTGCCGGCCGGCTGAGCGGGACCGAACTTCCGGAACTCTACAAGCTGCGGCTTGCCGCACAGGGCCACTACGCCGATTTCGAGCTTCGGGCCGCGAGCGTGGCCAATCCCTACGACCTGAAAATGTTTGCGAGGTTTTCGTGTCCGACGCAACTGTGATCCTGCCAGGCTTCTTCGGAAAACTGCCCGCGATGGGGGATTTCGTCACGCGCGGTCTGACGGCATCCTTCGTTGGCCCATGGGACCGCTGGATCACCCGGCATCTGGTTCACCGATTTTCGGAAGGTTCGGTGTCGGCTCATCTAGCGTTGCGATTTATCCTCGGGCCGGAAGCCTTCGGACCCATGACCGGCGTGGTGATGGCAAGCGCCGACCGCGCGGGTCGGCGGTTTCCGTTGACTATCGCGGCTGTGCCGCCGACCGCCACAACTGAAATCGCCACCCTCGCCACAGACTGGCTCGATGCGCTGGAAGCTGCGGGAAAGTCTGCGCGCGACGGCGAGATGGACAGTGACGGACTGGCTGCCCGCCTTGGATCCCTGCCCTATCCCGCGATCGCGGCGTGCGGCGCCCAAGTCCGGCGCATGACATTGTGGATGGGTGAGTGCGAGGCAGTCGAGGTTGATCCCGGCGCACCTGAAGCAGCGCTGCGCCACCTCTTCCCAGAAGGTCTGGAGGCCGGCTGATGCAGATCTGGAACCAAACCGGCTTTCCGACCGAATTCACGATGGGCATGGACAAAGAGGGCCGCGAGTACATCGTCGTCGTCGTCAAAGGAACCTTCGATTTTCCGGAAACGCCGGGTGGCTCCGTGCGAAAATCATCCGTGCAGGTGCCGCTGGTGATGGCCGACACGCATACAGGTGAGCCCGGGTTTTCGGCCACCCTCTGGGAAACCGACTTCGCCTTCCGAAAGCCGCGTTGCGACGTCATCGCCAACGGCTGTGCCTATGCTCCCGGGGGGCGTCCGGTCGACCGTGTCAGCGTCGGAATCAAGATGGGCAACTGGTCAAAGATCTTCGATGTGGTCGGGCATCGCGAATGGCGCGCCCGCGGACCGCTCTTCGTCGCCACTGCCCCGCAACCGTTCCTGCGTCAACCCTTCTCCTACGACACGGCGTGGGGAGGCACCGACCGCCTCGACCCGGACGACAAGCTGCCCGCAAGCTACCCGCTCAACCCGGTCGGCATCGGCTGGGCGCGCACGCGAAACCAGCATCTGATCCCCGGCCTCCCCCTTCCCCGCACCCAGGCGGTCGGCGAGGAGATCCGCTCGCCCTTCGGCGACTACCGGCCGATGAGCTTCGGACCCTATGGCCGAGGCTGGCCGGGCAGGATCGAATTCGGCGGCACTTACGACCAGAACTGGATCGACAATATCTTCCCGTTCCTGCCGCCGGATTTCGACGACCGTTATTTCCAGATGGCGCCGCCTGACCAGCAGATCGATCCTCCGAAGGGCGGCGAAGAAGTGGTGCTGGTCAACCTTACGCCTGCCGGACGCGAGAGCTTTCGCCTGCCGACCACCAGCCTTCCGATGACGCTGTTCAAGGACCGTGAGAAAGCCTTCGAGAGTGCGATACCGCCCGATACCGTTTTGTTTGATCCGGAGAACCGGCGCTTTTCGCTGGTCTGGCGTGTGTCTCAGCGCATCCACCGGACGATCCTCGACTTCAGCGAATGCTGGGTCGGACATCCAACCGAATCCATGCAGAGGGCTCGCGCGACGGGCCGCGCCTTTGTGCGCGCAAACGGCGCGCTTTTGCCGGAAGACGAGGAAGAAGAGGCATGAACACGCCAATCGACATCGTCTCGATCGGCATGGTGACGGCCGTCGGTCTCGATGCGCCCTCTACATGCGCGGCAATGCGCGCCAAGCTCGACGGCTTCCAGGAAACGCGCTTCGTCGGATCGGGCGGAGAGTGGATCATCGGCGCGCCGGTGCCGCTGCCGCGCAACTGGATCGGCAAGAAGCGGCTGGCGCATCTGGCCGCGGGCGCGATATGCGAGGCATTCGAGGCGGTTCCCGATGCGCGCGGCCAGGCGGCGCTGATCCTGTGCCTCGCAGAGCACGACCGTCCGGGGCGGCCCGTCCACGACGATGCCGACCTGCTCCGGCGCATCGCCGAGATCGTCGAGGTTGAGCCGCACGCCCGCTCGCGCATTGTCGCGTACGGACGGCCCTCAGGACACGTAGCGCTCGACCAGGCACGCAGGCTGATTGTATCCGGCGAAGCCCCCTATGTGATGATCGCTGGGGTCGACACCTACCTGACGTCCCCGGCTGTCGGCCACTATGTTTCCCAGAAGAGGATCCTGACCCCCGACAATCCCAACGGCTTCATTCCCGGCGAGGCTGCGGCGGCGGTGCTCTGCGCGCAAATGGGCAATAGCGGCCTGCGGCTCTACGGGCTAGGTCTGACGCGGGAGCGAGCTTCAATCTACAATGCGGAAGACCTTCCGTTGCGCGGCGATGGCATGATGAATGCCTATAGCCTCGCGCTGGGTGAAGCCGGCATCGAGATGAACCGGCTCGGCTACCGCATCTCCGATCTCATCGGGGAACAATACTGGTTCAAGCAAACGGCTCTCGCCAGCCTGCGTCTGTTGCGTGGGCGGCATGAGTTCCAGGACCTCTGGTCACCGGCGGAGTCGCTCGGCAACATCGGCGCTGCGTCTGTTCCCATGATGGTCGGCATGGCGTGGACCGCCGCCCGCAAGGGTTATGCGGCCGGCACCCCAGTGCTGATAGAGGCGGCGAATGACGCAGGTGCCTGCGGTGCCGCGCTTCTCGGCGACAGGATGACGCAATGACCGTCTACGCCAACGGGCTCGAGATCGCCTGCAAGGCACAGTCCAACAAGGTCATAGCGGCCTTTCCTGATGTCTGTTTCACGCCGCCCGAGAATCCAGCAACGCCGCCCGGCGTGCCCGTTCCCTATCCTTCGTTCGGCTTCGACTCCGACACTGACAATGGCACCGGCACCGTCAAGATAGGTGGCCAAACGATCACGCAAAAGAACAAATCCTACTACACGAGGACGAGTGGAACCGAGGCGGGCTGTGCTGCCAAGAAGGGGATTATCACCTCGGCCAACACCGGAAAGGAATATGCGCGGGCCTGGTCCGGCAATGTAAAGGCGGACGGAGAACCGGTGAGCCGGTTCTCCGACCTCTCAACCAACAATCATTCTTCGCCAGGTTCGAACACGGGACCATATCCAAAGATCGGGAAGATGGTTCTGACGCCCGACAACTGCGCCAAGTTGCTCCAGAAGTTCGGCCTCAGCATCACCCGCCATGACAAGAATGACTGCCCAAAAGATACCATGGAGTCCGAGCACTTCATGGAAAATCAGTTCATGCAGAAAGAATCGATGCGTGGCGGTGTCGCCGGCACGGTGGCGCGGTTCAAGAACTATGACGAAGGGTCGGCGCCATGCATCTGCATGGTTGCTCGCAAGCGGAAGAAAGGCGTAGACAAGGCGAACTGGCCGAAGGTCGGAACCCCTCATCACGGCAAGACGGCCCAGGTTCGCAACTTCCTGGCCAGTCGCAGAACGGTCCCGACCATAGATGAGGCGCTGAAGGAATGCTGCAAAGCCGTCGTCGACAATCACGGACCGACGAAGGGACTCAGTTCAGGCACCAAAGCGCAGAAGGAGAAGGCGGAGCAGATCATGAAATGCCTGGAGCTCATATTTATCCGGCATCTGACTACCAAGATTAACGAAACCCGTCGTAGCGACAATAAGATAACCCAGGCCGAAGTACGCGCATTGAAAATCCGCTGAGCAAATGACTTTTGAGGAGGTGGCATGAAAGAGGCCGCGCCTACTGAGAGAACGGATCCACAGATCGAATAAGATGGATATGACCGAGGGACAGTCACGCTTCGAGCCTTTCGCCTTGCCTTATTGGGGTTCTGCAGATCTCAATAGAGGAGTTGGAAGCATGACTTCGTCTTATGATTACCATATCGGCGTCGACTACCACAAATCCTATAGCCACCTGGTGGTTCAGGACAGCAGCGGCAAGACGCTACGATCCGGCAGGGTGAAGAACGATCGCCAGTTGCTCGGCGGGTTTCTCGAACGCTATCGCGAGAAGTCGCATGCGGTTGTCGAAGCGACCCGCAACTGGATGGTGATCTACGACTGGCTCGACGACATTTGTGATGATGTCGTTCTCGCCCATCCATTGAAGGTCAAGGCGATTGCCGACGCCAAGATCAAGACCGACAAGATCGACGCCACCGTGCCGGCGCATCTGCTCCGGGCCGACCTGGTGCCGGAAGCACGGGCTCCTGGCGAAAAGGCGCAAGAGTTGCGCGTCGCCCTTCGCGAGCGGATGTTTTACGTGCGGCTGCGCACGATGACCAAGAACCGCATCGTGACGATCTTCAATCGCTATTCGGAGCAGACGGCGCAGCTGAAGAAGCTCGGTAATCTGTTCGGCAAGGCCGTCCGTGTTCAGCTGGCTCAGGTGAACGTATCAGAGATCGACCATATCCAGATCGACCGAGGCCTTGCCTTCATCGGCGACATCGATGTGCGTATCAAGCAGTCGGAGACAACGATCCGGACGATGACCAAGGCCAATACCGGTCAAAACACAACCGAACCCAAGGAAAAGCCGCCAAATGGAGCCGTTTTACCCCCTGAGTTCTTTCATTGGAGGCTACCATGACGAGAAGCAGGAATAGTTTTGTCGCACCTGATGACGCGCACGTGGAAGCGATCCAGGCTTGGCAAGGTGAAGACGGGAAGTGCCGTGTCCTCTACCATTTCAGCGACCAAAACATGACGGTAAACGAGGCAGCTATATACGAAATTGACTCCGAGCGTTTGCCGAGTTTCGAGTTACTGCATGCCTTCAACGAATTCCCGCTGTCGTTGTATGTCGCCTCTCCGCAGGACTATTTTGTTCTGGACGCAGCCGGTGCCGTCCATGAATGCCACAACTCTGCTTGGACAAGTAACAAGTTTGCAGACAGCATGATGCTTCGCGTCTGGGGGCTGGGACGCCGGAATGTCTTTTTGTTTGGCACGGAAGGAAATGCCTACAGATATGACGGCGCACGCTGGACGCACTTCGACATGCCGACGGAGCAGCGGCTGAACGATATGCATGGCCTTTCGGCCGACCGCATCTATGCGGTGGGAGACCTCGGAGCCATGGCGAGATTCGACGGCTCACGCTGGCACACCGTCGACGCCGGCGTTGAGAACGAATTGCGCGCGGTATCGGTCGGCTCGGACGGAGCGATCTATGTCGGCGGAGCCGAGGGAACCTGCTTTCGCCTGCAGGACGAGGAGCGTTACGACTTCGACGTCCCGGACAGCATGTTTCAGACGATCTGCGAGTTTCAGGGGAAACGTTACTGGGGCGATGACGAGACCGGCGTTTTCAGACAGGAGAGGACGCGGCTCAGATTGTCCAAAGACATAGATTTTGCGTACTACATGACTGCCAGCCGGAAAACAATGGCAGTAACAAGCGGTCCGCAAGTCGCCTTCTTTGACGGCAAGGAGTGGACGGCTGTAGAACTGCGCCACAGCTCCGATGGCTGGGGGTTCGTGACCGTCGAAATCTGACGCGTTGCGACCTGCGCAAGTTATGAAGCCTCTCGGGAACTCGTCATTTGCTTCAGGACGGCCCGGACCTTCGCGAGGTCGAGATCGACGACCCGCGGCGCCTCCTTCACGGACAGCATCCTCAACACGAACAACTCCCCCGCCTCCGGAAACTCAGCGTACCGCTCCTTCGCGATCTCCAGCCCAGCCGCTCCCGCCACTCTGAGCCCGTCGAGATGCGCCTCGAGCCGCTCGACCAAGCGCGCAAGCCGCTCCTCATCCATGTCAGGGTTCTCGTCCGGATGGAGCAAGTGGTAGTCGTAGACCGTCCACAGGAAAGCGGCCTGCTCGGCGTGCTGGCGGACGATTTCGCGAAGAACAGGCGCAGCAGGCATCAGTTGAGGTTCACCGAGCCGCCACGAATACGGTTCGCGGCGCTGGCGTGGCTTGTCACATAGGTGCCGCGGATGGTGATGTGGCCGTCCTTTTCCATAATGATTGTCGCCTTGCCGCAACGAAGCTCGATGCGCTCGTGGCCGGTGATCCGCACGCGCTCGCCGTCACGCACGACATTTGGCGTCGAAGACTTGCGCGCCGTCTCCACGATCCGGCCGACGATCAGCGGTCGCGTCGCGTTTCCGCCCTCGAAGAGCAGCGCTACCTCGGCACCGATCATCGCTGACGTGAGCTCGGCCAGGCTCCGCGCAGGCATCGCGGTTTCCCGCGGATTGCCGGGAAATACCACCAGGGGCACGCCTGCCTCGAAACCCAGCAACACGCCAATCACTACTCCTTCGATACGTTCCCGTGTGTCGGACATCTCGAGTCCCCTCAATTATGATTGATCTTGCTGCCCTTCCAACTGACCTCGCCCGAAGCCTTGCCGTTGAACTTGCCATTGGCGTTCACCGAAATATCCTTGCCTTCGATCGAGATCGTACCATCCTTCTTCATTGTAATGGCCGCCGAGCCGCACTTGATGACGATCGAGTCGCCGGCTTCGATCAGCAGATCCTCTCCAATCTTGATTACCCCGTCCTCACCCACCTCGACCGCGCTTCCCTTGGCGACCTTCACCACCCGGCCCCCCCCGATCTCGGTTGCATCGTCCTCGCCGATCTTCGCGTTGCGCCCCTTGCCGATTTCGCTCGTCTGTCCCCCGCCGATCTCTACACTTTGATTGGTGCCGATCTTCCAGTTGTCGGATGCACCGATGTCATGACTTTGGCTGATGCCAACGCTGACCGACCGCGACGCGCCGATGGTGTTCATCTGTGCCGCCCCGACTGTTCGGGCTTCAGCGGCTCCGACCGTATCGATCCGGCCCGCACCCACGGTGATCGTCTGGACGATGCCAACTGTCTGGGTGTGGCTGGAGCCGATCGTCTCGGTGGAATTCGCGCCGATGCCGATCGTCTCGTCAGCCCCGACGGTAAGGGAGCGGTTGATCCCGACCGTCTCGGTGTCGTTGGAGCCGATATTGACGGTGCGGTCGACGCCAACTTTTGTCGTCTTGTTGTTGCCTACGTCCTCGTCGAGATTCACGCCGACAGAATGCTTGGCGTTGTTGTCGATGCGGTCCGACTGGTCGTGCTGGACCAGCTTGCTGCGGTCGTTCTTGATCAGCAGGTTGTGGTCCTTCTGCGCCTGGAAATAAACCTCTTCCGATCCTGCCTTGTCCTCGAAACGCAGCTCGTTCCAACCGCCGCCGCCGGGCGAGGAATTCGTCTTCAACCCGGATTGGGTGGCATTTCCCGGCAGCTCATAGGGGGGCATCTCCTTACCGTTATAAACTCTGCCGGTGATGATCGGCCGGTCGGGATCTCCCTCGAGAAAGTCGACGATCACCTCCTGGCCGATGCGTGGGATCTGGATGAAGCCCCAGCCCCCACCGCCCCAGGTTTGCGAGACCCGCACGAAGCAGGAACTGTTCTGGTCCTTCTTGCCGAGACGGTCCCAGTGAAACTGCACTTTCACCCGCGCATACTTATCTGTGAAGATTTCCTCGCCCGAAGGGCCGACCACCGTCGCGGTTTGCGGGCCCCGCATGATCGGACGGGGCGTGGTTCGCGGCGGCCGGTAAGTGACGGAGGTCGGAGCAACGTGGAGCGCCGCGCGGAAGGTTTCTTCTCCCGCATAAACAGCGGGGCGGTAGCCCGGGTCGAACAGGCGGTAATCGGCGCTGAGGACGACATGGTCCGTGTTCTGATCCTTGCGCGGGAAATTTTCCAGTTTGAAAGTGCAGCCTGAAGCCAGTCCCCGCACGGTGCCGGCGGCGGCGATACGCTGATGCGCTGCCTGAAGCTCCTCGCGCCGAACCACGGCGACGGTGTCACCGCGTCCTACGGTTAGATGGGCGCCAGGATGACGATAATGCTCTCCCTGCGATTCCGCGTGAGCGAAGGGCTGCGCCGACTGCGCCATCAGGTCGGCGCCGGGCTTGGTGAAATCGTAATCCGTGTGGGCATAGGTGCCCGGGTGGACGGAACTGGTCGCCACCCACTCCGTGATATATTCCTGGTCTCGGCGCAGTGGTTCTCCTTCGGCGCGGAACTGGACCGTCGCATAACCCGGCGCAGGCTTCAGCTTGTTCATGGCGTCGGCAAGAATGAGGGTGTGCTCTCCCTCGCCATATTCGAAGAAATACATGATGCCTTCATGCTCAAGCAGCCGCTGCACGAAATCCAGGTCGGTCTCGTCATACTGCACGCAGTATTCCCGTGCCTCGTAGGAACCCTGCAGCCGCTTCTCGAATTTGGCGGGCTTATATTTCGAGAATATTTCCTCGACGATTTCCACCACACTCATGTTCTGGAAGATGCGGCAGTCAGTGGTGTTGCCCAGCAACCAAAGCCAAGGCCGCAGCTCCGCCTCGTAATAGGCAAATCCTTCTTCGATGCGGGTCAGGCGAAAGTCTGATACGAGCCCGCTGAACCACCGTTTCGGGTCTCCTGCCTCGCCTTCAACCGAAATTGGCTTTCCGAGAAGCTTTAGGGCATCGACGTTCGCGTCGGGGCTGACGAACCCAACGGTGAAGGCAAAACACCTGCTGATCTCATCATGGCCGACAAGGTGCGTGAAGGTCAGCGTCTCTGGTCCAAGCGGCGTCTGGACGGTTGTCTTGCGTTCTTCGGCCATGCGGAGAGTGCCCCTGTTCGTGACGCCGGCAGTCCTGGATCATGAACCTATCATAAAGACCCGGCACCTCGAAAGCAGCATGGCAATAGCACCGGGTTTATCCTCTTGGGGCAAATAATCTGGCCAGAAATGCAACAGCCTGGACTCGCAAAGCCATTTTGGGAGCGGCTCCCGTCTTTGATCCTTTTCCCCCATGCGCAGTTGCAAAAATTGCATTACTATGGAGGCATTATTCTTGCCGCTCATCAGGACAACGAAGTCAACAACCTGGGCTTACCTGCCATGATGCAAAGAAGTTCCTGCTTTCGGCCGAAGTGGATTTTCCTGATCCCGCTGTTGGCGCTGTTCTTAACGGCATTTTCGCAGATGGCCCATGCGGAGCGGCGAGCCGCCATCGTGGTGGGGAATGGCGAATACGAGTTTGCGCCTCTCGCTAACCCAAAAAACGATTCCAAGCTGATTGCCGCGACGCTCACGGAGCTTGGTTTCGATGTCCTGCTTTTCTACGACGTCAAGAAGGCCGCTGTCGGCGACCTCGAAAATGCCACCCGCGCCCATCTTCTCGGCGCTGATCTGGCTATCCTCTACTACGCGGGACATGCGCTGCAATACGAAGGGCGAAGCCTGTTGCTACCCGTCGATGTAAGGACCGGATCGGCCAAAGAAGTGGTCGACGACGCCATGGTTCTCAATGACCTCATAGACATCGTCAAGGACGACCCGGTCGGCGTCAAGTTGATCATTTTGGACGCCTGCCGCAACAACCCACTGACCTCGGAAAAGGGACTGCAGCAGGGCTTGGCAAATATCGAGGCCGGCTCGGGCCAGGTCCTCATCGCCTTCGCCACAGGCGCCGGCGAAGTGGCTTACGACGGCACCGGAGTGAACAGCCCGTATTCTTTGGCGCTGGCCAATGCGCTTCAGCAGCCGGGCCTCGACATCTACGACACGTTCAGAACGGTGCGTGGAGACGTGCGCCTTGCCACCAGCGGATCGCAAATACCGTGGATCACAGGCTCAATCGAAACCAAATTCGTCCTGAAGCCGGGCGGCGCCGACAAACCAACACCCGAGGTCCGGGGGGGCGACGGCGCGCTGACTATTGACCAGGTCCTTTGGTATTTCATTCAAGACAGCGCGGATCCAACCGATTTCGAACGTTTCGCAAAAGTGTTTCCGAAGAGCCAGCTTGCGGTCGAAGCGCTCAAACGCAGCAGTCTCCAGGTTGCAGAGTTGCAGAAGCGCGGGCTGTTTGTCAGCGGCGCACTTGCCGCCACCGCGATTTCAACCGAGCCCCCGTCCGACGAGGCTACTGCAGCCGCTGGAGCGGAGTTTGTTTTTCAGCAGGCTGGCGAGCGCGCCGTCAGCGAGACTTTTCGTATCTGGCCACGCGAAATGCCCGACACACAAAGCGGCATGAAGACACTCGTTACGGATTGCGATCTGTATGCAGCCGATCCCAACGATCCTCAACGCGTGGTACCCGGTGTCACGAACGGGCTGGTGAACGTCCGCGACGGGCTGCGCTCCTGCGGCTATGCGCTCGCTGCAGATCCCAGCAACCCACGCCTGCAGTTTCAGTTAGCCCGCGTCCTCGAAATAGCGAAACGCTATGACTGGGCGGAGCATTTCTACGAACTTGCCAGCCAGCAGCAATACAGCGCCGCATTCGTCAATCTCGGTTACATGGCCCGGGCCGGTATCGGCCGCGAGGTCGATTACAAGCGCGCCTTGGACTTCTACATGAAGGCGGCACCGCTCGGAAATCTCAGAGCAAGGACGAATGTGGGAACGGCTTACATCCGCGGTCAAGGCGTGCCTCAAAATCCCGAAGAGGGGATCCTGTGGTACAGACTTGCAGCATCAAGCGGCTGGTCGAATGCTATCACTGCGCTCGGCGACAGCTTCCGTCGCGGTACCGGCGTGAAGAAAGATGATGTAGAGGCGACGAGGCTTTATGCCGCGGCGGCCGATGCCGGTCAGATCGACGCCATGACCAATCTCGGCCGTGCCTATGTCAGCGGCTTGGGTGTCAAGAAAGATGTCAAGCGGGGTTTTGATCTGATGATCCGCGCGACGGAAATGGGTAACCAATATGCGCCCTTCTACGCAGCACGCCTTCTCGTGAAGGGCGAAGGCAAAGTTCCTCGCGATGCCAATCGCGCACTTACCCTGTTGGAACTGTCAGCACGCCGAGGCTTCGAGGACGCCTATCTCGAACTTGCCAAGGGTTACGCGGAGGGTGGTTTTAGCCGTGGAAAGCCGGATTTGCAGAAGGCATATTTCAACGCAACGCTCGCCACTCGTTTCAAGGTCGAAGAGGCAGAACGGACCAAGTCTTCGGTGGGTGAAAAACTGAACGCTGCCATCCGAAAGGAAATCGAAGGAGAAGTCGAACTTTTTGTTCAGCAAAATGGACTTTGAGGAACACAGGAATGGCTTTGCGCTGGATTATAGACAAAGTTGGCTGGTTTTTGCCGTTCGGCAGGCGCAAGAGAATTGGGAGGATCGTCGATACGGCCGATGAAGAGGACAGCCTTCTTTATGTCCTGCAAGATCCGGTGGAGGAGGCCAGGCCCAGGAGCCTTATCTCTGTCCTCGGCATGATGCCGGCCAATCTTCCCGAGATTCTTGATACGGCCATGGAGGCTTGCAGGGCTAATGGCGAATTTCCTGTTGTCGTTCTGTCAGAGCTGCGTCCCGATCTGATCGCTGCAAGTTCCGCCCCTTTGGAATTTCTCCCTACCCGGAGCTACCTGCCTTTGCTCTCCCCCGAAATCTATGGCAGATACGCTCGCCGGCGCTGGTCATTGATCCTCGCGAAATGGGACATCTCCAACGAAATCGCACTTTCATCAACCATCGACGAGTTTCTTGCCGACCAGGTGAGCGCCGATGCGTCCCTTAGTTCACCTGCGAGCAATCGAGGCATGCAGCGGGCGGTCAGCGCGGATACTGAAGACAAGCTGCTCGATCGCATTCGCGGCCATGGCGGCGCCATTGACGTAACTCACGCGAGCTAATCGTCGGCGAACCTCGGTGCGGAAGGCGTCAGATAGTGCCAGGTCGAGGGTTGTCTCCACACGATCCAACTCCGAGTACCGCAGGCAGAGACCCAAGCCTGCTGTTTGGGCATAAACAGCGCGAAGATGCTGGTCATCCATTTCCGGAGCTTCATTGGGCACGAAGATCGAAGGGATTCCTCCCAAGATGCTTTCATGGAAGCTGTTATACCCGGCGGTGGTGACAAGAAGATCGATCGCGCTGCCATATTCAGCCAAGGGGTAAACGCTTGTGCGCAAAACGCCCCGCCATTCCTGCTTGGAAGGTTTCGCGAGCGGATTGAGAATCTGAACTGTTTGTATATTCCGCCTCACCAGGCCGGCGAAAATCAGGCCGGGCAAATCCTCAAAGTCAAAGTTGCGTTGCGAGCCTAGTTGTACCGCGACGGTGAAGCGGCCAGGGTCGACGCCTAGCTTGTCAGCAGCTTCGCTCCTGGGCAGTCGCGTCCCTGGATCCAACAGAAGCAGAGGAGGGACGGCAACAGATCCCACCATATCGCGGGTCGGACCATGGTCTTCGTCATGAGCAAATTCGCCCGGCTCGATCACCATATCGAATATATCCTGGGAACCTGGATCAAAGTCGTGGTCAAGGCGCCACAAGGCACGCCGGATCCAAATCCAGGCTAGGTCGCGACGGCTTTCGGCAACGGCAATCAATCCTGGAAACGGCCTGTTCCCATCGAACACCACCGCCGAAACATCAAACGACTCCACGGCCGTCAGTAGCTCTTGCGCATATGCCCTATTCCAACTGTCGTCCGTCACTCCGATCGCCAAGCCGGAAGGAGTGTAGTCAACAGCGTGACCTCGCGCATAAGCCAACGCGGATCCGGACGATCGGGTAAAGAAAATAGGATCCGTGTCATCGGGCAGACGCTCTGCGATAGCCATCAGACGCGTGATATGTCCGAGCCCAATACCGTTTGTCGCGACGAAAAGTATCCGCCGCTTTTTGCCCATACGCCGCGACAATGATCCTGGCGCTTTGTCTTCGGCGGTTTTGCCAGTTAGATAGCGCTTGCCCGCGGTTCGGCTGCATTTCAGGGCGGAGGGGCTGGACAGTTCAAGATCATCGCAGAGGCGCGCCATGCGTTGCGGGTATTGATCGATCGCAAACTTTCTCCGGACAAGCTCTCGCGCGGCATTTGATTGTTGGAGATAGGTCGAAGGTGAGGCGACAAATCGCTCGATGACGTTCCGCGTTTCGGCAACGTTGCAATAAACGGCGCCATCTTCGAAGAGGCTTTCAAATGAAGGATCGAGCATCGTCACCAAGCCGCTCGCCATTGCTTCCGCGATACATAATCCGAATGCTTCCACCCACCGCGGGCTGTGAAAATAAACATAAAAATCCAAGCGCCTGAGAAAGTCCGATACGCTGTTTTGCGCGAATGGACTGATCTGCCAGTTCGAGCCTATCCAGGGTTGGATTGACGTCGGGGCACCGCCCAACACCTTGATGGCGAAATTGGGTGTGTCGGGATAGGCTGCCCGTAGCTCATCTGCGGAACTGGGCCATTTCGCCGGGTCCGCTCTCGTGTGGCGCCCCACATTGATGGTGCCTGTTGGAGCTGTTCGCTGGGGAGATGCCCATTCAGCAAGGTCAATCATGTTCCACAAATCGTGCTGAAGCAGCGCAGGACTCTCGGTCCCAATACTGTCGAACTGGGATCGGACCTTCGGCCCAACAGGAGCAAACACGACCGGAACACCAAAGAGCCGATCCAACACGCGTTCCACGACTCCCAGATCGTATTGGGGAACGCGATTGCCATCGAACAGAGGATGATGGACCACACAAACGACGCGGCGAGGCTGCAAACGCACTGGCGAACGCGGCATTCGCTCGAACACTGCAGGATGGTGAGCCAGAAGAATGTCGCAGGTCGCCTCTTCGGATCCTGTGAGCCAAACAGTATTCGATTGCTCGATAACTGCGGCTGTACGACTGTCGAAGACGCCGAGCTCACGCGTGCGCTGCCCCAAAAAAGGCAGCAGGCCACAGCTCACCCCCCACTGTTTCGCCGCCTTCAGCTCGGCTCTCAGTGCGCTCGACGTACCGCCGTGAAAGCGCGGGTCAGCAGCATGAACAACGTCAAAATGCACAGCTAACCCCACGATTGTATCCGACGCTGAGCTTCGCGGCCTGCCGCCTATCCCTCAATGAGATCGAAGGGTATCCCCAGGTTTCCAGATGCGGCTGCACATTGCCCCTCGAAAAACGCAGTCTATGAAGCAGAGCAGACAGCGCTAGTAGACTCGCCGTCCCCAGAAGTCTCGCCGAGGTTGGGTCGCCAATTTCCGGACTGTGACAGGCTGCTTTTGAACCGTCGTCTTCACCCTCTCGACGGCCAAAGTCCCGTAGCAGCTGCGAGGATATTCAGCGAGGAAAGCCTGGTAGGATTGACGTGTATTCAGCCTTTGTGCCCGGCGCCAAGCGGCAGATTCAGCTGCGCTCGGCCGTGTGTTTTGACAGTTGCTGGCATTGGGTGGAGCCAATGTTAGGTTCGGCCAGGACGGCACACATCCCGTTAGAGCGACCGAGAAAAGGACGGCAATACGTTTCAGCATTGCGAGAACGCTCCAATCCAGGATAAGGCTAAAAGCCCACAAGAAAGAGTAGAATAACTATTGCTAAATAACAAGCTCCGTAGATCACGGGGGCTTCCAACAGCCATCCGGTGCGACTAGTACTCAAGTTGAATTCGAGAGCCGCAAGATCATCGCCCACCATTCCCTCAGTGCCACGACGAGCCAGCGGGAGGGAACGCGACGGGATCCGTATAAACCTTCGCAATAAGAACGCCAGCGGCCGAATGGGCTCCTGTTGCGTCTTAGCAGGGGACCGACTTCGACCAATTCGCACACCAGTCCCTCCGCGCCTGCCAAAAGGCGGCCTTCGGCTCATTGCGGACCCTTATTGCCTCCGGCGCAATCCACAGAGAGCTTGCGCCGGGGACGAGACGCGCGCGAAGCACACTTCTTCAACACGGATGGGAACCATTGGGCCGCCGCCTACGCTGCCGGTGGACGATACCGAATCGACTTCGCCTTTTCCAAGGCTTCGATCGTATCCTCGACGCTGAGGAGGACAGTGGTCTCAATAGAGCTGAGCGCTCCTCCTGCGCCGATGGCAAGCGCGACAGCCGCCATCGACACGTTATCAGGCGCCTCCCACAGATTCCAACCATCATGCTCGCCAAAGGCGTACCAAAATCCATGGAGCTTTCCGCCCACGGATTCAATGTAAGTACGTGCCGCCTCTCGGCGATCCTCGGGGTTTTCGATCATGCGCGCCCATGTCTCGGGCGTGTAGCTGAAGCGCGTGAGATACATGGCCATGGTTTACCTCCTCGGTCAGAACAACAGTTAACGCTCAAGCCCGGGAGAATGCGAGTCATTTCCAATGTGCGGATCAGGCGTCCCTGCCTGTTTGGTTCGCAACGAGGGTCGCGAGAGTGAGGGGGCAGGATGTCGCGGAAAGCCGCCTTACGTTCATTGAGGACGTAACAACTACGGCGGGAGCGATACCGGACGCCTACCGGATGGCTGCCGACGAAAGGGCTCAAGGTCTTGCAGTTGTCTTTGCTAGCAGTGGTGAAGCTCCCCTCACATCGGTGACGTGCCCGAAATTGCCCTATTCTCAGTGTACACGCATCCGACTTGGCCAATGCGCAATGTGTCTTGGTGTCCCGGAGCCTTGTGAGTTCGAGCGGCGACCGCCTCATTTTCTCGAGAAGCTATCCGATGCCATGTTCGACGCCGCCATCATGAAACCTTTTGATTTTTAAGCCGTTGTCGTGCGTATGGCCGACGCTAAATTCAATCCGAAATCGGTCGACGGCACCGACCCGCACGGTGCCGAGAAGTCGCGCCAAGAGAAGGCATCGACTGTCGAGGTCGCGCCGCCCCCAAATGTAATCGAACCCGATACAGAGTTGACGCCTGAGGAGGCCGAGCAGGCGCGCAAGAGGTATTTGCTAACGCGTTTCTGGATCAGCGCGCGCGGTTACTGGAGTCGCGGCGGCGACAGGCTCGCTTGGCCGTGCTCAATCGGGCTATTGACCCTGATCTGCATCAATGTCGGCTTCCAGTATGGAATCAACGTCTGGAATCGCGCAATTTTTGACGCCATAGAACAACACAATGCCCGCACCGTATATATTCTGAGCGCTATATTCCTGCCGCTGGTGTTCGGAACCGTCGTCCTTGTCGTTGCACAAGTCTCCCTTCGTATGACCATTCAGCGCCGCTGGCGTTGCTGGCTCACTACCGCAGTCATCGCGCGTTGGCTCGCAAACGGCCGTTACTATCAGTTGAACCTCATCGGCGGCGACCACAAAAACCCCGAAGCGCGCGTCGCGGAAGATTTGCGGATTGCCACCGAATCACCCGTCGATTTCATCGCGGGTGTCATTTCCGCGTTTCTGTCGGCCTCGACCTTCATCGTGGTGCTCTGGACGATCGGCGGAGCCCTCAGTCTGACAATCGCAGGTTCGACCATCACTGTTCCTGGCTTCCTCGTCATCACCGCGGTACTCTACGCCGCGATCACGTCGAGCTCGATGGCGGTCATCGGCCGCCATTTCGTCCACGTCTCTGAGGTCAAAAATCAGGCGGAAGCCGAATTTCGCTACACGCTGACGCATGTACGGGAAAACGGCGAGAGTATCGCATTGCTCGGCGGTGAAGAAGAGGAGCGTAACGACGTCGAGAAGACGTTCGCCAAGGTGCTCAGGCAATGGGCGCTCCTTGCGCGCCAACACATGCGCACAGCGCTTGTGTCGCAGGGGTCGAGCTTGTTTGCTCCAGTTGTGCCGGTTTTGCTTTGCGCTCCAAAGTTTCTCGAAGGCAGCATGACCCTTGGACAGGTGATGCAGGCCGCCTCAGCCTTCGCTATCGTTCAAAGCGCGTTCGGATGGCTGGTCGACAACTACCCCCGTCTCGCCGATTGGAACGCCTGTGCACGCCGCGTCGCTTCGCTGATGATGTCGCTCGACGGGCTCGAGCGCGCGGAACAGAGCGACGCCTTGGGACGCATCAAGCGCGGTGAAACTGAAGGCGACACGATGCTCAGCTTAAACGATCTCTCCGTGTCGCTTGACGACGGCACCGCCGTGGTCAAGGAAACCCAGGTCGTGATCGAACCAGGCGAGCGGGTGCTCGTAGCCGGAGAATCCGGTTCAGGCAAGAGCACGCTGGTGCGGGCCATCGCAGGTCTTTGGCCGTGGGGTGACGGCAGCGTCAATTTCCACGCCGACAGACAACTGTTCATGTTACCGCAACGGCCTTATATCCCTTCCGGGCCGCTTCGCCGTGCAGTCGCCTATCCCGGCGCCGCCGATAGCTGGACGCTGGATGAGATCAAGGCCGCCCTCGAGAAGGTGGGACTCGATTATCTGAACGACAAGATCGAGGACGACGCGCCATGGGACCAGACGTTATCGGGTGGCGAAAAGCAGCGGCTGGCGTTTGCGCGTCTCCTGCTACACACTCCCGATATCGTTGTGCTGGATGAAGCAACGTCAGCACTCGATGAGAAAAGTCAGGACAAGATGATGGAGATGTTGATCCATGAATTACCGAAGGTCACCATCATAAGCGTAGCGCATCGAGCTGAGCTGGAAGCCTTCCATAGCCGCAAGATCACATTGGAGCGGCGCGAGGGCGGCGCAAAGCTTGTCAGTGATATTGATCTTGTCCAGCGCAAGAGAAAACGGAACTTGCTGCTACGCCTTTTGGAGAACCGGCGCTCCTCACCGAAAGGGGGCACGACCTCGAGTAACGCGGCGCTGCCCCAGAACAGAAATTGAAGTCCGCCCAGTCGGGGTTCCCGGAAGGTGGCCGAGCCTGCCTTTGGAAGTCCAGGACCATTAGTTGCGCAAACCCGCCCTTTGAGCGACCATCTCTAGCACTAAGGAGCGCTATCTAAATAAAAGGTGCGGGCTCGATTGAAATTCGATAACGAAATCAAAGCCACGTTTTTGGGTGTGCGGGCAACTAAGCTATTGCACTTGGCCGATAATCGCACATTCGCATCGCCCACCATTCATCTTGTTGAAAACATTAAAAGCAGCCGCTCAAACTCGCCGTGCCTCATCGGCTGTCAGTGCGTCCTCTCGCGTGCCCGACACGATGATCTCAAGAACCTCATGCTCGTCGGTGTTCTTGATGTAGCGGTCGCCGACATATTCGCCACGCTTCAGCACCATGACGCGGTCGCCGACGGCGAAGATATCGACGAGGCGATGCGAGATGATGATTTGTGCAACCCCCTGTTTCTTTAGCTCCAGCATGGTTTCGAGCAGGCGCTCGGTCGCCATCACGGAAAGGTTGGCTGTCGGCTCGTCGAGAATCACGACGCGCGGATCGAAAGAAATCGCGCGGGCAATGGCGACGGATTGCTGACGGCCACCCGACAGGCTTTCGACCTTCTGATACACGGAGTTCACGTCGACCTTGAGCCGTTTCAGCACGTCGTCAGCTTCCGCATACATTTTGCGGCGATTGACGAAAGGGCCTTTGAGCGGCCAGCGGCCTAGGAAGATATTCTGGCCGACATCCATGTTTCCGCATAGCGCGAAGTCCTGGTAGATCATCTCGATGCCGACGTCGCGGCTTTCGTGCGGGCTCTTGAAGTACGCCGGTTTCCCGGCGACGAAGATTTCGCCGGCATCGCGCTGATAGGCGCCGGTCAGGATCTTCATGAGCGTCGATTTGCCGGCCGAGTTGTCGCCGACTAGGCCGAGTATCTCGCCGGGATAGAGCACGAGGTCGACCTTGCGGAGTGCCTGCACCGCGCCGAAGGCTTTCTCGATACTCCGCATTTCCACAATCGGATCGGGTCGTGTTATGTCAACCATGAACGATTTCCTTGCCCCTGCGCGCTCTTGCGAGGCGGGCTAGCAGGTGTCCGAATATATTGGCTTGGCGCACCCATATGTCGATCAACACCGCAACGATGAGGATGAGGCCGATGAAGACGTTGATCCAGTGCTGCGGCATATTAAATCCCTGTACGTTGAGCTGCATGAGAGCCCGCACCAGCGTAATCACCGCCGCGCCTGCGAGTGCGCCGATCATCGTGCCGTAGCCGCCGAAGATCGAGCCGCCGCCGATGATGACGGAGGCGATGGCGTCAAGCTCGCGGAACTGACCGGCAACCGGGTTGAAGCTCCGAAAATAGGCGATGTTGATGACCCCGGCCATGGCTGCACAGAGCGCCGCCAGCATGAGAGCGATGAAGCGCACCCGGTTGGTGTGGATGCCGGCATAGGCCGCGGCGCGGATGTTTCCGCCAGTGGCGCGGACCTTGTGTCCGAACGGCATGTAAGCGAGTACGACGCCGGCCATCAGGGCGACGAAACACATCCAGATCGTCTGGACGCTGACGACTTCGGCTACCGTGCGAAGGATGCCGGGCGGCAGCGAGACGCGGAAATGGAGGAGGATATCGTTTACCTTGCGGCCGATCAGGTTGTAGCCTTCCGGCCAGCCCGCCAGCTGCTGTCCGGCGACGAACCAGGCGGCCAGACCGCGTGCCATGTAGTACATGCCAAGAGTGGCGATGAACGCTGGCAACTTGAAGCCAACCGTCACGACCGCATTGACGAAACCCGCGGCCATTCCCGCAAGAAGACCCATCGCGATTGCCGTGATTGGATCGGCGCCGAGAACTTTCAGGAAGTAGGCTGCAGTGCTCCCGGCAAGTGCAAGGACCGATCCGACGGAGAGGTCGATATCGCCGGCGGCGATAACATAGGTGAGCCCGATCGCGATCAGCGCCAACTCGGTATAGTTGAGCAGGATCGCGAAGCTGTTCGACAGGTTCCACCAATAGTCGGGCCTGAGCGCAACACCCGCACACCACAGCAAGACAGCCAGGATGATAGCGAGCGAATCGCGCCGGCCAAGAAACCTTCCGAAGGTGGTCGGCGACATTGCCATGTCGGTCGCCATTGCTCCTTTGGTCTGAACGCCCTCGAGCGCAACGCCGCCGATTTCGTAGGCCAGCGGCGGCGGCTTGCCGCGAAGCCACGCCCAGAAACGTGTTGCAAGCTGGCGCCGAATGAGATGGGGTTCGATCAGCACGGCGATGATGAGAAGTAGTCCGATGAAAACCGGCACCGCACCGACCGGCAGCGAAAAGATCGCATTGACCGTAATTTCCTCATCGCCGATTTTGATGATGCGCGTGATCGGCCAGCCCTCGCGTAGAACCTTGTCGAGAAGGACAACCAGCAAGGCACCGAGGCACGATCCGGCCACGCGGCCGCGGCCGCCAAGAATTGAAGCGCCGCCGATGATCACGGCGGCGATGACCGTCAGCTCGCCACTGACACCGTAAAGCGGCGTCACACCCTTATCCTGGGCGGCGGACATCAGGCCGGCGAGCGTCGCGCAGAGCGAGGAGATCAGGTAGGCCCGGATACGCACCCAGTTCGTCGGTATGCCGGCATAGACCGCTGCCTGCTCATTGCCGCCTGTGGCGAAGGTCTCGTAGCCCCAGCGTGTCTTCGCCAGCACAAGGGCGCCGATCACCGCGACAATGGCAAAGATCACAATCTGGTTGTTGAAACCGAGGATATTTGTCTCACCGAGGTGGAAGAACAGCGGATATTCTTTCGCCTTGCCAGGATAATAGATCGCCTGGCCGTGGGTGAGCGCCAGTACGAATCCGCGGCCTATAAAGAGAACCGTCAATGTGGCAATGAATGCGGGCACCTTCAGGATAGTGACAAGCAGGCCGTTGGCGAGGCCTATCACAACACCTAAAATCATACAGAGGATTGTCGCTGTCAGGACGTTCAGGTCGAGAACGTTGGATGCGAACAGTCGGGCAAAGACGACGGCGACCAGGCCATAAGTGGAGCCGACCGAGAGATCGAGATCCTTGTTGACGATGACGAACGTCATTCCGACTGCGATGATGGCCACACGCGAGGTATCGCGAAGCAGCGCATGGAACGCCTCCGCCGATCCGAAGAAGATGGGATTGACAATCGCGCCGCCGAGATAGAGCAGCAAGAGCAGCCCAACGAGCCCCACCTCCCAGCCGCCGATCAGCTGGGAAGGTGCGCGGTCTGGCCGGGTCGTCGTATTAGGCTCCATAAGCTTCTTCTATTCGGCTTTTGAGACGCCGGGTGCTGTGGGGAGAGCGCGCGCCCTCCCCCAGCGATCTGGAGCATTGCGCGTGACATTAATTCTCGAAGCGTTTGCCGACATCTCCCACAGTCTCCTGGGTCACGAGTTGGGCACGCGTATCGAGATTGGCCGCCGCGATGCCGCGATCGATCTGCAGATAAAGCTGCATGACTGGCCAGAAGCCTTGTAGGAACGGCTGCTGCCCGAGCGCGCCCGTCAGGTCGCCGCTCTTCAATGCATCCTGCTGAGCCGGACCGAGATCGAAGCCATAGGCACAGATCTTGCCGGTCTTTCCGGTCTGGGCGACGGCCTTGGCAAGGGCCGGCGTGAAGACGTTGTTGCCGGCGAAGGCGCCGACCACATCGCCGCGGGATTCAAACAGCGTGACGATACCGTTCACCGGATCATTTGGGTTGGTGTCGATGCCGGTGTTCTCCGGCCCCGCATCGACCTTGAAGTTCTCCAGCTTGCCTGCATCCTTAAGTCCTTTGACGATCGCGTTGAACGCCGATGTCACACGGTTGTTCACCTCGATGTTTCCCATGGCCGTCGACGAGGGCAGCACGATCGAACCTTTCTCGATGCCTTTGTCCGCCAGGCACTTGACGAGCGCCTCGCCGGCAATCGCGGCCGCGGACGCGTCCTGCCCGGTATGGCTCAGGCTATTGCGGTTGAGAATGGTTCCATCGAAGGAATTCGTCGTGGCAACCGGGATGCCCTTCGCTTCGGCGGTTTTGACGATGTCGTTATAGGCGCCGGCCTGCGGCGTTGTCATGATCAGCCCGTCGATCGTCGGGTCCTGCACGATCTGGTTCAGGATTTCGATCTCGCGGGCAGGATCGTCGGTCGGTGATTCCGAGCCTAGCAGCAGGATTTTGGCGCCGATCAGATTGCCGGCAACCGTCGCGCCGACATAGACAGGGTCGAAGAATCCATTGCCAGCCGTATGCGTCACAATCGCGAATGTCAGATGGCCGTCGGCAGAATGGAAATCCTTCGTGCCGGCCGCCTCCTTTGCGGCTTCTTCGAAACCGTAACCGCCAACCGCTTTCTCGACGCTGCCCGATTGCGCGAAGGCATACGAGACGCCGAGCGATACCGCCGCGGTCGATGCCGCGAGCAACAAAATTCGCCTCATGATTGGTCCTCCCTGACCCAGAATTGGAGTCATCCGAGCGCACTTGTCGAGTTGTTCGAATGCCCCTCTCCTCGTAGTTGCTAACATTCTAATATGCTGCGCAAATCCGCCGGAAGTAAATGGCGAACTCATCGTATCGACGAATTAATTCGAGTCCGAAGCGTCCGATGACAAAGCCTGGCCGTCCGTCTATGAATAGCTCATGCAAAATGGCTTTCAGATAAACGGCCGTGACGACGCCGAGTTTACAGTCCTGCTTGCGCATGGTGCCGGCGCGGCGATGGATTCGACGTCAATGACGGCTGCGGCCGAAGCTCTCGCGTCCGCCGGCTTTCGGGTCGCCAGGTTCGAATTCGCCTATATGGCGGCAAGGCGAACGCCCATGGGCCGCAAGCCGCCGCCCCGCGCCGACAAACTCATTCCGGAATATGTTACCGCCGTCGAGCGGCTCGGCGCGCGCGGGCCTTTGATCATTGGCGGAAAATCGATGGGCGGCCGCGTTGCCAGCATGATTGCTGACGAGCTATTTGCCAAAGGCAAGATCGCCGGGCTCCTCTGCCTCGGCTATCCGTTTCACCCCCCAGGCAAGCCTGATGAGCTTCGCACGAAGCATCTCGAAACGCTGAAAACGCCGGCGCTGATCGTCCAGGGAACGCGGGACCAGTTCGGCACAAGGCAGGAGGTTCAAGGCTACGGGATATCCGACAAGATAGAACTGGTTTGGCTCGAAGACGGTGACCACGATCTGAGGCCCAGAAAGAAGATATCGGGCTTCTCGTTCACCGACCATCAGGCGAGCATGGCGGCGGCCGTCAAAACCTGGGCATCGTCGCTGGCGCCATAGCCATGGCGGGGCACCGTCGCGGCGGGGCTATATACACATAGCGAATTTCCTATACGAAACACGCAGGAAAGTTAGGAATGAACCGGCAACGAGGGCCGAAAGCCATTGATGTTCGGCTTTCGGCCGGGCAGGTTTTAGCGGTGAATGTGGCGGTTGTGATAGCCGCCAGCTTGAGCATCGGCCGCCCATCGACCACCCCTATCTCGATGGGCGGTCCCCGTGAGCACTCGGTCACATTTCGATAGCCGATGAATTTGCCTGGCCGTCACTTTCCTGCCCTTGCGAACCGGCGCGTCTCCGTCGGCATTTCCCCGAACGTTTCCCGGTAGAGGATGGAGAAGCGCCCGACATGCCTAAAGCCCCACTGCCGGGCGATATCGGAGATGGATACGCTGTCCTGGTGGCCGAGAAGGAGGTCTTTTCGCGCTCCCTCCAAGCGAAGCTGGCGGAGGTAGTTCAATGGTGTCGTATTCTTGAATTGCTTGAACGCGGCCTGGAGGGCGCGGGTGCTGACACCTGCATCGCGCGCGACCTCCTCGACGCTTACCGCCCTTGCGATGTTGGCCATCATGTAGTCGATGGCCCGCTTCATCTGCCTTGGCATGGCAGGCGACACGGGGCGTTCCAACAACGCCGAATAGCGATGTGGCACGTTTTCGAGAAGCGTGACCATGATCGTTCGGAAGAAGAACTCCGTGGAACGCGCCGAGATGGCGCCCGCCGGTTCGCTTATCAAATTGTTCCAGAGCAGGTGCACCATCGCGGCGAGTTTCGCACCCGCACCCGAATGTGCATCGTACTCGGCAAAGAGCTCGATATCGTGGGTGACCGGCGCATCAAGAAGTTCGCTCAGCTGGCGGGTGACGGACTGGCGGCTGAAAGCGATTCCGATGTGGCTGCGTTCGTTATGCAGCCGCAGTATGGTGGCTTTTGAAAGGTCTGCGGCCAGAAGTGTCCCGGGCGTCGACGTGAGCTGATGCCCGCGTCCAGCCATCTCCATCGCACCCGCTATCGGAACGTAGAGCGCGTAGGCGTCCGGCGGCTCCGAGAAATTGACTTCCATTCCAGACCGGCAAAGGCCCGACCAGATGTCGAAATCTCCAAGGGAGAAATGGGTATCTTCCACGGAAATGGTACTGCTGCGGTCGATCGGGCTAACCTGGACCGGCTTCAAAGTATTGGCATAGTGTTCGCGCAGTTCGTCGACATCGGCTTCGAAGATGCTGAAACGGGAGGCGTGTAGGTTGCCTGTCATCATCTAAACTGGCCCGAAACAACCGAAGCAGTCACACGCAACCGCCCAGGATTAGGCGATGCCTTGACCGAGGAGGAATAGGCGGCTGCGCCGCACAGAGATTCACGAAGAATGCGCCATTCTCCCCGGTTGACAAGTCTCCTCCGACTTGTGCGGCTGCGCTTGCATTAATATTACTTTATGCACACATTAGTGTCTTCGTAAATATCTGGCTCGATTGAGCTGTATCCAGAGAACGAATGGAATGTCTGCTAGGCGTTGGATTGTCATCGGACAATCTCGAAGGTGCGACGAGCCCTGGCCAGGTCATACATCGGATCCCAAATACCTTTTGCGCTCCATCGGGGCTTCCGATGATGCTATCGCTTTTCCCCGTTTTCTCTTTTTGACCTTCTCTGCCAATCCTCGGCTGCAGTGATCATGGGCAGGAGTAGAGACATGGCAACGGCTGAAATTTCGAATTCAAGGATTTTGATTGTCGGCGGCGGTTCTGGAATGGGCCTGGCGCTGACAAAACGCTCTCTTGCCGCCGGTGCGGAGGTCGTCATTGCCGGACGGAACGCCGATAAACTGAGACGCGTCAGCGAGGATTTACAGAACCCCGAGGCGCTTCGCACGGCCGCGATCGATATAGCACACGAGGATCAGGTCGCCGATCTGTTTCGGCGGATAGGTCGGTTGGACCATATCGTCAGCACGGCCGCCGATATCGAAGGAGCCTATCAGCTGCTGCCTTCGCTCGATCTGAAGGCCGCGCAAAGGGTCGTCGAAAGCAAAATTTACGGACCGCTGCTGCTGGCAAAGCATGGTGGCCCCCTGCTCTCCGCCAACGGCTCAATTACCTTCACCTCCGGTATCGCGGCCTATCGTCCATCCGCACGCGGATCGGTTGTCGCTGCCGTCAATGCGGCGCTGGAAGGATTGGTCCGGGCGCTTGCAGTTGAACTCGCACCAATTCGTGTCAATGCAATCTCTCCCGGCTGGGTCGACACACCCATCTGGACAGTCGTTGCCGGCGACAAGAAGGACGACACATTGAGCGCCATGGCAGAACGGCTGCCGGTCGGACGCGTGGGACGGGCGGACGATATCGCCGATGCTGTCTGCTTTCTCATGGGCAATGGCTTCACGACAGGGACGGTATTGCATGTCGAGGGTGGGCATCGACTGATTTAGCTGGCGCAAATCGATCGCTCGCGGCTGCCAGCAACAATCTCAGGGCCGGTGGCTGAACACGTCTGCGCCGCCAGATCATGACAAGCAAAACTGCTTGCATGCCCGGCCAGGACACCTCACTTACTTCGCCGCGGCAAAGGGCCTCGACGACCGCAAGGCGCGGAACCAGGCTTAGGCCCGCGCCCGCCGCCACCAGCTGTGCAATTGCGCCTATGCTGCCAACTTCGGCTCCAATCCTCGGTGCCGCTGCGCCTGCCTCTTCAAATGCCTTCTCGAACAGATACCGGTAGACGCATCCGGCTTCAGTCGCCACGAAGCTCGCCGAGGCGAGCGTGGCCAAGTCCGGTTTCGTCGTTGCGAATTCACATCCAGGAGGCGCAATGAGGACCAATGGCTCTGCGGCAATTGCCCGTTTGGCGAAACGTTCGTCAGGGCCGCTTTGATCAAAGCAGAAGGCGGCATCGATTTCGCCCGCTTCGAGCTTTCGCCGCAGATCACCGCTGCCGGCGACCTTCAGCTTGATATTGATGTCAGGATGACGGTGCTGAAATCCGGACAGCCATCCTGGCAGCTTGACCGAAGCGATCGTCTCAAGCGCACCGATCGTTACCGACCCAGGGTTTTGCACACAGACCGCCGCTACGGCGGCGCGGGCTTCGTCTGACAGCATCAGTATGTCTACGGCATAGGAACTTAACACCTGGCCTGCTTGCGTCAGTTCCAGACCTGACCTCGATCGGGTAAAGAGTGCCGTGCCAAGTTCAGCTTCCAGGGATTGGATCTGATCACTCACGCTCGATTGGGCGAGATGAACTTCTTCGGCGGCCCGGGTGAAATTTCGTTGCCGGGCGACTGCGAGGAATGTCTTGAGGAATCTGGGATGCATCGACGGACCGAAGTGTCAGAGCCACAGCATAACCATAAAGCGCTGGGACGACGCTTGCCACACCGCTTGTGTTGCCGTCAACCTGTTCGAACATAAAGGACCAACGCCCAGCCATCCCCACGTCGAACTCAAAGAATTATCGAGGTTTGCATGCGCTTATCGCGTAGCGGTGCTGCAGGCCTCTCGAAAGCGCCTTGAGGTAGTTCCAGTGGCGGGCCTGAGCTCTGTGCACGTCCCGCAGGTCTTCGTCGATCCGGACATCTTCGAAGCCGGCGTTCTTCAGAAGCGCGGCGATGCGGTCGGCCCGCGCGCCCTTTGAGAAGTAGACCCGTGACAGGATGCTCGTATGGATCTCGGCCATGCCGGGCGCATGCATCGGATCGGCCTTCAGAAGTCCGGCACGTTCGAGCAATTTCATCACACGCCTCACCAGCCGCCCGGCAAAACTGGCGCTGACGAAATCGCCGTCGACGATCAGCAGCGTCCCGCCAGGCTTCAGCACACGTATCCATTCTGCAAAGGCCTTTTCCGGATCGACCAGCGTCCACACCAGATGGCGGGTCACGATGACGTCATAAGCTCTATCCGGCTCCATGGTGTTTTCGACATCCGCCATATGGAAACTGATCGTGCGGCCACGGCTATTGGCTTTGGCACGGGCACGCTCCAGCATCGGCTCGGCCCAGTCGAGGCCGGTCACCTTGAAGCCGAGATCGTCCATGAGATGGGAGATGACGCCGGCGCCGCTCGCAAGATCGAGCGCACGGCGTCCCTCTCCCGGCCCAAGATGCTTCACGATGAGCCGATGCCAGGCTTCCCGTTCCGATTCGCTGAAAATTTCATGACCCGGCGACCGGTCGAAAGTCTCGGCCCGGGCCGACCAGTAGGCTTTGATCTCGTCACGAAGCCCGTAATTCTCACCGACCGCCATTTGTCCGTCCATTGCCATCATCCCTGTCAGTCTCAATTTGAAATCGTTCTAATAGATATAACTTGACGATTACATTCATAAAATAATAGACGGCATTTCAGTTTTCCACGGAGTGAATATTAATGCGCATTACAGGCAAAGCGGCCGTTCTTGCAATGGGCCTTGTCGTCACCGCGGTCTGGCCGGCATTTGCCGACATGATCACCGTCAAGGACGTCACCGGGCGCGATGTCGAGGTGAATGCGCCGGTCAAGCACATGATCCTCGGTGAGGGCCGGCAGATCTATTTTCTCGCGGCACTCGATAGGGAGGCACCCTTTCAACATGTCGTCGGCTGGCGCGATGACCTGCCAAAGGCCGACCCTGAATCCTACGACGCCTATCTCGCGAAATATCCCGAAATCGCCAAGTTGCCGACTTTCGGCGGCATGAAGGACGGCACCTTCGATATCGAACAGGCCGTTGCGCTGAAGCCCGACGTGATCCTAATGAATATCGACGCGAAAACCGCGACCGAAGAAGCCGGATACATCGAAAAGCTCGGCAAAGTCGGCATTCCGCTCGTCTATGTCGACTTCCGCGAAAAGCCGATGGAAAACACCGAACCCAGCATGCGCATCATGGGCAAGCTGATGGGCAAGGAAGCGCTCGCCGAAGACTTCATCAAATTTCGCGCCGACAGCATCCGCCAAGTTACCGATGTGCTTCAAAAGGCCAACCCGCCGAAGCCTGTCGTCTTCGTCGAGCGCGCCGGCGGCTATTCCGAGGATTGCTGCATGTCCTTCGGCAACGAAAACTTTGGCAAGATGGTCGAAATTGCCGGCGGCACCAACATGGCCAAAGACATCATCCCCGGCACGTTCGGAACGGTCAATCCGGAGCAGATCATCGCGTCCAATCCGGATCAGATCATCGTCACCGGCGGCAACTGGGACAAGTATGTGCCTGGCGGCAACTGGGTTGGCGTTGGCTATGGCGCGGATCTGACGGAAGCTCATCGCAAGCTCGAAGCACTGACCAAGCGGCCCGCCTTCACCGGCGTCAAGGCCGTCGCAGACAATAACGTTCATGCGATCTGGCATCAGTTCTACAACAATCCCTACCAGTTCGTCGCTATCCAGGAGATCGCAAAGTGGCTTCATCCGGACCTCTTTGCCGATCTTGATCCCGAAGCAACCTTCAAGGAACTGCACGCCCGCTTCCTGCCGCTTGACTACAAGCCGGGATATTTCGTCTCGCTGAAGGACGAGTGAGCATGAGTAACCGGGCCGGCGGCGCTGAAGCGAACCGCCGGCCCCCGCCCATTTCTGTCGCCGATGCGAATTCCGCGTCGATAGGAGCGCCCCATGCGGTTTTCTGCAATCCGACACATCGCCGCCGTCCTTCTTGTCCTGGTCTCGGCACCCGCCATGGCAGCCGAGATCATCGATGTTGCCGGCCGCACGCTCGAGATCGACCTGCCGGCAAAACGCGTCATCGTTGGCGAGGCACGCCAGATCCATGTCATCGCCCCCCTCAAGGGTGACAAGACCTTTGATCAGATCGTCGGCTGGCGTGATGATCTGATCAAGAAGGATCCAGACAGCTACGCAGCCTATGCCGACGCCTTTCCGCAGATTACCGACCTGCCGCGTTTCGGTTACCTGCCGCAGGGCGAATTCAGCCTCGAAGCTGCAATTGCCCTTTCACCCGATGTCATCACCCTCAACCTCGAAGCTGAAAAATCCGCCAAGGAAAGCGGTTTCGAGGAACAGGCAGCCGCCGCCGGTATAAAAATCGTGTATCTCGATTTCCGCCTCGATCCGGTTCGCAACACCGAGGCGTCGATCGAACTGCTCGGCCGACTGTTCGGCGCCGAAGATCGCGCCGAGGAATTCATTGCCTATCGGCGCGCTGAAATCGCCCGCGTGGCCGACAGGCTCGCAAAGATCAAGGACCTGAAGCGCCCGAACGTGTTTGTCGAGCGGGCGCCGGGCATTTCCGGGGAGAACAACTGCTGCCGCACCTTCGGACCGGTCAATTTCGGTGCCATGGTGGAAGAGGCCGGCGGCCACAATATCGCATCCGATGTCCTTGCCACGACCTTCGGCGATCTCAACCCGGAACAGCTCGTCGTGTCCGATCCCGAACATGTGATTGTCACCGGCTCGAACTGGAAAGCCGAATCCGACATCAACCAGTTCGTCCCGGTGGGCCGTAATGCGGATATGTCGCTCGCACGCGATAGGCTCGCAAAGCTGATGACGCGCACGCCCTTTCCGGCGCTGAAGGCTGTCAAGAACGGACAGGTTCACGCCGTGTGGCACCAATTCTACGGCGCACCATACGAATTCTATCCGATCCAGCAGTTCGCGAAGTGGTTTCATCCCGAGCTGTTTGCCGATCTCGATCCCGACCGGACGTTCAAGGAATTCCACGAAAAGTTCCTTCCAGTCACCTTCAAGCCTGGGTATTTCGTGTCGCTGGAACGAGGATCGAACTGATGGCCGAGGCAACAGAAACACTTATCGAACCGGCGGGGCGCGAGCGATATCGCGCGCTTGCGGCACGCAGAATCCTGATCCTCAGCGGACTGGTTGCCGCGCTGTGCCTCAGTGTTGCGGCCGACATGGCGCTTGGCCCGGCGCGTTATGGTCTTTCGGAGGTGATCTCGGCAATCTTCAGCCCCGGCGACGTGGCAAACCAATTGCGGGTCGTTATCTGGGACATCCGCATGCCCATCGCGCTGATGGCGGTCACCGTTGGCGCCTCGCTCTCGGTCGCCGGTGCGCAGATGCAGACGATCCTCTCCAATCCGCTGGCAAGCCCCTTTACGCTGGGCATTTCGGCGGCCGCCAGTTTCGGCGCAGCTCTCGCGCTCGTTGGCGGTGTGGCCCTGTTTCCCGGCGCCATCGAATACATGGTGCCGCTTAATGCCTTCGTGATGGCGATGGTCGCGGCCCTCTTCATCCACTTCGCGTCAACGATGCGCGGCGTCAGCGTCGAAACCATCATACTGCTCGGCATTGCCCTGGTCTTCACGTTCAACGCGGCCCTCTCCCTCCTCGAATATCTGGCCTCCGAACAGGCGCTTGCGGCGGTCGTCTTCTGGACCATGGGCAGCCTGACGAAGGCCACCTGGGCCAAGGTCTATTTCACCGGGGCCGTACTTCTCGTCACTGTACCTCTCTTCATGAAGGATGCCTGGGCGCTGACTGCCCTTCGCCTCGGCGATGACAAGGCGGCCAGCATGGGCGTCAACGTCCGCCGGCTGCGGCTGCAGACGATGATGATCGTCAGCCTACTTGCGGCAATTCCGGTCTCCTTCGTCGGCACCATCGGCTTCGTCGGGCTTGTCGGACCGCACATCGCCCGCATGCTGGTTGGAGAAGACCAGCGCTTTTTCCTTCCTGGAGCCGTCATCTGCGGCGCACTTCTCCTGTCGGTGACGTCGGTCGTCAGCAAGATGCTCATTCCCGGTGCGATCCTTCCGATCGGCGTGATCACCGCGCTGGTCGGCGTTCCCTTCTTCTTCGTCCTCATATTCAGCAATCGGAGGCGCGCATGGTAGCGCTTGCGCTTCAGGACGTCGGCGCCGCATACGGCCGCAGGACGGTGCTTTCCAGCGTTAGTACGGACCTGCTCCAGAGCGGCAGCGTGACGGCGGTGATCGGCCCCAATGCCGCGGGCAAATCGACATTGTTCAAACGCATCGCCTCGTTGATCCCCGGGCCGGGGCTTGTCGAGCTCTCCGGTACGGAGCGCGGACCGAGAACGGTGTGCTACATGCCGCAGGATACCGGAGCCAACGCGGTGCTAACGGTCTATGAATCGATCCTATTGTCGGCCAAGCAGGGCGGCGGCTGGCGCGTTCACGACGATGAGCTCGCGGAAATCGACGCCGTCCTGAAAGCACTGCGGATTGAGGATCTCGCGTTCCGGGAGCTTGGAGAGCTCTCCGGCGGGCAGCGGCAGTTGGTCTCGCTGGCGCAGGCGCTCGTGCGCCAGCCCGAGGTTCTTCTCATGGATGAGCCGACCTCGGCGCTCGATCTGCATCGCCAGGTGGATGTCCTTACCTTCATCTCCGATCTGGCCGCACGCAAGGGCATGATCGTGCTGGTCGCTCTCCACGACCTCAACCACGCTCTTCGTTACTGTCAGAATACGATCGTGATTGCTGACGGTTCGATGGCGATCAGCGGCGAGACATCGGCTGTCATCACGGCCGAAATGCTCCGCGACATCTACAAAGTAGCGGCCCGCATCGAAACCTGCTCACAGGGACGAGCGCTCGTCATCGTCGATAACGCCATATAGGCAGCTGAGCTTCATGACATCCATGGATGTCATGTATGCATGCCCCTCGACTTAGACGGGCGTGTCAGGGCACGGTGCGCGCATCTGTCTGTCTGAACTCATCGGCCGTAGCCAAAATGGGTACATCGAAGTATTTTGCGCAGGCATAATGGAGGCAATCGCCAAGGTTGAGGCCGCTGCGGCCCGAACGATAGCGATGCGCAGCGGAAAGAGCGAGACCGGTCGTTTCGCTCGCGGGCGGAAGATCGCGGACTTCGATCCCGCGTTCGTCGAGGAACTCGATTACGATGGGCTCTACCTCTGCCACGACGAGACCGAACTTGTCGGGGCGGGCGAGGCCGAGCACCGCCTCCATCACTGCGACCGGGGACGTGAAAGCGTCCTTCGCGGCCACAATAGCATCAGAAACACGCTCCGCCTCCGGCTCGTCGGAGAGGAGCGCGATGATGGCGCAGGCATCGACGAACATCAGTTTTCCCACATTTTGTCAAAAGCCTCGCGTGAAAGCGGTTTTCTCGCCGAAGAGCCGAGCGTAACCCCGTGCTTTTCGCGGAGCCGGGCGGCGGTCTGAAGCGGAGTCTCGACTTTCCGCCGGCGTTCGATCGCCTCTTTCATGGCAATGACGATCGCGTCGGTGACACTGACGCCGGCCATATGCGCGAACTTCCGCGTAAGCGTGTCCGCTTCGGGATTGTTGACGTTGATTGGCATGGACCCTCCATGTAGGTAAACTGAAAATGAATGTAGATTATCTAATCTACATTCACTAGGACAGAGGTGCTGAATTGGGGTTCCGGAAATCGGACCGGCGTTTTTAGCGGAAGTTAAGTCACGGATCGCTTCCGATCCGTATTCCGGCCCCTGAACATTAAAAGGGAACCGATATACGGTAGAAAGTTCAAATCATGAACAGCCGACGTGCTTCCGCGCGGGAGGGCGGAACTTTACTCTTCGACTCGCCGATCGGAACGAGCAAAGAGCGGAAGTTCCCTCGATCCTGCGTGATGCCGGTTTTCGCCCCGAGGGCGGTCTAGAAAGTCCGACTACTTGTCTGCGCTCGCGGTACGGATCAGCGACCGGGCCGCTTCCCCCGCGGCTTCGATGTATGCCGGATCGCGATGTAACAGAACGAGGGCGAACGAGCCATCCAGCAAGAGGACGATCTGTCGGGCAAGTTGCGGCGCTCCTGTCCCGATTCCTGCCGCCTCAAGAATGACCCGTAGCCAGTCCTCGACTTTCTTCTTGTGGGCAGTCCCGATTTTCATCGCGGGATGGCCGGGCATGTTGGCGAGTTCCGCTGCGGTACGCAGGAAACCGCAGCCTTTCCATTTCGGGTGGCGTGCCGAGCGGGCAAGATTGCGAAAGATGCCTTCCACCTTGTCTGCCGGTTCACCCTCGGTTTCCGCGAACCAGCGTTTGAACAAAGCGAGATTGGGCTGGTCGCGCGCTTCGAGATAGGCCCCTATGAGGTCGTCCTTGCTCGCGAAATGATAGTAGAGGGTACGCTTCGTGACGCCCGCCTTCTCGGCCACCGCATCGACGCTGACGCTTCTGATCCCCTCGTTGTAGAACAGCTTGGCTGCCGCCGAGATAATGCGTTCGCGCGTCGGGATCGTATCTGAGGCCATGCAATCATGTATACCGACTAGTGAATATACACAAGCGTCGGCTGGTGACATGTTCAGCGGGTTCAGCATGCCGGAAAGGAAACCGAATGACCGACACTGTTCTGATCGAGAGCCGCGATGGAGTGGCCACCCTCACGCTCAATCGCCCCGAAAAACTCAACGCGCTCAACTACGCCCTGATCGACCGACTGCTCGCGATCCTCGACGCCATAGAAATTGACGACTCGGTTCGTGCAGTCATCCTGACCGGCGCGGGCGAGCGTGCGTTCTCGGCAGGCGGCGATATCCACGAATTCTCCGAAAGCGTGGCGCGCGGCGGCGATGCCGCCATGCGCGATTTCGTCACCCGCGGGCAGCGACTGACGGCGAGACTGGAAGCGTTCCGCAAACCCGTCATCGCGGCTGTCAACGGCCTTGCCTTTGGCGGAGGCTGCGAGATCACCGAGGCTGTCCCGCTCGCCATCGCCAGCGAACGTGCCCTGTTCGCCAAGCCCGAGATCAATCTCGGAATGCCGCCGACCTTTGGTGGAACGCAGCGCCTGCCGAGGTTGGCCGGACGCAAGCGTGCGCTCGAATTGCTGCTGACGGGCGACACGTTCTCGCCGCAGCGCGCCCTCGAACTTGGTCTGGTCAACCAGGTGGTCCCGCATGACGACCTGAGGCTTGCGGCGCATGAGCTCGCACGACGCATCATGCGTCATTCCCCGTTGGCAGCCGCGAGTATTCTGACGGCGGTAACGCGCGGTATCAACCTGAGTATCGCGGAGGGGCTATTGATCGAGGGCGAACAATTCGCCCGTATGGCACCAACCGCCGATCTGCGCGAGGGGCTTGATGCCTGGATTGCGCGACGCAAGCCGAACTATCCCTGTTCGTGGTCTGCGGCGGCTTCGGCCGTAAGGCGGAAGCCGATTTCACCGTAGACGCCGTGTCCCCGTCCAAGGAAGTGGAAGGCCGTCCAGTCAAGATGATCTGGTGCCGCGAAGCCGACATTCAGCACTGCAAGTTTCGGCCGCTCGAGGCATAGCAGGTGCGGGTTCTCCTTGATGCTGCTGGCGATATCGTCGGTTGGCGGCACCGGGTCGTGGTGGACTCCATTTCCGCCCACACTCTTCCGGAAGTATTCGAAGAGGATGGCGGGGCGGGCTGACGAATGTCGCTGGCCGAGAGGAACGGTGGCGCATCTCACCATTCATTAGAGGCGCCAAACTTCAATTGCGGTGGCTCTATGGGGCCCCTCCCTTGAGCCCCATCCAGCCGTCCGAACATCAATTGCAGCTTGAGCGTGACCTCTTGCGATTAGCCGGCCGGCTGCCTCGTCTTTCTCAGGTATGGAAGGACGGTGTCAAAGGAGCCGAAGCGCGTAATCGCATCTTCGTTCGAAACAGCGGCCGTTATGATCACATCTTCGCCCAGCTGCCAGTTTGCCGGCGTCGCCACCTGGTGCTTGGCCGTCAACTGAATGGAGTCGATGGCGCGCAAGATTTCGTTGAAGTTGCGGCCCGTCGTCATCGGATAAGTGAGGATGAGCTTGATCTTCTTATCGGGGCCGATGATGAAGACGGAACGCACGGTGGCATTGTCGGCAGGCGTGCGACCTTCGGAGCTCTCGCCTGCGCCAGCCGGCAGCATGTCGTAGAGCTTGGCAACATTGAGATCCTTATCGCCGATCAGCGGATAGCCGACATCGAATCCGGTGGCCGTCTTAATATCGCTCTTCCACTTACCGTGGCTTTCGACCGGATCGACGGATATGCCGATGATCTTGACGCCACGTTTGCTGAATTCCTGCTCGAGTCCGGCCATTGCGCCGAGTTCTGTCGTGCAGACCGGCGTGAAGTTTTTCGGATGCGAGAACAACACCGCCCAGCCGTCGCCGATCCACTCATGGAAACGGATCGGTCCCTGCGTCGTCTCGGCGGAGAAATCTGGTGCAATATCGTTGATACGAAGGCTCATGGGTCGGTTCCTCTATCGTTGGATTGCGGTTTGAATTCTATTTCCCGCTAGCGATATACGCTCATCGTCACCGACGGCAAGCGGCTTGAATCCGGTTGGACGCTTCAAACATTGGTGACCAGTAGTGTAGGTTCAACCTTCCGCCGATGGCGGCAGCGGCTCTTCAAAGTCGCAAGCAGACCGTATCCGCTCGGCCAGCGCCCGAAACCGCTTGCAACATTGATGTGTCCGCCCAATCCGATGTTCCTGAGGTCAGATTTCCAGAGGCGCGCAAACATCGTCAACCGGTCAAGGCTCATGTAACTGTCGTTGAGACTGCCGACGACTATGCTTGGAAAGGGTAGCGCCTTGGTCGGCATCGTGCCGAAGTCCAGGTGGCCGGGATGGAGTGCTTCGGTCGATGGCAGATCGCATGGTGCAACAAGAAGAGCACCCTTGACACGCTGAGCCGATAGCCGTCCTGCCAGCCGGGCGGCCAAAACGCAACCGAGACTATGGGCAACGATGTAGGCATCGTCCTCATCGGCTAGCGCCTCCTCAAGTCTGAGCATCCAGTCGTGCAAACGGGGCCTATCCCAATCGTCCTGTTCGACGAGGCGGCTGTCCGGATGCTCCTTCAGCCAATAGTGCTGCCAGTGCGTCTCGCCTGATCCAAAGAGGCCGGGGAGAATGAGTATCCTGCTCATCACGATACACCCCTTCGCAAGTCACAACTCGAAATGCCGCGCCAATATTTCGCGGCTGGGCGCAGGCTTGTCTGCATCGGATCATCCCCGTATCCGGTAAAAGATATCAAGCCGCTGAACGCTATTCGGCGGCCGCGAGAACCGGATTGGCTACGGGAAAGAAAGCCGCAAGTTCGCTCACAACCTCGCTAATCCTCTTTGAGAGAGGCTCCGACGAGACCTTGTAATCGGCAAAATCGCGATCCGATGCGTATAAGGCTGTCGGCAGAGTGTGCGACATGAAGAACCCGAAGAGCGGTCGCAATTGATGCTCGACCATCAGAGCATGCCGGTCGCCGCCGCCGGTTGCCGTGATGATGATCGGCTTTGCGCGCAATTCGTGGGGATCAATAAGGTCGATCAAATGCTTGAAGAGACCCGGATAGGACCCTTTGTACGTCGGCGAACCGATGACGAGCACGTCAGCGCTGACGATCGCATCGATGACGCCCTTCGCCTGATCGTCCAGATCCTTTCGCCATAGCGCAGGGCCGAGCGATGGGCCGACATCGTGCAGATCATATACGGTACGGTCGAAGCCATATCTTTGCGCCGCACGATCCGCAACGTCTTGAACGAGCGCGTAAGTCTTCGAAGGGCGATTGAAGCTGCCGGCAATCCCAATCAGGCGCAGTGCGGCCATCTGTTTTCCTTTCCAATTCGAATGGTGAAACATACTATTGTCTATAAAATTAATAGATAAAAGGAATGAGTATTTCCGGTCACGGGCAATCGGGAAATTTCTTTCTGGCTGGAGTCTGAGCGGCTGCTATGAACCTGCTGGCGGGATTCAAAGAATTAGACGAAGCTCCGGGTAGACGTCTTCAATCCGAGCGGCCTCTATGACGGCGCCATACCGGCGAACTCTTTTCGCCGGCGCGTTGCGGTGCCGCGCCGGGCATTATCTTTCAAGGCCCGCACGACGCGCTTGGCGCGCTGTGGCATAAAAATGCCTCCGCACGGCGGCGGGCGGCGCGTATATGGTGCGGCCTCTTCATGCTGATAATAGGCTCAACGCTGTCGCCACGGGTAGATAGAGGGTTCGTGGTCGGCCAATCAAAGGTATGAAGCGAAGGCCGAGTAGAACGATGCAGTTGTCGTCGATAGCATCGGCGAAGATGGCATGCGCTCCAATGGGCGAGGTCGCGACCCGGGCGGGCGTATAGATGTTCAGTCATCGGCACCGCAGGTTGCGGTAGAGATTTCAAAAGTCCTTGGCGACCAGAGACATCGGATCGGAGGTCTGGGATCGGCAATGGCAGCTAGCCATATGAAGGACGCTAACGGACTTTACCCTGCCATGTCAGAAAGAGGATATCCGCTCAGAAAAGCAGCCACTTGTTCCGCAACGTCCCCCGGCGCGGAGTCCGGGAAAAAAATGGCCGCCCTTGATGGCGTGGGCCTCCATGGTGGTGCAGCGATCCGCCCAGGTCGCAGGCAAGTTATAGAGCCATGGCGCCCGAGGCTCCGTAGAGGACCAGTGCGGGAGCGGATATGCGTTTCCCCTCGGAAACTCACCTTCAGAGGTTCCCGGCTTATGCGTTTTCGATGGGGTTGAGGTCAGGACTATAAGGCGGGAGGAACAAGAGACATGCCCCTTTCGCTCTGACCAATTCTTCGGCTCTTTCGCTTTTGTGAAAGCCGACGCGTCGGTGGCCATATCACTGAGTTCGTCCAGCACTTCCGGAGGCTGTCGATCTGCTTTTCACCTCAGCGCGATCCAACCTTACTCGGTTTTAGAGAGGTTGTACCGGCGCAGGATTGCCGCAATTTCGGCGTCCTGTTCCTTGTTCGGCAACAGCGCGGGCTGGCGGCTGGCGCCGACAGAGGCATCCTGCAAATAAAGGGCGCGCTTGACCATCGCCGGCGGGAAGCCGAGCGCGTAGAGGTCCGTGCGGAAGGCGGCGAAGGTCGCCTGCTGACGTTCAGCTTCGGCAATGTCGCCCGAATTGACAGCCTTCAGGATGCCGGCGAGCACGTGAGGCATGGCGTTGCCAAGGCCCGAAATGCAGCCCGCAGCGCCGTTCTGCAGCGCCCAGAGCACCAATTGGTCCGGCCCCGAATAGACCTTGAAGCCATCGACATCCCTGGCGACGGCAAGATAGGCTTCCAGCGTTTCCTTGGCACCGCCGGAATCCTTGATGCCGGCAATGTTGCCGTGGCCGGCCAGCACGCGGGCGGTCTCCGGCTCGATGTGGTTCTGCGTTCGGGCCGGAATGTCGTAGAGATAGACCGGGGTTTTCACCGCATCGGCGACGGTCGAGAAATGGCGAATGAGGCCGTCCTGCGTGCAGGCAATGAAGAAGGGTGTGATGACGGCGATGCCGTCAACGCCAATGCGATCGAATTCGCGCGCCAACTTCACCGTTTCGAAGGTCGCCGGCATGCCGGCATTGACGATCACCTTGACGCGGCCGCCAACCTCATCGACCACTTCTTCCGTCAGGTGCACCTTCTCCTCGAAGGTGAGCGCGGAAAAATCGCCGTTGGTGCCGGCGCACATGATGTTGTTGCCGGCCTTGACCTGACGGCGGACCTGGGCGCGGGTCGCCTGGCAGTTAATGGTCTCGTCCTCGTTGAAGCAGGTCACGAGGGCCACAAAGGCTTGTTTGGTCATGGGAATGTTCCTCTGAATGGAGCGCTCAGGAGGCGCGTTCAAGGCGGGCGGCGCGATGGGCGGCCTGCACGTCGGGATCGGGGTCGAGGCCAGCGGCGAGAAGGGCGCGTGTATAGTCCTGCCGCGGCGTGTCGAAGACCTCGCGCACAGTGCCGGCTTCGACAACGTTGCCCTTCTGCATGACCATGACATGGTCGGCGAAATCGCGCACGACCGGCAGGTCGTGGGCGATGAAGATGAAGGCGATGCCCATCTCCTTGCGCAGTTTGTCGAGCAGCGCGATGACCTGCGCCTGCACCGAGACGTCGAGCGCCGACACGGCCTCGTCGCAGATGATGAGCTGCGGTTCGAGCGCGAGTGCCCGGGCAATGGCGATGCGCTGGCGCTGACCACCGGAGAACTGGTGCGGATACCGCCCCATATGTTCGGGGCCGAGGCCAACCTGCACCAGCAGTTCGGACACGCGCGCGCGCCATTTCGCCTTGGGCAGAATCTCCGGATGGATGATCCAGGCCTCGGAAATCAGCTGATACACGGTCATGCGCGGATTGAGCGATTGAGTCGGATCCTGGAAAACCATCTGCAAATCGCGGCGCAGCTTGTAGAGTTCGGAGGGCGACATCGTGAAGAGGTCATGGCCCTTCCAGAGCGCGCTGCCGCTGTCTGGCTCATCGAGGCGCAGCAGGATGCGGGCGAGCGTGGATTTGCCGGAGCCGCTCTCGCCGACGATAGCCATCGTTTCCCCGGCCATCAAATCGAAGGAAACGCCCTTGAGGGCCTCGAAGGAGCCGTAGCGCTTGCGCACGTCGCGGACGGAGAGAACGGGTTCGACACGTGCTGCCGGTTCGTGCATAACGCCCTTGCCGGGCGCGGCGGCGATTAGCTTCTTCGTATAGGGATGCTGCGGGTTCTTGTAGACCTCGCGGACCGTACCGGCTTCGACCAGTACGCCCTTCTCCATGACTACGACACGGTCGGCGATCTCGGAAACGACGCCGAGATCGTGGGTGATGATCAACACGGCCATGCCGGTCTCTTCCTGCAACTCCTCGAGCAGGGCGAGAACTTCCGCCTGCACGGTCACATCGAGTGCCGTTGTCGGCTCGTCTGCAATCAGGAGGTCGGGCCGAAGCGCCAGGGCCATGGCGATCATGACGCGCTGGCGCTGGCCGCCGGAGAATTCATGCGGATACTTGTCGAGCGAGTGCTCGGGGTCCGGAATGCCGACACGCGTCATGAGTCGCAGGGCTTCGGCCCGAGCCTTGGCGGAGCTGGTTCCATGCGTAGTCAGCGCTTCGCGGATCTGCCAGCCGACGGTGTAGACCGGGTTGAGATGGCTCAGCGGATCCTGGAAGATCATGGCGATGCGGCGCCCGTTTACCTCGCGCCGCTGATGCGCCGGCATTTTCAGAAGGTCGACGCCGTCGAGCAGGATCTCCCCGGAGCTGATACGGCCGGGCGGCATGTCGATGAGGTTCATGATCGCCGATGACGAGACCGACTTGCCGGAACCGCTCTCGCCGAGGATCGCCAGCGTCTCGCCGCGATCGAGGTGGTAGGACATGTCACGAACCGCCTTCACCACGCCCATCGCTGTGTGGAACTCGACCGAGAGATTGCGGACTTCGAGGAGATGGTCAGCCATTCTTGCGACCCTTCATTTCGAGGCGCCAGCGCTGCACCGGATCGAGCGCGATGCGCAGCCAGTTCGATAGGAGGTTTAGCGACATGGTGGTGAGGATGATCGCGAGGCCAGGCCAGAACGACAGCCACCAGGCATTGGTGAGATATTGCCGCCCCTGCGAGATCATCAGGCCCCAGGTGATTTCCGGCGGCTGGATGCCGATGCCGAGGAAGGACAGCGCGCTTTCGGCGAGCATGACATAGGCGAAATCGAGCGTGGCGAGCGTTGTCAGCGTCGGCAGCACGACCGGCAAAATGTGCCGGAAGAGGATGCGCTTCGAGGACGCCCCCATCACATAGGCGGCCTGCACGAACATGCGCTCGCGGATTTCCAGCACTTCCGCCCTCGTAGTCCGGAGATAGACCGGAATGCGGGTGATCGACAGCACTAGCATCAGGTTCAGAATCGACGAGCCGAGAATATAGAGCACGATTACCGCGATCAGCAGAGACGGGAAGGACATGATGACGTCGGCAAGCCGCATGATCACCTGATTGACCCGTTGCGAGGAGAAGCCCGCAATGAGCCCAAGCACTGTGCCGACGACAGCGGAGAGAACAACGGCCCCTGCCGCCACCATCATCGTGTTCTGCGTGGCGACGATAATGCGGGCAAGTAACGGTCGGCCGAGCGCATCCGCGCCCATCCACCAGACCCAGCCGCGTTCCCAATCGAAGGGCGCAGCATTGCGGCCGCGAAGGTTCTGCCTGGTCGCAAGATCGCCGAGCCAGCTCGGCCCGACGATAGCCAGGACAATGATGAATAGCAGGAAGATCGCCGCACACAGCGCAAATTTGTCGGCAAGCAGCATGTGGAACATGCGTTTTGCAAAATGCGATTCTTCGGTGATGGTCGTCTGTAAGGTCATGAAGGCGTTCCTCAGTGCCGGATTCGCGGATCGAGTAGCGCATAGGCAAGGTCGATCAACAGATTCATGAGGAAGATCGCCAGCGCGGTGATGAGGATGGCGGCCAGGACGACATTGAAATCGCGCTGCAAAATGGAATCGATCATCAGTTTGCCGACGCCCGGAAAGCCGAAGATGGTTTCGACGATAACGGCACCGTTCAGCAGGCTCGCCGCCTGATCGCCGATCACGGTGATGACGGGCAGCATGGCGTTTCGCAACGCATGAACGAAGATGATCGGCCCCGATTTAACGCCCTTGGCGCGTGCCGTCTTCACATAGGCGGACGACAGCGCGCCGATCATCGAGCCGCGCACGACCTGCACGATGATGCCGAAGGGCCGGATGAACAGCACCGAGATCGGCATGATCCAGTGCAGGAGGGAGCCCGTGCCGGAGGTCGGCAGCCAGGCGAGGTTGATGGAAAAGACGACGATCGCGACCACGGCCAGCCAGAAATCTGGGACTGATGCGCCGATGAGTGAGATGACGGAGGACATCCGGTCGAAAAAGCCGCCGGCACGGAAGGCGGCGAGCGAGCCGACTACGATGGCCGCCCCGGTGACCAGCGACATGGTAATGACCGCAAGCCAGAGCGTCCAGACAAAGGCCTCCAGCACGACATCTAGCGCCGGACGGGCCTTTCGCAGGGATTCGCCGAAATCGCCGGTCACGACGTCGCCGACATAACGCATGAACTGCGTTAGCAGGGGATCGTTCAACCCATGCAGTTCGCGGAACTGCTGCTTCATCTCCGCGGACGCTTCGACCGGAAGGAACAACGCGGCCGGGTCCCCCGTCAAGCGCGAGAGAAAGAAGACCATGACGATCAGTCCGACAAGTGAGATCAGACTGGCCACGGCGCGTTTTCGAATGAAACTCAACATGGCGCCCTCAGAGGAACTGGGCGGCGGATCATCCCGCCGCCTTGATTGCTGTCGTGGCTGGCAAACATGGCGTTCGCCAGGACAAGTTTACTTGATCTTGATCTCCGAAAGCTGAAGCGTCGAATTGGTCGCCATGGTCGGCTTGAAATCCAGACGTTCGGAGACGCGCGAGAAGCCGACCATGTGGAAGAGCAGGACGTCGGCGACGACGTCGTCGTGTACATAAGCGATCACCTCCGACCAGAGCTTCGCCCGCTCTTCGCCGACGGCGGCCGAAGCGCGCTTGATCAGGTCGTCGACCTTGGGATCGGAGAAGCCGGACTGCGTGCCTTCGGTCGCATACTTGAAGAACATCGAGAACGAAGGGTCGCCCTTCGAGTTGTCGTGCATGGCGGCGACGAGCTGCGGACCACGGCCTTCCTTAAACGGCTTGGAATAGTATTGCTCGTGCTCGGCGACCTCGACGAACTTCAGCTCGACCTTGAAGCCGACGTCCTGCAGCTGTGCTTGGATGGCTTCCATGATCTCGGTGACGTTCGGGAAGTTGGCCGAGCGGGCGATGATGGTGATCGGCGTGTCGACCTTGACGCCGGCGGCCTTGGATTCCTCGAGCAGCTTCTTTGCACCTTCAGGATCAAAGGGGAAATTCTTCACATCGGGGTTCCAGCCGAGCGTCGGCGGCGGCACGATTGCGGTCGCCAGCAGCGCGCCTTCTGGAACGAGCGTGCCGATAAAGGCCTGGCGATCGACCGCCATGTTGAGGGCCCGGCGAACCCGGACGTCATTCAGCGGCTCGATATTGTGGTCGATGCGCAGATAGACGGTTTCGCTGTCGAGATAGGAGAAATCGGTCGCCGCATTGGTTGCATCGAGCTGTGAGATCGACGGCGATAGGTCCGCCTCGCCGGTCTGCACCATGGCGGCACGAACGGACGGATCAGCACGGAAAAGGTAGGTCGCTTCGGTCACCTCAGGCTTCGTGCCCCAGTAGTCATCGCGCCCCGTCAGGACGATCTGCTGGCCCGGTGTCCAGTTGGTCAGCTTGTAGGGTCCGGTGCCGACCGGCTCGCGCACGAATTCCAGCTGCGTTTCCTCCGGCACGATGGTGACGAGCGACATCAGGAGCGGCAGGATCGGCTGAACCGGATCGGCCTTGAAATCGATCGTGTGGTCGTCGACCACGGTCGGCGTGACCGTCATGCCGCCGAAGTAGCGGCGCGATTCACAGGCGTTCTTGTCGCTCATGATACGGTCGAAGCTGTGCTTGACATCCTTGGCGTCGAAGGCCGTGCCGTCGGAGAACTTGACGCCCTGGCGCAGATGGAAGCGCCAGCTGCCGTCGGCGCTCTGCTCCCATTTTTCGGCCAGGCGGGGCATCACGCCCTTGTCGCCGCGCAAATCCAGCTCGGTCAGCGTTTCGCTGACGTTCTGCATGATGACGCGGCCGATGTTGGAGCGAGTCGCCATGCAAGGTTCGAGCAGGTCCGCCTCTTCCGGCAGCACGATCTTGATCGGGCCGGACCCGGCAAAAGCCGGCGATAGAGCGGCGCCCAGCATGAGGGTACCCCAGATAAGCATTTTTTTCACGACGTTTCCTCCCTTGTGAAATCTTGTTCAGCCAAAGTAGCTTTTCCCGATCGTGCAGCAATCAACGCCGCGCAATAAATGAGCCCGCCACCGCAGAGCGTGGTGGGTGCCGATGTCCACGAGCAGTGCAAACCCGCCAACGGCGACGAGCGGCAGGCGCAGAAAATCGACAGGCGCGGCGACCGTTGCGGGAGCCAGCGCAAAGGCATAGGTCATGATGCCCAGGCAGACTCCGTTGACTCCCTGAAGCGCCAGGAGACCCCTCTCCCTCGCCCCGGGCGTCGTCGGCCAGCGCCAACCGCCAAGGTGACAGCCATCGTAGCCTCCCAGGAGCCGACACCTGCGGCATGAAAGTCCTCCTCTCCGGCATTTTCTCGCCGGCTGCAGAGACCATCTCTTTTCCGAGCAAGTTTGTCAAATTGTTTTGCGATGTAAATTTACATGTTTCAATGAATTAAAAATAACGTTGATTTATCACTAACTTAATGACGACCTCATCGGAGGAGCCAGCTGGACGTTACATTATTAAACTTGACAACTTAGAAAAATGAACGATTTTCGACGTCAGTAGGAGGATCAGATGAACCCCGAGAAAATAGCCCGCGGCATGAACGGCCTGCTTAAGCCCGCGTCGCACGGGCGCGTGGAAGCACTATTGCCTTCGCCTATGATCCAGAATCATGCAGCGTTTTTGCACCTGCTTTCCGATGACACTCTCGCCTGCGCATGGTTCGGCGGCACACTTGAGGGAAAGTCGGATATCTCGATCTTTGCCTCCGTGCTGACGACGGACGCCATCGCCTGGGGGCCGCCCCAGCGCTTAAGCTTCGACCTGTCACACTCGGAGCAGAATCCGGTATTGTTCACGGCCCCCGATGGCAAGCTCTGGCTTTTCCATACTTCTCAGCCGTCCGGCAACCAGGACGAGTGCCGGATCCGCATGGCCGAAGTCCTGCGCGATGCATCCGATCCGCTGACGCTGACGACCTCTGATGGCCGATATCTGGACCTGCCGCGCGGCTGCTTCGTCCGCGCGCCGTTGGTCGTGCGTGACGATGGAGCCTGGCTCTTGCCGATCTTCCGCTGCGTCCAGCGTCCCGGCCAGAAATGGAACGGCAGCCACGATACGGCCGCCGTCGGTGTTTCGCTGGACCAAGGCAGGACATGGCAGCTGGAAGACCTCGACCAGTCCACAGGTTGCGTTCACATGTCACCCGTTCCGCTGGGCGAACGGCGCGTCGCCGCTTTTTTCCGACGCCGGCAGGCGGACTTCGTCTACAGGACCGATAGTACCGATGGTGGACGCAGCTGGTCGGCTCCCCGGGCCACCGACGTGCCCAACAACAATTCTTCGATCGCTGCGATACGCCTTGCCGACGGACGGGTTGCCCTGTTCTGCAATCCAGTAAACGCCGCCCAGTCGGTCGACCGACGCGCCTCGCTCTACGACGAGCTTGGCGAGGACGATAGCCGCCCTGACGCGGACCCCACCGGCGGCTGCGCCCCGATCTGGGGCGTACCGCGTGGGCCGGTCGCTCTCTGCCTGTCGGACGATGGCGGCAAGACCTTCCCCAGCCGCCTGGTGATCGAAAATGGTCCGGGGACGTGCCTCTCCAACGACTCGACTGATGGCCGCAACAAGGAAATGTCCTATCCCTGGCTTCTCGAAGGGCCGGACGGTACGCTGCATCTCGTCTACACCTATCATCGGCGCGCAATCAAATATGTCCGCTTGGCCCCCGGCTGGGACAGTGCCGCCGCACGGAGTTCTTCATGAGCAATATCATTGGCATAACCATGGGCGACCCCTGCGGCGTCGGCCCAGAAATCTCAGTCCGCGCGCTTGCTGGCATGTCTCCCGAAGAGCGTGACACGACCCGCATCTACGGCAACCTCTTGACGATCGAGGCGGCCCGAGCGGCTCTCGGCCTCGATGTAGATCTTGCCCCGCATGTCGTGGACCTGCCCATTGACGGCGCGCCGCTGACATGGGGACAGTTGAGCCCCGTCGCCGGCGACGCCGCATTCCGCTTCATCGAGAATGCGGTTCGCGATGCGGAGGCCGGTGTCATCGGCTGCATCGTCACCGCACCGATCAACAAGGAAGCGCTGAATCTTGCAGGCCACCATTATGACGGCCACACCGGCATGCTGCGCAGCCTGACGGGCGCCACGGCGGCGTATATGCTGCTGGCGTCCGAGCGGCTGAAGGTCATTCACGTCTCGACCCATGTGTCGCTGCAGGAGGCGATCCGACGTGCGACGACCGAGCGGGTGCTTGCCACCATCCGCGCCGGCAATGCGCATCTGAAGCGCATCGGCTATGCCGCACCCAGAATCGCCGTCGCCGGCCTTAATCCCCATTGTGGCGAGAACGGCCTGTTTGGCACCGAAGACGACGACCAGATCGCGCCGGCGGTACAGGCTGCGCGGGCGGAAGGCATCGACGTTCATGGTCCGATCTCGGCTGACACGGTCTTCTATCGCGCCTATTCCGGCGTTTTCGATCTCGTCGTCGCGCAGTACCACGATCAGGGGCATATCCCGATCAAGCTTGTTGCCTTCGACACAGCCGTGAACGTCTCGGTGGACCTGCCGATCGATCGCACCTCCGTCGACCACGGCACGGCCTTCGATATCGCCGGGAAGGGTATCGCCAATCACGGCAACTTGAACTCCGCCATCGCCTACGCCCGCAGGCTTGTGGCGGACGCGGCAAAACGAGAATCACGCTGATGACCATTGCTCCCATAACCCTTCATCAACCTCGCCGCCTGACCGTCGGCGTCGGCGCAATTGCGGAAGTCGGCACCTGGGCCGCTGATGCCCGATCGGTGCTGGTCATCGCGACACCCATCACGGCAGGTTTCGTCGACCGCCTGAAGCTCTCCAGTCACGTCACCGTGTTCGACGCCATCCCCGGCGAGCCGGATACGGGGACGCTCGACGCCGCGCGTGACGTTGCGCGGCACAGCAAGCCGGACCTGATCGTCGGCCTTGGCGGGGGCTCTGTCCTCGATGTCGCCAAGCTTGTGGCGGTGCTGTGGGATGGCGAGCAGACGCTTGCTGATGTCGCCGGGCCGAACCGCGTCGCCGGTCGCCGCACGCGCCTCGCCCAAGTGGCCACCACGGCTGGAACAGGCTCGGAAGCCGGCATTCGCTCACTCATCACCGATCCCGGCAAGGGCAACAAGATCGCGGTGGAGAGCCCGCACATGATCGCCGATTTCGCCGTGCTCGATCCGGAACTGACCTATTCCGTGCCGCCTGCCGTGACGGCGGCCACCGGCGTGGATGCCATGGCGCACTGTGTCGAAGCCTTCACCAATCGCCGCGCGCATCCAATGATCGACGACTTCGCCCGCATGGGCTTCCGCCTCATTGGCAAATATCTGGCACGCGCGGTCAAAGACGGTGCCGATACCCAGGCGCGCCAAGGTCTGATGCTTGCCTCCTACTACGGCGGCATATGCCTCGGGCCGGTGAACACCGCGGCCGGCCACGCGATCGCCTATCCGCTTGGTACGCGACTTCGCCTGCCGCATGGCCTGGCGAATGCTATCATCTTCCCGCATGTCCTGGCCTTCAACCAGTCGGTCGCAGCGGGCAAGACGGCCGAAGTCGCAGAAGCGCTCGGGCTCGACGCAGGCCTCTCCAAGGCGCACTTACTCAGCGCCGCCTCCGATTTCTGCAACGGTCTCGGTATCGAGATGTCGCTTGCGGCTCATGGCGCGAAGGCGGACGACCTGCCGCTTTACGCCAGCGAAGCGCATGCGATCCGTCGTCTGATGGACAACAATCCGATCGATATGAGTGTCGAGGATGTTCTCGGCGTCTACAGGGCAGCCTTCTAAAACGCGTCGCCGAACATTGTGCGGCGGGCTGCGCGACATACCTAAAATCGAGACTTGAAGGCGGCGATTCCCTGTCGACCCCCCTGCCTGAAGCCAGGGTTTTCCAAGGGGAAACTACTTTGTCGCCAGAAAGAGACGTTCGCGGGACCCGGTGAGATGCGCATGCATGAATTGTTTTGCCTTTGCGGCGTCACGCGCGGCGATGGCTTCAGCGATCGCCTCGTGTTCGGCAAAAACCCGCATCAGGCCGGCTGCTTCGCGTTTAACCGAGGCGCCGTGGAACTTCATGCCGACGGCGATGTGATCCTTGAGCGCTTCCATGGCGGTGTAGAAGTAACTGTTCCCGCCGGCGCGCGCGATCGCGAGATGAAACTGGAAGTCCGCATCTTCTCGGTGGGATTGCCGGTTAGTGGCGTCCCGCATGAGTTCAAGTGCCTGACAAATGGCAGCGAGGCTTGTAGCGTCGTGACGATCCGCTGCCGCTGCCGCTGCCGCTGGCTCCACGGCCAAGCGGAACTCGTAGCAGTTCAGAAGATCGGCGACATTTTCCAACTGTCCGAAACCGAGCGGCTCGCGCATGCCGACGGCGCGAACGAAGCTGCCGGCACCACGGCGCGAATAGATGAACCCCTGCTCGCGAAGACGTCCAAGGGCTTCCCGAATGATCGGGCGGGAGACCTCGAACTCGATTGCAAGATCGTGTTCTGTCGGCAGACGTTCGTCGGGCTTATACGCACCGGACTTGATTGCCCGGTGCATGCGCTCGAATACTAGATCGCCAAGACTCCTGCGTGCTGTTCCGCTCTCCAATCCCATCTGTCATCCCATATTGCGAAGCATTATGCCCGCGATCTCTTTCAACGTATCCGGATGCCCAAATCCTCCGGATTTTGCAATGATGCAATGTCCATGGGCGTGAGCCAAGCCCAGGCCGGGCATGCATTCCCCAAGCAGACGGAAACGCGTTATGCCCATTCTTTCGAGTACGGCCTCCGCCGTCGCGCCGCCGGCAAAGAGCAATGTCGAGGCTTTGTTCGTTAAATCTGGAAACACACTTTCGGCGAGGAAACGCGACACATCATGAGAGCCGACGACGCCCTCTCCTGGCACGGCCTGGACAAGGGTGATCACACTGCCATCGGACCGGTCTCCTCCCCCGGCAAGGTGGCCGTTGGGCGCGGGCAGGTAGCGAAGGGCGAAAGCCGCACGAAGCGCATCAATCTGGGCAAGGGTGATCGGATCGCGGGAGCCGATGACAAACAGCGCCTTGCCACTTGGTATCCCAGCAGTCCGCGCGGTTGCATTGCCGCTCAGGCGTTCGGCAAGCGCTTCGGCCAAGCCCCGCGCTCCGATCAGAAGATCGAAGCCAGAGCTCTCCGACTGATCGAGCCAGGCATGCATCTCGCTCTGGCTGGACATATCGGGGATCGTGGCACAAGCAGCGTGGTGTCCGAGCTTTTCGGCAATGGAAATTGGCGTGTCCACCCCGAAGCCTGTCACACAGCCGTCCTTCACGACGCGCCCGAATGCAGGGATCGCTGGCGCCGCCAGAGCTGCCCGAAAGGACATGGCATCGAGCTCGGCCGCGATATGCCCCTTGAGACGCGAGTCTACCTTCTTGAAGAGCCGCGTTCCCGCCGGCAGCGCGGCAAGTGCCATCTCCACTTGCCGCCGCGCGGCCGGAGCGCCGATCTCGCGTGAGCCTAGATTGATCGACAGGACACCCGGCGCCTCGCAAAGAGCCTTGCCAATGGCTCCGGTCGCCAGAGCCACTTCCACATGCATCCCCCGCGTCGCGAACGGCGCGGCACTATCCAACGCGCCCGTCAGATCGTCGGCAAGAATCGCCAGCATTGCACATCCCAAATTGTTGTAATCTTAATAACGCTATTCTCTGTTGAAATGTCAATGATATCTGATGCGGCATTACAAATATCCGAGTAGTCGCGAGCGGGAAATCATCCCTTTTTACATCTTCTTCCATGACTTGGTGTCCACCGCTTTTCAGATCGTGCAAAAACTCTGGGGAAGATTCCAACGGCAAGCGAACTGTAGTATTTTTCCGCATGGCGCATTTATCTGGCTCAGATCGCTCGCAACTACTGCTTCTTCCTTGATGATGTCGGGTGATTACTCCCCGGCCTGAAGGCCGGAGCTTCTGGTCTTGATCAGGCCGCTTGCGCGACCTGACTGCTACCGTCTTCTTCCTGCTTCCGACCTCCAGCGAGGTTCGATCCACAGGCCATCCCCGGGCCGGCGTTGTGGTCGGCGCAGGCGGCGTGGCCGCATCTGACGCATTCGAACCGGTCGCGGTCGATCCGGTTCTTCGGATCGACATGCCCGCACTCGGCGCATCGCTGCGACGTCCGTGCGGGGTTGACGTAGAAGACGGCGCCGCCGCGGCGGCGCATCTTGTATTCGAACTGCAGACGCGTCGCTCCGGGCGACACGTCGAGGATCGCCCGGTTCAGTCCGGACTTCTGCGCGACGTTGGTGCCCGGCTCCTCGACGGTCCCCTTGGCCGAGGCGGTCATGTTCTTCAGCTTCAGGTCCTCGAGATAGAGGACGTCGCAGCGACTGACGACGTCGGTCGTCATCTTATGCTTCGCGTCCCGTCTGCGCCGGACGATCCTGGCCCTGAACCGCCTGAGATCGCGCTGCGCCCGCAGACGGTTCTTCGAACCCCTGCTGCGGCGCGAGACGCGCCTGGCGAGGTTCGCCTCCCTGCGCTTCTCCTTCTCGGTCATTCTTGGCAGGTCGTAGACCGTGCCGTCGGAGAGCGCGAGCGCGTTGACCACGCCGAGGAAGGGCCGATGGAGAACCAGCTTCACCCAGCCCGCCTTCGGCAGCAGGATTCCCTTCTCACCGAAGGAGATCTGCTTCGGGTCTGGGAAGCGGAAGGATTCGTTCTGGAACTTCCGTCTCGCCTTCGGGTACGCCGCGTGGCCCTTGAAGAAGTTCTTGAACGCCTTGTCGAGGTCGACGGCCGCCTGCTGCAGGCAGTGGTTCGGAACGTCCTTGAGGAACGGCAGATGGGCCTTCAGGCCCGGCAGTTCCTTGATCTGGTCGAACGAGGACAGGCGGTGCCTGGACGGCATCGCATACGCCATGCTCCGCTGCTCGAGGCAGAGGTTGTAGACGAGGCGGCACAGCCGACGGTCTGGCGGAACAGCCGCGCCTGCCGCGCGTCCGGGTAGATCCTGTATCGGTAGCCCAGCCGTTCCTTCATCGGAACGACCATAGGAGGTTCTTCATATGTTCCGCAAGCGCCGGCGGATGCCGGACCTCAACCCACGCGAGGCAAGCCCGTAGAACACCGCGAAGAAGGCGACGACCAGCACGATCACCACGACGATCGGCAGGCGGTTGAGCCGGCGGATACCGGCTTCGGCTTCCTGGTTTGCAGCGCTGCCTAGCTACAGCTAGCCTAAACGTCCGCTCCTTCCGTGGAGCTTCGCGTCGCCAAGATCTTGTCGATGCGCATGCCGTCCATATCGATAACCTCGAACCGCCATCCGTCGAACTCGAAAACCTCACCGGTTTCCGGGATGTGCTGGAGCTGATGAAGGGCAAAGCCCGCGAGCGTATGGAAATCCGCGTCCGGTCTGTCACGCAGACCTAGTCTTTCGAAGGCGTCGAAGGCAGGCATCATTGCATCGACGAGTAGCGAGCCGTCCTCGCGAACGACGATGGCCGGTTCCTCGTCGGACCCCGGCAGTTCCCCGGCGATTGCCTCGAGCAAGTCCGTCTGCGTGACAATCCCCTCCAAGCTGCCATATTCGTCGATGACGATAGCGAGGTGGACCGGTGATGCCTTGAAGCTACTGAGCACGCGGACGACCGAGGTTCCTTCATGAAGCACCAGCGGCTGCTTGATGACATTCATCGGCCGGATCTTGCCGCCGTCCAGAACCTGATCGAGCAGATCCTTCTTGAGAACCATGCCGATCGGCTCGTCGATCGAGCCGCGGGCGACGAGAAGCTGTTCGTGCCGGCACTCCCTAATTGTCTTCAGGATTTCCGCCTCGCTATCGTCGGCATCGAACCACTCGACATCGAGACGCGGGGTCATGACGTCGGAGATCGGCCTCTCGCCGATATTGAGCACGCGCTCGACGAGCTGCTGCTGCACCTGGTTGAGAAGGCCCGCCTCCTGACTCTCGGCCACCAGCAGCTTCAGTTCTTGCGGAGAATGGAAGGAGGATTCCCCAGTTCCGGCATGAAGACCGAAAGTACGAAGCACCAAGTTGCCCATGCCATTGAGAGCGAATATCGCAGGCTTGAATATGACAAGAAAAAACCCAAGCGGCCGGACCACGGCCAATGACGTTCCCTCGCTACGCTGTAGAGCGAGGCTCTTCGGCGCCAGTTCGCCGAGGACGATGTGAAGCGCCGTTATGATCACGAACGCGATGACGACGGCGATGGCGTGGGAACCCCTCACCATCCATTCGCCGGGCATCCACGTCAACAGCGGCTCGATCAAATGAGCGAGCGCCGGTTCGCCGACCCAGCCTAGGGCAAGCGACGAGATCGTTATGCCGAGTTGCGTGGCCGCAAGGTTAGAATCGAGATTGTCCACGGCGCGCTGAAGCGCCGAAGCATTCATCCGGCCTGCGGCCGCGAGCTCGGTAACCCGGCTGCGTCTGACGGAAACCAATGCGAATTCGGCCGCCACGAAGAAACCGTTGGCACCCACGAGAAGAAACACGGCAAGAATCCCGACAAAATCAAGAATACTGCCATCCTGGCCCGTCATGAGTTGATCGTCCCTAATTGTTGAAGGAAACGGCATCGTAGCATGCGCAAGCGCAAACGGGCACGCGGCAACAGAGGCTGTATCGCCTTTTCCGAGAGGAAATGCACAATTCCAGCTGCGATCTTCGGAAAGCGGCAGCGGCGGGGACTCTCTTGCGCGACAGCTGATATCTAAAAGGAGAGGTCGAGAGCCCGGCCCTCGAAAAGACGGTCTCGCGATCCTTCGAGATGGGCTCGCATCAGGTCCCGGGCATCATCCGCCCGGCCCTCGGCAATCGCCTTGTAGATTTCTTCGCGTTCCTGAAACACTTTCTGGAGGCCTTGCCGGGGGCCGAGAAGCGAGAGCCCGTGCAAATGCATACCGACCGCGATATGCGGTTTGAGGGCATCCATCGACGCCGTGTAATAGTGATTGTTCGCAGCCTCGGTAACGGCCCGATGAACAGGGAATCGGCGTCCGTTCGATGCAGCAGGTGGTTTGTCGCCTCGCGAAGATCCGCAAGCGCCGTTGCGATCTTCTCAAGCGCCGAACCGTCGCGGCGCTTGGCGGCAAAGTAGGCCGCGGCGGGCTCAATCGTCAGGCGGAACTCGTAGCAGCGCTGAATGTCAGCGATCGTCTTGACAGGCGAGTAGACCAGTTGCGTCGCCGGTGAACCGTGAGCGCTGACGAAGGTTCCTGCGCCCTGCCGGGCATAGACCATGCCCTGGTGCAATACCGAAGCGCTGGAGCGTGCCGGCCGGACGAGCGGCATCGATCTGCGCTTCGGCCCTTTGGCATCCGAAGACGGCGCCGTCAGTGCCGTCGATGAAGTGACGCTCGACGGCGGCCGGGCACCACTTCGACGGCCACACCGGCCTGCTTGCGCATCTTCGCCCTTCCCGAGATTGGCAAGGTCAGCCCGGTCACCGGCGACGCTTCCGTTCGCTACATCAGCCGCGCCGTCGATCTTGCGATGTCGGGCGATGCGGACGTCATCGTCACCGCGCCGATCAACAAGGAAGCCATGAACCTTTAACGGGTTCGAAAAGCTCTTTCATGCTGCTCGCCTCGGAACGCCTCAACACGATCCATGTTTCGACGCATGTCTCGCTGCGGGGCGCGCCATAGAGAGCGCGACGGACCGTGTGCTTGCGACGATCGAGGCCGGCTATAACCACTTTGTCCGCCTTGGCAAGAGACCGCGGATCGCCGTAGCCGGCATCAACCCGCATTGCGGCGAAAACGGCCTGTTCGGTACGGAAGATGCGGAGTTCCTCGCGCCGGCCGTCGAGCTCGCTCAGGTCAAGGGCATTGACGTGGTTGGCCCTATTTCGGCCGACACCGTCTTTGCCCGCGCCTATAACGGCGCCTTCGATCTGGTGATTGCCCAGTATCACGACCAGGGCCACATACCGATCAAGCTCGTTGCCTTCGAAACCGCCGTCAATGTCTCGCTCGGCCTTCCGATCGACCGCGTCTCCGTCGACCACGGCACGGCCTTCGATGTTGCGGGGACCGGCAAGGCAAATCACGCCAACATGCTTTCGGCGATCGCCTATGCGCGACTTATGGCGCGGTCGCCTCGGCGGCTGGCATAGTTCCGATCCACCCATTGTCCGGGGAGATTTGAGAAAATAACCCGGGGATTCGAGAGAACTTGTTTGCACCGGGTGCCTTCAGCGGACGCGGCGTTGATTTCCGCTTTGCAAGTGGCGCGTCGCCGCTGTACCGTATCAAGCTGACAAGTGCGCAAAGTGCTCAGTGCATAGCCGGGCAAGGTCCGGTCGCACGTTTCAACCGATGAATAAGTAGCCGCGGATCATGGAACTTATCGTCGCCCTCGGCCTGATCGTCTTCAAGGTCGCGTTTCTAATCGCGATCTTGCTGCTGTTGCCCTTGCCGCTGACCTGGCTGGAACGCAAAATCGCCGGGCATATTCAGCAGCGGATGGGGCCGATGCGCGTGGGGTGGCACGGGTTGCTGCAGCCGGTGGCGGACGGAATCAAGCTCTTAACGAAAGAGGACCACATCCCGGCTGAGGCCGACCGCTTTCTGTTCAAGCTGGCCCCAATCCTGGCACTCGTACCACCCTTTGTGGTGTTCGTCGCGATCCCCTTCGGCGAAACCGTATCGGTCTTCGGTGCCGAGATCTCGCTCTACGTCTCCGACATGAATGTGGCGCTGCTTTTCGTGTTCGCGGTGATTGGGATCGAGGTCTATGGCGTCATCTTCGGCGGCTGGGCCGCTAACAGCAAATACGCTGTCTTGGGCAGCCTCAGGACCTGCGCGCAGATGATCAGCTACGAGATCCCGATGGGGTTCGCTGTCATCGGCGTCGTCATGCTGGCGCAATCCATGAGCCTGCTCGAGATCGTGCGGGCACAGGCCGATGTCTGGAACATCGTTTACCAACCGATCGGCTTCTTCGTGTTCTTCGTCGCCGGACTGGCCGAAGCCCAGCGCATTCCCTTCGACCTTTCGGAAGCCGAAGGTGATCTGGGGGCCGGATTCCATACCGAATACAGCGGTATCCGCTTTGCGTTTTTCATGATCAGCGAATATGCCATCGTGTTGCTGGTGTCTGTCCTGGTGGTGATCCTGTTCTTCGGCGGCTGGAACGGCGTACTGATCCCCTTGCCACCGCTCCTCTGGTTTGTGCTCAAGGTCTCGTTCTTCGTCTACTTGTTTATCTGGTTCCGCTTCACTTTCCCCCGCTACCGCTACGACCAACTGATGGCGATCGGATGGAAAGTCTTGCTTCCTTTGTCGATGGCGAACATAATCATAACCGGAATTGCTTTCTTTTAGGGGCCGCAACGGCTCCGGAGCGGGGCGATGATGTCGCGCGCGCAAGACAGAATTGGAACATGGATTGGCTGGGCGTTCTTCGCCGATCTGGCGAGAGCTTTGACCCTGACCTTCGGCTACATGTTCTCCAAATCCGTCACCATGCAATATCCGGACAAGGAAAAATGGCTGCCCTACTCGCGCCACCGCGGGCATCACTTCCTGAAGCGCGACGAAGAGGGCGAGATCAAATGCGTGGCTTGCGAACTCTGCGCTCGGATTTGTCCCTGCGACTGCATTGAAGTTGTCCCCTACGAGGATGAGAAGGGCAATCGTCGCCCGGCAAAATTCGAGATCGACACGGCCCGCTGCCTATTCTGCGGGCTGTGCGAGGACGCCTGCCCGGCGGACGCAATTGCGCTTGGCCAGCAGTACGAATTCTCGAGCTTTTCCTCGCGTGATTTGGTGATCGGGCGCGACGGTCTGCTCGCCAAGCCGGGCAAGGCGGCAACCGGCGGCGGCGTGATTGCCGCGCGCCTCAATACGAAGAAGGACGTGCTCGTCGAGACGAACGAGACGCAGGGCTACAACTGGTGGCGGAATATCCGGCGAACGTGAACGCGCGCCAGCTGTCAAACCGAAGCGCTCAGACAGGAGGCTCAGATGTTTGTCGGCGAAATCATGAAGAACAAGGGTGTCGGGGTCATCTCGGTCACTCCCGATCAGACGATGGTGGAAGTCCTGCGGCTGTTTCGGGACAACAATATCGGCTTCGTCGTGGTCAGCCAATCGAACGACGAATACCTGGGTACGCTGTCAGAGCGCGATTGCTGCAATGCGGTAGCCGAATATGGGGCCGAGGCGGCACGGATGCGAGCCGCGGACATCATGAACCGCAATGTGGCGATCTGTTCGACACGGGATTTGCTGCCCGTCGCGATGGGGATCATGACCCGGCGGCGCACGCGTCATGTGCTGGTCATGGATGGAGACGACGTTGTCGGCGTGGTCAGCATCGGCGATGTGGTTAAACACAGGCTCGACGAAGCGCAGCGCACCGAGCAGGATCTGCAGGATTACATCTGCGGGAACAGGTATCACTGACATGGCGATGTGACGACGCTGGGTCAGGGCAGCTTGCCGGAGCCTTGCGGTCCCCGATCTTCAGACGCCACGCCAGATCCGTCTTGTGCTATCGACCTCAAGGGTGGGATGCACCTTCTCGACCTCCACCGGGCATGGGTATTCGCCCCGCCGCATCAAGCTGTTGAGACGTAAGGCCCTGTAATTTTCCGGTACGAAGACAAGGCCCTTGGGAAACTGTCTGCTGACCTTGAGTTGCGCCGTCAGTTCGCCTCGGGCAGAACGCACAACCACTTGATCGCCATCCGAAAGGCAAAGCTGTGCGGCATCCTGCGCGCTCATCTCGACATAGGGGTCATTGGCAACCGTATTCAGGACCTCTGAGCGTTCGGAAAGATATCCGTTGTGGAACAGGCAGTTGCCGGTGATCAGCATGAGCCCATCTGATTCTGTCGGGGCAGGCGGCGGCGCGGAGAACTCGCCAGGCCGTGGCGTTGGCACCACCTTGGTAAATGCGCCATCGGCGCCAAGCCCCTCCTGCGTCAGCCCCGCGTAGGGCGGAAGCAGCCAGGTAATTTCTCCGAAAATTTCGCCTTCTGTCGATGATGGCAGCGCTTTGTTGCGGAGCGCAGCGACGAAGGCGAAGATCGCCAGATTGCCTCGCGCCTCGAAGACGGGTTCGCGGAATTTGCGGACTTTCTGGATCCGGCCCTCGTTGTTGGTGAACGTGCCGGATTCCTCGCCGTAGCCCGCCGCGGGCAGGACGACCTCGGCTAAGCCCGCCGTATCCGTGAGGAAGGTGTCCTGTACGATTAGGAGATCGGCCGCACGAAGCGCCCGCGTCACGAAATCCCTGTCGGGATAGGCGATCAGCGGGTCGGTCCCGGCGATGTAGAGCGCACCCATCCGCCCGCCGACGCACAGCTCCAGCATGGCGTCGAGATCCACGCCGGGTTCAGACGGGATTTCAGCGCCCCAGTTCCGTGCAAGAGCTGTGCGTGCCGCGTCATCGGCGACCGCCTGCAGTCCCGGCAGAACCCCCGGCAGAACCCCCATATCCCAGGCGCCCATCTGGTTGGCACGGTCGAAGAGAAACTGCATCGCTGGGCCCTTGCCGAGCAGGCGAAGAACCTGCAGCAGGTTGTTGATCTGCTGCAGCGTCGCGCGTGCTGCGGGTGATCTCAGGAGGTCGACGCAGACAAGCACGGTGACGCTTCGGCTTTCCATGAGCGCGTTGGCCAGACGGTCCGCACCATGACTGTCGGCGGCTCTCGGCCAGCAGGTTGCCGCTCGGATGTCCGCAAGAACCTCGACGGGCAGGGCCTGACCGGCCGCTGCCACGAGACCGGCCACCACCGAAGCAAGGCTCGCCGCTTCTCCGCCCGGCGGAACTCGAACCACCACCCGCGCATCAGCATCCAGACGGGATGGCCGCGTCGCGAGCATGAGCAATTCTGTCTGTTTTCGTCGCGCGCCGTCCCGCAGCAGGTATTCGGTGACCGGGTTCTCCTCGGTTACGTTGCCGCCGACGACGAGCACGCAGTCGTTGGCGATCACGTCGTCCAGCGGTGCGCGGCTGTAAAAGTCAGCGACCAGTGGACCGAGCGCATCGAAGGGCGTGAACCAGCGCGACGAGCAGTCGATGTTGTTGGTCCGGAACACTGTGCGCATCAGCTTCTGGAACTGATAGAGTACCTCGTTGGGCAGGCGCGGTGAGGCCAGCCCGCCAGCCGCCTTGTCCTCGACGGCCGACAGCCGCCGGCGCAGATAGTCCCCTGCTTCGTCCCAGGAAACCGGAACCAGGGCGCCATTGCGACGGATCATCGGCCGCTTGATCCGGTCGCTGCTAGAAACGAAATCGAGGCCGAAGCGTCCCCGCGCGCAGAGCGTTTCGCGGTTGAGCCCCTCGTCCCACTTCGAACGCACCCGCATGAACTCGCCCTTGCGCGTGCCCACGGTAAGCTGGCAACCCGTTCCGCAATGCGGGCAGACCGTGTCGGTCTCGACAAGGTCCCAGGGCCGCGCCTTGTAACGGTAGGGGAAGCTCATCAGCGCGCCGACCGGACAGACCTCGACGCAATTGCCGCACTGATCGCAACTCGCAAGACTACCCTCGAAGCCGGTGACGGCCGTATCCATGCCTTTTTCGACGGTGCCGAGCGCGACCGCGCCGACGACCTCCTCACACATCCGGACGCAGCGCTGGCACTGGATGCAGCGGTTGACGTTCATGATGATGACCGGGCTAAGGCGGATGTCCTGGGAATGGAACACACGCTTGGGATCGTGGAACTCGCTTTTGCGGGGGCCATATGCCATCACCATGTCCTGAAGCTCGCATTCGCCGCCCTTGTCGCAGATCGGGCAGTCGAGGGGGTGGTTGGCAAGCAGCATGTCGAGCATGGAAGATCGCGTTTCCTCGATCAGCGGCGTGTTCGTCCGCACGACCATGCCATCGGTGATCGCGGTGGCACAGGAAGGCTGCAACCGCCGCATGCCCTCGATCTCCACCAGGCACATGCGGCACGATGCCAGAGGCGGCAGCCGCTTCAGATAGCAGAAGGTCGGGATATCGATGCCCAAACGCTCTGCGGCTTGCAGCACCGTCGAGCCGACCTCAACTTCCAGCGTTTGTCCGTCGATCGTAAAGCTAACCATAGTTCCTCGCAGTCCTGTCGCAGCGCGCTCCTTCAGTGAAACGGGCACTTCCGCTCCTCGATATGGGTGACGAACTCGTCGCGAAAATGCTTAAGTGCAGCCCGCAATCCCATCGCCGCGCCGTCTCCCAAGGCACAAAACGTATTGCCGAAGATGCCTTTGCAGAGCATCTCCAGCTGTTCCAGATCGCCGGGCGCGCCCTCCCCGGCCTCGATCCGGCGCAGGACCTTTACGGCCCAGTTCAATCCTTCCCGGCATGGCGTGCACTTGCCGCAGGACTCATGGTGGAAAAACTCGATGATCCGTGTGGTGATCTTGACCATGCAGGTCGAGTCGTCGACCACGATCACCCCGGCTGAGCCGAGCATCGAACCGGCGGCAGCAAGCGAGTCGAAGTCCATCCCAACGTCCAGACCGTGCTCCGGGATGACCGGCGCCGAAACCCCGCCCGGGATCACCGCCTTGATCCTGCGTCCCGGCAGCGGGCCGCCGGCGTGGTCCTCGACCAGTTGACGCAGCGGTATGCCCATCGGCAACTCGTAGAGGCCGGGTTTGCGCACTTGCCCGCTGAGGCAGTAGAGCTTCGGGCCGGGGCTCTTGTCCGGGCCAATGCCCCGAAACCAGTGCGCGCCCCGCATCACGATATGCGGCACACAAGCGAGCGTCTCGACATTATTGATGACAGTCGGGCTGGCGTAGAGTCCGGCTGCTGCCGGAAACGGCGGTTTCAATCGCGGCTGCGCCCGCTTGCCCTCAAGCGACTCAAGCATCGCGGTCTCCTCGCCGCAGATATAGGCGCCGGCCCCGCAATGGATGTACACGGCGAAATTGAAATCGGAGCCCAGAACGCCCGTTCCCAGATAACCTTTTTCGTGAGCCTCGGCGATCGCCCGCTCCAGGCGACGGATCGCTGTCACATATTCTCCGCGGATGTAGACATAGGCGGTCTTGGCCCCGATCGCGTAGGCGCTGACCGCCAGCCCCTCGATGAGTTGGTGCGGGTCGCGCTCCATGATGATGCGGTCCTTGAAAGTACCCGGCTCGCCCTCGTCGGCATTGCAGCAAAGATATTTCGGCTTGTCGGCGAGCTTCGGCACGAAACCCCATTTCATGCCCGTGGGAAATCCGGCGCCGCCGCGGCCGCGCAGATTGGACTGCTTGACGAGATCGACGACCTCGTCAGGCGTGTGCTCGCGCAGCACCTTTGCCAGCGCCCGGTAGCCGCCGCCGGCCTCATAGGTCGACAGCCGATGGCCGTCCGGCACGTCGATGTTTCTGAGAAGGACCGGTTCGAACATGGCGCTACTCTCCCGGTGGTGCTGCGGCGAGATCGGCGCCACTTGCTCGCCCCGCCGCCGCCCGCAGCCTGTCCAACAGCGCGTCGATCCGCGCGATGTCGAGGTCGCCGTGATAATCGTCGCCCACCTGCATCACCGGGGCCATCTCGCAAGCGCCGAGGCATTCGACGGTGGAAAGCGTGAACAGCCGGTCCGGGGTGGTTTGGCCCTTGGTAATACCGAGGACCGCCTCCAGATGCCGCAGCAGGTCCTCGGATCGCCGCAGCATGCAGGAGACGTTATCGCAGAGCTGCAGGTGGAACATGCCCACCGGCTCGGTATGAAAGAGCGTGTAGAAGGTCGCCAGCTCGTAGACCCAGATCCGCTCGACACCGAGGATGTCGGCGACCTCCTCCAGCACCGGACCGGGCAGATGGCCATGCTGCCTCTGCGCGATCAGAAGCGCGGGCATGATCGCCGAGCGCTGGTCGGGATACCGCGCCGCTGCCTCTTCGATCTTTTCGCGCATGGTCATCACGTCCAAGTCCCCTGCTACTTGTCCACCTCCGCCATCACGGGATCGAGGCTGCCGAGCACGGCGATCATGTCGGCCAGGTAGCGCGCGTTGGTGACCCCGAAGAGCGCCTGAAGGTTGACGAACGACGGTGCCCGCACCTTCATGCGGAACGGCTTTGGCGACCCGTCGCTGATGATGTAGAAGCCGAGCTCGCCCTTTGGCGCCTCGATCGCCGAATAGACCTCGCCCTTCGGCACCTTGAAGCCGTAAGCAGACAGGTCGAAATGCTGGATCAGCGTCTCCATCGAGCAGTGCACCCGAGCCTTGTCCAGCGGGAAGGCGATCGTCGGCATGTCGACCTGGAACGGCCCCTCGGGCATCTGGTCGAGACATTGCTCGATGATCCGCATGCTCTCGCGCATTTCCTCGACCCGGCACTGCCAGCGCGCGTAACAGTCGCCCTCGTTGCGGGTAATGATGTTGAAATCGAGCCGATCGTAAATCTCGTAGGGCTCGTCGCGGCGGATGTCCCAATCGACGCCAGAGGCGCGCAGGTTCGGGCCGCTCAGGCCGAGATCGACAGCGTCCTCGCCGGTAATCACGCCGATCCCCTGAGTGCGATTGAGGAACACCCGGTTGTTCTCGAGCAGCCGTTCATAGTCGCGGATACGGTTCGGGAAGATGTCGCAGAACTCGCGGATCTTGGGAAGGAAGCCGTCAGGCAGGTCCTCGCGCACCCCGCCAACCCTGCAAAATGATGTGTGCATACGCGCACCGGTGACCATTTCCATAAGATCCATGATCATTTCGCGCTCGCGCATGACGTAGAGCAGCGCGGTCATGGCACCGAGGTCCATCGGCAGTGCGCCGGTGATCAGGAGATGGCCGGATATCCGTGCCAGTTCGGCCATCATCACACGGATATACTGCGCCCGGACCGGTGCCTCTATGCCGAGGAGTTTCTCCACCGCCAGCGCAAACGCCAGGTTATTCGAGGGCGGGCAGAGATAGTCGAGCCGGTCCGTCAGCGGGAAGATCTGGGTGTACGTGAAGCTCTCCGCCAGTTTTTCGGTGCCGCGGTGGAGATAGCCGATATGCGGGTCGACGCGTTCGACGTACTCGCCGTCCAGTTCGAGGACGAGCCGAAGAACCCCGTGAGTGCTGGGGTGCTGCGGGCCGAGGTTGAGAAGCACTTCCCGAGTATTGAGTGCTTCGCCTTCCGGCCTGCTGAACTCGGTGACTTCGGTCATTTCAGTTTTCCGGCGTAGAACGGCCTCCCTTAAGGAATATCCCTGGTGGCGAGGTCAGGCTGTGTTGGCGGCGGACCTTCGGCACCGAAAGGGTTCAACTTGTCCTTGTAGCCCCGCAGAGGGAAATCCTTGCGCTGGGGAAAACCCTTGAAGCCTTCCCACATGTAGATCCGGCGCAGATCGGGATGCCCCTCGAACCTGATACCATACATGTCCCAGGCCTCGCGCTCATGCCAGTTGGCGGTGCGCCAGACCCCCGTGACCGAGGGAAGCTGCGGCGGATCGCCAAGCCGACACTTGATGCGAACCCGCCATTTGTTCGGCAGCGAATAGAGGTGGTACACCGCCTCGTAGCGCGGCATTGCGGGATAGTGATCAACCCCACAGATATCCGAGAGGAAATTGAACTGCAGCGCCGGATGTTCTTTCAAGAACCGGCAGAAGTCGACGATCTTCTCTGGTGGAACGGCAAAGGCGTGAATGCCGTGCGCGGCACCGAGGTCCTCGATTGCTTTCCCGAAGCGCTCCATGATCAAAGCATGATTGAGAAGCGGCCCCACGCTCATGGCATGGCAACCCGATCCAGAGGCGTCCCGGCCAACGCGCGGGACCTCTTGATCTTCTCTTGAAGCAGAAGGAAGCCATGCATCAGCGCTTCGGGCCGCGGCGGACAGCCGGGCACATGCACGTCGACGGGCACGAAGGTTTCCGACCCCTGCACCACGGCATAGGTGTTGTAGACGCCGCCAGAAATAGCGCAGGTACCCATCGCGATCACCCAGCGCGGTTCCGGCATCTGATCATAGAGCCGCCGCACGACGGGCGCGAATTTCCGGGTCACTGTGCCGGCGATGATCATCACATCGGACTGTCGCGGCGAAGGGCGGAACACCACGCCGAACCGGTCGAGGTCGTAGCGTGCGCAACCCGCCGAGATCATCTCGATGGCGCAACAGGCAATGCCGAAGGTCTCAGGCCATAACGCCGAGCTTCGGCTCCAGTTGATGACACTGTCGGCCGTTGTGAACAGCACGCTGTCGCGGATCGTGTTGTTTACGCCTCCCATTCCAGCGCTCCCTTCAGCCACGCGTAGGCGAAGCCCACGAGAAGCAGCAACATGAAGACGAACATCTCGACGTAACCGACAAGCCCGATCTCCTTCAGCACAACGGCCCAGGGAAAGAGGAACATCGCTTCGACATCGAAGACCACCAGCAAGATCGCAAGGATAAAGAACGGCACCCTGAAGCGCCCTGCCGCCGCCTCGCCCGACGGGTCCATGCCGCATTCATAGGGCGCGTTCTTCGCGGGATAGGGATTAGACGGGCGCAGTAGCGAGGAAACAAAAAGCGTCGCCATCGCCACCAGAACAATTCCGGCGATCATGACGAGAACTGGCAGGAATTCCATTGCACTCATGTCGCATTTCCCCGGTCACCCACCGAGGGCCTTGCTCAGGCCGCGACCGGCCTCTTTCGGGCCGGATATGCGGTCGCCCCAGTAAGTGACTTGGGCGCTCCTTTCTTTGGTAGTCAGTCTATTCCGTCGGGGGTGTCATTGCAAATCCAATAGATCAGCCGCCAAACACCGCGCCTTGAGCAAGTCTTAGGAACCATTCCGGAAATATGCCGATTCCGAGCGTGCCGATGGCGGTGAAGGCTAGCGTAGCGCGGACCAAGGGCGTCAGCGCGGGGTCGAACACCCTTTGCGGCTCACGCATGTAGATCACCATGACGATGCGGATGTAAAAATAGGCGGCGACGGCGCTCAGGAGCACTGCGATCACCGCCAGCATGACAAACCCCCGCTCGACGAGTGCGACCAGCACGTAGAACTTGGCGAAGAACCCGGCCGTCGGCGGGATGCCGGCCAACGAGAACAGATAGACAAGCATCAGAAGTGCCAGCCCCGGATGCGACTTGGCGAAACCTGCGTAGTCCTCGATAACTTCGCCCGAGAAATCGCCGTTGCGCATCATGATGACAGTGCCAAAAATGCCGAGATTCATGAAAGAGTAGATCAGCAGGTAGAGCATCACGCTGGCGATCCCGTCCGCGCCGCCGGCCACCACGCCAAAAATGGCGAACCCGGCATGGGCGATGCTGGAATAGGCCAGGAGGCGCTTGAAATTGTCCTGCACGAGCGCCACGAAGCTGCCGAGCGCCATCGTCACCACCGCAATGACCGCGACGATGATCCAAATGTCGGAGGCTGCGACCAGAGGGTTGAGGAACACCCTGAGGATTACCGCGAACCCCGCCGCCTTGGGGGCCACCGACATAAAGGCGGTGATCGTCGTCGGCGCCCCTTCATAGACGTCCGGCACCCACATGTGGAACGGCACCGCACCGACCTTGAAGACCAGCCCTGCGACGATGAAGACGACCGCCAGCAGCAATCCGGGATCGAGCGGATCCCCGGTCACAGCAGCCGCCATGCCGTCCAGTCGCGTCGTGCCGGTGAGCCCGTAGATCAGCGAAACGCCGTAGAGGAAAATCGCGGTCGAAACCGCGCCAAGGATCACATATTTCAGTGCCGCTTCGTTCGACCGCCGCTCTTGCCGTAGAAAGCCGGTCAGCACATAGGTGCAGAGCACCATCAGTTCGAGGCCCACGTAGATCGACAAGAGATCGATCGCCGACGCCATGATCATCATTCCCGAAAGTGCAAAGAGCAGCAGGACATAGTATTCGCTGCTCCCGATCCCTTCGATATCGGCATACTTCCGCGAAAGGAGGAATGTCAGAACGGTGGCTAAGTAGAACACGAACTTGAAGAACACCGCGAAGCGGTCGGCGATGAACATGCCCGTGTAGGCTGGGCGCACCTCGCTCGCCAGCATGAATGTCGCCAAGGCGGCAATCAGCACGATAGCGACGGAAGCCCCGACAAGGAGATGTTCCTGCCCCTTCCGCACAAATTGTCCCAGGATCAATAGGATGCAGGCCCCGGTGACCACAATGATCTCGGGCAGGCTCGCCAGGACGGACTGGAAAAGCGCGGCGGCGGTCATTGGCCGCTCCCCTTGCCGTGCACGTGCACCAGCAGATGCTTCACCGAGACGTCGATGATGTCGAGAAAGGGTTTCGGATAGAGCCCGACCCAAAGTACGAAGACGGCCAGCGGCAGGATCGCGGCCATCTCGCGGGCGCTTACGTCGCGTATCTTGAACCGGGCGGTGACTTTGGCTGGACCAAGAGCGACTTTCCCGTACATGCCAAGCAGATAGGCAGCACCCAGCAACGCACCCAAAACGGCGGCCGCGCCGGCGGCCAGATTGGCCGCAAAACCGCCTGAGAGCACCAGCAGCTCGCCCACGAACGAATTCGTTCCCGGCAGCGCCATCGACGACAGGGTGAACAGCGCAAGAAATACAGTGTAGACCGGCGCCGCCTTCATCAGCCCGCCATAGTCCGCGATGCTGCGCGTATGTGTCCGCTCGTAAATCAGACCGACGAGCAGGAACAGAGCACCCGTCGTCACGCCATGGTTGAACATCTGCAGGATGCCTCCCTCAAGGCCGCGGAGATTCAGCGCAAAGATGCCCAGCGTCACGAAGCCCATATGGCTGATGCTGGAATAGGCCACCAGCTTCTTCAGGTCGTCCTGCGCCAGCGCAAGCAACCCGCCATAGACGATCGCAAGTGCCGAAAGCGCCAACATCAGCGTCGAATAATACATCGACGCCTCTGGCAGCATCGGCAGCGAAAATCGCAAGAAGCCGTAGGCGCCCATCTTCAGAAGCACTCCGGCAAGGATGATGCTGCCCGCTGTCGGCGCCTGCACATGGGCGTCAGGTAGCCAGGTATGAACGGGAACCATCGGCACCTTGACGGCGAAGGCGATCAGGAAGGCGAAGAACAACCAGGACTGGACCGGGAATGGCAGATCCTGCGCTGTGAGAATGAGGATGTCGAAGGTCTTGCCGCCCTGGAAATAGAGCACGATGACACCGATCAGGAACAGGAGGCTGCCCGCCAGCGTATAGAGGAAGAACTTGACTGCCGCATAGACCCGGCCCTCGCCACCCCAGATGCCGATGATCAGGTACATCGGGATCAGCATCGCCTCCCAGAACACATAGAACAGGAAAAGGTCGAGCGCTGAGAACACCCCGAGCATCAACGCCTGCATAGAGAGCAGACTGACCATGAACGCCTTCACCTTACGGTCGATCGCGACCCACGAAGCGAGCACGCAGATCCAGCCCAACAGCGCGGTCAGGAACACGAAGAGCGCACTTATTCCGTCAACGCCGAGCGCGTAGGTGATCCCGAGCGCCGGTACCCACGGGCGTATCTCGGTGAACTGCATCTCGTGGGTCGCGGTGTCGAAGCCGGTCAGCATCGCGATAGTGAGAGCGAAATCGAGCAAGGTGAAACCGAGCGCCGTCCACCGCACCGCATCGTCACCGCGCATCAACATTAAGACCGCTGCCCCGGCGGCGGGCACGAAAACGATGAGGCTGAGCAGCGGGAATCCCATGGCGCCCCCTACCGCCACACAACTGCGAAGATGACGGTTGCTGCGATCACACCGGCGATCATCGCCAGCGCGTAATGGGTCACGACGCCGGTCTGCAACCGCCGCAGTGCCCCGCCGCCGCGCAGAGCCGAGCGGGCGACGCCGTTCACGACGGCGTCCACGCCATTAAGGTCGAGCCGTAGCCCCGCCCTCGCCGACCCGTACATGAAAGGCAGCGCGGCTGTCTCAGACACCTCGCTCATCGCCTTCTCGTAGCGCGCCAGCGGCCTTTCGGCGATCCACATGAAGTACCGCGCGCCCTTGCGGTAGAACCAGTCGGTGTCCAGGCTGATCGTGTTCTCGGGATCGAGCGCTCGTAGGAAAATGACAAAGCCCAGTGCCGTGAACATCAGCACGCCAAGGCTCTCGGAGACATGGACGCCGGTGTAGGGTTCGAAGTCGACCGTATACGGCAGAAGCGCATAAAGCGGCTGGGGGAATACCCCGATCGCCATACAGAGCACCGCCGCTATGCCCATCGCAACCAGCATGTTGCGTGGCGGCTCCCGCGCCTCCAGTTTCCGGTCGGTGCCGAAGAACATGTAATAAGGGAGCTTGAGCCCGGTGTGCAGGAAGGTCCCCGACGAGGCCATCGTCAGCGCCAGGACCACCAGCGCGCGGTGATCCAGCCCGGCGGCGGCCACCACCATCGATTTGGTGACGAAGCCCGAGAAGAACGGAAATGCCGAGATCGCGAAGGCTCCAACCATGTAAAGCGCCACTGTCAGCGGCATGGTCTTATAGAGCCCGCCGAGCTCTGTGAGCTTGCGGCGCCCGGTGACGTAGATCACCGCCCCCGCACCCATGAACAGAAGCGCCTTGTAGAGGATATGGGCGAACGCATGGCTGGTGGCTCCGTTCACCGCCATTTCGGTCCCGATGCCGACGCCCGCCACCATGTAGCCCACCTGGCTGACGATATGATAGGCAAGTAGCCGGCGGCAGTCGTTTTCCAGCACCGCGTAGACAACGCCGTAGAGCGCCATCGCGGTACCGAGCCAGACGAGAAGCTCGGTGCCCGGAAACGCCCGCGCCAGCACATAGACGGCAGTCTTGGTGGTGAAGGCGCTCATGAATACCGCCCCGGTAACGGTCGCCTCGGGGTAAGCATCGGTCAGCCAGGCGTTGAGTGGCGGCACCGCGGCGTTGAGCATGAACCCCGCAAGGATCAGATAGGCGCCGGCGCCCATGGCCCCGGCCATCGGGCCGAAAAGCAGCGAGCCTGTTGAGAGCCCGTTGAGAATGATGCCGCCCAGCAGGACGACGCCGCCAGAGATATGGACCATGAGATATCGGAACCCGGAGGCGATCGCTTGCCGGCCGCCTTGGGCGAAGACGAGATAGGCAGAGGCAAACGCCATGCCTTCCCAGAACAGGTATAAGGTCAGGTAGTCGCCGGCGAACACCACGCCGAGCGCGCTGCCGACGTAGACGAACGCAGCAACATGCTGGCCAGGGCGAGGCAGATGCAGCGCGTAGATCGTTCCGATCAAAGCCATGATGGTGAAAACAGTGGCGAAGACGATACTCAGCTTGTCGACGTTCGCGATCAGTATGTCCTGCCCGATAAACCGCCCCTCGCCATAACTGCCTGGCTGCATCGTAACCACGGCGAGGATCGCGAGGGCCGGGATCAGCAGCAGATAGGCCTTGCGGATCGATCCTTTGAGGAACGGGATTGGCAGGGCGCCGAAAATGAAGAGCAGAGCCGGATGGATGAAGTCAGTCATAATAATCCTCGCGCCGCATCAGCCCGACCCGATGGCCGAGAAACTTGGAAACGAAGATAAGCAATACGCAGGACACGAAGCCGTAGACGGCGGACCAGCCAGGCAGACGCTCCCACAGGTATTCGGCGTGTTCGCGAAAGACCAGAATGTCGGCGACGACGATCAGAACAAGTGCCAGATAGAACAGTCGGCGGCGCTGCCTTGCATATTCTTCGTCGCCAAAAAAGTCGACCACGCGCTTGATCATCTGATCACTCCGTCCGCAAGGGTAAGAAAATAGTCCGGGAAGATGCCCATCAGCACCGACAGGATGGCAGTCGCAACCAGCGGGATCGCAACCATCGGAATTTCACGAACCGTCGCCGGGCTCTCTTGCGTCTCCGTCCCGAAGAAGGCGATATAGCTGACCGGCAGGAAATAGGCGGCGTTCAGGATCGAGCTCACGAGGAGCACGGTCAAGAACGCGGTCTGCCCAGCCTCCACGGAGCCCAACGTCAAATACCATTTGCTGACGAATCCGGCGGTCGGCGGCACCCCGATCATGCTGAGCGAAGCGATGAAAAACGCCCCCATCGTCCACGGCAGCCTGCGCCCGATACCGGCCATATCGCTGATGTTCCGCTTGCCAGACGCGCAATAGATCGAGCCGGCACAGAAAAAGAGCGTGATCTTGGAGAAAGCGTGCGCCGCGATATGGATGATCCCGCCGACCATCGCGACCGGCGAGAGCAGAACCGCGCCCAGCACAATGTAAGAGAGCTGGCTGACCGTCGAATAGGCGAGTCTGGCCTTCAGGTCGTCCCGCGTCAGGGCGTAGACGGACGCCATCAGGATCGTGAAGGAGACCAGATAGGCCGTGGCGATGCCGAGCCCCAGCCCGCCCACCAGCCCGACGCCGAAGACATGGAACACCACCCTGAGCACGCAGAACACGCCCATCTTGACAACGGCCACCGCATGCAAGAGCGCGCTGACCGGCGTCGGCGCCACCATTGCAGCAGGCAGCCAGGCGTGCATCGGCATCACCGCAGCCTTGGCGAAGCCGAAAAGATAGCAAAAATAGACAACCGTCAGCAGCGCCGTAGGGGCATTGATCCTCGCCAATAGCCCACCTTCCACAAAGTCGAGCGACCCCGCAATGGAATAGGTCAGCGCTAGCGCGGCGAGCAGTATGCTTTTCGACGCGCCCATCAAATAGACGATGTACTTGCGGCTGCCCGTCCATCCCTCTTCGTCCTCGTGGTGATAGACGAGCGGATAGGTAACGAGGCTGAGCACCTCGTAGAAAATCACCAGCGTGAACAGATTGGCTGCGAAGGCGCCCCCGACTGCCGCCGCAAGACTGGTGGCGAAACAGGCGAAGAAGCGGGTCTGCGCATGCTCCTTCAGGTGTCGCATGTAGCCGATGGAATAGATCGCAGCCACAATCCATAGGAGTGACGAGACGGTGGCGAACACCATGCCGAGCGCATCGGCGCGGAACGCGAAGTCGATCCCGGGCAGGATCCCGAACAGGCGCAAATCGACGGTGCCGCCCGCCAGTACCGTGGGCGCCATCGAGGCGACAATCGCGAACAGGGCGATCGCGGCCAACGGCGAGACGAGATCGCGGAGTTTCTCACGGTTGTTCAGAAGGAGAATTGCCAGGGCCGCCAGACCTGGGACGGCGACGGCAAGCAGCGGCCTGATCGATGTCATCGGGTCCAAGCCGCTATCCTTTCATCATGGTCACGTCGTCGACCTTGAGGGTGGATTTGTTCCTCACAAGCGCGACCAGGATGCCGAGAGCAACGGCAACCTCCGCCGCAGTGATTGCGATGACGAAGATGGCGAAGATCTGTCCGCGGAAGTCGTCGTGGATGCGCCCGAAAGCGATGAAATTGATGTTGACCGAGTTGAGCAGCAACTCCAGCGACATCAGCACGACCAGAATATTGCGCCTGAGCAGCACGCCCGCCGCTCCGATCACGAACAGAACCACCCCGAGCAAAATATACCACGAGAGCGGAACCATCACTCCCGCTCCTTCCGCGCCAGCACGATGGCACCGACCAGCGCGGCCAGCAGGATGACGGAGGCAGCCTCAAACGGCAGGAGATAGTCGGCGAAAAGTGTCGTGGCGAGCTGCCTGATATCACCACCGCCGCCGATCGGGACGGGCTCCGAGCCCGAAAAGCGGTCGCTCCAGAACACGAGCACAGACATCTCGACGCCAAGCAAGACGAGCAGCACCAGGGCCGGCAGGTTCCCGCCCGGCAAGAAGCGCTGCAACACCGCTTCGCGCACATCGATCATCATGATCACGAACAGAAACAGGACCATGATCGCGCCGACGTAGACAAATATCTGTATAACCGCCAGAAAAGGCGCCTCGAGCAAGATGAAAATTGCGGAAATCTGCAAGAAACAGGCCATCAGCGCCAATGCGCTGTGAACCGGGTTCCGCGCCAAAACCACCGTCAGGGCCGTGATCACGGACACCGTAGCGAACAGAAGAAAGAATCCCTGATCCATCGACGCGACCCTCCCACGCGAGCTGTCACTCGGCGCGAGACGGCCGGATTGTGATCGCTTCGTACTTCAGGTGCATTCGCAAAATTGTGCCCTAGTATCGGATTTTTCACAAGATTATTGTCACTGGCCGAGCAAAGCCGAGCTAGACCGCATGTTCCAAAGCAATTCACATAGTGTCGGGGCGTGAGAGAGCGACCTTGATCGCGTCGTGACCATCGGGAGGACCGTTGGTAGCGGCGGCTGGAACCCGTGAGTATCGAGCCTTAGTTGGCCGGCTCGACCGAGAAACGCCCTGAACGACGCATCGCGGCGGATTTGCAGTCTTTGAGGGATAGAGGCCGAATACAAAATATCGCCGCAGCGATCATCTAGTTTGGTCATGTTGCCGGCGCGCCTCCTCGATCACGTTCCGATTTGAATCCGCCCAGGTCACCAAGGCCATGACTGGGGCGAGAAGCGACCTGCCGACTTCAGTCAGCTCGTAATCCACGCGCGGTGGGATCGTCGGAAAGTGGGTGCGACTGATCAAACCGTCGCGTTCCAATTGACGAAGCGTAATCGTGAGCATCCTCTGCGAGATGCCGTCGATCTGCCGTCGCAATGCATTGAAGCGGACCGGCCCATCCTTCAGGGCCACGAAGATGTAAAGACTCCACTTATCGGCAATGCGATCGAGGATCTCCCGAACGGGACGGCAGTCGGCGTCTTCGCTTGGGGTAGGAAACTCTATGTCACTGAGTGTCATGAATGTGCCTTCTTGCGAACAGTGAAATAGTCACCTTAATAGTGTTGGTCACAGTTTGATACTACCCCCAAGGAGCCACCAATGACCAACATCCTCCTCGTTACCTCTAGCCCACGCGGTCCTCAGAGCCTTTCCACCCGATTTGCCCGTGACATCGCTGAAAGCCTCAACGCCCGTACCGGCGGCACAATTGTCGAACGTGATCTTGGGGCGGCACCAATGCCGCATATCACAGCGGCCTATATCGACGGCCGCATTGCGCCGCCCGAGACACGTACACCCGAACAGATCGAAGCCGTCAATCTCGCTCAAAGCCTCGTTGACGAGGTCCAGGCTGCCGACGTGATCGTCATTGGCTCGGGCATGATCAACTTCGGCCCGCCGACGCAGCTCAAGGCTTGGTTTGACTACATCACTTGGCCTGGCGTCACCTTTCGCTACGACGCAACCGGTGTGATGGGATTGTTGCCCGCCAAGAGAGTCTATCTCGTGACGGCAACTGGCGGCGTCTTTTCGGAAGGCAAGAATGCCCCGTTAGACTTCCAAACCACCTATCTCGCGCATCTTCTCGGTTTTATCGGACTGACGGATATCGAAGTGGTCCGCGTGGAAGGGACACTCGTAAGCCCGGACGCAGCCAAGGCTGCGATCGCCTCCACCGAAGCACAGATCCGGGCTGCACTAGAGCGTGCCGCCTGACCCGCAAACCCATCAGCCAGCTACCGAAGAAATCGGCGAATGGTGTGATGCGAGCGGGTATGGCAATGGCAAGGATGGCAGGGCTGCCTTGCAGCTGCTGCCCTCCCCGGCTCATGGTGTGCAGCGGCCGGCCAAGCAGCAAGCGATTGGGCATTCAGATATCGAAATTGGTCGGCAGCACGACGACATCCCGAATTGTGACATTTCTCGGCCTTGTCAGCATGAAGATGATGGCATCGGCCACCTCGGACGGCTCGATGAGGCTTCCGGATTCCTTGGCCTTTTGCAGATTTTCTTCGGGCCAGTCGGCAAGGAGCGCGCTGATTACCGGCCCGGGCGAAACCGAGCCCACCCGGATGCCTTTCTTGTTGACCTGGCGCCGCACGGTCTGGACGAAGCAGGTCATGGCCCACTTGGAAGCCGAATAGACGGGCTCCCAAGGGACGGGATAATGCCCCGCGACTGAACTCGTAATGATAATGTCGCCCGAGCCGCGCGCGATCATGTGCGGCAGAACGTCATGGACATTCTTCATGACCGCGTTGACGTTGAGGTTGAGCATCCGGTCAATAATGGCCGTGTCGGCCTCAATCAGATCGCCCCCGATATAGGTGCCCGCATTGGCATGGAAAATATCGAGTTGGCCGGTCAACTTCTCGATAGACGGCATGAGGGTTGCGCAACTGGCGGGATCGAGAAGATCGATTACCAGGGGGATCGCGACATCGCCGAGCTCCGCGCAAACCGCGTCCAGCGCTTTCTGGTCGCGATCGACGAGTACCACGCGCGCGCCTTGCGCAATCATCGCCCTCGTGCTCGCCAGTCCAATGCCGGAGGCCGCACCCGTAATCGCTGCCACCATGCCTTCCAATTGCTTGACCATGCTCGTCTCCTTCTGCCTCAGATCAAATATCGAAAATCCCGCCGTCGATCCGCCGTCAACGGCTGCCCCACTGGCGTGCCAGGTCGAGGCATTGTTTCCACCCGACGACACCGTCGGTCGTGCCCGCGCTCCGCAGCGAGCAGGCGGCCGCGGCGTGACCGAGCCAAAGGCAGTCCTTGATCGCCCAGTGCTCATGCAGGCCGTACATAAAGCCAGCCGCGAAGGCATCACCCGCACCGTTCGGTCCGACAATCACAGTCTGCGGCACCTTCACCGACGCCACGAAAATCTTCTCTCCAGGCCGCGTGACGGTGATCGCGCCTTCGGGAAAGTGGACTGTGACAAGCCGCATCGCGCCCTTTTGGAGAATGGCGGCCGAGGCCGCCGCGCAGGCATCGATATCCGTCCTGCCCGCCCGCGTAGTCTCCGTCTCCGCCAGCGCGCCGATCTCGCTGTCGTTGACGATGAGCGTATCGAGATGTGGTAGGCAGGGCAGGATCAGGCCACGCAGGCATTCCGGCGTGACCGTGCAGAGTTCGAGATTGGTTTCGAGACGAGCGGCGCGAGCGGCTTTGAGCACCGTCACCCATCCGTTGCAGTTATCGCCCCAGGGTGCATCCATCGTGGGATGGATGCCGGGAAGCCCAAGATGCAAGAAGCGCGCGGAGGTCCCGGAGAAATCAAAATGGTCCGGCGAAAGCAGCGCCGAAACTCCGAGGTCGGAAATATGTGTTCGCAGTCCACTTGCCTGCGAGATGAAGGCCTCGGTCGTATGGGTGGGCGCTTCGTCGCTGACGTGCATTTGCCGATGGCCGAGACCCGCCCGTTCGGCTTCAGTGATGAGCTTTCGCCCGGCCTCGTCGTTGCCGACCAGTCCGATGGTTTCGACGGGGATCGACGGGTCGAGCCTCTTGATGTCGATGGCGAGATTGCAGGCAGGGCCGCCGCCGCGTTCCTCAAGCCCCCAGGCGATACCGACGCTGTCTTCCCGCGGCCACGCGTCGATTCTGCGGTTTCGGTCCAGGCACCAGGTACCACCGGCGATGAAGCCGCGCCTGCTCGTTCCAGCCATGGTCTCCTCCCCTGCCGGGCTCAATTCATCAGGACCTTCTCTGTGATAGCCATGTCGTCGGAGAGGCTCCGCATCGGCTTCTGCCCGCCCGCCTGCAGAGCGCCGTGATAAGCCCTGACCGCCTCTTCCGGCCCGAGATCACCATCTGCTACGGCGCGCATGAATTTCACCATGGCGAGCGGGTCCTCGGCGAGATTGATCTTGCGGCCGAAGAGCGCTACGCGGGCGCCGTATTTCTCCGCCTGATGGATGAGTTCGAACGTGTCGCGCGCGGTCCCTGCACCGCCACCCAGCACGCCGACGACCAGGCTCGGGTCGTAGGAGGTGAGTTCCTCCAGCGCCTTCGGCCCATTGAACGGGATCTTCAGGAACTGCGGCCGCCGGGCACCCGTCAGCCCGGCGAGCGCCCGGCATATGCAATCATTCACGAAATGCGGCTGGAGGTCGGGCGCAATCCCGGTATCGACGTTCGGGTTGAAGACTTCGAGGAAATAATTGAAGCCGTTGTCGTCGGCATCCTCTACGAAATCCAGGAAGGCGAGCAGCGAATTGTAATCCGCATCTAGATCGTTGTTGAAGGTGATCGAATAAAGGCCGAGATCGGTATGGCGCCGGTTGACCGACAGCGAAGCGGTGCGATAGGGCCGAGACGGCTGGCTGGCATAGGCCGCGCCGCGCCCTACCCAGATATCCGTCGCATCATTGGCGCGAATGGCCGGTTTGACACTGCTGCCGGCATAAGCGCCGCTCTCCGTCAGCAGTTCGAGATTGGAGGCGGAGGTCAGCATGATATCAACGATGTCCTGGGTGATCACGGCCTTGATCTGGCCGAGGAACTCCGCCCGCGTCCGGTAGCGCGTGTAAGAGCAGTCCTTTTCGAGCTTGGGGCCGCAGGATGGAATGCTGGGACCCATATCGCCATCCTTGGCGTCCGCGATGATGAAATCCGTTCGCTTGTAGTTGCCGGCCCTGATCCTGGCGATTTTTGCGTCAAAGCGTGTCATGCGCTGATCCTTGAGAAAATCTGGGGCCGCCAGTCCGGCGGCGGGAAGGTTTACAAATTGAGGCATCCGCCTCGGACAATCGTCATGCGATCATGTAACCGCCATCCACGGGCATCGACAGGCCGTTGACCATGGCTGCCTCGTCGGAGAGCAGGAAAAGAATGACCTCGGCGATGTCGCCGGGATCGGCGAAACGGCCGACCGGAATGCGGTTGAGCATGCCGGCTGCCTTTTCCGGATCGCTCCAGGCCTTGATGGCCATAGGCGTGAGTGTCACGGTGGGATGCACGCCGTTGACGCGTATGCCCATCGGCGCAAGCTCCTTGGCCATCACCCGGGTCAGCCCGTCGAGACCGGACTTGGAAGCGCAATAGGCCGCGTGATCGGGAATACCCACAAAGGCGGCGACGCTCGATACATTGACGATTGCGCCTTTCCGGCCGTTCTTCACCATGTCACGGGCATATTCCTGCGAAACGATCATCGGTGCCCTCGCATTGACGGCATAGAGCAGGTCGAAGTTCTCGACCTTGAGATCGAGGAAAGGTTCAAGCTCGGTCGTGCCGGCACAGTTGATCAGAAAATCGGCTGGCAGCGCCTGAAGGGCTGCGGCGCGCGTTGCGTCCGGATCGGCAAGATCGACCGCAATCGCGATGCATCCGATTTCACTCTTCAGTTCCTCAAGATCGGCCACCGAGCGCGACAGCGCGGTCACCTTGGCCCCACGCTTAGCCAGCATGACGGCGGTCGCACGCCCGATGCCCTTGCCGGCGCCGGTCACCACCACACGCCTGTTTGAAAAGTCCATTTCCAATACCTCCTACCAGCAAGTGAAGCCGCCATCAGCCTTGACGGTCGCGCCGGTGATCAGGCTCGATGCGTCGCAGGCGAGAAAATGCACGACCGACGCAATCTCATGGGGCTGGCCCATCCGGCCCATCGGCGTGTCGCGCAGCCAGATGTCCATCATCGACTTGTCGACCACGGATTTCGTCATTTCGGTTTCGATATAGGTTGGTGCCACGGCATTGACGCGAACGCCGCGGTCCGCCCATTCCACGGCGAGTGACGCGGTCAGGTGGTGGACGGCCGCCTTGGAGGCGTTGTAATAGGTCTGGAGTTGCGGCCGGTTCGCGATATAGCCTGACATCGATCCGATATTGACGATCGCGCCATGGCCGGCCTTGAGCATATAGCGGCCGAAGGTGCGATTGCACCAGAAGACGCCGTTGTAGTTCACATCGTTGACATTGAGCCAGAGTTCGTCCGGCGTATCCTCTGCCGCCGTGCCGGTGCGGGCAATGCCTGCATTGGCGACCAGCGCGTCGATGCGACCATGTTTTGCGAAGATATCTGCCGCGGCTTTGTCGACGGCCGCCGAATCCGTGACATCGAGGACCAGCGCATCGGCTTCGATACCCTTGCCGGCCAAGGCCTGCCTGCCGGATTCGGCGACCGCTTCGTCGCGATCGATGATGACGACACGGGCGCCCGCCTCGGCAAGCGCTTCGGCGCAGGCAAGGCCGATACCGCGCCCGCCGCCGGTCACCACCGCGGTTTGGCCATCCATCCGGAACTTCTCAAAGAACATGTCTTGCTTCCCTGGCTATGCGGAATTAGAGGCGCCGGCCGCTCTTGGCATCGAAGAGATGCACGCGGGCCGGATCGATCCGGAGGGAGATTGCCTCGCCCGGCAGCGCGACGATGCGGTCGCGAACCGCCGCCATGATGGCATCGCCGCCCAGATGTGCAAAGATCTGCGTTTCCGAGCCGGTGGGTTCGAGAACCGAGATCGTCGACGGCATCCCGTCGGGCCGCACGTCGATATGTTCCGGTCGGATGCCGTAGAGGACAGGTTCGCCGTGGCTCGGCGTACCCTCCGGCACCGGCAGCACGGTGCCCTTGTCGCTGACGAAGGCCAGCCGGCCGCTTTCCATCGACAATCTGCCGGGAACGAAATTCATCGACGGCGAACCGATGAAACCTGCCACGAAGACATTGGCCGGACGGTCGTAGAGATCAAGCGGCGCGCCGATCTGCTCCACCCGCCCTTCGCGCATCACGACGATCTTGTCGGCCATGGTCATGGCCTCGATCTGGTCGTGCGTCACGTAGATGGTGGTCGTCTTCAGGCGCTGATGCAGTTCCTTGATCTCGACGCGCATGGTCACGCGCAGCTTGGCGTCGAGATTGGAAAGCGGCTCGTCGAACAGGAAGACCTGCGGATCGCGTACGATGGCGCGTCCCATGGCGACGCGCTGGCGCTGGCCGCCTGAAAGCTGCTTCGGGTAGCGGTCGAGCAGTTTGCCGAGATCGAGGATTTCGGCCGCCCTGCGGACCTTCGTTTCGATCTCGCTTTTCGGCGCGCCCTTGAGCTTGAGGGGAAAGCCCATATTGTCTGCGACCGTCTTGTGCGGATAGAGCGCGTAGTTCTGAAACACCATGGCGATATCACGGCCCTTGGGAAGGACGTCGTTGACCACCCTGCCGCCAATGGCGACCGTGCCGCCGGAGATCGTCTCGAGCCCCGCGATCATCCGCAGAAGCGTGGACTTGCCACATCCGGAAGGCCCGACCAATACGACGAATTCGCCATCGGCGATGTCTATGCCGACGCCGTGGATGACCGGCAGCGCGCCATACTTCTTTGTAACGTCCTTGACGGTGACGGGAGCCATATGAATTCCTCTATTGCGGCAGTGCGATCTGCATCTTGACTTCGCCTTTCGGGGCGGACGCCGCGATCTCGAAAGCACGGACGCTTTCGTCGAAATCGAATGTGCGGGTGATGAGCGGCTTCACGTCGATCGCGCCTGATGACAGCATGGCCACGCAGCGCGGAAAGACATGGGCATAGCGGAAGACATGCTCCACTCGCGCTTCCCGCACCATGGCCTTGCCGACATCGTAGTGGATCGGATGGACCTGCGAACCGATGAAGACGACGCGGCCGCCGGGCGAAAGCGGGTCGAACACGCCCTCGGCGCCCTTGGGATGGCCCGAGCACTCGAACACGATCTCAACGCCCCAGCCGTCGGTGGCGGCAAGGATCTCCTTGGCCAGGTCCTGCCTTGCAACATTGACTGGTGAGATCGGACCGAGCTTGGCGGCAAGCTCCAGCTTGGCGTCGTCGATGTCGCTCACGAAGACCCGTGCGCAGCCGGCCGCGACAGCCGAAAGCGCTGTCACCAGACCGATCGGACCGGCACCGATCACCAACGCTATGTCGCCCGGCTTGACCTGGGCCTTGGTCGCCGCATGCACACCCACCGCCAGCGGCTCGACCATCGCGGCTTCGGCGAACGACACATTGTCGGGCAGCTTGAAGGAGAAATCGGCAGGGTGGACGACCGCGGGCCTGAGCACGCCATGGACGGGCGGCGTCGCCCAGAAGCGGACCGCCGGATCGACATTGTAAAGTCCCATGCGCGTCGCGCGGCTGTTGGGATCGGGGACACCTGGCTCCATGCAGACCCGATCGCCCGCCTTCAGCGAGGTCACCTCGGCACCGGTCTCGATCACGGTGCCGGACGCCTCGTGGCCGAGGATCATCGGCGCTTTCACCTGGAACACGCCGGTGCCACCATGCGCATAGTAATGCACATCGGAACCGCAGATGCCCACCGTGTGGAGCTTGATCCGGACGTCGCGCGGACCCAGCACCTCTTCACGCTCGATCGGGAAATCCCGCAGCGACAGCTTCATCTTCTCTTCCAGTACCAGCGATTTCATTGTCTCTGTCCTATCTTTCAAGAAGCAATCAGCCGCGCCATACGATCAGGACCCCGAGCGCAACGGCCAGAACGTGGCAGACCGTCAGCGGAATCGATTGTTCGAGGAACCGCATCCAGAGGAGTTCGAGCGCGACGAACAGGTAGATGCCGACGAAGACGCGGTCGAACCAGTTGGTGGTGATCGGCAGGAAGCCGGCCGGCTCGGGCTTGCGGCCCGCCACGTCCGGTTCGGCATCTGTCTGCCCTGGGTCGAATGGCTCTTGCATCGCTCTACTCCTTGACCGCGCCGAAGGTGAGACCCGCCACGATATGACGCTGGACCACGGCGAAGATGATGAGCGCGGGAATGAGCGTGATAACCGCGATCGCCGCCATCGCCCCCCATTCGGTTCCTGTCGTCGTCACATATTCCGAAAGGCCCGTCGTGATCGTGCGCGCGTTGAAGCTGGTCAGGGTCGCGGCGAGCAGGAACTCGTTCCAGGCAAACACCCAGGTCAGGATCAGCGTGACGGCAAGGCCGGGTCTGGCAAGCGGGAAGATGACTTCGTAGATGACCTGCCAGGTCGAGGCGCCGTCGACGGTCGCGGCCTCGTCGAGTTCTTTGGGAATTCCGTCGATGGTGGGCCTCAGCGTCCAGATCGCGAAAGGCAGGTTGAACGTGCAATAGAGCAGGATCATGCCAATCTTGGTGTCGTAAAGCTTCCAGTCGCCGAACGTGATGATCTGGGTGAAGAGCAGGAAGAACGGCAAAAGGAACACCGCCGCCGGTGCCATGCGGTTGGTGATGGTCCAGAAGAAGATGTTCTCCTTGCCCGCAAGGTCGAAGCGCGAGAGCGCGTAGCAAGCCATGAAGGCCAGCACCGTGACCAGTACCGCGTTGCCGCTGGATATGATCATCGAATTGAGCATGTAGCCACGCAGCGTCTCATTGCCTAGGACGTTGACGTAATTCTTCCAGTAAATCACGTCGAGAAACAGGCTCGGCGTCGTGAAGAGATCGACCGCCGGCTTCACCGAAATGATGAAGAGCCAATAGATCGGGAAAAGCGTCAGCAGGCTGAGGAGCAGCCAAAGCGCCACGTAGATAAGGGGATTGCGGCCCTGCATCAGAATGTCCTCTTCCGTTCGCGTCGAGCCACGAGGGCGACATAAAGCAGCCAGCACATCACCAGCGTGAGGTAGAGCACGATCACCGAGATCGCAGCGCCATAGCCGTAGTCGGTCTTTGGGAAGACGATCTTCCAGATATGCAGCCCGACATAGCGGGTTGCCGCACCCGGGCCGCCGGAGGTCAGCATCCAGACTTCATCGACGGTACGCAGCGCGTCCATCAGGCGAATGAAGACCGTCGCGAGAATGGCCGGGCGGATCATCGGCAGCGTGACGTGCCAGAAGATCTGGCGGCGGTTGGCGCCATCGATCTGCGCCTGTTCGAACGGCTCTTTCGGCAGGGCAAGCAGCGCGGCAAGCAGTGTCAGCGTCACCAGCGGCGTCCAGTGCCAGATATCCATGATAACGGTCAGCGCAAAAGCGGTGGTGGCATCGCGGCCAATGTTGAGGTCGTAGCCAAACCAGCTTCTCAGGAGATAGGGAATGATGCCGATGCTGGGCGTCGTCATCAGGCGCCAGACCGAGCCGACGACGATGGGCGCGACGATCAGGGGCAGTGTGTGGATCGTTCGGAAAAAGCCACGTCCGGGAAATTCCCTCATGAAAAGCTGCGCGAGCAGATAACCCAGTGCGATCTCGCTCAGTACCGCGAAGAAAGCGAACTTCATCGTGAAGGCAACAGAGGTCAGGAACTCGGCATCGAAGACAAGACGACGGAAGTTGTTGGCGCCGTTGTAGATCATTTCGGAGCTTGCGCCGAACGGGTTCCATTGGTGGAATGCCACGTAGAGCACGTATATGAAGGGTATGATGCCGAAGATGCCGAGGATCGCGATCGTCGGGGCGAGCATCAGCCAGCCGACAGTGTTTGAACGCATGAATTCGTGCTCCCGAAGATATTCACGCAGGTCAACAGCCTGCAGTAACCGGCAACTGCGCCCGGGTGGCGGTCTTGGGAGATGCCACCCGGACGCAGGCTCTTGCCGGTCTTATTTGCGGTAGCCGAGGTTCTTCAGTTCTGCTTCGGCAGCCGCCGCCATCTGGTCGAGGCCTTCGTCGGGACCGACTTCACCCAGCAGGATCTTGTAGAAGATCGGCGCCGTGGCTTCACGCACCTGCGCATGGAAGGGGAAAGGCGGCGCACCGGCAAACAGCTTTCCCTGATCCTTGAGCATGGTGTAGTAGCCGTTCAGCTTCTTATCCATGTCGATGACCTTTGGATCGTCATAGGTCGCCGTGTTGGTGATGCGCGGTGCCGCGATCGCCCAGTCGGCCTGGACAGAGTCTTGGCCGATGAACTGCAGGAAGAGCAATGCCGCCTCGTTGTTCTTCGACGTGACCGGCAACCCGAAGGCGCCGCCGTCATAGTAGCCGAGATAACCTTTGCCGGCCTCGACCTCCTTGAGGACATTGGGCTCGGTGGGCGGCAGCGCGACGCCGACATTGCCGACGACCTTGGACTTTTCCGCATCCGACGCGATCCAGGCGGCGTTCTCGCCATAAACCAGGCCCTGTGCGACACGGCCGGCGGCGAATGTCGTTGCGACTTCCGTCCAGGTTGATGCAGCAGATTCAGGCGGAGCGATGTCGCGCAGATGCAGCCAGTACTTCATGGCGGCCTTGGCCTTGTCACTGTTCATCTGGCCGCCATTCTCGACCGAGGCGGCATAGTTGTTGGCCGCGTCGATACCCCAGTTGTAGACGCCGTATGTCGGAGCGATCGACTCGAAGAATTCGTACCAGGACGCCGGATGGCCGGTATGCGCCTGGGCCGTCGTGCCCCAGAGCTCCATCCCGTTGTCCTTGCCGTATTTCGTGAAGAATTCGGCAATCTGTGTATATTCCTCATGGGTCTTGGCCGGAGCCAGATCTTTGCCGGTCTCCTTCTTGAAAGCGTCCTTGACCTTCGGGTCGTTGAAGAGGTCGGTGCGATAGAGGTAGACCTTGATGAAGGCCTCCATCGGGATGCCGAAGAGATCGCCACCGGCATTCTTGAAATAGTTGGCGAATGTCGTGAAGTGGGTTTCGTCGAATTCCGGCGCCTTCAGCGACGGGTCGTCCTTCAGCGATTTCGAGATGTCGACCAGGAAGTTGCGCGCCAGATAGGCATAGATGATGTCCTGCTCGATATAGACCATGTCATAGATGCCGGTCTTGGCTTCCATGTCCTTGATAGCCTTGTCGTACATCTGGTCCCAGGACGTGGTCTCGATCTGGACCTTGATGCCGGTCTTCTTCTCGAACTCGGGCGCCAGCACGTCCTTGATGTAGTTGGACGGGGGCGTGCTTTCGGTCACGCCGTGCAGGACGACGCCCTTGTATTTCGCGCCGGCATCCGACCAGAAATCGGCCCGTGCGGGCATCACGCCCGCAACAAGACCGATCGCAAGCGCGGCAAGTCCAATTCCACTTTTCCGGATCATAATTCCTCCTCCTTGTGCCTTTGCACCGCTTGCGGCCGCTGGCCGGCAAGCACGTTCCCACCCCCCGACGCCTGTCGGATCCTCCCGGGCTCCGGCAGCACGGCTCCTCCCGGCTTCCAGACACGGTTCGCCTTTAAGGATTGCGACCTCCGGGTCGTTTCCCAGCGATCGTTCCTGTTGGCGTGACCGGAGCTTAGTATGCGCTCTTTTGCTCTGCCACGCGTGGTTTGCTGGCAACCTATACTTTTTCGCCGACCGCGATCCCCGCCGGATAGGCACGGATTTCCCGGAAGGGGTCGCTTCGCGCCTCTGTTCCGATCTTGTGTGCGTTGCGCCGGTAGTCCGACGGCGTGCGTCTGCAGATCTTGAAGAACTGCCTGTTGAAATTGGCGATGTTGTTGAACCCGACCTCGAAGCAGATCTCGGTGATCGGACGATACGTTTGTGTGAGCAGCGAGCAGGCGGCATAGATGCGTGCGAGGATCACGTAGCGCGCGAAGGTATGACCGGTCTGGCGCTTGAAAAAGCGCGAGAAGGCCTGCGGCTCGAGACCACAGACCCTTGCGACCGACGCCAGGTCGATGTCGTCGCTGTAGTGCTCCAGCACATAGCGCATGGCAACATCCAGCTCATGCGGCAGGTCCACCTGGGAGGAGGTTGGCGCAAGGCGCGATAGCCTGCGCCGCTCGGCGGGATTGCGCGCCAGCGCAATCATCAGCTGTAGAAAGAGCAACACGCGCTCGGCGCCGTGGGCAGCACCCATCTGCGCCAGTAACCGCCGGCCCGAAAGCGCCGTGGAGCCAAAGAATTCCACGCCGTAGACCGCATCCTCATAGAGCGGCTTTATCGTGCCGAGCTCGGGGCAGAAGGAGGCGACGCGATCGGCCCATTCAGGGGTGAACTGGATCAGCATGTCCCGGTTGCGGATGAGCTTGCCCGGTTCGATGTCGCTGACCCAGTTGTGCGGTACGTTCGGACCCGTCAGCACCAGGCAGCCAGGCTCGAACTCGCCGATATAGTCACCCACCATCATGACGCCCGATGTCGTCCGGGTGAGATGCAGTTCGTATTCAGGATGATAGTGCCACTTCGCCCGGAAAAAGGGATAGTCATGCATGTTCCAGCGAAAGGATTCTGCTGGCGGGCAGATGATCATCTCGAAATCGGGTACGATCCGTAAATCGGCTTTCATCGATAACCTCCTCCCGACAGGCAGGTCTGGTGCCCCAGGCGACAATGCCGGCATGCATGCCAAAGGCGCTTGTCGTAGCCCGGCTTCCTTGAGGTAATAGCAGTTCAGACCAGGCCAACCACCGGCTCGAACACGCCATCCCACGCCCGCCTCCCCGGCGTTGCGCCTCCTATATGTTGCCTTGAAAAACAAATTAGTTCATTTAGGAAAGCTGTCAACAGCAATCTCGATCGATGCGGGAATGCCCGAATTCCAGCCTCTGCTGGCGCGGAAGTTGCTCGTTTGAAATGCAGTTGCAAAGCATTTGCCCATCCGCGTATCGAGTGCCGGATCGCAATCGGAACGGAATCTGCTTGACAGATCCAGCTGAAGTTTTATTTGTTGCATTATGCAACATAGTATTGGATTGGGTGAGACATGGGCCGGTTAGGTATTCATTCTTTCGTGTGGACGGGAGGGCAAACCCAGCCCATGCTCGAGGAGGCGATGGAAAAATCCGCGTCCTGCGGCTATAACCTCATTGAATTCGCTTACCTGCGACCGGAAAATTTCGATCTCGACGCGCTCGCCAGGCGAGCCGAGGCGCTGAAACTCGACATCGCGGTCACCATGGGCCTTCCGTTCAGCCACGATGTATCGAGCGAAGATGTGGACGCGGTGCGGGCGGGCGAAGGCATGCTGGCCGACGCCATCCGCGCAGTCCGCGACATAGGCGGGAGCAAGCTCGGAGGGATCCTCTATTCGGCCCACGGGAAATATTCCCGGATGCCCACCAGAAAGGGATGGGACAGCAGTGTCGCGGCCATCGCCAAGACGGCTGATCTCGCCAAGTCTGCAGGAGTCGACCTCGTTCTCGAAGTGGTGAACCGTTTCGAGACAAATCTCCTCAACACCACCGCCCAGGGGCTCGCCTTCATCGAGCAGGTAGGCTCTACGCATGTGCGGCTGCACCTCGACACGTTTCACATGAACATCGAGGAAGCGAACCCGGCGGCGGCCATCCGCCTTGCGGGCGACAAGATCGGCTATTTCCACATTGGTGAGAGCAACCGCGGCTATCTCGGCGACGGCGTCATCAATTTCGACCTGATGTTCGATGCCTTGCTCGACATCGACTACAAGAACGACATCACATTCGAATCCTTCTCGGGCGCCGTCGTCGATGAAGGATTGTCGCTTGCCTGCGCAATCTGGCGCGACACCTGGACCGAAAACATGCCGCTCGCGCAGCACGCGAAGCAATTCATCGACCTCAAGATGGACGAGGCGAGACGTCGTCGCGCGACCGTTGCCCGGCCGTGACGGCGAAAGGTGTGGGAAAGGTTGCGTTCGGCTCATGTCGGGCGTTTCCGGCCCGGTTATGTTGTGTCAGGGGTCGGCGAAGAGAGGCAAGGAGGATCGCTCGTGAATGAAGTGGGCCCCATCGCGTCTCCGAGCGGGATCCGCCAGCGCAATGAACTCGCTGCGATGCGGGCGCTTTATCGTCACGGCCGCTTGAGCAGGGCGGAGCTTGCGCGCATTTTAGGCCTCAATCGCTCCTCATCCGGCCATATCATCGCCGGATTGACGGCCGATGGCCTCGTGCGCGAGGTGGGAACCACCGAGCAGGCACAGACTGCTCACGCGGGGCGGCCGGGCATCATGCTTGAACTTAGGCCTGGAGCCGCCTTCTTTCTCGGCATCGAGATCGGCGTCGAACACATCACGGTGGTTGAGGTCGATCTCGCCTGCCGCATCGTCAACAGTCGCATGGAGCCCTTCGACGGCCCGTCCGTCGATGTCGATACTGCAGTTTCGCGCGCGATCGCGATCGCCTTCGACACTTTGCCGGCCGACCATCTCGACCGCTGCGAAGGGTTGGGCGTCGCCGTGCCGGCGCAAATGGATCGCAAGGGACTGATCAACACCGCTCCCCTGCTCGGCTGGCAGAACATACAACTCGCCGATCTCGTGCGTGCGACCGTGCCGGCGCAAATGCCGGTCATGGTCGAGAATGACGCAAACGCCTTCGCGACCGGCGCGAGCTACGGCGCTGGCGAGGCCCATTCGGGGGTCACGCTCTATCTCGTCATGGAGAGCGGCGTGGGCGGCGGCATCGTCGTCGATGGGACCGTTTTTCGAGGCGCGCGGGGACTTGCCGGCGAAATCGGGCATCTGCGCGTCGATGGTGCCAGTGCGCCCGGCCGCAGCCTTGAACGTGTTCTCGGGCTGGAATGCATCCTGAGCGCCTACCGTTCCGTCTCGACGCAGCCGGAACCGAGCTTCACGACCTTCCTCGCCGATGTGCGCGACCGCGTTCCGGGCGCCGTCGCCATAGCCGAAGACTGGGCGCGCGCCCTGGCTTACGGCCTGATCCAGGGCTGCAGGATCATCGATGCCGACAGGGTCGTGCTGGGTGGTTCAGTCGCCGCGCTCTATCCGCTGATGGCGGCGCGCGTCCTGCATCACATTCGCTCCATGCAGGAGGAGAGCTTTCCGCTGCCCGTGATCGAAACAAACGAGGATGAGACGGTAGGGCCGGCCTTCGGCGCTGCCTGCATGCTTCACCAGCGCTATCTCCTGACCGACAGCGCTCGCCTTGGAGAAGATGGCGCATGACACCGACCGCGTTTGCTCCCGACGCCCTTGGACCAACGATAACGATCGGCGAGATCCTCGTCGAGATCATGGCGACGGATCGCGGTGCGGGCTTCCTCGAGCCGATCACGCTCATAGGCCCCTACCCCAGCGGAGCGCCGGCGATCTTCATCGATCAATGCGCGAGAATCGGCGGTTCGGCCGGCATCATCGGCTGCGTGGGCAACGACGACTTCGGCCGCGTCAACGTCGCGCGCCTGCGCGCCGACGGCGCCGACGTCTCGGCCATTTCGACGAGCCCCGAGTTTCCGACCGGCAGCGCCTTCGTGCGCTACCGGCATGACGGTTCGCGCGATTTCGTCTTCAACATCGCAAGATCCGCCGCCGCCCAGATCGACCTTACCCCCGCAGCGCGCGCGCTCATTGCCCGGTCGGGGCACCTGCATGTGATGGGGACCGCCTTTGCGATACCCGGCGCCGCTAGGATTATCGAGCATGCGATCACGGCGATCACGGCGCGCGGCGGCAGCATCTCCTTCGATCCGAATGTCCGCAAGGAGTTGCTCGGCCAAGCCGAAACCCGCGCACGCTTCGCAAGGCTCGTCGATATCGCCGACCTGATCCTCCCGTCCGGAGAAGAGCTGTTCGTTGCGGCCGGCATGGAAGCCGAAAGCGAGGCGGTCCAAGCACTCCTCGGGCGCAACGCCAGCGAAGTGGCGCTCAAGCGCGGCGCCGACGGTTCGACCGTCTTCACACGGGACGGCAGACGCATCGACTGCCCGGCCTTTGCTGTCGAGGAAATCGATCCGACCGGCGCCGGAGACTGCTTCGGTGGCGCCTATGTCGCGTGCCGCCGGCTCGGTATGCCGATCGAACAGGCGCTCACCTACGCCAATGCCGCCGGCGCCCGCAATGTCACCGCCAAGGGGCCGATGGAGGGAGCCGGCACCCGCGCCGAGCTCGACGCCTTCATCGCCGCTACACCGGAACGCCGCACATGACATCCGTTCTCGACAACTTGGCTCGCAGCCGGCGCGCGGGCAGCCCCGCCGGCATCACGTCCGTTTGCTCGGCTCATCCCATCGTGATCCGTGCTGCGCTCCGGCATGGCGTGCTTCGCGACGGTGCGGTATTGATCGAGGCGACCTGCAATCAGGTCAACCAGTTCGGCGGGTACACCGGCTTGAAGCCCAGTGATTTTGTGGCACTGGTGGAACGGATCGCCAGCGAAGAGGGTCTGCCGCCAGACAAGGTCATCCTCGGAGGCGATCATCTTGGTCCCAATCCATGGCGCGGAGAATCTGCCGAGGTCGCCATGAACAAGGCCGAAGAGATGATCGCGGCCTATGTCGAGGCCGGCTTCCGCAAGCTCCACCTCGATACGTCTATGGGCTGCGCGGGCGAACCGGTCGCGCTCGACGACGCTATGACCGCGGGGCGCGCAGTGAGGCTGGCGGCCGTGGCGGAACGGTGCGCGGCCTCTACGGGCGGCGAGCCGCCGGTCTATGTCATCGGCACCGAAGTACCGCCACCCGGCGGCGCCAATCATGTGATCACCGCGCTCGAGCCGACGAACATCGACGCGGCGCGCAAGACTATTGCGCTGCATAGGACGCGGTTTGACGAAGCGGGCCTCGGCAAGGCCTTCGCCCGCGTGCTGGCGCTCGTCGTCCAGCCCGGGGTCGAATTCGGCAATGAAAATGTCATTGTCTACAACCGGGCGAGAGCGCACACCCTTTGCGCGCTGCTCGGCGAGGAGCCCGCGCTCGTCTACGAGGCGCATTCGACTGATTACCAGGGCGCGGTGGCGCTGCGCGAACTCGTCGAGGACGGGTTCGCCATCCTCAAGGTCGGGCCGGAATTGACGTTTGCGCTGCGCGAGGCGCTCTACGGCCTCGACCTGATCGCCAGCGACTCCGTCATCGGCTATCCGAGCCGAAACCTCATGGCCGTGATGGAGGCGTTGATGCGAGAGGAGCCCGGCCACTGGAAGGGCCACTATCACGGTTCTAAGGCCGAGCAGCATATCCTGCGGCACTACTCCTATTCCGATCGTATTCGCTACTACTGGAATCACCCGGCGGCGGAGGCCGCCGTCTTGCGGCTCGCGAGAGCGCTCGACCACCGGATTATCCCGGCACCTCTTTTCCGGCAGCATCTGCCCCGTTTGGTAGGACACGCAGGAAAGCCGCTTAACCCGCAGGAATTGCTGATCGATGCCGTGCGGGCGGTCCTCGAGGAATACCAGAGCGCCCATCAACCCGGCCCTCAATCCTTGGCATGATCCCGACGGAAGCATGCTGCTTCCTCCGTCGAGGGGAACCGCCGCTCTATTTGTAGTCCACCCATATCCCTCCAGCATCGGCAGAGCGCACGCAGTTTTCAACCCAGCGCACCCCTTCAAGACCCGCATCTATGTCCGGGAAAACGAGATTCCGGACGCCTGCGGGAGCAAGTCGGCTATTTCCGCTGATCGCGAGGTCGAAGCGGCGGTAAAGGTTCGCCCAAGCCTCGAACAGGCCCTCCGGATGTCCGCCGCCGATGCGGTCGTCGATCCGTGCTTCCGGATAAAGGTAATCCATGCCGCGTTCGAGGACGCGGACCGGTTCGCCCTGGATCTCGTAGGAGAGCTGGTTCGGCCGCTCGTCCCACCATTCGATGCTCGCCTTCTCGCCGACGATGCGTACCTTTTGTCCGTGCATAGAGCCGGCGTTGACGGCGCTCGACCAGACCGTAGCAATGGCACCGTTGTCGTATTCCATCAGCGTAACGGCATTGTCTTCCAGCGGCGCGCGGCTTTTGACGAAGCTCTGCCGGGTACACATCAGCCGCTTGATCTTCAAATGCGGCAGGATCACTTCCGAGATATAGAGCGGGTGCGTACCGACATCGCCGAGCACATAGCTTGGGCCTGCGAACCTCGGATCGACGCGCCAACGCGTGGAAGGATTCTGCTCCTCAACGGGCGCACTGTGAAAACCATGGGCAAATTGCAGATTGACGATGCGGATCTCGCCGAGATCGCCGTTCTTCACCATGGCCCGTGCCTGCTCGATCATCTGATGACCGGCATAGCCGTAGGTAACGCCGACGATCTTACCGCGCGCCTGCGACAGCGCCTTCAGCTCTTCCGCTTCGGAGACGGTGAAGCAGAGCGGCTTTTCGCAGATGACATGCAGGCCGTGTTCGAGCGCTGCCGTGCAGATCGCAAAATGGGTGTTGTTCGGCGTGGCGATCGACACCGCCTCAATGCCATCCGGCCGTTCAGCCTCTGCAGCGAACATCGCCACGTAGTCCGGATAGCTGCGAGCCTCGTCAAGGCCGAGCTCGACACCGAAAGCGCGCCCACGCTCCGGATCGATATCGAATGCACCGGCTGTGAGTTCGAACGTGCTGTCCCTTAGCGCTGCCGAGCGGTGGATATAGCCGATCTGGCTGCCACGTCCGCCGCCCACCATGCCCCAGCGGATCGGCCTTGTCTTGCTTGCTGACATGTTCAGTCTCCTCTTGTCTTAGAAGCCGACTGACCGGAGGTAGTCGCGACTTTCCTTCACGTCTTGGAGGCTTCCTGCCACCCTCTGCGGATCGCGTTCCTGTTCGACGGTGATGAAACCGTGATAGCCGATCTCCTCAAGCACCTGCTTCACGGCCGGATAATCGATGACACCGCGCCCGATCGGGCACATGACCCCTTCAGCGCAGGCCGCGAAGAAACGGATCTTCTCGCCGAGCACGCGCTCGAACACGGCCCGGTCGATATCCTTGAAGTGCACATAGTCGAGCCGGGCCGCGTAGCGGCGCAGTGTCTTAACCGGATTCATGCCGGCATAATAAGTGTGGCCGGTGTCGAGGCAAAAGCCTGCGATTTCTGCCGGGACATCGCTTGCGATCCGCTCTATCTCATCAGCAAATTCGACGTAGCCGCCGGCATGGGGATGGATGACAGCGCGAACGCCATATCGGCTCCTGGCAAGTGCGGCGATTGCCTTGATGTTGGCGACCATGCCGGCCCAGGCTTCGTCGGAAAGCCGAGGCGCTCGATCAAAATGACCCGCGGCATAATCCCGTTCGTCATGACCCCAGTCCATGACGGTCAGGTAAGGCGTCTTAAACTGCTGTCCTGCAACTTGAGCGGGCTGCGGTAACCTGGTGATAACAGCGCAGATTTCGTCCGTCTGGCGCAGCAGGTTCTCCCGGTTGGCCGGAGAGACGAGATCGTCGAAAATCGTGCCGGCGACGATGAAAAGGCCGCGCTCGGCAAGCGCCTTTCCCACCTGTTGATGATCGAGCGGTACGTAGCCGTAGGGGCCGAGTTCGAGGCCACCATAGCCGGCGGCGGCCGCCTCATCGAAGACGCGCTCCCAGGCCGGCAGGTTCGGATTATTGACGTCGTCGACCCCCCAGCAGCATGGAGCGGTCGTGATGGTGATGGTCATGGGGTTATTCCTCGCAAAGGGCCGGTCATGTCGTGGTCTTTGCTCAAGTGCCCTTTACCGGCCAATACTTGTCGACATATTTCTGGATCTCGGAGCGCATGAAGCGGCCGGATGCATCGGCCCGGTCTTCCCAGCCGAAAACGCAAGCCGTGACGATGCCGTCAAAGCCGATCTTGGCCAGCGACCCGAAGAAGACATCCCAGTCGATCTCGCCCTGATGCATGTCCATGTGCTGGTGGATCGTCACCTTCGCACCGGGAGGATTGATGATGTAGCGAAGGCCGGACGAGGCCTTGTGGTTATAGGTGTCGGCCACGTGGACGTGGGCGATCATCGGACCGGCCTCTTCGATCATCCTCGCCATGTTGTCGCCGAAGTAGAAAGTATGCGGGGCGCAATAGAGGAACTTGACATTCTTCGAGCCGATGGTCTTCAGCATGTCGAGCGCCGGATGAAGCGTCTCGCACCAGTCTTCCGGATGCGGTTCCATGTTGAGGGTCACGCCGTGCTTTTCGAAGACCGGCACCAGTTCCTCGATCGACCGCCACCAGGCGGCCTCGCTGGATTCGTGCGTATAGTGCCCGCCGCAGCAATTCGACTTGTGGCCGCGATCGGGCGACGGGCCGCGGCCGAACTCCGAGTTCATCGTATCGCAACCCATCTCGACGGCGATCTCGATGGCCTGCTTCCAGTAACCGACCGCGGCCACCCGCTCGTCTTCATGCGGGCTTGCCCAGCGGTACATCGGAAGCAGCGAGGCGAGTTTGACGCCGTGATCTGCAAGCGCCATCTTGAACTGAGCAATCCGCTCCTTGTGGGCGCGCGGGCGCACCCACCAAGGCAAAAAATCATCCCGCGGCGACAGCTCGATATAGTCGTAGCCGAGCTCTGCCGCCTTCCGGCAAAGCTCGTTCGGGCCAAGATGGCGATGCATGTGCGGGTCGAGTGCGATTTTCATGATGTCTCCTCCTTCATCCGACAGCATTCGGGCCAGCGAACGATCTAGCTTGGCTTCGGTATCTCCTCCCGAATTACCGGCGAGATTACGCGTGCTTGCGGGCCACGAGCCAATGCTTCCTTGATCAAATTTGATCATTGACCTTGTGCCGCGCAGATGCTGAAGTTCGTCACGGGAGACGGAATAAAACCATGGCAAAGATCACCCTGAGGGATGTGGCGAGAGAAGCCGATGTCGGTACCGCGACGGTCGAGCGGGTGATCAATGGTCGTGGCGGTGTGAGACCTGAAACGGTGGAGAAGGTCTTTCTGGCGGTCAGGAAGCTCAACTATCGGCATGTGATGCCAGAGGCCCATCGCGGCCTTGTCCGGATCGAAGTCATCCTCGTGCGCCCGGAAACGAACTTCTATTCACGTATGAACCAGGCGTTCGAGAGGATCGCCGCCCTGCTTGACCACAGCATCGTCGTTCACCGGACCTTTGCCCGCGAAAACGATCCCGCGGATTTCGCCCATTATATCGCAAAGCCGAAGAACCGGCGGTCCGCGCTGATCGTCGTCGCGCCCGATCATCCGGATGTCGTCACGAGTGTCCGGCAAGCAGCGGCCCTCGGCATACCCGTCATCCAGATCATGACGCGACCGGCGACGGAACTGCCCTATGTCGGGATCGACAATTACGCTGCCGGCCGTACGGCCGCCTATTACATGTCGCGCATGCAGGCGGGCAAGGCAGGTTCCTTCGTCGCTCTCTGCCACAGCGGCGCCTACGAAAACCACAAGGAGCGTATCCGGGGCTTTTCCGAATATCTCGCCGAGCATGCCGACGGGGAACACGCCCTTGTGGAGGTGATGTTCGATTTCGACGACGAACACAACACGATGGAACTGTTGCGCCACGCCCTTCGCAGGCACCCGGACGTCATTGGCGTCTACAGCGCCGGCGGCGACAACGTCGCCGTCGCCTCGGTCCTCAAAAATCAGCAGGCACGCGCGCTGTTTTGGGTTGGGCACGAACTGAGCGATCAGACACGGAGCTATCTGCGTGAAGGCATCATGGCGGTCGTACTCGATCAGGTACCGGAAATTCAGGCCCGCAGATCAATCGATTTGACATTGAAGGCGCTTGGCCTGATTGAGGTCGACGTCAGTAAGGAGCCTGTGCGCTTCTTGACCGTAACACCCGAAAACGTGTGAGTTCGAATCCCTGACTTAAAGCTTGCTTGCGAATGCGGAAGTCATTGGGCCGGCCTTCAAATATTGCCATGTTATAATCACGATTATTGTAATAGGCGCGCAAGAATGCGGTTCGTCGGCAGAGCATCTGCATAGATTACTCCTCAACCCACCACCCAGCTTAGCCCAAAGCCTGGCTTGCCAACGCGTAAGTCATCGGGCGCGCTTCGGGGATCAGGCTGTCCTCCGGAATCCAGCGCTTTCCGAGCGACATCGTCGTAACTGTATCGAATACGGGCATGCCGCATCGGGACAAAAACGCGGCGAAGGCTCCGTCTTTCTGGCGGGTATCAAGACGGAGGAAATGGCCGGCATGCTCTGAAACATGCGGCCGGATCACCGCAATCGCATCCTGGTCGCCATTGGCGACCACCGGGCCGATAACATGCCCGCGGCCAAAGGGCCTGCAGAGCGAAAATGCGTCAAGCCGATCATTGCGAAACAGGCCAAAACCCTTGGAGTGCTTCAGCAAGCCGGCGAGAACCGGCATGCGGTCCGCACCATATGCCTGGCGATCGAGCTCGGCCAACAAAGCAAGATCGGCAATATCAATGGCGCGCAAATGCGCCCCGTCCGGCGTTGCACCCGGAGGGCCAGGCTCGTGAGCCTCGCCTTGACACTGGTAGACGATCTTCTCAGCCGCAAAGCCAAGGGAAAGATATAGCCGCCGTGCTGCGCGCGTCGCATTGAGACCGAGAGTATAGCCCGCGAGCCTGGCAAAGGCATGCTGCATCAGCCACCGTCCGGTCCCGTTGGCCTGCAGGCGAGGTGATGTAATGACCATTCCGACAGTGGCAAAATTACCGCCATGTGGAAACCACATGGCCGAACCGAGAACGCGGCCGATGTCGTCCATGGCGACAACGCCCTTACCGACGCGCCGCAGAAACTGCCAATCCTCCGCGCGATGCGGCCAGCCGACGGCAATCGACAACGCATGCAATTGGTCGAGTTCCGCCTCAGCAATATCGCCAATTCTCATCTGCACGGAATCGACGACCATGGATTCTGACGCCGTTCGTTCCACTCCAACCTCCCCGACTACATCTGAACCGCAGATAATTCGCGCATCCCGCGCAAAACGCCGGCCCCATTCAAAGTAGATATTAGGCGGCCGGCGCCGGTACAATCCGCTCCAGGAGCCTCGCCGCCCGCAACAATTCACTGAAACCGAGCCGATTTCGGCACGCAATCCGGTGCGGCGGCTTTAAGCTTCGCAACTAGGCCTTCCATGTGTATCCCGACGGGGCGCCGGCCATGTTTGCGAGAATCCTATGATGCACGCCGTTGAGATCCTCGAGCGCCTGATCGCCTTTCCGTCCGTCGCCGGACAGGCCAATGATGCGATCGTCGAGTGGATCCGTGCCTACATTGAAGACTGCAATGCCACGGTCACAGTGCTGCCAGGGCCGGAAGGAAACCGTGCGAACCTCTTTGCAACTATCGGCCCGGCAGACGTTCCTGGCTACATACTCTCAGGCCACATGGACGTGGTACCGGCCAACGAACCTGCCTGGTCGTCAGACCCTTTCACTCTTCGCGCGGAGGCAAATCGCCTCTACGGACGCGGCACCTCCGACATGAAGGGCTTTCTGGCGGCCGCGCTCGCCGCCCTGCCCGCGCTTGCAGCGAAGCCGCTTGCTCGCCCCATCCATCTTGCCTTTTCCTATGACGAGGAGGCAGGCTGCCGGGGCGCACCCCACATGATCGCGCGTCTCGCAGAACTCTGCGCCAGGCCTGAGGGCGCGATCATCGGCGAGCCAAGCACGATGCGCGCCATCCGCGCGCACAAGGGAAAGGCTGCGGCACGCGTCGAAATCCACGGCCGTTCGGGACATTCCTCGCGTCCCGATCAAGGATTGAATGCCGTCCATGCCATGGCGGAAGTGCTGGCGGAAGCTGTCGTAAGCGCCGAACGCGCGTCTCAGGGTCCTTTCGATACGGCCTTCGAGCCCGCCTATTCCTCCCTTCAGGCGGGCACGATCAAGGGCGGCCAGGCGGTCAACATCATTCCTGACCTGTGCATCGCCGAGTTCGAAGCCCGGGCGGTTTCCGGTGTTTCCCCGACCGAATTGCTGGCTCCCCTCAAGGCGAGGGCCGAGAGCCTGCGAGCCAAAGGTTTTGAGGTGAATTGGGAGCTCACGAGCGCCTATCCCGGCTTGTCGCTTTCAGCCGATGCGCCGCTCGCGTGCCTACTTGCGGAACTGACAGGCGAGGAGCCGCTCGCCGCTGTGAGCTACGGGACGGAGGCCGGACTTTATCAGGCCGCCGGAATCGACGCCATCATCTGCGGCCCCGGCGACATTGCACGTGCGCACCGGCCCGACGAGTTCATTCTCACCGACGAATTGACGGCCTGCCAATCCATGATCGAGGCACTGGGCAACAGGCTTTGCCCTTAGTGAGGCAGCAGCCCATGCGAACAATGACCGAGGATACCGAAACGACGGGAAAATGCCGATGACTCTGCTCTTCAATTCCGACGCCGAGCGCGGCCGCATTTTCCGTGATGCTTTCGCAAGGGAGCTTCCAGACCTTGCCTTTTCGATGGATCCGGCCGCGGTCGATCCGCAGGCGGTCCGCTATTTGCTAACCTGGACAGCGCCCGCCGACCTTCTTCGATATCGCAATCTTGAGATCGTCTTTTCGATCGGCGCGGGCATCGACCAATTCAGGCTCGACAGCCTGCCGGAAAAGGTCAAGCTAGTGCGCATGGTCGAGGACGGCATCATCCGCATGATGCAGGAATATGTGACGCTCGCCGTGCTTATGCTTCACCGCAATCTGCCCGCCTATCTCGACCAGCAGGAGAGGCAGTCGTGGCGCCCGATTCCGCAGAAGCAGGCCTCAAGCCAAAATGTGGGTGTTCTCGGTCTCGGCATGCTCGGCAACGCCGTGCTGGAGCGGCTCAAGCCCTTTGGATTTATGCTGTCCGGCTGGAGCCGCAGCCCGCGTGAGATCGACGGCGCGACCTGTTACAGTGGCCAGCAGGGACTGAAGCCTTTTCTGGAAAAGGTCGATATCCTGATCTGCCTGCTGCCACTGACGGACGAAACGCGCGGCTTCCTGAATGCAGATCTGTTCAACGCACTGTCGCCTGGTGCTGGCCTCGTCCACACGGGCCGTGGTCCGCAGCTCGATCATGAAGCGCTGATCGAAGCGCTGGATAGCGGCCAACTCTCCGGCGCCGTGATCGACGTGACCGATCCCGAACCGCTGCCGCCGGCCCATGCCTTCTGGTCACATCCGAAGATCATCCTGACGCCGCATATCGCAAGCGTCACCCAAGCCGAAACAGCCGCATGCGCCGTCATAGACAACATCAAGCGCGACCGCGCCGGTCTCGATCCGGTCGGTTTGGTCGATCGCACACGCGGCTACTGACATTCAACGACGAAAGGTCCTCCATGTCTCTGCTCAAAACTATCGACACCAATCCCTCGACCGCCCCTCGGGAATCAAAACCGCTTCCGGAACGCCTCATTGCCGGGGATCCCGCCTTCAAGACCTGGGCGCAGGATGTGGCGCGCGGAGAGATGATCCATACCGGGGTCTGGGAAGCGACGCCGGGCGAGACCCGCTCGATCAAGGGCGAAACCTTCGAATTCTGCCATATCCTTGCCGGCGTTGTGGAGATCACGCCCGATGGCGGTGAGCCTGCCGTCTACAAGGCCGGCGACAGCTTCGTCATGAAGCCTGGCTTCACTGGCATGTGGAAGACCATCGAAACTGTCCGCAAGATCTACGTGACTGTGATGTGATGCCGACGCTGCCCGGCGTGGGTCGGGCGGCATCATCCGCCGAAGATTCAACCGGCAACCGCTGATAAACAGGATTTTCCTCCGTCCTGTCCGCCACAGTCGACGCATGCTGCCGGAGCCTGAACGCTAACCTTGCGCAAACGCCCAGCAAGGACATTTCATGACCCTCAGCTTCGATCCAGATTCACTTTCTCTGCCGAATGGTCACTTCATCGGCAGCAGGCTGATCGAGGCAAGAGGCGAGCTGCCGACGCACCGCCCCTCGGATGCGAAGGCATATTGGGATTGTCCGGTTGCCTCTGCGGATATCGTCGACCAAGCGGTCGACACTGCGCAAAAAGCCTTGAAGGAGAGCGGCTGGGCGTCGCTGCGTCCGCGCGAACGGACCAAAGCGATGCAGCGCTGGGCAGATCTCATCGAGCAGGAGGCCGTGCCTCTCGCGAAGATGGAAGCTGTTGGCTCCACTCGCCCCGTTGGGCATTTGATTGCCGGCGATATTGCAGTGACTGCCGAACAGATCCGCTTCTTCGCCGAATTCGCTGACAAGGAAGGCAGCGACCTCGTCCCAACCGCTGACGACAGCCTCGGCATGATCATGACCGAGGCTTATGGCGTCGTCGGTGCGATCACGCCTTGGAATTTTCCCTTGTCCATGGCCGGCTGGAAGCTCGCTCCGGCGCTCGCCGCCGGCAATGCGGTCGTCTTGAAGCCCTCCGAAATCACGCCGTTCTCAACACTTTATCTTGCCGAGCTTGCGGTGCGGGCCGGTCTGCCGGCGGGCCTCATCAACATCGTCCTGGGCGATGGCCCAACCACAGGCAGTGCGATCACCGGCCATCCGGGCATTGCCAAGGTGAGCTTTACCGGCTCGACGGCTGCCGGCGCTGCCATCATGACCAATATTGCTAGAACAGGCGTAAAGCCGATGACGCTCGAACTCGGCGGCAAGAGCCCGCAGCTCGTTTTTGCCGATGCCGACCTCGATATGGCGGCGGGCGCGATCGCGACCAGCCTTCTTGGCAATGCCGGACAGGCCTGCGTGGCCGGATCGCGGCTGATCGTGGAGGCCAAGGTGGCGGACGTGCTGGTAGACGCCATCATCGCCAGGCTGGCCGCCATCCGCCCGGGTCCCACCTGGAATGAGGCCACAGACTATCCGCCGATCATTTCGGAGCGGCAGATCGGCCGCATGGACAGCATCGTCCGCGCCACCGTCGACGGTGGTGCAGAGTGCCTGGCTGGCGGGAAGCGCCTGGATTGCGAAGGCTACTTTTACGCCCCGACGCTGATCTCCGGCGTGACGGCAACATCGCCGGCGGTTTTGGAAGAGATTTTCGGGCCGGTTCTGACCATTCAGACGTTCGAGGATGAGGAGGAAGCGCTGACCCTGGCAGACCACCCAACCTATGGTCTGGCGGCTGGCCTTTTCACCCGTGACCTTTCGCGTGCCATCCGTCTCACACGGCGCCTGCAGGCCGGCACCGTCTGGGTCAATCGCTACGGCCGCTCGCGCGACCACATCCTGCCGACCGGCGGCTACAAGCAATCCGGCATCGGTAAGGATCTTGGACGCGAAGCCTATCTCGCCAACCGCAAGAGCAAGAGCGTGCTCATCAGCCTTTGAGGACCGACGATGAAGATCTATCAGATTGCGCTTCTGCCTGGAGACGGCATCGGACGAGATGTCACCGATGCAGCCTGGGCGGTGCTGGAAAAGGCATCCAACGCCGCTGGGTTTGCCTTGTCGGGCACCAGCTATCCGTGGTCCTGTGACTATTACCTCCAGCATGGCAGCATGATGCCGGCCGATGGCATCGAGACGCTGAAAACCTTCGAGGCCATCCTGCTCGGAGCTGTCGGCTGGCCGGCAAAAGTACCGGACTCCGTCTCGCTGCACGGACTGCTTCTGCCCATCCGCAAAGCTTTTGTACAGTATGCAAATATCCGTCCGCATCGGCTGCTACCCGGGGTTCAGGGGCCGCTGAAATCGGACCACTTCGATATTCTCTGCATCCGCGAAAACACCGAGGGCGAATATTCCGGCGCCGGCGGCCGCGTGCATCAAGGCACGGATAACGAAGTGGCCGTCGAGACCACGATCTTCACCCGCAAGGGGGTGGAGCGCATCTTACGCTTCGGCTTTGAGCAGGCACGAGCCCGGCGCGGCAAGCTCGCTTCTGTGACGAAGTCAAACGCGCAGAAACATTCCATGGTGTTCTGGGACGAGATCACTCGAAAGCTTGCCGGCGAGTTTCCAGATGTCGAGGTGACCAGTTATCACATCGACGCGATGGCCGCCCGCATGGTCATGGCGCCGGAAAGCCTGGATGTCGTGGTCGCTTCCAATCTGTTCGGCGATATCCTGACCGATCTTGGCGCCGCCATCCAGGGCGGGCTCGGCTTTGCAGCCTCCGCCAACGTCAATCCCGACCGCACCGCGCCGTCGATGTTCGAACCCGTCCATGGCTCGGCGCCTGATATCGCCCATCTCGGCATTGCCAATCCGATCGCCGCCATATGGTCCGGAGCGATGATGTTCGAACATCTGGGAGAAATTGCAGCAGCCAGGACTGTGATGGCTGCGATCGAGACGACGACAGCGCGCGGTATCGGCGCAATCCCCGGCAAGGACAAGACAGACACAATCACCAAAGCCGTGCTTTCGGCGCTGGACTGACGGAAAAGAGGATAAGATGAACGAGTTGAAGGACACCAGCCTGTTTCGCGAACACGGGCTCATCAACGGTGAATGGCGTGGCGCTGCGGCAGGGCGCACGATCGAGGTCTTCAATCCTGCAACGCAGGAAGCACTCGGTACGGTACCTGACATGGACGGTAACGATACACGCACGGCGATCGAAGCGGCAGAGAATGCCTTTCCATCGTGGCGCAAGAAGACCCACGCCGAACGTGCCGCGTTGCTGGAGGCCTGGCACGACCTGATGATCGACAACCTCGAAGATCTTGCGCTGATCCTCACTAGCGAGCAGGGCAAGCCGCTTGCAGAAGCACGGGGCGAAATCCGCTACGGCGCCTCGTTCGTCAAGTGGTTCTCCGAGGAAGCCCGTCGCATCGGTGGTACCACTATCCCCTCGCCGACGGCCGACCGGCGGATCGTTGTCCTGAAGGAGCCGGTTGGGGTTTCGGCAATCATCACGCCCTGGAATTTCCCCAATGCAATGATCACTCGCAAGGTCGGGCCGGCGCTTGCCGCAGGCTGCACCGTCGTGATCAAGCCGTCAGACCTGACGCCATATTCGGCGCTTGCGCTCGCTGTCTTGGCCGAGCGCGCCGGCATCCCGAAAGGCGTCATTAACATCGTCACGGGCATGCCGGCCAAGATCGGCGACGAGTTGTTGACGAACCAGACCGTTCGCAAGATCTCCTTTACCGGTTCTACTCGCGTCGGCTCGCTTTTGATGCGTGGCGCATCAGACAGCATCAAGCGGCTGAGCCTCGAACTTGGCGGCAACGCGCCGTTCATCGTCTTCGACGACGCAGATCTCGACCTAGCCGTCGAGGGCGCGATTGCCTCGAAGTTCCGAAACGGCGGGCAGACCTGTGTCTGCGCCAACCGCATCCTGGTTCAGTCGGGCGTGTATGACGCCTTCGCCGAAAAGCTTTCCGCCCGCGTTTCCACCCTGAAAGTGGGGCGCGGAACGGACGCCGGCGTCGATATCGGCCCGATGATCAACCGAGCGGCGATCGAAAAGATCAATCGCCATGTCGAAGACGCCCTCGCAAAGGGAGCGCGTATCATCTCGACCCCGCCCGCCCTGCCAGACGGCGACCAGTATACGGCGCCGATCGTCCTCGGCGACGCGACGACGGACATGCAGCTTGCTAGCGAGGAGACTTTCGGCCCCGTGGCTCCCCTCTTCCGTTTCGGTAAAGAAGAGGAGGCGATCCGGATCGCCAATGCCACACCTTTCGGGCTGGCCGCCTATTTCTACACCGAAAGCCTCAAACGCTCCTGGCGCGTTGGCGAGGCGCTTGAATTCGGCATGATCGGCCTGAACACCGGAGCCATCTCGACGGAAGTCGCTCCCTTCGGCGGCGTCAAGCAATCCGGCCTCGGCCGCGAAGGCGCCCAATGTGGCATCGAGGAATATTTAGAAATGAAGAGCTTCCACATCGGCGGGCTTGGCTGACACGGCCATCGCGCTTGACGGCATCCTCGATGGTATTGAACGCATGAGCAAACCCACTCATGCGTCGAGATCCCACGGGTTGACGATGATGGCACCAGTGTCTTCGAAGTCCGTGATATTCCGCGTGACAACGATGAGATCGTGTACGATCGCCGTCGCGGCGATCAAACCATCGACATCGCCACGGGGACGGATCGCTGCGATGCGACCCCATTCGACCGCAATCTGGTCTGCTACGGGTAGAATGCGCTCAGCATGATCGTGACGCAATTTGCGGAGCCACTCCGCAAGATGGCCAGCCGATTTCGGGTCGTTCTTCTGCTTGAGGGCTATGCCCCGCATGATTTCGCCCCAGCGTGAGCACGTTCAAATGGACCGCCAGAGGATCCACCGATCGCAGCCATAATACGGCCTGAGGCGTGCCACGGCGCGCCTCTGAGATGACATTCATATCCAGGAGATACATCAGAAGGCGACTTCTCGGCTTGGCGTCCTTGAGCGCTCAGCAACCGCTTCTGAGAAGTCGTCATCCCAAGCAGGTCCCGACAACAGATCATCCACCAGAGTCGGTTCCGCCAGCGCGCAACGCGTCGTAGTCGCGGGCCGACAGCACGACCGCTGTGCGTTGGCCACGTACGGTGACCACCCGCGGCCCGTCGACCCGAGTTTTCTGAACGACTTTCGAGAATTGGTTCTTAGCGTCCTTTAACTGCCATTCCATGATTCTGATCCAAGCTAGACTGTCTAGCTATGTGGCGTGTCTAGTTGCCGGGATCAATCTCAAGAGCGGTGCAGCAGCCCAAGTGGTTCGCGTGCGGCGTGCCTCGACGAACCTGAGCGGTCCAGTATTTTGGTCGGCCCCATGTTCGCAGATGGACGTCCTGGCCTTGCGTGGCAAACCGACCGTTTGCGTGACGGACGGAGTTTTCAGTATTCGATGGATGGTCCCTACTGAAACCGGTCGAGCGTCTTGTAATACAAGCCCACCAACGGCAGGAACCATGGCTTGCCGAAATGCCCGGGAACAGCCGGCCAGTCGAGCCCCTTGAGAGGGTTGCGGTCGGCCTTGCCCAGGATGGCATCGGCCATGATCATGCCGAGATGCGTAGACAATTGCGCGCCGTGCCCGGAATAGCCCATGGCGTACCAGACACCGTCGACGTAACCGGCGCGCGGATAGCGATCCTTGGTCATATCGACGAGCCCGCCCCAGCAATAGTCGATCTCGACGCCGGAGAGTTGCGGGAAGGTCTGAAGCAGGCTCGCCCGAAGGATCTCTCCGCTCTTTGCATCCGAACGCTGGTCGGATGTTGCGGAAAACCGAGCGCGGCCACCGAAGATCAGCCGGTTGTCAGGTGCCAGCCGGAAATAGTTGCCGATGTTCATCGACGTGACGCAGGTCCGGTTTCCAGGAATCGTCGCTGCAATTTCGGCATCGGTCAGAGGACGCGTGGCGATAATGAAGCTTCCGACAGAAACAATCCGGCGGCGGAAATAGCCGAAGATCGGAGGCGTATAAGCACCTGTCGCGACGAGCACGTGATCGGCCGTAATCGTCCCCCGAGCCGTCGTCAGGCTGTGCCGCCCGTTGCCTTGGCGATGATCGGTCACCGCTGCCTTCTCGAAAATGGTTGCGCCATGACGAGCAGCGGCGGTGGCGAGCCCCACGACATAGCGCCCCATATGCATCATCGCGCTCTTTTTCGACAGCATGGCGCCGTGGAAAGGCGAGCCGACCTCAACCTTGAGGTCAGCCGCAGTCAGAAGTGCCGTGTCCGGATCAACCTCGGCGTGGACGGCCTCGAAATTGCGGGCGATCGTATCGAAATGCTGCGGCTTGGACGCGAGTTTGAGCTTTCCGGCACGGCGGAAATTGCAATCGATCCCCTCCTCCGCAACGATCGCTTCGATCGCATCGATCGAGTCATCAAGCGCCCGATAAAGCGCGATGGCACGCTCCCTGCCGAGTTCGGCCTTGGCGGCAATGAAGCTGTGGGCAAGGCCGTTGTTGAGATGACCGCCGTTGCGGCCCGAAGCACCCCAGCCCACGCGTTCCGCCTCCAGCACCACGACCCGAACGCCAGCCTTTGCAAGATGGCGCGCTGCGGCAAGGCCGGTGAAGCCGCCACCGACAATGGCGACATCGTAATGTCCTTCGACCGGACCTTGCGCAGCACCTTCGAAGGTGGGGGCCGTGTCATGCCAGTAGGATTGGAACTTCATCGCCATGTCTTTCTCAAAGCCCGACGACGCCCGGCAAACCCGAGATATCGGCAATTTCAACATAGCCGTAATAGGGGTTCGCCGGTTCATGGCCACGATTGACCCAGACCTTGTTCTTGATTCCAAGGTCGTGGGCAGACATCAGATCGTAGCGGAAGGAGGACGAGCAGTGCAGCACATCCTCTGGACCGCAGCCCAGCATGTCGAACATATGTTCGAAGGCCTTGAACCGCGGCTTGTAGGCATTTGCCTGCTGCGCGGTATAGACGGCATGGAAGGGTGCGCCCAGCTTTTCGACATTCGACATGATTTGCGAATTCATCGCGTTGGAAAGGATGACCAGCGGGATTTCCTTGGCAACCCTGGCAAGACCCGCCGGTACGTCCGGATGCGGTCCCCATGACGGTACGCGTTCGTAAACTATCCTCGCGTCTTCTTCGCGGAAGGCCACACCGTTCTTCTTGCAGGTCCGCTCGATGGCATTGTGAACGACCTCGTTGTAAGGCTTCCAGTCCCCCAGAACTTCATCGAGGCGGTAGGCAGCGAAGTTCTTGATGAATTGCGCCATCTGCGTCTCGTCGAGTTGATTGCCGTAAAGATCGCGCGCAGCCTCGGCCATCTGGAAATTGGTGAGCGTCCCGTAGCAGTCGAAGGTGATGTATTTCGGACGGAAGTGAGCCATGAGAGGATCCTGTAAGTTTTCCTGAAGCGATTTCGTCTCTGCACATCATAAGCCGAGGTCTGGCCGCCCGGTCGACTGAAATCGGAACCGGCAAAGCAGATTGTTTCGTATCCGGCATGCTCTTTGGCAGAGAGTTGTGCGACGACAATCACCAGACAGGCTCGCAACCCGGATATGGCCGATACCCGCGGCATAAGATGCGGCGAACTGGCGAGGCTACGGCGGAAGATACCGCCGAAGACCTGTCCTTGGGACGATCTTCTGACGGCCCCGGTCTAATACTAAAAGAAACGGACTAGGGATCCCTCCATGAAGACAACCCAGATCGATCTTGCGGCTTTTGGCCCTGAACATCTCGACGGTGCCGTCGCACTTTCGCGCCAGGCTGGGTGGCCCCACCGCCTGGAGGACTGGCGGTTGATGCTTGCACTAAGCAGCGGCACAGTGGCCATCGAGGATAAAGGCCGCGTTGTCGGGACGGTCCTTGTGACGCGCTATGGCGACGATTGTGCTGCGATCAACATGGTCATTGTCGATGAAGCTATGCGCGGCCGCGGTCTTGGCCGAAAGCTGATGGATTGCGCCTTGATGATTGCGGGGAACAGGCCGCTTCGTCTGGTCGCGACGAACGACGGCCAGCCGCTTTATGAGAAGCTCGGCTTCCGGGAAACCGGTTCGGTCCTGCAGTATCAGGGCAGTGTGCCTGCAATCGAGCGGCCAGGTGGCGTGGCGCCTGCCGATCACGATGATCTCGATGCCATTGTAGCGCTCGACCGCGCGGCCTTCGGCGCGGAACGCCGTAGCCTCCTCGAATATCTCGCAAAGGTTGGGCAATTCGCGGTAGTCCGCGAAGCTGGCCGGGTTCGGGGTTTCGCAGCGCTTCGCACCTTCGGCCGTGGCGAAGTGATCGGGCCTGTCGTCGCCGCAAATGCCAGCGATGCCTGTGCCCTGATTTCCTTTTTCATTGCCAGCCGTCCCGGTGCTTTCCTGCGCGTTGACACGACAGCCGACACCGGTCTTGCACCCTGGCTTGCTGAACACGGCTTTGCCCATGCCGGCGGCGGCATCACCATGCGGACCGGCGGCATCGAGCCGTCGACAAGTCCCGCGCTGAAAACCTTCGCACTCGCCAACCAAGCCCTCGGCTGACCTGGAGACATTCATGTTTAGCAATTCCCTGATCGAACTCGACCGCGCACACCTGGTTCATCCGGTTGCGTCCTATCGCAGTCACGAAAATCTGGGCGTACGGGTCCTGGCGTCCGCCTCCGGCGCGACTGTCACCGATGCGAGCGGCAAACAACTGATTGACGGTTTCGCGGGCCTCTGGTGCGTCAATGCGGGCTACGGACATGAAAGCATTGTCGAGGCCGCGGCAAGGCAGATGCGTGAGCTCCCTTATGCGACCGCCTATTTCGGCCTTGGCTCCGAGCCGGCAATCCGGCTTGCCGCAGAACTCGCCGATCGCGCGCCGGGTGACCTCAATCATGTCTATTTCACGCTCGGCGGTTCGGATGCCATCGACAGCACAATCCGCTTCATCCGTTACTATTGGAACGCGCGCAGGCTGCCTGGAAAAGACCAGTTCATTTCTGTCGAACAGGGCTATCACGGCTCCTCGACGGTCGGCGCCGGCCTGACCGCCTTGCCCGCTTTTCATGCTGGTTTCGGATTGCCTTTCGACTGGCAGCACAAAATTCCGTCTCACTATGCCTATCGAAACCCCGCCGGCGCTGATCCGGAGGCAATCATCGCTGCCTCTGTTGCGGCATTGAAGCAAAAGATCGAAGAACTGGGCGGCGCCGATCGCGTTGCGGCATTCTATGCCGAACCGATCCAGGGATCGGGCGGCGTGCTTGTGCCGCCCAGAGGCTGGATGAAGGCGATGCGCGACGTCTGCCGCGATCTCGATATCCTCTTTGTCGCCGACGAAGTCATCACCGGCTTCGGCCGCACCGGCCCGCTGTTTGCTTGCTCGGAGGACGAGATCGTGCCGGACTTCCTGACGGTCGCCAAAGGCCTCACCTCCGGCTATGTGCCGATGGGTGCCCTCTTCATGTCCGAGCATGTCTATCAGACGATCGCCGACGGCGCCGGTGCTTCAGCGGTCGGGCATGGATATACCTATTCGGCCCATCCCGTCAGCGCCGCCGTCGGCCTTGAGGTTCTGCGGCTCTACGAGGGGGGTCTGCTCCAAAACGGCCGGAAGGCAGGAGCGCGCCTGATGGCCGGGCTTGAGAGCCTGAAGGACCATCCGCTCGTCGGCGATGTCCGCGGTCGCAGCATGCTGGCTGCCGTCGAGCTCGTCGTCGACAAGGAACACAAGACGCCGCTTCCGGCCGCTGCCGAGCCGGCGCGGCGCATCTTCGACCGTGCCTGGAACAACGGTCTCGTCATCCGCGCCTTCGCCAACGGCGTGCTCGGCTATGCCCCACCGCTCTGCTGCAGCGATACGGAGATCGACGCCATCGTCGAACGTACGCGCCGGACGCTTGACGAGACACTGGACGATCCGGCCGTGCGCGCCCTGGTGGCATGAGCGGGAGAATGAACTCCCGGCAGAGTTTTGCGTGGTCGTCGAAATTCCGTGAAGCTGTCATATTCGCAATTTTGTGCCGCAGAGCAGGTTCTTTTCGGAGAATCCAGTGGGCGATAGCTGCGAAACTGAAGGGAAGAAGAAAGCGGGAACCCCGAAAAATCGGGCTTTTGCAGGAAGAAAAAATACCTGCCGCGTCCACAGCAGCATTTAATTCTGTAGGCGACCCACAGCTGCGGCAATGAGGCGCTCACGAGAGAGGAATTGCACTTTGGCAAAGAACTTCGCGGATTTCCGATACCTCAGTTTTGATGTCGTCGGCACGCTGATCGACTTTGAAGGGGGCATCAAGGATTGCCTTGCCGGTATCTGTGCGGAGGCAGGCGTGAAAGTGGACGGCGAAGAAGCGCTGACGCTCTACCGTGAAGCGCGCTATTCTGAGAATGCCGATCTCTTCCCGGACGACCTCGTGCGCGTCTATCTGGTGATCGCCCCGAAACTTGGTCTTCCCGCGGAGCCGGCATATGGCGAGCGGCTTCGAGACTCCGCCAGGGATTGGAAAGGTTTTGACGACAGCAAAGACGCCCTGGTCCGACTTTCCAAGAAGTATCGGCTGATCGCCATGACGAATGCCCGGCGCTGGGCGTTCGAGCACTTTGCCGAGGAACTTGGCAATCCATTCTATGCGGCCTTCACAGCCGACGATACGGGCACCGAAAAGCCCGATCCGGCCTTTTTCGAAAGGGTGTTCGATTTCGTCGCCAGGGAAGGCAACACAAAAGAGGATATCCTGCATGTGGCGCAGAGCCAGTACCACGACATCGGCATCTCGCGCCGTCTCGGCATGACGAATTGCTGGATCGAGCGGCGTCATTCACAAAAGGGCTACGGCGGCACGATCGAGCCGGAGCAGTTCACCCAACCTGATTATCACTTCACGTCCATGGTAGGCCTCGCCAATGCCATGGAGGAGGCCGACATTTAAAACCAACCTCTCAAACGGACAAAATCCGCCGCAATAAGGCGGACGCCACAGACAATTCAACAAAAGGGGAATGCCATGAACGCCAAGATCACGAACTGGACCAAAGCAGACGACATGATGGTGGAAAACGCCATCCGCCGCGGTGCAACCCGGCGCGAATTGCTTCAACTGATGCTGGCTGGCGGTGTCGCCACGGCGGCAGGCGGCCTCATTCTCGGACGGGCGTCGAAGGCAGTAGCCGCCGCGCCGGTTTCGGGCGGCACCCTGAAGGCGGCCGGCTGGTCGTCCTCGACCGCTGATACGCTCGACCCAGCCAAGGCGTCGCTCTCGACCGACTATGTGCGCTGTTGCTCTTTCTACAACCGCCTCACCTTCCTCGATAAGAGCGGCACACCGCAGATGGAGCTTGCCGAAGCGATCGAGTCCAAAGATGCGAAGACCTGGACCGTCAAACTTAGAAGCGGTGTTACCTTCCACGATGGAAAGCCGCTCACGGCAGACGACGTCGTCTTCTCGCTGAAGCGGCATCTCGACCCGTCGGTCGGCTCGAAGGTCGCGAAGATCGCCGCCCAAATGACGGGTTTCAAGGCAATCGACAAGCAGACGATCGAGATCACGCTTGCAAATCCGAACGCCGACCTGCCGACCATCCTGTCGATGCATCACTTCATGATTGTCGCAGATGGCACCACCGACTTCTCCAAGGCCAACGGCACTGGCGCTTTCGTCAAGGAAGTCTTCGAGCCAGGCGTGCGCTCGGTCGGCGTCAAGAACAAGAACTACTGGAAATCCGGCCCGAACGTTGATTCCTTCGAATACTTCGCCATCAGCGACGACAATGCCCGCGTCAACGCGCTGCTTTCGGGTGATATCCACCTTGCTGCCGCGATCAATCCGCGCTCGAGGCGCCTTGTTGAGACCCAAGGGGACAGCTTCGTGCTATCGAAGACGACCTCCGGCAACTACACCAACCTCAACATGCGGCTGGACATGGAGCCTGGCAATAAGCGGGATTTCATCGAGGGAATGAAGTATCTCGTGAACCGCGAGCAGATCGTCAAGTCGGCGTTGCGCGGCCTCGGCGAGGTCGGCAACGACCAGCCAGTGTCGCCCGCCAACTTCTATCGCAATGCCGATCTCAAGCCGAAAACCTTCGATCCGGACAAGGCGAAATTCCTTTTCGAGAAGGCCGGCGTCCTTGGTCAGTCGATCCCCGTGATCGCCTCCGAAGCAGCCTCCTCCTCGATCGACATGGCGATGATCATCCAGGCCGCCGGCGCCGAGATCGGCATGAAGCTCGACGTCCAGCGCGTTCCTTCGGACGGTTACTGGGATAATTACTGGCTCAAGGCGCCGATCCACTTTGGCAACATCAATCCACGCCCTACGCCAGACATCTTATTCTCGCTGCTTTACACCTCGGAAGCGCCCTGGAACGAGAGCCAGTACAAGTCCGCGAAGTTCGACAAGATGCTGATCGAAGCCCGCGGCTCCCTTGATCAGGCGAAGCGCAAGGAAATCTACAACGACATGCAGATCATGGTCGCCGAGGAAGCCGGCACGATCATCCCGGCCTATATCTCCAATGTCGACGCCACGACGGCCAAGCTCAGGGGCTTGGAAGCCAACCCGCTTGGCGGCCAGATGGGTTATGCCTTCGCGGAATATGTTTGGCTCGAAGCCTGATGAAGCAAGGGGCCGGGGCGAAAACCGTCCCCGCTCCGCTTTCAGATTGCGCTATAGTCCTCCAGCCGAACGCCTAAGGGAGCGCGCGTGTGAACCAGCAAGTCCTATCCCTCATCTCGAGCCGATTGCTTATCGCTCTGATCACGCTGGTGATCGTGTCGTTTGCGGTCTTCTTCGCCACGACGATGCTGCCTGGCGACACGGCGTCGATCCTCCTTGGCCAAGCCGCCACGCCGGAAGCCGTCGAAGGGCTTCGCAAGGCCATGCATCTGGATGAGCCGGCGATCTTGCGTTTCCTGCGCTGGCTCTCCGGCCTCGTGACAGGTGATCTTGGCACATCCTACGCCAACGACATGCCGATCGGCGAATTGATCGGCGGGCGCTTCGTCAACACGCTGAAGCTCGCCGGCGTAACCGCACTGTTTTCGGTCCCGATCGCGCTGACGCTCGGCATTACCGCGGCAATGCTGCGCGGCTCCCTTTACGACCGGATTGTCACCATTGTGACGATCGGCGTGATTTCGGTTCCGGAATTCATGGTTGCGACTTCGGCCGTCCTTCTCTTCGCTGTCTACCTCAAATGGCTGCCGGCGCTCTCGCTTGCCAATGAAGTCCATTCCCTTGCAGACGTGCTCCGGGTCTATGCCATGCCGGTCATCACGCTGACCTTCGTGGTTTCCGCACAGATGATCCGCATGACGCGTGCAGCGGTCGTGGAAACGCTCACCACACCCTATGTCGAAATGGCTCTTTTGAAGGGCGCTTCCCGGGGCCGCATCGTGCTTAAGCATGCGCTGCCGAATGCGCTTGGCCCGATCGTCAACGCGATTGCTCTCTCCCTCTCCTATCTGCTCGGCGGCGTGATTATCGTCGAGACCATATTCAACTACCCCGGCATCGCAAAATTGATGGTTGACGCGGTCGCCACGCGCGATCTGCCTCTGATCCAGAGCTGCGCGATGATCTTCTGTCTCGGCTATCTGGTCTTGACCACGCTTGCCGACATTATCGCCATTCTTTCCAATCCGAGGCTCAGATGACGACAGATATTCAACAACAGCAGCCAGCCGCACGCCGGATCGGCTACCGCTTCAATCTCGTCGGGGCCCTGGGGCTCAGCGTCATTCTCTTTTGGGCCTTTATCGCTATTTTTGCGCCGCTTCTCATTCCTTATCCAGTTGGCGAAATCGTCGACTTCGATTATTTCGGCCCGAGGTCGGCGCAGTTCTGGATGGGATCGGACTATCTCGGCCGCGATATCTTCTCGCGCATCCTAATGGGCGCGCGCTACACGGTCGGCATATCGCTCGCTGCCGTTTCAATCGCCTGCGTCACCGGCGTTGTCCTCGGCATGGTCGCCGCCGTAGCCGGCGGATGGACCGACTCACTTCTCAGCCGGTTTCTCGACGCGCTGCACTCCATCCCAAGCAAGCTGTTCGGGCTTGTCGTCGTGGCGGCCGTGGGTTCGTCGATCCCGGTCCTGATCCTCACGCTTTCGGTAGTTTACATCCCCGGTGCCTATCGTTTCGCCCGGGCCCTGGCAGTCAATGTCAACGCCATGGATTTCATCACCGTTGCGCGTATCCGCGGTGAAAATGTCTTCTATCTCATCGGCTCGGAAATCCTGCCGAACATCTTGGGTCCAGTGCTTGCCGATCTCGGCCTTCGTTTCGTGTTCATCGTGCTGCTCTTGTCTGGCCTCTCCTTCCTCGGCCTCGGCGTCCAGCCGCCCTATGCAGATTGGGGTGCGCTCGTGCGCGAGAATATCGGCGGTCTGCCTTTCGGCGCGCCAGCGGTGATCTTTCCATCGATCGCGATCGCAAGCCTTACGATCAGCGTCAACCTTTTGATCGACAACTTGCCCCAAAAGATCCGGGACCGGAGCGCATGATGGCTAACCTCGTTGAAATCCGTAATCTGAAGGTCGAGGCGAAGACCGATTCCGGCCGGATCGTCGAAATCATCAAGGACGTCAGTTTCGACGTCGCGGCGGGTGAGATCGTCGCGCTGATCGGCGAAAGCGGATCGGGAAAGACCACCATTGCGCTGACCCTGATGGGTCATGCGCGCACGGGCTGTCAGATTTCTGGCGGCAGCGTGATGCTCGCAGGCAAGGACATGGCGAAGCTTCCTGAAAAGGAACGCGCCGCCATTCGCGGCCGAGAAGTCGCCTATGTGCCGCAGAGCGCGGCCGCGGCCTTCAATCCTGCAGCGACGATCATGGACCAGGTGATCGAAGTCACCCGCATCCACCAACTGATGCCCGCCGCTGAAGCGAGACTACGTGCGATCGAGCTTTTCCGGGCGCTTTCACTGCCCAATCCCGAAACCATCGGCGAGCGTTATCCGCACCAGGTTTCGGGCGGCCAGCTGCAGCGTCTTTCGGCCGCGATGGCCCTGATCGGCGATCCTAAGCTCGTCATTTTCGACGAACCGACCACCGCGCTCGATGTCACGACCCAGATCGAGGTGCTGCGCGCCTTCAAGTCCGTGATGCGCAAGGGCGGCATTGCCGGCGTCTATGTCTCCCACGACCTCGCGGTCGTTGCCCAGATCGCTGACCGGATCATCGTCTTGAAGGGCGGCGAGATACAGGAGAGTGGCGCGACAGGAGATATCCTGTCGGATGCAAAGCATCCCTATACCCGCGAACTGCTCGCCGCCTTCGAACCCAAGGCGCGAGGCACACAGCCGGTTGTGGCAACGGACAATCCCCACATCCTTGAAATCGAGAACGTGTTTGCCGGCTACGGCGCGATCCAGGTGGACGGTCTGCCTCTGGTGAGCGCCGTCCGCTCGGTCAGCCTCAAGGTCGAGCGCGGCCGCAATCTCGGTATCATCGGCGAGTCGGGCTGCGGAAAATCGACATTGGCGCGAACGATTGCCGGCATTCTGCCTGCCTCTGCGGGACAGATCGTCTTCAACGGGCGCCAACTGGCGCAGAACGCCCGCCGGCGCACCCGCGAGCAACTGCGGGAATTGCAGATCGTCTTCCAATATGCCGATACCGCGCTCAATCCAGCCAAGTCGATCGAGGATATTCTGGCGCGGCCGCTCGTCTTTTATCACGGCATGGCCCGCAAGGCCCGTGACAAGCGGATCAACGAGCTTCTGAACATGGTGCAACTGCCTTCTTCCGTGCGCCACAGACGTCCGGCAGAGCTTTCCGGCGGCCAGAAGCAGCGCGTGAATTTCGCACGGGCTCTTGCTGCCGATCCGAAGCTGATCCTTTGCGATGAGATCACCTCGGCCCTCGACACGGTCGTCGCAGCAGCTGTCATCGATCTGCTCAAGGAGTTGCAGCGGGAACTCGGCCTCTCTTACATCTTCATCAGTCACGACCTTTCGGTAGTGGAAGCGATCTGCGACGAGATCGTCGTGATGTATGCAGGCGAAAAGGTCGAGGAGATCCTGCCGTCCAACAGAGAGAAGGTGCCGAAGCACCCCTATTCGCAGCTGCTCTTTTCCTCCGTGCCGAAACTCGATCCGAGCTGGCTTGACGGACTTGAACAGGATCCGGAACTGGTGCGCGCCTATTGCCGGCGCTGAGAAAACGCCACTTCCTCACAACGGAAAGAGGCTGGTCAGCGGCATGTGGGCCTTGACGATCGGCGACTTCAGCACCACGAAGCTGAAATACTTGTCGATGCCGATATCCAAATCCGTCAACCGTTCCATGATGGTCTGGTACTCGCCGATGCCGGCGGTCACGAACTTCAGCATGTAATCGTAGCCGCCGGAGACCAGGTGGCACTCGATCACCTGATCGACCTTCTCGACGGCCGCCAGGAAGCGGGCGAAATCGATCTGCCTGTGATTCTTGAGGGTAATCTCGGTGAAGACCGTGAGCGTCTGACCGAGCTTGCCCACATTCACCTGGGCGGAATAGCCGACGATGTAGCCTTCCGCCTGCAGCTTCTTCACCCGCATGAGGCAGGGGCTTGGCGAAAGGTTGACCAATTCGGCAAGCTCGACATTGGTAATGCGGCCATTCTTCTGCAGCTCATAGAGAATTTTGACGTCGATCCGATCGAGTTTCATGCGAGCCCTGCCATGTTGGTGTCTCCGAAAGGCAACCGCAGCAGAAAATGCTGCGTTATGCCGATCCGACCATAGCATATAAGCCCCTCCTGTCATTACCGGTGCGTTCGCCTCGTCAAGCATAAACGGTTGCAGCAACGCGCAAGCACGGTAGAAAATGCTGACCTCTCTTGAACTCCAGCTACGTCTTTCTTGGCCAGGCGGTAGATTGATGGCTAAAGCTGGAGACGCCGATGCCTGCCCCCCTTCAAAAAATCGAAACGAAGCAAGCCCTACCTGAAAGCGCTGATGCGGTGATCATCGGCGGCGGCATCGTCGGCGTCTTCACGGCCTACTATCTTGCACGCCGGGGCCTGAAAGTCGCCCTTGTTGAGAAAGGCCTGATCGGTGCTGAGCAGTCGAGCCGGAACTGGGGGTGGTGCCGCCAGCAAAACCGCGACGCACGGGAACTTCCGATCGCGACGAAGAGCCTCCACCTGTGGGAGCGATTTGCGGCCGAAACAGGCGAAGATACCGGGTTCCGGCGCTGCGGCCTCCTCTACCTCAGCAACAATGAGACCGAGCTTGAAGGCTGGGCGCGCTGGCGCGATTTTGCAACAACCGCAGGCGTGACGACGCATATGCTCGACAGCGTTCAGGCAGCCGAACGCGGAAAGGCCAGCGGCCGACTGTGGAAAGGTGGGGTCTTTTCGCCATCGGACGGGACTGCCGATCCCTCGCGCGCCGCACCGGCCGTTGCCCGAGCAATCATGAAACTCGGTAGCAGCGTGCATCAGAATTGCGCCGCGCGCGGCATCGAGACGACGGCTGGCCGATTGAGCGCCATTGTTACCGAGAAAGGAACCATCCGGACGCGTATGGCCATCATGGCTGGCGGCGCCTGGGCTTCGTCCTTCTGCCGCCAGCTCGGCGTCCGCTTTCCGCAAGCCTCCATCCGCTCGTCCATCCTTTCTGTTTCGGCCGGGGCGGACGGTCTGCCGGATGCGCTCCACACCGCCGAAATATCGATTACCCGGCGGGGCGATGGCGGTTTCACTTTGGCCATCAGCGGGCGCGGGCGGATCGACCCGACACCGCAGCAGCTTCGTTTCTCAAAAGAATTTCTGCCGATGTTCGTCCGTCGCTGGCGCAGCCTTGCGCCCGGCGGCACAGAAGGCTGGCGCTCGGGCCATGAGAGCCTGGCCCGTTGGCGTCTTGATGCTCCGACGCCGATGGAGCGGATGCGCATCCTCGATCCTGATCCGCATCGCAACACCGTTGCGCTCACTCATCGCCGCGCCTGCGCGCTTTTGCCTTCTCTGGCTGCGACAACCATAACGGCAGCCTGGGCGGGATATATAGACAGCACGCCGGACGGCGTGCCAGCCATCGGCGAAATAGCCTCGGTCCCGGGCTTTATCCTTGCCGCCGGCTTCAGCGGACATGGCTTCGGCATTGGCCCGGGCGCCGGGCATCTGATCGCCGATATCACCACCGGCGCAGAGCCGTTGGTAGACCCACGGGCCTATGATCCAAGCCGCTTTGAGAACTCCGCCTGGGGGAAGGTTGCCGACTTCTAAAATGCGTATTTCTTGTGCATTAGTTTTTGATGCTTAATTTTGCGGCTTTCAACTTGCCTGTTCTGTTGCGGTGCGTCATAAATGGCGCATGAGCCGTTTCGACCTGACGATCCTTGTCATAGATGAAAATGCGATCCGCGCCTCGATCATCGAGGAGGGGCTGCAGGAGGCCGGCCACACGCGCGTCACCGTGATTCACGAGGTCCAGGGCGTCGCGCGCATCATCGAGACGCTGAAGCCCGACGTCATCATCATCGACATCGAGAACCCGAACCGCGACATGATGGAGCACCTGTTCCAGCTGACGCGAACGGTCAGCCGGCCGATCGCGATGTTTGTCGACCGGTCCGATACAGCTTCGATCGAAGCGGCCGTCGAGGCCGGCGTCTCTGCCTATATCGTCGACGGGCTGAAGAAGGAGCGGGTGAAACCGATCCTCGATATGACCGTCAGCCGGTTCAATGCCTTCAGCCGCCTGCAGCGGGAACTCGCTGACGCAAAATCGGCGCTCGAGGAGCGCAAGGTCGTGGAGCGCGCAAAGGGCATTCTGATGAAGATGCGCGGCCTTTCGGAGGAACAGGCTTTCGCGCTGCTACGCCAGACGGCGATGAACGAGAAGAAGAAGATGTCCGAGATCGCGCAAAGCGTCGTGACGGCAGCAGGATTGCTGATGTGACCCGGTGCCACGCCCATTCGATTGTCCGGAGGACTGCGGAGTGAATGCAGTGACGAGAATTGACACCCAGCAAGGGCGCGTCTCCGCGCCTTCACGACTCAGCAGCGAAGGCCCACGCGTTCTTCGCGCCGGCTTCATCCCGCTTGTCGACGCCTCGGTGCTGGTTGCAGCCGCGGAGTTCGGATTTGCCGAGAAGGAGGGTTTAACCCTCGATCTGGTCAGGGACGTTTCATGGGCGAATGTTCGCGACCGCCTGGCCTTTCGCCAGTTCGACATAGCCCATATGCTCTCGCCGATGCCCGTGGCGGCAATGCTTGGACTGGGCTCGAACCCCTCCCCGACCATCGCGCCCTTCTCACTCGGACGCGGCGGCAATGCGATCACCCTTTCCACGCGCCTCTTCGAACGGATGCGCGAAGCAGCAAACGTTTCGGAAGCAGCCAGCGCCCTTGAAAGCGCGCGCGCCTTTGCATTGGTGCTGAACCAGATGCGGTTGGCCGGCGAGCCGGTGCCGACACTCGGGATGACCTATCCCTTTTCCTCGCACAATTATGAATTCCGCTACTGGCTGGCCGCGGGCGGCATTGATCCCGACAAGGACGTCAAGCTCATCGTCGTGCCGCCCCCGCTCACCTCCGATGCCCTGGCTGCCGGCGCAATCGACGGCTTCTGCGTCGGCGCGCCCTGGAATATGGTGGCGTCCGAGCGCGGCGTCGGGCGGATCGTTGCGACGAAGCAGGACATCTGGCCCTCGGCGCCGGAAAAGGTCATCGGCATGCGGCCGGATTGGGCCGAGAGCCATCCGGAAACGGTCTCCCGGCTGATCGTGGCGCTGGATGCCGCAGCGCGCTGGTGCGATCATGCCGAAAACCACGACGCGCTGGCTGCGGTACTTGCCGATCAGCGCTATATCGCAGCACCCGTCGAAATCATCCGGCGTGTGCTAGCCGGCGAGTTCAGCCTGGACGCCAAGGGCAACCGCCGCATCGTCGACAATTATTTCATGTTCCACCGCGGCTACGCGAACTATCCGCGGCCGAGCCAGGCGCTGTGGATCTACAGCCAGATGATCCGCTGGGGCCAGGCGGCAATCAACTTAAACAGCGCACGCGCGGCAGCGTCTGCCTATCGGCCCGATCTCTATAGGACAGCGCTCGGCGACACATGCACGCCGCCGGACGCCGATGTCCGAGTCGAAGGCGACAGCGACGGTGACCGCTTCATGGACGGCAGTATCTTCGATCCGGCGCGCCTCGGGGAGTATGTCGACGGATTTTCAGTCAAGAACACCCTGCCCTTTGTTCCGACTGCCGGCGAGGTCTGATCTTCTGCTGCTTTGCACAAAAGGCCGGCAGCAGTTTGCGTTGGAAACGGCATTAGCACAAAATATGCACATTCTTATTTTAGGCCTAAAATTTAGGCATCGTCGCTGGTAGTGCTGATCCCCCTTTGATTTCAATGAGCTAGATCTCCGACCGGAAACTGGCATGCCGCTTGCAGGGATAATCTTGCCCGGATCAACGGCGATCTTGGCGGATAAGCGCGTGATAAGCGCTTGCAAAAGACATCGACGTCGCACGGTTTTTGCTGTCCGGGAACTCTCCCTTCCCGCAGACGCAATCTCCGGGCGGCGTTTTTTTTATTCCGAAAATTCCTGCGACGACCAACAAGGGGAACCAGCGCATGAACAAGATCCTCACAGGCGGCATAAGCCGCCGCAGCCTCCTGAAAACGACCGCCGCGACTGCCTTGATCGGCGCAGTCCGCACCGCTTTTCCCTCCGGCGCCTTTGCCGCAGCCGCAGCACCTGAAGTCACGGGCGCTAAACTCGGCTTCATCGCGCTGACCGACGCTGCTGCGCTGATCGTTGCCAAAGAAAAGGGTCTTTTCGAAAAACATGGCCTTCCCGATGTCGAGGTCGCCAAACAGGCGTCCTGGGGCGCAACACGCGACAATCTGGTTCTCGGCGGCGCTTCGAACGGCATCGACGGCGCCCACATCCTTTCGCCGCTGCCTTATCTCATGCATACGGGCAAGGTGACGCAGAACAATCAGCCAGTAGCGATGGCGCTGCTGGCGCGTCTGAATTACGACAGCCAGGGCATTTCCGTCGCCAAGGAATATGCCGATACCGGAGTCCAACTCGACGCATCCAAGCTGAAGGCGGCCTTCGAGAAGAAGAAGGCCGAAGGCAAGGAAGTGAAGGCCGCCATGACCTTCCCGGGCGGTACTCATGACCTTTGGATCCGCTACTGGCTTGCCGCCGGCGGCATCGACCCGGACAAGGACGTCTCGACCATCGTCGTGCCGCCGCCGCAGATGGTGGCGAACATGAAGGTCGGCAACATGGATGTCTTCTGTGTCGGCGAACCTTGGAACGAGCAACTCGTCAATCAGGGGATCGGCTTTACCGCAGCAACGACCGGCGAGCTGTGGAAAGGACATCCCGAAAAAGCGCTCGGAATGCGGGCCGACTGGGTCGAGAAGAACCCGAACGCCACGAGAGCCCTCTTGATGGCGGTGATGGAAGCCCAGCAATGGTGCGACAGCATGGACAACAAGGAGGAAATGGCGACCATCCTCGGCAAGCGTCAATGGTTCAACGTTCCACCGAAGGACGTACTTGGGCGCCTCAAGGGCGACATCAACTACGGCAACGGCCGTGTCGCCCACGGCACCGATCTTTACATGAAATTCTGGGCAGGCGGCGCCTCCTACCCCTTCAAGAGCCACGACACCTGGTTCATGGCCGAGAATGTGCGCTGGGGCAAGTTCGCGCCCGACACCGACATCAAGGCCCTCGTTGACCAGGTCAACCGCGAGGATCTCTGGCGTGATGCGGCCAAGGCTCTGGGTGTCGCCGCAGCCGACATTCCCCCTTCCCCTTCCCGGGGCAAGGAAACCTTCTTCGACGGCAAGGTCTTTGATCCGGAAAATCCGTCCGCCTATCTCGATAGCCTTGCCATCAAGGCCGCATCCTGATCCCCACCTCCGGCGCGCGACAGGCGCGCCGGCCTTTTATTTCCGACGAGGAGCCCTTCATGTCCGCCCTGGCAAAGAAAGAACCCATACCGGCAAAGATTGCGCCGAAGGCCGCAAATGTCGTCCGGCTTGCAGGCCCGCCGGCTCCCCGGATCGATGTGCGTGGCCTTGCGATGGCGGCAGCGCGCAACATCGTGCCGCCGCTTGTCGTGCTTGCGATCATTTTGACCATCTGGCAGGTGCTCTGTTCGTCGCCCGACGCCTCACTGCCCTCGCCGCACCGGGTCTGGCAGGAAAGCTTTGATCTGATCGCTTATCCGTTCTTCAACTATGGCTCGCAGGACATCGGGCTTGGCTGGCGCGTCATGATTTCGCTCCAGCGCGTCGCCTACGGCTTCGGCCTTGCCGCGGTCGCCGGGGTCGTGATCGGCGCCGTCATCGGCCAATCCGTCTGGGCCATGCGCGGTCTCGATCCGATCTTTCAGGTGCTGCGCACCGTCCCGCCGCTTGCCTGGCTGCCGCTGTCGCTCGCCGCTTTCCAGGATTCCAACCCTTCTGCGATCTTCGTGATCTTCATCACGTCGATCTGGCCGGTGATTATCAACACGGCGGTCGGCGTACGCAACATCCCACAGGACTACCGCAACGTGGCGCAGGTGCTGCGGCTTAATCATTTCGAATTCTTCTTCAAGATCATGCTGCCATCGGCAGCGCCCTACATCTTTACGGGCCTCCGTATCGGCGTCGGTCTCTCATGGCTTGCAATCGTCGCAGCCGAGATGCTGACTGGCGGCGTCGGCATCGGCTTCTTCATCTGGGATGCGTGGAATTCGTCGCGCCTGCCCGACATCATCGTCGCCCTGGCCTATATCGGTGTTGTCGGCTTTGCCCTCGACAAGCTGGTGGCCGCTGCAGGCCGGTTGATCACCCGCGGCGCTTCGGCCAACTGAGAGGAATACCCATGACCGCCTATCTCAAGCTCGACCACATCGACAAGCATTTCGACCGGGCCGGAACGCGCACCGAAGTACTGAAGGGCATCAGTCTGACGATCGCCAAAGGCGAGTTCGTGTCGATCATCGGCCATTCCGGTTGCGGCAAGTCCACACTTTTGAACCTGATCGCCGGACTGACGCCGGTCTCAGCCGGCGCTGTGCTTCTCGAAAACCGGGAAGTCAACGCCCCCGGCCCGGAACGCGCCGTCGTGTTCCAGAACCACAGCCTGCTTCCCTGGCTGACGGTCTACGAAAACGTCAACCTCGCAGTCTCCAAGGTGTTCGGCAGTTCCAAGAGCAGGGCCGAACGCCACGACTGGGTCATGTCCAACCTCGACCTCGTGCAGATGGCACACGCCAAGGACAAGCGCCCCTCGGAAATCTCCGGCGGCATGAAGCAGCGCGTCGGCATCGCCCGCGCGCTCGCGATGGAGCCGAAGATCCTGCTGCTCGACGAGCCTTTCGGTGCGCTCGATGCGCTGACCCGCGCCCATCTGCAGGATGCAGTGATGGATATTCATGCCCGTCTCGGCAATACGATGGTGATGATCACCCACGATGTCGACGAGGCCGTGCTGCTCTCCGACCGCATCGTGATGATGACCAACGGCCCGGCCGCCAAGATCGGGGAAGTCCTCGACGTGCCGATCGCCCGGCCCCGCAACCGCATCGAACTCGCCTCGGACCGCACCTACCTCAAATGCCGCGAAGCCGTTCTGAAATTCCTCTATGAACGCCATCGCTTTGTCGAAGCCGCGGAGTAAACTCTTAACCAGCACGGATGCGATATGGCTTGATATTGCGTCTCTCTTATCGCATCTGCGGCACCGTGTCCGTTCGCTCCTGCACTATCGGCACACTGTATCGAATGAATGCCAATAACCTGTGGCGCCGGTCTTATGAAAACTAGCAGTCTGAACGTCCTGGTCATTGATGAGAACCGCATTCGCGCCTCGATCATCGAGGACGGCTTGCGCGAGGCCGGCTATGACAGGGTCACGATCATCGACGACATGCATGGCCTTGCCAAGCGCATCACCGAGATCAATCCCGATGTCATCGTCATCGATCTCGAAAACCCGAACCGCGACATGCTTGAGAGCATCTTCCAGATATCGCGCGCGGTGAAGCGACCGATCGCCATGTTCGTGGACAAGTCCGATGAAGCCTCGATCGAGGCTGCCGTCGAGGCAGGGGTTTCCGCATATATTGTCGACGGCCTGAAACAGGAGCGCGTCAGGCCCATTCTCAAGATGGCGATCAGCCGTTTCAATGCCTTCGCGCGCCTCAGCCGCGAGCTGGAAGAAACACGCGGCGAATTGGAAAAGCGCAAACTGATCGATCGCGCCAAGGGGCTGCTGATGCGCAGCCGCGGGCTGTCGGAAGAAGAGGCCTACACGCTGTTGCGGCGCACGGCCATGAACCAGAACAGGAAAGTCGTCGAGATCGCTCAAAGCCTCCTCACCGCGGCAAGCCTGCTTGATCCAGGAGCGGACGTATGAGGAACAGGTATGACATTACCGCGGGCTTTGTTCCGCTTCTCGACAGCGCCCTCCTCGCCGTCGCCAAGGAAAAGGGCTTTGCCGAAACGCAGCAACTAGGCCTCACCCTCGTGCGGGAGCGCTCCTGGGCAACGATCAGGGATCGGCTGGCGGTGGGTCATTTCGAAGTGGCGCACATCCTTGCCCCAATGCCGATCGCCTGCAACCTTGGCCTCATGGCACCCGCGCCACGCATGATCGTACCGATGGCGCTTGGGCTTGGCGGAAATGCAGTTACCGTTTCCAGCGCCTTGTGGCGGGACATGGCCGACCACGGCGCAGCCGATCCCCTCGATGCGCGCTTAAGCGGTGCGGCGTTGAAAAGCGTGATTTCGCGGCGGGCAGGCGACAGGCTTCGTTTCGGTATCGTCCACCCTTATTCGGGACATAACTACGAACTGCGCTATTGGCTTTCTGGAAGCGGCATCGATCCGGATCGCGAAATCGAGATCGTGACCCTTCCGCCGCAGGATATGGGTGACGCGCTGAAGGCCGGTGCGATCGAGGGTTATTGTGTTGGCGAACCGTGGAATACCTTTGGTGTTTTAGAACGCGGCGCGCAGATCGCAACGGTCAAGGCGGCAATCTGGAAATCCAGTCCCGAAAAGGTACTGGGCGTGAACGGGCGGTGGGGCGACAGCCATCCTGAAGCCCTGTCGGCACTGCTGAGAGCGCTTTACAACGCATCGCTCTGGTGTGCTGATACAGCCAATCACGAGGAGCTTGCCGTCCTGCTTTCAGGGCCGGCCTATATCGACAGGCCTGTTGAATTGCTACGCCCGTCCGTCACCGGCGCACTCAGAACCGGCCGACATGCCACGCAGACGGTCGAGGACTTCTTCGTTCCGCACGCCAAGGCGGCAACCTTTCCATGGAAGAGCCACGCGCTCTGGTTCTACACACAGATGGTCCGGTGGGGCCATGTCGACCACACCGCGATGCATCAAACGGTTGCCGGCAACACCTATCGGCCGGATATCTACCGCAGGGCCCTGAAGTCGCTCGGCGTTGCCATGCCGGCTGCGAGTTCGAAAGTAGAGGGCGCCTTGCAGGTCGAAACACCGGTCGGCTCCAGCGGCACCCTGACGCTCGGCCCGGATGGATTTTTCGACGGCAAAATCTTCGATCCCGATCGTGTCGATGAGTATATCGCTGCTCAAAAGCAGGCTTAGCATGACGCCTATTTTGTATGCATTGCACAATATTTGACCGAAGATGCGGTGACTTTCGGGATGCCTATTCCGACCATTAAGGGCGACTTGCGGCTCAAAACAGCATAAATGGCGCAAATCTCAACTTGGCACGACCCTTGCATAGATAATAGCGAGGCCGAAGGGCCGCATTTTTCGGCGTCCAACGACGGGCGCCTCAAGCAAAGCCGCTGATCAGGACATCCCGCGCATTCCGTGTGTGCGCGACCTGGCCAGCGGCTTTTTGTTTTAACTCTCAACGATGGATTGGCACGACATTGTCGCGCCCCGGAGAAGCCATGCCTTTTTCTGAGAAAACACAGTCCATGTCTGCTGGTGAACCAGCCAGAGCATTGTGGATTTCGACGGTCGCCTTCACCGTCTGCTTCGCTGTCTGGACGATCTTTGCGATTATAGGCATTCGCATCAAGCAAGAGCTCGGGCTCAACGAGGCCGAATTCGGATTGCTTGTGGGCACCCCTGTGCTGACCGGCTCGGTCGTCCGGATCCTGCTTGGTATATGGACCAGCCGCTACGGTGGCCGTCTTGTCTACACGCTCACGATGTTGGCAGCAGCAGTCGCAACCTTCCTGCTCTCCTACGCAACGACCTATGCAGAGATGCTGATTGCAGGACTTGGGGTAGGCCTTGCGGGCGGCTCCTTCGCGGTCGGCGTCGCATATGTCTCGCCGTTCTTTCCGCCGGACAAACAAGGGACTGCGCTCGGGATTTTCGGTGCCGGCAATGTCGGGGCTGCCGTTACGAAGTTTGCGGCACCCTTCGTGCTGATCGCCTGGGGATGGCAGGCAGTTGCCGAGATCTGGGCTCTCGTTCTTGCGGCAACGGCCATCATCTTCTGGTTTTCGACCACAGACGACCCGGCATTTCGGGATCGTCGCTCTCGCGGCGTTGGATCCAAGAGCTTCTTGGAGGAGTTCGCTCCGCTCAGGAGCGTTCAGGTCTGGCGCTTCTCGCTCTATTATTTCTTCGCCTTCGGTGGCTTTGTCGCCCTCTCGCTATGGTTGCCCCGCTACCTGGTCGGCGTCTACGGCTTCAATTTGGAAGCCGCCGGCATGATCGCTGCGGCCTATTCCATTCCAGGCAGCATCTTTAGGGCATTCGGCGGCGTCCTGTCCGACAAGAAGGGCGCAAGAAGCGTCATGTATGCGATGCTGGCCGTTTCCGCCGTGGCCACCCTCATTCTTTCGCTGCCGGCTGCGGCCGCGTCTGCGTCCGGGTCGGATCCTGCCTTCGGCGTAACTCCCGTCATCTTCATCGTCGTCATCTTCGTGCTCGGCTTCTTCATGAGCCTCGGCAAGGCGGCCGTCTACAAGCACATTCCGGCCTACTATCCCGAAAGCGTCGGCGCAGTCGGCGGCATCGTCGGGATGATGGGCGGCCTTGGCGGCTTCATCCTTCCGATTGCCTTTGGGCTCCTCAAGGACATCACCGGCCTTTGGTCCAGCTGTTTCCTGCTGCTCTTTGTAATCGTCGTGGCTTCACTCATCTGGATGCACCTGTCCGTAAAGCAACTGTCGCGCCAAGGGCACTCCGCGCCCGCGGTGGCTGCCACCTAATCTGAGGACTTGGAAAAATGACCCAAAAACTCGTTATCATCGGCAACGGCATGGCACCCGGGCGCATGCTCGAGCACCTTTTCGAAAAGGCCCCGGGACAATACGAGGTCACGATCTTCAATGCCGAGCCGCGCGTCAACTACGACCGCATCATGCTGTCGCCGGTTCTCTCCGGTGAGAAGGACTACGAACAGATCATCATTCACGGCGACGGCTGGTACATCAAGCACGGCATCATGCTCTATAAGGGCCACAAGATCGTCAACATCGATCGCGCAGCCAAGACCGTCACCTCCGACCACGGCGTCACGGAGAGCTACGACAAGCTGGTGATCGCCACCGGCTCCGTGCCCTTCATCATCCCGGTTCCCGGCAAGGACCTGCCGGGCGTCATCACCTATCGCGACCTTGATGACGTGCAGGCGATGCTGCTGGCGGCTCAGTCGAGGGAAAAGGCGATCGTCATCGGCGGCGGCCTGCTCGGCCTCGAAGCGGCTGCCGGCCTTGCGTCGCGCGGCATGGACGTCACTGTTTTGCATGTCATGCCGACGCTGATGGAGCGCCAGCTCGATCCTGCGGCCGGCTATCTTCTGCAGAAGGCTGTCGAAGAACGTGGCATCAAGGTCATCACCAAGGCCAACACCAAGCAGATCGTCGGTAACGGCAGGGTCGAGGGCATCGAACTCGACGACGGCCGCATCATTCCGGCAACGCTGGTCGTCATGGCCGTCGGCATCCGCCCGAGTGTCGGGCTGGCGAAGGACGCTGGTATCGCCGTCAATCGCGGCATCGTCGTCGACAACGGCATGCAGACCTCTGATGGCAGCATCATGGCGCTCGGCGAATGCGCCGAAGTGGGCGGACAGGTCTATGGTCTCGTCGCACCGCTTTATGAAATGGCCCGCGTGGCCGCCTCGCATCTTTCGGGCGACACTTCGGCCGCCTTCGTTCACTCCGACACCCCGACCAAGCTCAAGGTCACCGGCATCGACCTCTACTCGCTCGGCGATTTCGCCGATGGCGACGACCGCGAGGAGATTGTGCTCCGCGACGCCTCGGCCGGCGTCTATAAGCGCCTCGTACTGAAGGACAACAAGATCATCGGAACGGTGCTCTACGGCGAAACCGCAGACGGCGCCTGGTTCAACGATCTCAAGAAGAAGCAGACCAATATTTCCGAGATGCGCGAGACGCTGATCTTCGGACAGGCCTACCAGGGAGGGTCCCCGCTGGACCCTATGGCGGCCGTTGCAGCCTTGCCGGATGATGCGGAAATCTGCGGCTGCAACGGCGTATGCAAGGGCAAAATCACTTCGACGATTACGGCCAAGGGCCTGACATCGCTTGACGACGTGCGCGCCCATACCAAGGCTTCCGCATCCTGCGGCTCCTGCACCGGACTTGTCGAACAGCTGATGGCGCTGACGCTCGGCGACAGCTACAATCCGGCTGCCGTCCAGCCGATGTGCACCTGCACCGAGCTCGGCCATGACGACGTCCGCCGCCTCATCAAGGCCAAGGGGCTGAAAACCATTCCCGCCGTCATGCAGGAACTGGAATGGAAGACCTCCTGCGGCTGTGCCAAATGTCGCCCGGCGCTCAATTACTACCTCGTCTGCGACTGGCCGGATGAATATGCCGACGACTACCAGTCGCGCTATATCAACGAGCGCGTCCACGCCAACATCCAGAAGGACGGAACTTATTCCGTCGTGCCGCGCATGTGGGGCGGCGTCACCAACGCTGCCGAATTGCGCGCCATCGCCGATGTCGTCGACAAGTTCGAGATCCCGATGGTCAAGGTGACCGGCGGTCAGCGCATCGACCTGCTTGGCATCGAGAAGGAAGACCTGCCCGCCGTCTGGGCCGATCTCGGCAAGGCAGGCTTCGTCTCCGGCCAGGCCTATGCCAAGGGCCTGCGCACGGTAAAGACCTGCGTCGGCTCCGACTGGTGCCGCTTCGGCACGCAGGATTCCACAGGTCTTGGCATCCGCATCGAAAAGTTCATGTGGGGTTCCTGGACGCCGGCAAAGGTCAAGATGGCAGTCTCCGGATGTCCGCGCAACTGCGCCGAGGCGACCTGCAAGGACGTCGGCGTCATCTGCGTCGACTCGGGCTACGAAATCCATTTTGCCGGTGCCGCCGGTCTCGACATCAAGGGCACCGAAGTGCTCGGACTGGTGAGGAGCGAGGACGAGGCGCTGGAGCATATCGTGGCGCTGACGCAGATGTACCGCGAGCAGGCCCGCTATCTCGAGCGCATCTACAAGTGGGCCAAGCGCATCGGCCTCGACGAGGTCCGCCGCCAGATCATGGGCGATGCCGAAAAGCGCAAAGCCTATTACGACCGCTTCGTCTTTTCCCAGAAATTTGCTCAGGTCGATCCCTGGTCGGAGCGCGTCTCCGGCAAGGACAAGCATGAGTTCAAGCCGATGGCGACGATTGGCTACCCACAGGCTGCAGAGTGAGGAGATGGACATGAACTGGATCGCAATTGGTGACATCTCCGATATCCCGCTGCGCGGTGCGCGCTGCGTGAAGACGCCGCAAGGCAAGATCGCCGTCTTCCGCACGGCCGAAAACGAGGTCTTCGCCATTGAGGACCACTGCCCGCACAAGGGCGGCCCGCTCTCCCAGGGCATCGTGCATGCCAAGGCGGTCACCTGCCCGCTGCACAACTGGGTGATCTCGCTTGAAACCGGCAAGGCGCTCGGCGCCGATAAGGGCGAGGTGCGGACCATTCCGGTCCGCAATGAGGACGGCGCCCTCTTCATCGCCCTCGAAAGCTTGATGATGGCGGCGGAATAGATGGCGGAAGAGGTCAAGACCACCTGTCCCTACTGCGGCGTTGGCTGTGGCGTCATCGCCAAGATCGCCGATGACGGCACTGTGTCCGTCAAAGGCGACCCGGACCACCCGGCAAATTTCGGGCGGCTGTGCTCGAAGGGTTCGGCGCTTGCCGAAACGATCGATCTCGACGGCCGCGTCTTGCATCCGGAGATCGCAGGACGGCGGGCCGGCTGGAATGACGCTCTTGATCTCGTCGCGCACCGTTTTTCGGAGACGCTTGCCGAGCATGGGCCAGACTCCGTTGCTTTCTACGTCTCCGGCCAGCTGCTGACCGAGGATTATTACGTCGCCAACAAGCTGATGAAGGGCTTCGTCGGCTCGGCCAACATCGACACCAATTCGCGCCTGTGCATGTCGTCTTCCGTTGCCGGCCACCGCCGCGCCTTCGGCGCCGATACCGTGCCCGGCACCTATGAGGACCTGGAACTGGCCGATCTGGTGATCCTTGCGGGTTCCAACCTCGCCTGGTGCCACCCCGTCATCTATCAACGGCTGGCTGCAGCCAAGGCGGCACGCCCCGGCATGAAGGTCGTCGTCATCGACCCGCGCCGCACGATGACTGCTGATATCGCCGATCTGCATCTGGCGATCCGGCCTGACAGCGACGTGGCACTGTTTGTCGGTCTCTTCGCGCATCTGATCTCTAGCAACGTCATCGACCAGAATTACGTGGCGGAGCATACGAACGGCTTTGCGGAATGCTTCGCAACGGCTTCCGCAGTGTCTTTCAACGACGTGCTGGAGCACACCGGCCTGCCTGCCATGCAGCTTCGCGAATTCTACCGCCTGTTTGCGGCAACGGAAAAGGTCGTCACCTGCTACAGCCAAGGTGTCAACCAGTCCTCGTCGGGCACCGACAAGGTCAACGCAATCATCAATTGCCACCTTGCAACCGGGCGCGTCGGCAAGCCTGGCATGGGGCCCTTCTCGCTCACCGGCCAGCCGAATGCGATGGGTGGCCGCGAGGTTGGCGGGCTGGCGAACATGCTTGCGGCCCACATGGCGATCGAAAGTGCCGAGGACCGCGACCGCGTACAGCGCTTCTGGCAGTCGCCGGCGATTGCCGAAAAGCCGGGTCTTAAGGCCGTCGACATGTTCAAGGCGGTCGGTGACGGCCGCATCAAGGCGCTGTGGATCATGGCGACGAACCCGGTGGTCTCGCTTCCCGATGCCGATGCCGTCGAGGCCGCGATCAAGGCCTGCCCCTTCGTCGTGGTCTCCGACGTCCTTAAGGATACCGATACCGCGCGTCACGCCGATGTCCTCCTGCCGTCCCTCGGCTGGGGAGAAAAGACCGGCACCGTCACCAATTCCGAACGCCGCATCTCGCGCCAGCGGCCTTTCCTCGATGCTCCAGGCGAAGCCCGTGCGGATTGGTGGCAATTTGTCGAGGTCGCGCGCCGCATGGGCTTTGCCGATGCTTTCGCCTTTGCCTCGCCGTCAGACATTTTCGACGAGCATGCCGCGCTCTCCGCCTTCGAAAACGATGGCGGCCGCGATTTCGACATCGGCGCCTATGCCGGCATCGAGAAAGCCGCCTATGACTCGATGGCGCCCTTCCAGTGGCCGCAGCCGACCGGCGACGAGAGGGCCATAACCCGCTTCTTTGCGAAGGGCGGCTTCTTTCATGCCGATCGCAAGGCACGCTTCATCGCGGTCGAGCCGGCCGTGTCCGACCGCACCAGTGCCGAATACCCGTTTACGCTGAACACCGGCCGCATCCGCGACCAGTGGCACACGATGACACGCACGGGCAAGAGTGCCCGCCTTTCCGCTCATATCGCCGAGCCTTTTGCCGAGCTTCACCCTCGGGACGCCATGGAAATCGGTATCGGCAATGCCGGCCTGGTCGAGATCGAGAGCCCGCACGGCAAAGCTGTCGTCCGCGCGCTGATCACAGGCCGCCAAGCCCGTGGCAGCATCTTCGTGCCCATGCATTGGAACGATCAATTTGCCGCCAAGGCGCGCATCGATGCCGTTGTTGCCCCGCTCACCGATCCCTTCTCCGGCCAGCCGGCTTCGAAGAACGTCGCGGTGGCAGCCCGGCCGTTTAAGGCGGCGCGTTACGGCTTTGCAGTCTGCAGGTTGAAGCCGGAAGCCCTCGATTCCACCTACTGGGCGCTTGCCAAGGCAGATGGCGGCTGGCGGGTAGAACTCGCCTTCGATCACGCGATCGACGATTGGTGCGATTGGTGCCGAACCACGTTCGGCATTCCTGACGGCATCGATCCGCTCGGCTACGCCGACCAGCAGTCGGGCGATCTGCGGCTCGCCTTCTTCGACGGCACGCGCCTGCTTGCCGGGCTGTTCCTCGCCCGCGAACCGGTCGCCGTCGCCCGCAACTGGGCGATCTCGCAGCTTGCCGCCGAACATGGCGACTTGCGCAAGCGCTTCGCGCTTGTCGCCGGCCGCCCCGGCGCCGGCAAGCCGGACCCGGGCGCCACGGTCTGTTCCTGCTTCAGCGTCGGCGTCAACCAGATCGTCGCGGCGGTTCGCGGCGGTTGCCACAGCGTCGAAGCCGTCGGCAAAGAACTTAACGCCGGCACCAACTGCGGCTCCTGCCGCGCCGAGATCAGGGGGATCATCGATGGATGTCTTGCAGCAGCCGCGGAATGATAATCCTGCCCGCATGGAGCCGCTTGCAAAGCTGCCCGTCTTCTGGGCGCTTGAAGGCAAGCGGTGTGTTGTCGCGGGCGGGACTGATGGCTGCGCCTGGAAGGCGGAACTTCTCGCCGCCTGCGGCGCTCATGTCGAAATCTACGCCGAAACGCTGAGCGACACGTTCAAGGCTCTCCTTGGCCGCACGCCAGAGCACCCCGCAGCCAGGTTGACCCACCATCCGAGGCATTGGCAGACGGAAGCGCTGACGGGAGCCACTATCGCCATTGCCGATTGCGACGACGATGCGCAAGCCAGGCGCTTCTTCGAAGCGGCACGGAAACTGGGTGTTCCGGTCAATGTCATCGACAAGCCCGATTTCTGCCAGTTCCAGTTCGGGTCGATCGTCAACCGCTCCCCCGTGGTTGTCGCGATCTCGACGGATGGCGCAGCCCCCATTCTTGCCCAAAACATCCGCCGCAAGATCGAGACGCTGCTTCCGCGTACGCTGAAATCCTGGGCCGAACTTGCCCAATCGATGCGTGGCAAGATCAACGGAATGCTTGATGCTGCTTCCGCGCGGCGTCTTTTCTGGGAAAAATTCGCCGACATGGCGTTCGACGGTTCTGCCGACCGCGACGCCGAAAAGCGGCTTTTGCTTGCCGCCCGCGGCCTGAAATCGACCGCAAGCACAACCGGACGCGTGACCCTCGTCGGTGCCGGTCCCGGCGATGCAGAGCTCCTGACTCTGAAGGCGGTCCGCGCCCTGCAGGCGGCCGACGTCATCCTCTTCGACGATCTCGTTTCAGCCGAGGTACTGGAGCTCGCCCGGCGCGAGGCCAAGCGCATGCTGGTCGGCAAGCGGGGCGGTCGCACCAGCTGCCGCCAGGAAGATATCAACGCGATGATGGTGAAGCTTGCAAAGGCAGGCAAGCGCGTCGTCCGCCTCAAGTCCGGCGACCCGATGATCTTCGGCCGCGCCGGCGAAGAGATCGCCCACCTTGATCGCGAGAACATCCCGGTTGACGTCATTCCCGGCATCACGGCCGCAAGCGCCATGGCCTCGCGCCTTGGCATTTCGCTGACCCATCGCGACTGCGCCCAGTCGGTACGCTTCATCACCGGCCATTCCCGCCATGGCGGATTGCCGGTGGATGTCGACTGGGCCGCCGCCGCCGATCCGCATGCGACCACTGTTTTCTACATGGGCGGCAGGACAGCGCCACTCATTGCCGACCGGCTGATCGCCGAAGGGCTCCCGCCCGGGACGCCGGCCGTCATCATGAGTGACGTGAGCCGCGCCACGCAGCGTGAATGGCACGGGCATCTCGGCGCTCTTGCCAACGGCATAAGCGAGATCGGTTACGACAACCCCGTCCTGATCGCGATCGGGGATGTTTTTGCCGCCCGGCAAAGATCCATGGATGCCGCGCCACAATCGGCCGCCGCGTCTTCCTGAGAAGCAGGCTGGCAACCTGAAGTGCCTGATGGCCTTGGCCATGCGTGAGAAGACGCCAATCGGTCGCGGCCGCGAAACGCATGGTCACCCGCGTCATCTGCACCGAAGATAGAGACGAGGCATGGGAGTCCGCCAAGAGGCGCATCCAGAAAGGTTCGGAAAATCCATGCCGACGAGCACTTCACCTACGACGATCTCGCGAGCCTAACGGGGCTGAACCGCGTCAATCACCGCAAGGAATACGAGACTGAGGACGAGAGTTTGCGGGCCTTGGGCCACAGTTCTACCTTTCTTCGGCGGCTTTTTCATCCAGTGCAGCCAAATCCTCCAGAAGGCGTACCGGCAAATCCATCCGCTCATGCAGGATGCTCATCACACCTAGATCGCCATTATTCAATTCGCGGAAAAACACATAATGCCGCCCATATCGGCTGAAATACGCCTCGCGTTTGACGTCAGCCGGCACCGCAAGCTTCTGCGGAAGCTTTCGCCATATCGCCTTGTCATCGCACAACCGCTGCAAATGGGTATGCAATCCCGTGATGTAGGTCACGGCTTGCTTATCACCCCATTTCTCGACGGTGTCGCGCCAAATCTTGTCCTGAGCGGCATCAGCTCGCGGATAGAACCGATAGGCAACCATTGTCAGCGGCGCTGATTACGGCGGATTACGTCCTCGGCCGTGACGGTGACAAATTCACTATCGTCCGCGCGCATGGCGGGGGCCAGTTCCTTTTGCAGCGCCTCCCATGCCTCATCACGGGTCTGCAAATCCCGACGGATCAAGGCACGAATGTACTCGCTGGCATTTTCGTAAAGACCACCCTCACCGATTTGCTGCTGGATATGGGCTTGCAACTGACCACCGACCTTCACATGGATGCTTCCCGATGCCATTGGCAATATCCTTTCGTTCTGCACTTATTGTGGGTTGCGTAGCACATATTGTCAATAAACATCACACTTGCCACTGGATCGGTTCGCTGTACCCCCGCAGGCATCTTGCGTGGCGAACACTCGCAACGGCGCGAAGCATCGCGCGATCCAGTCAGGGCCGTCCTGCAGGTGCCAAACTCTTCCTGCTGACCAGTGAGGGCCTCAGCAGGAGATGTTCCGGTTCGCTGCGGCCTTCGATCCTCGACAGAAGCGCCCGTGTCGCCGCTTCGCCGAGTTCCCTGCCCGACTGGTCGATGCTTGCCAGATTGATCAGGCTAAGAGCCGCGGTCGCGGAATTGTCGTAGCCGATCATCGCCAGGTCTTCGGGTATCCGGACGCCCATTTCCGCGGCCGTGCTCAAAAGCGTAATGGCATCGAGATCGCTCCAGCAGAAGACAGCGTGAGGCCTGTCACTTCGCGCCAGGAACGACCGCATTGCCTTTTCGCGCTTAGGAGAATTGACTGGAATATGGAAGATCGGTGCTGAGGAGCCAAGGCCTGCTCGCTGCATGGCGCGTCGGTATCCGATTTCACGCTGATGAACAACGGAAACCTTGTGGCCTTCGCGGGCCCCCAGGCTGAGCATCTCGATGTCGCGGTAGCCGCACTCGAGTAACGCCTCCACCGCGATTTCTGCCCCTCGCTGGTCATCGGCATTCACCGTGTCGAAGGTCTCCGCCTTCGGATCATGATAGCCGACAGCGACAATTGGAATTTGCGCGGCGAATTTTGCGATAATTTCAGACGGCAGGCGAGGAGCGACGAGGATGAGCCCATCCATCTTGTAGTCGATCATCGACTCGATGAGAGAGGTTTCCAGTTGCGTGCGCGCCTCGCTGACACCGATCATCGCCTGGTAATGCGACGGCGCCAGGACGCCATTCACACCGTCGATGACCTCGGGCAGGAACGGATTGCGTATGTCGATAAGGAGCAATCCTATCGTGAACGTGCGCCCGCGCAGGCCACGCGCGGTCCTTGACGGCCGATATCCCAACTCTTCGATCGAACCGGTCACTTTGGCGCGAAGGTTCTCGCTCACTCCGTATGCATCGCGCATGACCTTTGAAACCGCCGCAACAGATACACCTGCATGCGCCGCAACCGTCCGTATCGTCACGCGGTCGCGCTTTGCAGGCTTCGACTTCTCTTTGATTGGCATGAAATCCTCAGTTGCGTTCTGCAAGCCTTGCCGCCTCGCCAAATCACCATGGCAGACCAATCGCAAAATATCTATTGCACTCCCAGAAAAAATGTAGAACGTTATACGGAGAACGTTCTACAAACATGCGGAGGATTTGATGAACTTTCAGCCGAAAGCCGTCGGCGGCGATCTGGTTTCGCGCGCGTGGAGCGGCGATATGATCGCGCCTCTGTCGGACCGCGGTCAAGGAACGGCAGCAAGTTTCGTTGCCAAGACGTTCATCTGTGATGGCACAAAGATGCCTGCCGAACTCTTCATTTCGGCGCTCGGCCTTTATCGCTGTTTCATCAATGGCAAGCGTGTCGGCGAGGACCTCCTGACACCAGGCTGGACCAGCTACGACCATCGTGTGGCCTATCAGCGCTACGACGTTTCCCATCTCATCAAGTCCGGCCAGAACCGCATCGAAATCTGGCTTGCCGACGGATGGTACCGGTCTCCGCTCATGTGGGGTCAAAAGGCCATTCCCAATTGCTGGGGTGACCGGACGGCAGCCATGGCAGATCTGGTCGGACCGAACGGCGTCATTCTCTCAACGGACGCCAGTTGGCAAAGCGGGCTGCTGCCGATCCGCAAATCCGGCATCTATTTCGGCGAGATCTACGATGCACGCGAAGAACGACTCGTCGAGACCCACGGCACCGTGACGCTACCATTCGACAAGGCGTTGCTCGTCGCGCACGAAACGGCACCGGTGCGTGAATTGCCGGCGATCGCACCGATCGACACATGGACCGATGCGGAAGGGCGAACGATCTACGACTTCGGCCAGAACATCGGCGGCTATGTGCTCTATACGGTTCGCGGAGCGGCAGGCGCCGAAGTTCGAGTGGAGCATTCGGAGGTCCTGGGACCTGATCGTTATTTCGACAACCGCAACTACCGCACCGCGCAAGCGCATACGATCTATACGCTGCGCGGAACCGGCGACGAGACCTATTCGCCTCATTTCACCTTTTTCGGCTTCCGCTATGCCAGAGTGACGGTCACGGGCAACGCACACATCGTGACGATCTCCTCGGTTCCGATCTCCTCCTTGCCCAATCTGGCGGGCAGCTTCAGCTCGGGCAACGCTCTCGTCAACCGGCTTGTCCAGAACACAATCTGGTCGCAGCGCGCGAACTTCATAGAGGTCCCGACCGACTGCCCCCAGCGCGACGAGCGCCTCGGCTGGACGGGTGACGCTCAGGTGTTTGCCGCAACAGCCTGCTGGCTGACTGACAGCCGGACCTTCTTCCGGAAATATCTGCGCGACGTGATGGCCGACCAGCGTGAGGATGGCGCCGTCTCCCATTTTTCGCCCGACCCGACACGCCTGCATCCGGAGAATTTTCCGGGCTTTGCCGGCTCGACCGGCTGGGGCGACGCCATCGTCGTCATCCCCTGGGTTCTTTACACCCATTACGGTGATCGGGCAGTTCTCTCCGAATGCCTCAATGCGATGGTGCGCTGGGTCAATTTCGTCTGGTCAATTTCGGATGGCCCGATCGTGCGCCCGCCATCCCGCTGGGGCGACCGCGGCTTCACATTCGGCGACTGGCTGCAGCCGGTCGGCGACAACCGCAAACCGCGCCCGACAATTGCCGACGATTGCGCCGCGACACTCTACCATTTCATCTCCACCGATTTGCTGGCAAAGATCGCGGCGATCCTTGGCGACGAGGTGCTGGCAGAACGCATGACGGGCCGTGCTGAAGAAATTCGGCATGCATTCGCCCGCGAGTTCATCGCACCGTCCGGGCGCATTGCACATAACGACCAGACGTCCTACGCGCTGGCGTTCCTCCATGATCTGATCCCTGCTGAGCATCACGCGGCTGCCAGGCAGCACTTCCGACAGGTGATCGTCGATGCCGACTACAAGATCGGCACAGGATTCATAGGCACACCCGCCCTGCTGCCGGCCTTGACGAAGCTCGGCATGGACGACATTGCAGAAAAAGTGTTCCTGCAGGAGGAGGTTCCGGGCTGGCTCTACCAGGTATCCAAGGGCGCGACTACGATCTGGGAGCGCTGGGATTCAATGGCGCCCGACGGCACCATCTACGAGCCCGACATGAACAGCTACAATCATTATGCCTATGGCGCAGTATGCCAATGGCTGTTTGAAAACGTCGCTGGAATTTCGCCGAGTGCAACCGCCCCAGGATTTGCCGAGGTGATTGTCGATCCTGCGCCGATTGCCGCGCTCTCGCCGGTCACCGCCCACCACGACGTACGTCAAGGCCGAATTGAAGCTGCATGGGAGTGCCGCGGCAACAGGGTCACCTATCGGCTGACGCTTCCGGAGGGCTGCGTCGGCCGGTTCCGGCCCGGGTTGAGGCATCAGAATCCATCAATCAATGGAGAGCCTGTGGCCGAGGAGGCCATTCTTCGGCCCGGAACGCACCAACTGGTGTTTTCTCTCCCCCAATCCTGAGGAGCATATTCGTCCCGGTCAAACCGTTCAGAGGAGGAACGTCATGACAAACCGCATCAAAGTTATTCTCGCCGGCGCGTCGGCACTCATAGCACTGGTTGCCGCAGGGCCGTCGCATGCAGACGCGACCCTCTCGTTTCTGATCGATAACAACCCCGATACGGTCGCGGCTGCCGAGGCGCTGGTTGCTGCTTACGAGAAGATCGCACCGGATGTCACGATCGAAATCGAGCAGCGGCCGGGTGGTGGCGAGGGCGACAACATCGTCAAGACACGTCTTGCGACTGGCGAAATGTCGGACGTCTTCCTCTATAATTCCGGGTCGCTGATGCAGGCGCTGAAACCTGCGCAGACGCTTGCCGACCTCAGCGATCTGTCGTCGCAGGCAAAAGTGGACGAGAGCTTCAAGGCCGTCGTCGGCGCGGACGGCAAGCTCTACGGCGTTCCCTTCGGCACGGCGATGGCCGGCGGGATCCTCTACAACAGAAAAATCTATCAGGAACTCGGCCTGCCGGTTCCGAAGACGTGGACCGAGTTCATGGCCAACAACGAGAAGGTGAAGGCGGCCGGCAAAGCAGCCGTTGCGCAAACCTATCGCGATACCTGGACGTCGCAGCTCTTCGTTCTAGCCGATTATTACAATCTGCATGCCGCCGTGCCGAACTTCGCGGACGACTATACGGGCAACAAGGCGAAATATGCGACGACCCCTGCGGCGATGAAAGGGTTCGAGCGCCTGAAGGAGGTTCATGACGCCGGCCTGATGAACGAGGATTTCGGTGCGGCAAGCTACGATGACGGGCTCAGGATGGTGGCGACGGGCGAAGCAGCCCATTATCCCATGCTGTCCTTTGCCGTCGGCGCCTTGAAGCAGAACTATCCCGAAAATCTCAACGATGTCGGCTTCTTCGCACAGCCGGGAGACGACGCAGCCAAAAACGGCCTGACGGTCTGGATGCCGCCTGCCCTCTATATCCCGCTCGCAAGCCCGAATGCCGATGAAGCCAGGAAATTCGTGGATTTCGCCGGAAGCGTCGAAGGCTGCAAGATCATGGTTGAAACCAACACGGCTCAAGGTCCGTCCTTAGTCGATGGATGCGCGCTGCCCGCCGACGTACCGCCTGCGGTCAAGGACATGCTTCCCTATTTCGAAACAAAGGGGATGACGACGCCGGCGCTTGAATTCGTGTCGCCGATCAAGGGACCTGCCCTTGAACAGATCACCGTCGAGGTCGGATCAGGAATCCGTCAGCCGGCCGAGGCAGCCGCGCTCTATGACGACGACGTGCGCAAGCAGGCAAAGCAGCTCGGTCTACCCAACTGGTAACGGTCCTTCGGGAAAGCTGACCTCGCCCTCCCATGGGCGAGGTTCCACCCGATCGAAGAGGTAGCAATGACCGAGACGTACCACCGCTCACGCAGATCTCCTTATCCCTTGTGGTTCTTCATTCCGGCCGCGCTCGTCTATGGCGTGCTGTTTCTCGTCCCCACGGTCTCGTCGCTGTGGTTCAGCCTCACACGCTGGGATCTTTCAACCGCCGAGTTCATCGGACTGGAGAATTTCGAGCAGTTCTTTTCCGAGCCATTTCTGGTCAAGGGTCTCGTCAACACGGTGATCTATGCCGTCACGACATCCGGCCTGAAGACGGTATGCGGGCTCCTGCTTGCCGTGCTTTTGACCGGCAACATTTTCGCCCGGTCCTTCCTGCGTACGCTCGTTTTCTTTCCGGTCCTGGTATCGACAATCGGTATCGGCATCACCTTTACGGTGATGATGCATCCGACCAGGGGCATCATCAATGTCACGCTTGAGACGCTCGGCATCCCCGGACCGGGCTGGCTGACCAATCCGGCGCTCGCCCTCTTTTCCGTGGCCCTCGTCGATCTCTGGAAAGGCGTGGGTCTCGCCACCTTGATTTTCATCGCCGGCCTGGCAGCGATTAGCCCCGAATATTACGAGGCGGCCAGAATTGATGGCGCTACCCGCTTCCAGCAGTTCTCGCGCATCACCTTGCCTCTTGTGCGCCCGGCGACGATCACCGTCATCACCCTATCTTTGATCGGTGGCCTGCGGTCGTTCGATCTCATTTGGGCAATGACGCGCGGCGGGCCGGGATTTTCCTCGGACGTGATCGCGTCGGTCATCTACAAGCAGTATCAGGCGGGCTTCTACGGGCTGTCGACTGCGGGCAACGTCATCCTGTTTGCGCTGATCGCGATCATCATTCTGCCGCTGACGCTGTGGCTCAACCGGCGCGAGGTCGAGCAATGAGAAAAACGCGACCCTACGTGACGGGCGCGGTCGCACTTGCCATCGCCACCGTCATCTTCGTTCTCCCATTCGTCTTCGTTGCGCTCCAGGCGGTCAAGTCGAAGTCCGAAGCGTCCCGGCTCGACTTCGAGCTCCCGGAACAATGGTTGCTCTGGGAGAACCTCGCGGCAGTGTTCAAGGCTCGCGACTACCAGCTCGTCCTCGCATACTTCAATTCCACGCTGATCACCGTCGTCTCGGTTGCGATACTGATACTGCTTTCGGCAATGGTCGGATATGTCATGCAACGCCGGAAAACCCGCTGGAATGCCGTTGCCTCGGGTGCCCTGTTTATCGGGCTGATGATGCCGCCGGCGGTCGTTCCGACGATCGGATTGCTTCAGGAAATCGGCCTCTTCAAGACGATCACCGGAATGATCCTGATCCAGGTCGCCTATAATCTCTCGTTCTCGACCCTGCTCTACAGGTCGTTCATCTCGACCATTCCACGTGACCTCGACGAGGCGGCGCTGATCGATGGTGCCAAGCCCTGGCAGATATTTTTCCGGGTGATCCTCCCGCTGCTCAAGCCAGTGACGGTGACCAACATTGTCGTGCAGTCGATCGCAATCTTCAACGATTTCACAAACCCGCTCTACTATCTGCCGGGCAAGGAGAACGTCACCGTGCAGCTGACGCTCTATAATTTCCAGAGCATGTATACGAGCCAGTACAACCTGCTTTTCATGAACATCCTTCTCGTCACGATCCCTCCCCTCATCGTTTTCATCTTCTTCAACAGGCAGATCGTGGCGGGCATGACTGCCGGCGCAGTGAAAGGTTAGCGGAATGGCCGAACTCACCCTTACCCGGATTTGCAAAAGCTTTGGCGCCCTTGACGTCATCAAAGGCATCGATCTGGACGTGCGTTCCGGTGAATTCGTCGTGTTCGTCGGGCCGTCTGGATGCGGAAAATCCACGTTGCTCCGGATCATCGCCGGACTGGAAGAGTCGACCTCAGGTGCGCTTACGATCGGGGGCAAGGATGTGACCCACGCAGAACCTTCTGAACGCGGCATCGCCATGGTCTTCCAGAGCTATGCGCTTTATCCGCATATGACCGTTGCGGAGAATATCGGCTTCGGTCTCTCGCTCGCCCGCCGCCCGAAGGCCGAGATCGAGGCCAAGGTTCGCGCAGCAGCCGAGACCTTACAGCTCACCCATTTGCTCGACCGCAAGCCGAAGGCGCTTTCCGGCGGCCAAAGGCAGCGCGTTGCCATCGGCCGGGCGATCGTTCGCGATCCGAAGGTCTTCTTGTTCGACGAACCGCTCTCCAATCTCGACGCATCACTGCGAGCACAGATGCGGCTCGAGATCGCAGAACTCCATGCGCGCCTGAAGACGACCATGATCTATGTCACCCATGACCAGGTCGAGGCGATGACAATGGCCGACAAGATCGTCGTCCTGAACGGCGGTAGGGTCGAGCAGGTCGGCAGCCCGATGGAGCTCTACCGCAAGCCAGTGACGCCCTTCGTCGCGGGCTTTATAGGTAGCCCGAAGATGAACCTCTACACGGGCGAAATTGCGCATCGCTTCGGCTGTGAGACTTACGGAATCCGCCCAGAGCATATTCGTCTTTCCGAAGCAGAAGGCGAGTGGCAAGGCAGGGTAAGACATATCGAGCGCCTCGGCGCCGATGCCATCCTCTATCTGGATGTTCCGGACGTCGGAGAGATGGTGGTGCGCGCCGAGGGAGAAACGGCATTTGCAACAGGTGCTGCCGTTTGGGCAAGTCCGATGAAGGGCGCCGCGCATAAATTCGGTGCATAAGCGGTCTCTAATCCAGCATCAGAGAAACTCGCACCAAAAAAACGATCCGTGCACCAACACCGCGTGGCGCTTCTTCCGAGATTAGGCGGCGGTGCGCGCCGAGATGGGTGCTCGCGGGCCCTTCTTTTCCAGTAGCGGCATGACTTCCCTGCTGAACTCCTTGAGACCGCCGATCGGATCGACCCAGCTCATCAACACGCCGTCGATTACTGCATCCGCAAGTTCTGTCAGTGTCTCGACGATGTCCGAGGGAGAACCGATGAGGCAGCGATCGCCACGGGTCTGGGGTAGGCTTTTTGCCTTGTATGCTCGGTGATATCTCAAGGGATTCAGCTGAACCGCCGGATGATATCGACCAAGCGGTCGCAGGATCTCGCGAGTACCTTTGTAGGTGATGTGGCAACACCCAACAAGAGCCCCGACCGGCTGCGCTCCGCAGAGGCATACCAGGCAGAGAGAGGAACCGGAAACATGCCGAAAGCCAGTAGTTCGCGCGCAATGGTGAGATCCGCAGCACCATTGGGCAGTCGTAGCAGGACGGCCAAGCCCGTCGCCACGAGGTCATCGGCGCCAAAGTGGGGCTGAAGCTCAGCCAGCAAATCTTCCTGCTTGGCGACATAAGCGCGCTTCAAACGGCGGAGGTGACGCAGATAGTGGCCTTCCCGCATGAATTCCGCGGTCGCGAGCTGCACCGAAGGCCCGGGGGGCGGGGCGAGACACGCTGCAACCTCGGCAAAGCGAGCCATGAGGTCGATCGGCGCAACGATAAATCCGAGGCGAAGTGTGGGGCTGATCGTCTTGCTGAACGAGCCTATATGAATGACCCGCCCGGCGCGATCGAGCGATGCCAGCGCCGGGGCGGCCCGGCCTGTCAGCTGCAGTTCACTCAGATAGTCGTCCTCTATGACCCAGGCCCCGCTTGCTGCGGCCCAGCCGAGCAATCGGAGACGCCGTTCGAGTGATAATGTCGATCCGACCGGCGCCTGCTGCCCGGGCGTCACGACCACCAATTTTGCGTCGGGGGCGTGGCGCAGTCCATGGTCGATGTCGATGCCATCAGCATCGACGGGGACTGGCGAGAGAGACAGTCGCGCGAGTTCAAGGCCCTTGCGGGTGAACGGAAAGCCCGGATCTTCCATCCAGGCTTTCTGCCCTTCAACGCCGAGCACCCGAAGCGCGAGCCCCAGCCCGGCGGCATATCCACCGGTGACGATGATCTGCGACGGTGAGCAGTCGATGCCGCGGGCGACGGCGAGGTAGCCTGCTATCTCTCGCCTTAGCTCGAGCTCGCCGCGCGGATCCGGATAGTTGGGGGCCGCGCTCGCTTCAACACGGATTGCATTTGCGCGGATGCGCGCGAATAGCGTTGCCGGAAAGGTCTCCGTTGCCGGGACGCCCATCTGGAAGAAGGCGGGCCCCTGGGTCATCTCCTGATAAATCTCCAGGAACGATCCAGGACGTGGCGGCTGCTCGCTCTTCACCACTGGGCGAGGACGCGGGGCGACTCGGGTTCCGGCTGCGCGGGACGCAACGATCAATTGGGCTGCGTTCAGCTTCTCATAGGCGGTCCGCACGGTACCCCGCGCGACGCCGAGCTGGGCGGCAAGGTCCTGCCAGGAGGGCAATCGGGCGCCGGGCTCGAGCACCCCGCTTTCGATCGCGGTCGCAATTCCGCTTCGGATCTGCTCGGCGAGCGGCCTCTTGGCAGAACGGTCGACGTTCAGGTTCAGGGGCTTCGTCATCCCACCGTAGTACAGCATTCTTTTGCATTCTTGGTGCTTTTTTTTGGCCCTACGGAGGGGCATCTTCTTCCCAGCCCATCACACGGGCATCATCCGTGCGGCAAGAGGAGAAAGCCCATGAAGATCCGAACCATCATCACCGCTACGTTCATCGCCTTCTCGATGGCCGTCCCCGTCTCCGCCCATGATGGCGAAGCCGAAACCGTCGCGAAGAACTTCGAGGCGGCCATTCCCAATATCCCTGGCAAGTCGCTGATCGCCGTGGAAGTCGATTACGCACCGGGCGCGGCCTCACCATCCCACACCCACGCGAAGTCGTCATTCATCTACGCCTATGTGATCTCGGGCGCGATCGAGTCGAAGGTGAATGACGGCGAGACACGCATCTATCGGGCAGGCGAGAGCTGGTCCGAACCGCCGAACGCGCTCCATTCGATCAGCCGCAATGCGAGCAAGACCGAGCCGGCGAAGCTGATTGCTGTCTTTGTCCTCGACACTAATGACAAAGCGCTGACCACGCCCGTCAAATAACCTTCAAAGGAAGAACAACGTGACCAAACGACTCGACTATAATCAGATCGCTCCAAACGGCGCCAAGGCTCTCGGTGGGGTCTATGGATATGTCATGCAGAGCGGCCTGCCCGCTGAGCTGGTGGAGCTTGTCTATCTGCGCGTCTCGCAGATTAACAACTGCGCCTATTGCCTCGATATGCACACCCGCGATCTCACGAAGAAGGGCGTGCCGATCGAGAAGCTTGCCTTGGTTCAGGCGTGGGAGGAAGGCGGCAACCTCTTCAGCGAGACCGAGCGCGCTGCTTTGGCCTGGGCTGAGACGGTTACGCGTGTGGCCCAAACCGGCGTGCCGGATGAAACATACCAGGCAGCACGCGCGGTTTTCGGCGAGAAGGAGCTGGTCGACCTCACAATCGCGATCAGCTTGATGAACGCCTTCAACCGCATGGCGATAAGCTTCCGTAACACGCCCCAGGCGGCAATCGCAAAGTAACTGAAGCGCACCGCATCGTGACGCTCACCTTTCGAAGGAGTTCTTTCTATGAAAATCTTTGTTGCTGGCGCCACCGGTGCGGTGGGTCTACCTCTGGTACGCGCCCTGCGTACGCTGGGTCACGAGGTTACGGGAATGACGCGGCGCGGACCGGGTGTCGATCGCCTGCGGGAAGTTGGTGCTTCCGCCTCCACCGCCGATGCCTTCGACCGCCAGGCGGTCCACGATGCGATCGCGGGTGCTGCGCCGGATGTGGTCATCGACCAGCTTACATGGCTGCCTGCGGATCCCGCCGACATCATCAAGTCGATGCCAAACGACACGAGGCTCCATCAAGAGGGCGGCGGCAATCTGTTCGCTGCGGCGGAGGAATTAGGCGTCGGGCGCTACATTCTTCAGTCGCGTGGCTTCTTTCTCGACGCTCCGTCGGGGCGGCTCGCGGACGAGACGGCCCGACTTCGCTACGATGCACCCGGCCCGGTCGGCGAGAGCACGCGCGTGATCGGCGCATATGAAGACCGGGTGCTGGGCTCGACGGCGCTACAGGGTATCGTGCTGCGTTATGGTTTCTTCTACGGGCCGGGCACCTGGTATCGTCCGGGCGGCGCGATCGCCGAGCAGTTCCGCAAGGGCGAGGCGGCGATCATCGGCGATGGCGCGGCGGTCTGGTCCTTCGTTCATATAGACGACGCGGTGGCAGCGACCGTGGCAGCGATCACCGCTGAACCCGGAACGTACAATGTCGTGGACGATGATCCCTTGCCCGTATCCGAATGGATGCCGGCATTCGCTCGCTGGGTTGATGCGCCGGTCCCGCCTCGAATGAGTGAAGCGGACGCGTTGGCGGCCGCCAGCGAGGAAGCTGTCTTCTATCACACGAGACTGACGGGAGCATCCAACGCCCGGGCCAAGGCGAAGCTTGGCTTTAAGCCGCGCCGGTTGCTCTGGGCGGACAGCGTGCGCTGATCGCGCGCATCAACTGGACATCAGCGACGGGCCCTGCCCGCAGTCCCATCCCCTAATGCGGTTCAAATTGGGCGCCTTCACCGTTGTCACACTCGACAGGTCTTGCGGTCGCAGGATCAGAAACTGCCCAATGTGCGCCGTCGCCATTGCGGGTCGTCCACGGCACACAACGGCGATTCGAGTGAAAGGGCACCATGACCGATCCTATTCCTAAGCTCTCCTGGGACGATCTTCGTACTATACGCGCGGTTAGCAAGAATGGAGCTGTCTCCAGTGCGGCCGAAGTGCTGGGCGTCAACAGCGTCCCATCAGAGCGTATAGTGTCCCAAGCGCGACGATGTGCTTTGGTTCGAGCATCCGTCGTCAGACCGTACCATTTCGGACAAACAGCAACACCGGTTGATTTCGAGAGTATCCTCCTCGTTTACGCACCGATGGAGAAAAAAATGTCACATCACTTCGCATTTGAAACGACGGTCGTCACCTCGGAAGGCCTGGTATTGCTGGAACACGTTCTTGAACGCTGGTGTCAGGAACGAGGGCTAGACATCACGAGTCCAAAAGCCAAGGTGGCTGCAAGAGAGCTCGTCGACCTCTTCAAATTTGGTGTTCGAAAAGAGAAGGAGCTCGACTATTTGCTGCGCCACACGCACTAGCCAGCAGGCCAAGTTGGAGCGGACAAACCTTGCGCGCCGTACGACGATCTTGCCATTTTGTACTGCCGAACGCGACGGTGCGACGGCACGCGCGACGTCCGTGCGCATTGATCCCGAAGCACCGTCAGCATGATGGTTCGGATCAATCATCTGGAACACAACCGATTCGATGAAGCAGGAGGGCGATAGTTGTTTGGCGAAGCCAGAATCCGCGAAATTGCCCCGTCGTCAAATTCAAGCGTTTACGATAGATTCCTCATTTTCAGCCACATCAACTGTGATCGCCAAAATAGCGCGGCCGGACAGCTACCTCGTCCGGCGTTCATAACGGCATCGAACATTCCAGGGAATTCGTACCGGCAAGCCTCCATGCATCGCATAGATCAAAGAAAACTTGCCTCAAAAAGATCGCGCGAATAGTCGGCATGCGTGACGCCTGATTCTAGATCGGCTTTCGTCAGCTCATCGACGAAGGCGCCCTCTTTCATGACAAGCACCCTGTCGCACATGTGCGCGATCACGGCGAGATCGTGGCTGACGAGCACATAGGTCAGCCCCTGCTCGTCGCGCTTGTCTGCAAGGAGATTGAGGATCTCGGCCTGAACGGAGACGTCGAGTGCCGAGGTCGGCTCGTCGAGCAGCAGGATCGGTGGCGAAAGGATGAGAGCTCGTGCAATAGCAACGCGCTGACGTTGGCCGCCCGACAGTTCATGGGGAAATCGGTTGGCAAAGTCTTCCGGCAGCCCCACCTGCCGCAGAGCCTTGGGAACGGCAGACCAGCCATCGCGGTGTCCCATCGACAGGAGCGGCTCGGCAAGGGCCGTCCCGATGCGATGACGTGGATGAAGCGAGCCATAGGGGTCCTGAAACACCATTTGTGCGGTCTTCAGCTCATCGCGCAACCGGATCTTTCCGATGACTCTGCCGTCGAGTTCAATCGAACCCGTCCAGCCCTGCTCGATGCCGGCCAAGGATCGTAGGACTGTTGATTTGCCGCAGCCGGATTCGCCGACGATACCGAGCGTTTCACCCTTGCCGACTTCAAAGCTCACCTTTTTGACGACATGGTTGTGCGTCTTGCCCGCGCCATAGACAACATCGAGATTGCTGATCCTGATCACTCTGCCGCCTCCGTTTCGAGTGCCTTCCTGTCCAGCACCTTCAGCCGGCGGACAGGATTGCGGGGATCGGGAAGTGCTGCGATCAGGCCGCGCGTATAGGGATGCTGGGCGTCGTCGAGCCTGGTCAGCGTTTCGACAACACGGCCTGCATACATGACCAGGATCCGCTCGCAGAAAGCCGCGACCATGCGAATATCATGGCTGATGAGGATGAGACCGGAATTATTCTCCCGCACCAGCTCGTCGAGCAAAACGAGGACGTCCCTCCTGACACTGACATCGAGCGCCGAAGTGGGCTCGTCGGCAATGACCAGCTTCGGCTTGGCGAGCAGCATCATCGCAATCATCACCCGCTGACCCATGCCGCCGGATATCTGGTGCGGGTAGAGCGCCATGACACGGTCTGCATCGCTGATCCTGACGCGCTGGAGCATTCTTCTCGCGCTTTCGAGCGCTTGAGCACGGCCGAGCCCGAGATGAAGCCTTGCTGCCTCCGCCACCTGCCTGCCGATCGTCAGCACCGGGTTCAGCGAATAGCGCGGATCTTGCATGATCAATGCCATCTCCTTGCCTCGGAGCGCACCCATCTGCCGTTCGGTCCTTTCAAGCAGCGGGCTGCCGGCAAGTTCGAAACGGTCCGCCGAGATCTCCGCGCTCGGAGAAAGAAGGCGCATGATCGCCCGGCCGGCCGTCGATTTTCCGGAACCGGATTCGCCCACAATTCCAAGCCGTTCCCGCCCCAGATCAAAGCTGACCTCTCTTACGGCCGGTATTAAGCTGCGCCCAAAACGAACGGTCAGATTACGGACGGAAAGGATGGCTGAGGTTTCACGATCTTGCATGGCGCGGATCCAGGATGTCGCGAAGCGTGTCGCCAGCGATGTTGAAGGCAAGGCTCGTAAACAGAATGGCAATACCCGGCATGACGGCAACCCACCAGTAATCGAGCATGAACTTGCGGCCGCTTGATATCATCGCGCCCCATTCGGGCGCCGGCGGCTGGGCGCCAAGGCCCAGGAACCCGAGCGATGCCGCCGTCAGGATGATGCCTGCCATGTTGAGCGTCAGGCGCACGATCACCGATGGAACGCACATGGGTGCGATGTAGAGAAGCAGTATCCTCAACGAAGAAGCCCCATAGAGATGCGCTGCGGCGACGTAGTCGGTATTGCGGACGACAAGCGCTTCGGCTCGGGCAAGGCGCGCGATCGGCGGCCAGGCCGTGAGCGAGATTGCGATGATCGCCGTGTTCAACCCGGCGCCCAGGGCTGCGGCAAAGGCAAGTGCCAGGATCAGCGACGGAAATGAGAGGACAATATCGGTTGCGCGCATCAGGATCGCGTCCGTGCGGCCGCCGAAGAATCCTGCAACGATGCCGATGAGCAGGCCCACAGGGCCGACAATCACCGATATCGAGAGAACTGTCTGGATGGTGATCCTTGTCCCGTAGACAAGGCGGCTGAAGATGTCGCGCCCGAATTCGTCGGTTCCCGCAAGATGTGCGAGGCTGGGCGGCTGGAGGGCATCACCCAGCATCTGGACGTTCGGATCATAAGGGGCGAGCGCCGGGGCAATGATTGCGACGATGCAGAGCGCGGCAAGAATGAGGAAGCCTACCAGTCCAAGCGGCTCGTCGGCCAGTTTATGTCCGGCGCGAGCAAGCGAGGCGGCAACGCGGGCCGAAAATCCCGGCCGCTTAACCTCGCTTTCGGAGTGAAGCACATCGGTCATTGCGTGGCCTCCCGGGTGCGCGGATCAAGCAGCGCATAGGCAATGTCGGCTGCAAAATTCAAGAACATGAAGATGAAGCCAACGATGATCGTCGCGGCCAGGATGGCATTCATGTCGCCAATCATCAGCGCATTTGTCATATATTGTCCAATCCCCGGCCATGAGAAGACGATCTCGGTCACGACGGCGCCTTCCAGAAGATTTCCATAGGAGATCGCAAGGACGGTAATCAGTTGCACGGCAATGTTCGGCAGCACATGACCGATCACCGTGTTCGCGGGCCCGACCCCTTTTGCACGCGCTGCAATGACGTAGTCCTGGTTAAGCTGTTCCAGCGTAAAGCTGCGGGTCATGCGGGTGATATATGCCATCGCGGCGTAAGCAAGGATGATGGCTGGCAGAATGATGTGCGAGAGCGCATTCCAGAAAATTTCGGGCTCGCCTTCAAGCAGGCTGTCCACCAACATCAAACCGGTCCGCGGCGTTACGATACCCTCGTAGTAGACATCGACCCTGCCCGGACCGCCGACCCAGTTAAGCCCGGCATAGAAAATCACCAGCCCGACGATACCGAACCAGAAGACCGGTATCGAGTGGCCGACAAGGGCGACGACCCGCGCCGTCTTGTCGATCCAGCTGTCGCGAAAAAGCGCTGCCGCAAGTCCAAGCGGCACGCCTATAAATGTCGATATGATGACCGCCAGCGTGGCAAGCTCGAATGTTGCCGGAAATGCCTGAGCCAGATCCTTCGAAACGGGATTGCCGGTCAGGATTGCCGTTCCGAAATCACCCTGCAGCAGGCTCGCCAGATAAATGAAGAACTGCTGATAAAGCGGCAGATCAAGCCCCAGGCGCGTGCGCATCGCCGCGTAGGCGGCAGGGTCGGCAAGCTCGCCGACCACTGCGCCCACCGGGTCGGCTGGCATGACGCGGCCGATCACGAAGGTTACGCAAAGCAGTATGAACAGACTGATGATGAGTTGGAGGACGCGCTTTCCAAGCTCGTTTGCGGATAATTCCTTCATGATCGGCTGCCTGGCTCGGTTACTCGGTTTCGGCCTTGGTCACACCTTCGAGACGTGTCGTCATGTTCGGGTGGCCGATGTAGTTCTGGACGCGCGCGTTTTGAACAATCGGCTCATAGCGCTCGAAGAGCGGCAGCACCGCCGGCTTGAGGTCGACAAACATCTTCTGCATCTCGACATAGATATCGCCGCGCTTCTTGGCGTCCGGCTCAAGGGAAGCCTTTGCGGTCAGCTTCGTCAGCTCCGGGATATCCCAGGCCGAGCGCCAGACGAAGTTGCCGGCGTTGTTCGCCTCCTTCGAATTGTCCGGGTTGCTGGAGAACTGCTCCATGGAGCCAAGCACGTTCGGCATGTAGGCGCCCGTTTGCGGGATCAAGAGGTCGAAATCGCGGGCACGATGGGCCGCGATGATCTCCGATCCGTTACCCTGCTGGATATTGACCTTGATGCCGATCTGCGCAAACGAGGCCTGGATGGCCGTTGCAAGATCGATACGCGGCGTCTGTGCGATCGTCTTCAGGCTCAGCGAAAAGCCATCCTTGAACCCGGCCTCCGCCAGCAGCGACTTGGCCTTTTCGATATCGAGATGCCAGTCGGGGCTTGGAATCGCGTACTCGTAATTCTCCGGCACCGGCACCGTACGCACTCTGCCGTAAGGCCCCATGATCGTCTTTTCGATGCCGGCATAGTCGATACCGTAGGCAATCGCCTCGCGGACTTTCGGATTTGCCAGGTATTGGTTACCGGCATTCATGGACAGCACGTAGAACCCGCCGGTCGGTATGCGCTGGATCTTGAATCCCTGCTTGTTCTGGAAGGTCGCAAGGTCAGATGCACTCAATGCGCTTGCAATATCGATGTCGCCGCGCTCCAACATCAGCCGCTCGACCTGGCTTTCGGGAACATGTCGGACAACGACGCGCCGCATCTTCGGCTCACCGCCGACATAATCCTTGTTGACGTCCAGGATGACGATCTCGTTGGGAGTCCAGCGATTGAGCGTAAACGGCCCCGAACCGGCAGAGTTCGTGCGCAGCCACGCGTTGCCATAGTCGTTATCCTTGACGTGCTTCTCAACCTCGATGCTGTCGACAATGCTCGTGGTCACCATGGCGAGGCGATAAAGAAGCAATTCCGGCGTAACCTCGCCCGAAAGATCAATTCGCACGGTATGTTCATCGGGCGCCGTCACCAGCTTTTCGACATTGTCGGCATTGTAGCCGACCCGCTTCAGGTTGGCCGCAGCCGCCTGGTTCATCTTGAGGAGACGCGTCAGCGAAAAAACCACATCCCTGGACGTCACCGGATTACCGGAGGCAAACGCCGCCTCCCGGAGCTTGAACGTGATCCCTTTGTCATCGATCGCCCAGCTCTCCGCCAGTTGCGGAGCGATCTTTCCCTCCGGCGTTGCCAAGACCAGCCGGTCGTAGAGGTTACACATGATTTCATTGGCCTTGCCTTCCGTCGCCTGCTGCGGATCAAGCGACAGCACCTGGGCAAGCGACGTGCCGATGACGAGCTGGTCCTTCGGCGTTTCAGCGAAGGCGGCAGACGCAGTCAGCGCCAGAAAGCTAATGGCGGCTCCAACGAAGAGCTCCTTACGAAAAGGCTTCATTTCAATTCCTCCCTGGTCTACTATAGAAGACATATTATGTCATCGGTATGTCGTATTATGATTTATAGAACTTCCCACGGGTTGGCAAGGGCCGCCTTTGGGCATTTGCGACAGACACTGTGAGGGGTTGGAACAACAGAATGCGACGGACCCGGGAGCGACTTGCACAGCAGTTGATCGATCAAATGCGCGATCAGATCGAAACGGGAAAGCTCAAAGAGGGCGATCAATTGCCCACCGAGCCGCAACTGGAGAGGACTTTCGGCGTAAGCCGCACGGTTGTTCGCGAAGCCATCGCCGATCTTCGCTCGGCCGGCTATGTCCGGCCGATCCAGGGAAAGGGCGTGTTCGTCAGCAATCCGCATGCACAAAAGGCATTTTCCTTAACGCCAGTTGAAGTTAAGAGTATCCCGGAAACCCTTGAATTGCTTGAGTTTCGCATGGCTACAGAAGGTGAAGCGGCAGCCATTGCCGCCTATAGAAGAACGGCCGAACAGGAGGCTGCGATCCGCACGGCCAACCGCAAAATGGCGCAGATGATCGACGATGGCGCTCCCACGGTCGAAGCGGATTATGAGTTTCATATGGCAATCGCGGCCGCGACCAATAACCGCTTCTATGTTGACGTTTTGCGGCATTTCGGCCCTCGCGCCATCCCCAGAGGGCAGTTCCCGACGCTGCCCGAGGCCAATGATCGCGCCTATCTGAACAAGGTCCATGCGGAGCACGTCGAGATCCTCGACGCTATTGCAGATCAGGAGCCGGAGCGGGCGCGGCAGGCGATGCGAGCGCACCTGCTAGGGAGCCAGCGGCGCTACCGCATGTTGGCCGAACAGCAATAAGACCCCTCGACACCCTCCGAAATTCATATTATGTCATATGACATTGCTGTATTCGGGAGAGGTTTTCAAAACATGTATGCTGGAACTCAGGTCGCGGTTCGGGATGATGACGATTTCCGCGTTTTCGCACAGCTCGGACTGAAGCACATCTGCGCCGACCCGGCTGGATCGCCCGCGAGTTGGACGCTTGATGACCTTAAGCGCCACCGCGACAAGGTCGAAAGCTTCGGATTAATTCTCGATATGATCCAGTTGCCCCTCCCCTCGCGGCCGATCGAGAACGCGTCTTACCCCGACATTCTTCTCGCCGGGCCGAACCGGGATCGCCAGATCGATGCTGTCTGCGGGCTCATCGAGGATATGGCGGCTGCCGGCATCCCCTCGGCGAAATACAACCTCAACCTGATCGGCATTCCGCGCACGCCGATGGAGCCTGGCCGCGGCGGCTCGATGAACGAGGCCTTTCGCTGGGAGAAGACCGATCAGGCGGCGGCGCCGGGCCTCGCAGGCGAGCTTTCCGAGGAGGAAAACTGGGAGAGGATCGACTATTTCCTCGAGCGTGTGGTGCCGGTTGCCGAAAGCAACCGCGTGCGGCTTGCCTGCCATCCGCACGATCCTTACACGCCGCCCGGCTATCGCGGCGTCACCCGTGTCCTTGGAACGGTCGAGGGCCTGAAGAAGTTCGTGACCATGCGCCAAAGCCCCTATCACGGACTGAACTTCTGCCAAGGATCGATCGGTGAGATGCTTGAGAACCCGCGTGAGGAAATCGACGACATTATCCGCTGGTTCGGCACACGCGGAAAAATCTTCAACGTTCACTTCCGCAACATCAAGGGCGGAAAACTGTCCTTCATGGAGACCTTCCCCGACGAAGGCGACATGGACATGGTCCGCTCGGCGCGGATCTACAAGGAGGTCGGCTACCAATACATGCTGATGCCCGACCATGTCCCGACCATCAGCGGCAGGGATCCGTCCGGCGTCGCTTTCGCCTTCTGCTACGGCTATATCGCAGCGCTCGTCGAAGCGCTTGAGACCCAGTCGATTTAAGCCAGGCCACATCCTTTTCATCAAGAAACCCGAACAGGAATGAACAATGGATCCAATTGACCTCAAGAGAGCAGTGGGCAGCGGGCTGCTCTCCTTTCCCGTCACGCATTTTGATCAGGAACTCAAATTCGACGAGGACGCCTACCGCAAGCACATTGAATGGTTGGCCGGCTATGAGGCAGCCGCTCTTTTTGCCGCCGGCGGCACAGGGGAATTCTTTTCGCTCAATCCGCAGGAAATCCCTGCCGTCGTGACGGCCGCAAAAGTGTCGGCCGGAAAGACGCCAATCATTTCCGGCACCGGATACGGTACCTCGCTTGCGATCGACATTGCAAAAGCCGCGGAAAAAGCCGGCGCAGACGGTCTATTGCTGTTGCCGCCCTACCTGATGTTCAGCGAACAGGACGGCCTCGTCAGCCATGTCAAAGCGGTCTGCAAATCGGTCGGCATCGGCGTCATCGTTTATAATCGTGACAACGCGGTGTTGACGGCCGATAGCATCGCTAGGATTTGCGATGAATGCCCTAACCTCATCGGCTTCAAGGACGGCGTGGGCGATGTCGACAAGGTGATCGAGATCACCACGAAACTTCAAGACCGTCTTGTCTATGTCGGCGGCATGCCGACGCATGAGGTCTATGCGCAAGCCTATTTTGCAGCCGGGGTCACCACCTATTCGTCTGCCGTCTTCAATTTCGTGCCGGCACTCGCCCAGCGTTTCTATCAGGCTCTTCGTTCAGGCAATCAGCCTGTCATCGACGAAATCCTGAAAGACTTCTTCTTTCCCTTTGTCGCGCTGCGCAATCGGAAGAGAGGTTACGCGGTTTCGATTATCAAAGCCGGCCTTCGGGTGCTTGGTCGGGAACCGGGCCCCGTCCGCCCGCCACTCATTGATCTCAGCCCAGAAGAAATGACGCTGCTCGAGCGTATCGTTCAGGCAAACGACATTGAGAAAATTGCAGCGGAATGAAGAGGCGGCAGGGCTAGGCGGTTCCCCTCCCAACCGCCCTGAACCACCTCTTCTTGAACGGCCGCGCGGGCATAGTTCGACCCGCGCGGCCGTCTGCTAACCGGGCATATAGTGAATAGAATCTGACACCTAGTGTCCGCGCAGAAGCCCCGGTCCGGTCGTGGCAGGGCGTTCCGACCCTGCCCGGAAACCAGAAAATCCGAATGTCGCAGGTGACCAAAGTCAAGGGCAGGAGTGCGTGCCGGAGCGGCCCTTGGCTGAGCCGCTGCAGACACATCATCCAGCGAAGAATTTGCTCAGTACCGGAGCAAGAATCTCGGGGGCCACGTCATGGCTCTGATTATCCAGAGTTTCGTATGATCCATTCGGCAGCGCTTCCACAACGGCATCCGCGGTCTTATGCCACCAATCCAGGCTTGCGCCGACCACGATGACGCGCACGGGCATATTGATCAAAGCAAGCGACGCGCGTGTGACCATCAAAGCCGCTCCAGCAATTGCTAGCACTGAACGAATCTGCGTCTCAGCATTCCTGTTCTCGTTCACGTGCTCGAACGGGCGGAAGTCTGGCGTTCGCCGCGTCAGGGTTCGAGGTCGATAGCGGCCCGATAGCTGCCGTCCATGTAGAAAGGCACAGATGCGTGCTCGTGGACGATTTTCCAGGCACCCTCGGTCCGCCTGAGGCAGACCGTTTTGCGCTGCCACCAGTGCGCTCGCTGACCGTCGATCTTGGTTGTTGCGCTCACTTTGGAAAGTCCGTGGCAAAAAGCGAGGCCGCCGCTGACTTCGATGGTCAAATCGCGCTCCTCCAGGCCGACCGGTCCCTCCCAAGTATCGAGCCAAGCGGCGAGACCCGACACATCTGCCATGTGGGCAAGTGGCGGTGCCAGATCGAAGATGACGGCATTCGGGGTGTACTGCGCTCCGATTGCTGCTGCGTCCTTGTCATGATGGCCCTTGCGGACGGCTTCAAGTACCGCCTTTATCTCCATTTCTTCAGTATCGATGATCATGATCGTCTCCTTTGGGGTGGGTTTACCCAAAGGACGCGGCAGCGGCTCCCGATCCGACAGGGAACGAATCTTTTTCTGCCAGGAACGCCTATTCCGACCATGCAGGTGGTGGCGCAGGAATCTCCACTGGGGATCGGAAAGCGGCTGTCACCTCGTCGCTGTGATGACCAACCCATAAATAATCTGCGCTCGTTCAGCCCAGAATGTCCCGCCGCCGTTCAAGGCTTTCCGCCGGCCATTCTTCCTTCATGTCGTAATAGACCTCGAAGGCGCGGGCGCCGTCCGGTAGCCGAATCCAGGGGAGTTTCGAGCGAGTGAAGATGTGAACATCGGGCTCAATTCCGGTGGGCTCATCGAGTGTAGTAACGCGTACAAAACGTAGCGCGCGGCGTCCGCCGTAATCGCTCCACAATGCCACCTTGCAGAACGGGCAGCGATAGATATCGTGCCGGCGGCCGCTGTCGGTAGCCATCGCCACCGGCTCCGGTGCGCCTGACAAGAGCGTAATGCGGTCGGTCTCGATCAGCGCGTTGATGACGAAGGCGCTGCCAGTTTGGCGTTGACAGTCGCGGCAATGGCAGCAATGCACGAACATCGGTCTGGAATTCAGCCGGTAGCGTACTGCTCCGCAGAAACAGCCTCCTTCGAAGGTCGGTGGCATACGCGCCCTCCTTTGCTTCCGTGCCACAGGTTAGCCGACCCAGGGTATGCCTGCAACGGGTGGGGAGCAGCCGTAAGCCACAAAGGCAGCTTTCATAACGTTAGATTGCTCAGGACAAAGAAAGCGCGCCCTGTGTCAAACTCGTGGGAATCCCACAAAGGACTCTTATGTCGGCATCAAGCCACTAGCTCAACGGCAGGATCAGCACATCGCGCGACGGGACTTCGATCTGTCCGCCATGATAGTTCCAGCCGGCGGGCCACGACGCTTGCGCGCTGGTCAACGTTCCGAGCCCGTCGGAAAGCTCGACATCGGTCGCCTGCGGCCTGCGCGTCGGATTGACGAGCCAGAGAAAGCTGCCTTTTTCGCCTTTGTGGATGCGGGCAAAGACGGCATCGTTTGAAAGCGTCACGTGCCGGCTCCGGCCGCTCCAATTCATGAGCTCTTCGAAGAAGGCACGGTTCGCTTTGCCTTCGGTTCGGTAATAGGCAACCGAGGGGTTTGTGCCGATCAAAAGCGTGCGGCCTCTGCCGAAGCTGTTTTCGACGACCGCCAGACGTCCATCGTCAAAACGGCCGAGCGCCTTGCCGCCGGCAAGTTTATAGGATTGCAGCAGCCCGCCACCGTCGACGGCCAGTCCTTCCAGCTCGAGACGAATCCGATCGCCGATATCCGGCATGAACTCGACTTCCTCCTCCCGTGCACCGAAGACCTGGTCGAGGCCCATGTTCGGCTGGATCTGGCCGACATGGCCGCGGTCGCCGAAATATCCCGGGCAGGCTTCGGCAATCAGGATGCCGCCCTTTTCCACCCAGGCTTTGAGATGCCTTGCCTGTTCGGCGGTGAACATGATCGGATAAGGGAAATAGAGGAGATCGTAGTCGCCGATATCGTCGATATGAACCCAGTCCGGCTGCACCCCGTTCTCTAAAAAGCCGCGGTAGGCACCCCACATGGCTTCCGGATAGGGTTTTTCCTTGCGGTCGTGGTTCAGCAGATAGTCGAATTGCTGCGTTTCGGGCACCACAAGTATGCCGACCTCGCCACGCACCGGTTTTGCCTCCCAAAGTGCTGCCTGGGCCGGATCGTTTGCCCATTTTGCCATCTGGCTGGCGATTTCCGAGCGCGGCGTGCGCGCGCCGTCCATGCCGTAGGAGCCGAAAGCGCCGAAGAGCGGACCGTCGAGCAGCGGACGCCAGCGCAGGTTAAGAACGCCGCGCGCGCCGCCGGCAAGCGAAGTCATGCTCCAGAGGCGAATATCCTCCGGCTCAGCCACACGGCCATCTTCTTTGTCACGACCTATCACTTGCGGCTGCAGCCAGAGAGGCCCGCCTTGCCGCTCGGCATGCCAGAAGGGTTTACCGCGGGCAGCGGCACGGTTGATGTCGACGCCATACCAGGTCTTCCATGGTTCTGTACCCTTGCGGGCCTGGATCCAGGTGAAACCATAGATATCGACCTTGGAAGCAGCCAACCAGTCGTCGCAACCGTTTGCCGCCATGTTCGGAATGGCGCCGGAAATGCCATGGGCAGCAATGACGTTCTTCCGGTCGATGGCGCGGATCGTGTCGATGCGCCACTGCATCTGGCCGTAGAAATTGTCCCGCTTGAACTGCAGCCAGTCGATGCATTCCGGATAGGGCGCCATATGCACGGGCGGCTCGATATCCTGCCATTCGGCATAGCTGTAGCGGTGCCAGGCCTTGGCGAGCGCGCTCAGCGTGCCGTATCTCTTCTCCAGCCACTTGCGGAACGCTGCCTTGGCGTAGCTGCTGTAGTCGACATCGGCGGAATAATTGCATTCGTTCCAGACGTCGTAACCGTAGATCGCCGGGTGATCCTTGTAGCGGGTGGCGAGTGCGGTCAGGAATTGGCCGGCCGCCTCCTTCACCTCGGGGCAGTTGAGCGTCAGCGCGCCGGCGCCGCCGCCATTGTTGGAGAAGCCACCGGTTGCAGAAGAGACGCCCATGTAGGAGCCGAGCTTCGTGCCGTCGGCAGCGACCTGCAGCGCGTGGCTGAACTTGCGCACCGCCCAGTCCGGTACCGCGTGGATCAGCTCGGCGATCACCGTCTTGATCCCGTTTTTCGCGGCGAGATCGAGCTGACGGTCATAGTCGTCCCAATCATAGACGCCCGGAGCAACTTCGATCGCGCCCCACATGAACCAATGGCGGAAAATGTTGAGCCCGTCTTCGCCGGCGGTCGCGTAGTCACGCTCCCAGTCCTCGTTCGGCGGGTTGGACTTGCGGAAATAGACGGCGCCATAAGGGAACTGAATATCGTTTCTGAGCATTGTCCTGTCCTTTTCAATCGAGTCCGGGCAAGGCTTCGCCGTCCGGAGGAAGTTCCGGCTCGCGGGCATTCGAAGGGTCTGTCCGGTGGTTTTGAAAGCTTTTTTCTAGCGCGGCCCTCCGGCGAGAAGCTCGAGCGTGCGGATAAGGGCGGAATGGTCGCGCTCGCCGTCGCCATTGGCGACCGCTGCATTCATCAGCTGTTGCGTCGCTGCCGTGTTCGGCAGCGCGAGATCAAGCGCGCGGGCGGCGTCGATCGCGAGCGTCAGGTCCTTGCGGTGCAGGCGGATCCGAAAGCCGGGCTCAAAAGTCTCGTTGACCATGCGCTCGCCATGCACCTCAAGGATTCGCGAGGCGGCAAAGCCTCCCATCAGCGCAGCACGCACCCTGGCCGGATCGGCGCCAGCTCTTTTGGCAAAAAGCAGCGCTTCGCCAACCGCCTCGATCGTCAGCCCGACGATGATCTGGTTGGCGACCTTCGCCGTCTGCCCGTCGCCCACCCCGCCGACCAGTGTGATGGTCTTGCCCATCGTCGCAAGCAGTGGCCGTGCGCGCTCGAAAGCCTCCTGCTTGCCGCCGACCATGATCGTCAGCGAGGCGGCCTTGGCGCCAACCTCGCCGCCGGAGACCGGTGCGTCCAGATAGTCGCAGCCCAGAGCCCCGATCCGCGCGGCAAAGGCCTTGGTGGCAACCGGCGAGATTGAGCTCATGTCAATGATGAGCTTTCCGGTCGAAAGCCCTGAAGCGACACCATTTTCGCTAAAGAGGACGGCTTCGACGTCCGGTGTGTCCGGCAGCATCAGGATTACGATGTCGGCGACTTCTGCGACCGCCCTGGCGTTTGCCGCGGCGATGCCACCTTTGGCGACGAGATGCTGCGAGGCTTCCCTGACGCGGCTCAGATGCAATGTGTGGCCGGCATCGATCAGGTGTTCCGCCATCGGACGCCCCATGACGCCCAGTCCAATAAATCCGATGTTCATGGTCTTCTCACTTCCGCTTGCTCACGTTAGGTAAGGCTTCATCCATCCGAGGCCCTCGCGGGTGCCGGCCTTCGGCCTATACTCGCAGCCCACCCAACCGTCGTAACCCAGGCGGTCGAGTTCGGAGAGAGTAAAACCATAGTTGATTTCGCCCGTGCCGGGCTCGCCCCGGCCCGGATTGTCGGCGATCTGCACATGGGCGATCTTCTCCTTGAGCCGGACGAAGGTCGGGATCAGGTCTCCCTGCATGATCTGCATGTGGTAGAAATCATACTGGATGTAGAGATTGTCCGAGCCGGCTTTTTCGAGGATGCGCTCGGCATGTGCCGTGCTCGACAGGAAGAAACCCGGAATGTCGCGCAGGTTGATCGGCTCGATCAAGAGCTTGATGCCGGCGTCGGCACAGCGCGCCGCAGCGTTTTTGAGATTGCCGACAAGCACTTTCTCCAGCATTTCGAGATCGGCACCTTCCGGCACCAGGCCGGAAATGACATTGACCTGTCTGCAATCGAGCACCTTGGCATAATCGAGAGCAAGCGAGATGCCGGCGCGGAACTCCTCCACGCGGTCCGGCAGACAGGCGATGCCACGCTCGCCGCCGGCCCAGTCGCCAGACGGCACGTTGAAGAGCGCCTGTTTCAGGCCGCTTGCCTTCAAGGCATCTGCAACCTTTTCCTTCGGCTCGGCATAGGGACCGAGATATTCGAGCGCTCCGAAGCCATCCCTGGCCGCTGCGGCGAAGCGGTCGAGGAAGGGCAAATCCTGATAGAGGAACGAAAGATTGGCGGAGAATTTCGGCACTGCGTTTATCCTCAGGCATTGGCGGGTGCGACGAAGCGATGCCGATGAAGCATGCGCTTGTTGCGCGGATCGGGATTGGGAACGGCGGAGATAAGGCTTTTGGTATAAGCCTCCTGCGGCGCGGTGCAGATCTGCTCGGCCTCGCCGAGCTCGACGATCCTGCCGCGATGCATGACGGCGACGCGGTCGCAGAAGTAGCGCACCACGGAAATGTCGTGCGAGATGAATATGAAGCTCAGGTTCAGCCGCTGGCGAATGTCGAGCAAAAGGTCGAGGATCTGGCTGCGGATCGAGACATCGAGCGCCGAGGTGGCTTCATCGGCAATGATGATACGCGGATCAAGGGCAAGCGCCCGGGCGATGCCGATACGCTGACGCTGACCGCCCGAAAAGGCGTGCGGATACCGTTCCATGCCGATCGGGTCGAGGCCGACCATGCGCATCAATTCGGCCACGCGATCCTCCAGCGCCCTGCCCTTGGCAAGGCCGTTGACGACCAGCGGATCACCGATCACCTCTTTGACGGTCATGCGCGGATTGAGCGAGGCGAAGGGATCCTGGAAGATGAGGCGGACTTCGCGGTGGAAGCTGCGAAGCTCGCGCTTCGTTAGCGTGGTGACGTCGATCGCGCCGCCGTCCTTGCCGCGATATGTTATGCTGCCGCCGGTCGGCTCGACGGTGCGCAGGATGAGACGGCCGAGCGTCGTCTTGCCGGAGCCGCTCTCGCCGACGATGCCGAGATTTTCACCGGGATAGAGATCGAAGTTGGCGTCGTCGACGGCACGCAGCGCGTTCGCCTTGCCGTGCCAGCCGTAGATCTTGCTGAGATTGCGGACAGAAAGGATCGGCTGCGGCGCCGCAGACAGCGCAACGGCCGGCACTTTGCCTTCGACGTGGTGCGTGAGCTTGACCGTCGAGGCAAGGAGCTCACGCGTATAGGGATGTTCGGCGGCATGATAAATCGCATCGACCGGACCGCGTTCGACGATGCGGCCGAAGCGCATGACGGCAACCTCGTCGGCCACCTCGGCGACAATGCCCATGTCATGGGTGATCAGCAGCATCGCCATTCCACGGCTGACCTGCAGGCGCTTGATGAGGTCGAGGATTTCGGCTTGCGTCGTGACATCGAGCGCCGTCGTCGGCTCGTCGGCAATCAGGATGTCCGGATTTCCGGCGAGCGCCATGGCGATCAGGGCGCGCTGGCGCATGCCGCCGGAGAATTCGAAGGTGTATCGATCGGCCATCTGGTCCGGATTTGGAATTTCGACCTGGCGCAGCAGATCGATCGTTCTCGCCCGCGCGGTGGATTTGTCGACATCGCTGTGGACGCGAATGGCCTCGATGATCTGCGAGCCGATCGTGTGTACCGGTGAAAGCGAACTCATCGGTTCCTGGAATATCAAGCCGATGCGCCGCCCCCGGATTGCGCGCATCGGCCTGCTGCCGGGGAAAAGCGTCGCGATATCGGTGACCTCGCCGCCATTGCGCAGCAGGATCTTCCCGTCGGCGATGCGGCCAGGCCTGTCAACGATCTGCAGCAGCGAGCGGGCGGTTACGCTTTTGCCCGAGCCGCTCTCGCCGACGAGGCAGAGCGTCTGGCCGCGCTTCAACTGGAAACTGACATTCTGGACAGCGTGCAGGACATGTGTCCTGAGCTTAAAATCGATCGAGAGGTTCTCGACGGAGAGGACGACATCTTCGGGAAGATCGGCCATCGTTTCCTCCTTAATTGTCGTAGGGGTCGGCGGCATCGCGAAGGCCGTCGCCGAAGAAGTTGAAGGAAAGCACGGCAATGACCACTGCGAGCGACGGCCATATCAGCAGCCATGGAGCCGTCGCGACCGTGCGAATATTCTGAGCGTCCTGCAGCAGCACGCCCCAGCTCACCACCGGTGGTTTCAACCCGATGCCGAGGAAGGAAAGCGAGGTCTCGGCAACAATCATCGTCGGCACGGCAAGTGTCACGACGGCCAGGATGTGGCTCGTCAGCGACGGCAGGATGTGGCGGAAGATCAGCCGCGTCTCGCTTGAGCCGTCGAGCCTTGCGGCGGTGACGAAATCCTCGCTGCGCAGTGCCAGAAACCGTCCCCGCACCTCGCGGGCGAGACTTGTCCAGCCAAGCAGCGAGACGATGATGGTGATGACGAAATAGACGTTGACCGGTGACCAGGTCAGTGGGATCGCCGCTGCCAGACCCAGCCAGAGGGGAATGGTCGGCATGGCGCTGACCACCTCTATGATGCGCTGGATGACCGTATCGACCCAGCCGCCGTAGAAGCCGGAAATGGAGCCGAGCACGACACCCAGGATCAGCGACATGGCGACGCCGACGAGGCCGATCGACATGGACACGCGAGTGCCGTAGATCAGCCGCGAGAATACGTCACGGCCGAGCCGGTCGGCGCCGAGCAGATACATCGGATCGCTCCGGTTGATCGGGCCGATCAGATGACGCTCCGTCGGAATTAGGCCCCAGAGCCTGTAGAGCGGACCCTTAACGAAGAAGCCGACCGGCACGACCTTGGTATCATCGACGACGAAGGTGCGGCGCAGGGCCACCTTGTCGATCTCGACCTTGTAGCCCTTCACGTGGAAATTGAACTCGGAACTGCCGTCCGGTTTCGTCACGAAGAGGCTGAGGCCCTGCGGCGGGGCGTAAGTGTACTGCGGGCGCGAGGTCATCGGCAGAGCCGGCGCCAGGAATTCGGCAAAGAGGCCGACCAGATAGAGCAGGAGGATGATGGCGCCTGCTGCCATCGCCACTTTCTGGCGGACCAGCTTGCCGGCCACCAGCCGCCATGGCCCGACCGCAGCCGTCGAGATCGCCCTGCCCTCCTTCAGCGGGCTGATCGACGGTCCATCGACAGTGATCAGCGACGGTTCGGAATGCTTTCCCAATGTCTCGCGAACGCTCATGTCGGCCTCCTCAATTGAACCGGATGCGCGGGTCGAGCAGCGCAAGAAGGAGGTCGGACAGCAGCATGCCGACGAGGGTCAGCGCACTCAATAGCAGAATGAAGCTGCCGGCGAGATACATGTCCTGCGAGATGAGAGCCCTGAAGAGCAGCGGCCCAGCGGTCGGCAGGTTGAGGACGATCGCGGTGATTGTCACGCCGGAGACAAGATGCGGCAGCACCCAGCCGATCGCCGAGACGAAGGGATTGAGTGCGATGCGGACCGGGTATTTGAGGATGACCTTGTATTCCGGCAGACCCTTGGCGCGGGCGGTGATCACATAGGGCTTGTGCAATTCGTCCGTCAGATTGGCGCGCAGGATGCGGATCAGCGCCGCCGTTCCCGACGCGCCGATGATGATGATCGGTATCCAGAGATGCGCCAGGAAATCGCCAATCTTCGCGAGGCTCCATGGCGCTCCGGTATATTGCGGAGAGTTCAGGCCGCCGACGCTCTGACCGAGATATTTGTAGGCGACGTACATCAGCGTCAGCGCCAGGATGAAGTTCGGCACCGCAAGGCCGATGAAGCCGAAGAAGGTGAAGACGTGGTCAGCGAGCGACTGACGGCGCACGGCCGAATAGATGCCGATCGGCAGCGCAACGATCCAGACGAAAAGCAGGCTCAGCAGCGAGATGACCAGCGTCGAGCCCATGCGCACCCAGATGAGGCCAGAGACGGGCTGGTTCCATTCGAAGGAATGACCAAAGTCGCCCCGGCTGAGGATACCCCATATCCACTTCAGATACTGGATATAGAAGGGATCGTCGAAGCCGTAGATCTCCTTCAGCCGTTCGATCTGGGCCGGATCCACGGTCTGGCCGCTGTCGCTCATGGTGGCGATCATCGACGTCAGATAGTCGCCCGGCGGCAGCTGGATGATCAGGAACGAGATCAGCGACATGCCGAACAAGGTCGGGATCATGTAGAGCAGGCGCTTGAATATATAGCCAAGCATCGGATGTTCTCCTCCCGTTGAGAACGCCGGTCAGGCGCTTCCTTCGGACCTCCGTCCGCTTTCGGCCCCACCAGGCCGAAAGCACTCCTCCGGCATCAGTCTGTCACTTCAGTTCCAGGTGATATGCACGACCTCAAGCCGTTCGATGCCCGGCACCTCCACCTCAGCGCGGCCATCCTTGATGCTGAAGCTCGCGGCACGGTCGGCCACTACGAGCCAGGCCTTCGCCACAGATTTTCCTTCAGGAATCTCCACCGAGACGGTCTGCCCCCCCAGAGGGTAATTTTCGCGTATCGGACCTTTCATCATCATCGGGTTGGTGAGGTTGAAGAGGCTGAGCGCGATACCGTCGGCATTTTCGCGCAGCGCCAAATCGACGACCCCGGGACCGGCGACGGTAACGCGCGGCGTCTTGCCAAGCGCCCAGCGAACGGCATTGGCGAGAAGCCGGGCGTGGTCGACGGCGAAAACCTCCCAGAAAATTTCGCCGACATTCCAGGGAAAGTAAACCGAACGGCCGCCCTTGCCGGTTTCGCGAGCGATGACGGCAGCGCCTTCCGGCGCTTTGCGCGGATAGACCTCCTCCATCGGCAGATCGGGAAAATCCGGAACATATAGAAAGGGGGTCTTCGCATCGCCGGCCGGTTGGACGTCGATCAGCCGTGTGCCGCCCATGATACGTTCGGCCCCGCCAAAGCCCGCATTGAGCGGATGGTCGCCGGCGAGCGCGACATAGGTGTTCTTGACGATGCCGCGTGGGCCGGAGACGAATTTCGCGCCGAAGAGGTCCGAAAGGCCGAATTCGTCACGCCTGCGGCCGAATTCGTCGCGCAACGAGGTTTCGTAAGCCGCAATCACGCTGCCGCCGCGGTCGACATAGGCACGGACGGCGCCGCATTGCGCATCCGACAGGCAGGCCGCGTTGGCGAGAATGATCAGCTTGAAGCGGTCGAGATTTTGCTCGCTCAGGACCTGATCCGAGAGCAGCTCGAAGGGCAGACGCGCTTCAACGAGGGCGTGATAGACGCCGAGATCGTGCTTTTCAGCGGCATGCCTTTCTTCCGGCGCCCAGTGGCGCAGCGTCGTCGAGGGATCGATGACCGCGACTTCGGCCACCGGCTTCATGCTTTCGAGCACCGGCTCGACAGCGGCCTGCAGGGCGAAAGCGTCGGCAACCGGTTCGACCCAGCGCTTGTCCGGCACAACGCCGTTGAATTTGGTGAACCAGGCATAAAGACCATGTGCCGTGCCGTCGTTGATCCAGAGCTGCATCTCCTCGCCGGACGTCACCGCATCCTTCCAGCGATATTCCTCTTCCGGGCCGATCGAGGTGATGAGCACCACGGGACGATCCTGAAACGTGGCGCGGATGCGCTTGCCGTTGCGCCCGGCTGACCAGCCGAGTTCCAGTCCCTTGCGGCCTTGGTGATCGACGACGAGGAAGGGGCAGTGCTTGGCGATGACCGAGAGGTCAAACTCCATCAGCGAGGCGCCGCCCATATTGGGGATGAAGCTTGCATGCGGCCGGATCGCCTTCACGGCTTCGTCCCATTGAACGATCATGTCGGTCAGTACCCGGCGGCGCCACTGCACCCATGCCTGCCAGGCGGGATCTTCGGCATCCGGCTTCTTCGGCAGAGCATGGCCGAACATATCCTTGAAGCGGCGGGCGCTGTCTTCGCTGTAGTCGATGCCGTGGCCTTGCCACCGGTTGGCAAAGACGGCGTCGATATCATATTTGCGGACGATCTCCTTGACGACCTCCGGCATGAAGACGGTATTGTAGGCGCCATAGGCATTCGTCACCCAGACATCGGGATAGGCCCAGTGGCGCCGCGGCGTGCCGTCGGCATTGACCATCACCCATTCGGGATGGGCTTTGGCCGCATCCTCATGAATCGCATGCGGATCGACGCGGGCCATCACATGCATATCAAGCTTGCGGGCGGCCTCGACAAGCGCGCCGAAGATATCCTTGTCGCCCAAATACTTGCTGACATAGTGATAAGGCACTTCGCTCGGATAATAAGCGACGTAGCCGCCGGCGCTGAGGCAGACGGCGTTGGATTTCGTGCGCCTGAAGACATCAATCCAGAAGGCCGGGTCGTATTTCTCCGGATCGTCCTCCACGAAGGTAAGCTGGGTCCAGCGGGTTGCTGTCGTAAACCAGTCCGGCGTCCGCAGCGTGTCGGTGTTCTGTCTTTTGGCGTCGAGCATCGTCTTTGTCCAATCATTCGGCAAAGGGAGGCTTCGGCGCCGACCGCATGGCCGGCGCCGAAGTTGTATCTCGTTCAGGCCGTCAGACCTTGTAGAACTGCTCCGGCATGGTCGGAGCGGGTGTCGGCCAGCCGAAGGAGTTCGGCATGGTCCTGGTGATGTTCTTCATGCTGTTCTTGACGATGCCGTAGCCGTCGGGCGGCAACGAAACGCCGAAAACATAAAAGTTGTCGGCAGCCCCTTGCAGGATCTGCTTCATGACCTCGCGCTGGCCGGCGGGGTCGGAGGTCGCTTTGAGCTTGTCGTACAGCTCAAGCTGGCTTTTCGTTTCTACCGGTGGTTCTTCGGCATTGGCATTGCCCCGATCGCGGTACCAGAGTTGCCAGGCCGGAGCATACATGGCGTTTGCATCCGTCGGCACGTAGTAGCGCGGGTCGAGCATGGCCGCGACGCCGCCGTTTGCGCCGAACTGGTGGGCGGTCGCATCGAAATCGCGGCCCTGGCGCACGCGCGTTTCCCAGAGCGAACGGTCCATGGTGCGCATCTGCGCGTCTATGCCCACCGCCTGGAACATCGGAATGACCAATTGGAAGAGATCGAGGAAGACGGCACGTGCCTGATCGATCTCGAAGATGATCGTCAAACGCCGTCCCTCTTCGTCCAGGCGGAAATTCTGATCATCGCGCTTCGGCACGATCTGATCGAGCATGGCATTCGCCTTGTCGACGTCATAGGCCGTGAACTGCGTGGCAAGCTGCTCGTTATAGAGCGGATCTTCCTTCTTGATCGACGGTTGCGCCGGTGCGCCCTGCCCGACAAGCACGGCATCGATCAGCGACTGGCGATCGAGCGCCGTTGAAAGTGCCCCCCGGAAGTCCTTGTTTCGAAAGAGCTTCCGCTTCGTCTCGTCATTGTGGTTCAGATTGAATATGAAGTTCATCACATTGGCTTCGGTCGACGTCAGCGTATAGAAGTCGTAATCGCCCTGAGCGCGCGCATCGTAGAGCACCGATTTATTGTTCGGCGTTGCGATATACTGGTCCATCAGGTCGACTTCGCCCTGCATGGCTTTCAAGAGCAGAACCTGCGGGTCGGCAACCATCTGGTAGATGATCCGATCCATGTACGGCAGTTGGTTACCCTCTGTATCGACCTTCCAATAATAGGGATTGCGCTCGGCGACGGCGCGTTCGGTGTTTTCGCCGGGCGCGATGATGAACATCCATGCATGCAGGCAGGGCTTCTTCGAGGAGTTCAGAAAAAAGGCATTATCGTCCTGGAAGCCGGCGGCAGCCTGGAAGGAGGCTATCCAGCTTTCAAAACCACGCTGCCTGGCAAGCTCGTCGGCTTTGGGATTGTAGTCGATATGGAACTGCTCGAGATAGTGCTTCGGGCAACGCGTCGTCTGGTCGGCATTGGCCCAGGCAACCTGCAACGGGAACAAACCGTTCGGCTTTTCGAAAGTCACCTTGAACGTCTGCTCATCGACAATATCGAGCATCGCCGGCTTGCCGCCCGATTTCCAATGATCCTGGCCGACGAAGGCGACGCGTTTGTCGCTGAAGACCGTATCATACCAGAATTTGATGTCTGCCGTCGTGTAGGGATGACCGTCCGACCATTTCATGCCTTTGCGCAGGCGAACCGTATAAACCTTTGATTCCGCGTCGACTTCAAACGATTCAGCGACATTCGGCGTCACCCCCGACCAATCGGGGGTATAACGCAGCAGGGGTTCATAGGCCTGATAACGAAAAAGCATCGACAGCGATCCGCCCCCGACCAGCGCCATATTCCAGTCGCCCCCATATTTGCCGACGCTTTCGACCGGCTTGATGACCAGCGGATTTTCCGGCAGCCGATCCTTAAGAGGCGGGATGGCGCCGCTCGAAACCTTGTCCTTGAGAATATCCGCTTCGTTGAAGTCGGCGGCGAAAGCCGGCAGTGCCGGCAAAACGAGAACGGCCGAGGTCCCGGCCAGAAACGCACGACGTTTCAGCTTGATCATAGGTTTCTCCTCCAAGAATCCATGCCCTTAGCGTTATTTTTGGTTCTGGGCCTCGGATAAAGGAAGAATACATTTGGATATTGTTAGGTAAAGCGTTATGTTCTGTTATTGCCAAAAATCGATGTCGTTATGCGCACGATGCCCAAGCGGCAGACTGAACGGCGATTGAAAGAGCAAATGGATGGGAAGCAGGGGCCGGGTAACATTGCAGACGATCGCGCGCGAGGTCGGCCTGTCGAAATACGCCGTGTCGCGCTCGCTCGCCGGCAAAAGCGGCGTCAGCGAGACCACGCGGGCGCTGATCCGCGAAACCGCCGAGCGCCTGGGCTATATCAAGCCGGTGAGCCCGGCTGCATCCAACGATATCGCCGTCGTGTTCCACGACGCCGATCCATTGAACAGCGAGCTTTACATGCAGATCCAGAATGGCGTGCAAGGGGAAGCGCATCGCCTGGGAATGGGGCTGCGTTTCCGCTGGACCCACAATCCCGGCCAGCTTGAAGAACTCGCCCGCTCCTGCGCAGGCCTGCTGCTTGTCGGCCCCCATGACCGCGAGGCCGTTGCCGCGATAACGGCAACGGGAGCGCCGATCGTGAGGTTCGGCTGGGTCGATCCGCTGGAACCGGCCGACCAGGTGACGGGAACCGATCATGAGGCAGGTCAGGCCGTGCTCCAGTATCTCATCGATCTGGGGCATCGCTCGATTGCCTATGTCGAAGGCATGCCGGGCCTCAGAGGCCGCCGGGAGCGGTTCTACGGTGCACGGGAAGTCGCCGAACTTTATTCCGATGTCACACTGAGCGTTATGCAGTTCGATGAGCGCAGCGGTTTCGGAGATGCCTTCTGCGCGCTGCAGAAGAAAGGGGATAAACCAACGGCCTTTTTCTGCGCCCATGACGGATTGGCACTGACAGTTGTCTCCGAGCTGCTTGGACAGGGTTACCGCATTCCAGATGATATTTCTGTCGTGGGCTTTGGCGACTATTCACCCGCCACGCAGATTTCGCCGCCGTTGACGACAGTGCGCATGGAAGGGCAGGAATGCGGTGCGGTCGGATTGCGGCTTCTGCTGGAACGCATTGAAAATCCACCGCTGCCGGGTGCCCCTGCACGTCGTATCCATGTCGCATCCCGTATCATCGAGCGGCGGTCGGCTGGGCGCTGCAAGACCTCGATTCCTGCTTGATCCGGCAGCAGAATGCCGCGCCCTCTTCAGGGCGCGGCCATGTCTCGATCGTGACAGATCAGTCTTTACTCAGCAGCCTGCAGTTCCGGCATGGAAGCATCGCCTTCCTCCGGCAGGTCACCGGCCATTGCCGCAGCAAATTTCGTCTGGTCCAGTTCGTTCTCCCAGCGTGCGACGACAACCGTCGCGACCGCGTTTCCGACGAAATTCGTCAGCGCGCGGCATTCCGACATGAAGCGGTCGATGCCGAGGATGAGCGCCATACCGGCGACGGGAACCGCCGGAACGACCGAGAGCGTGGCGGCAAGCGTGATGAAGCCTGCGCCGGTGATGCCAGCAGCACCCTTCGAGCTCAACATGGCGACGAGCAAGAGCAGGATCTGGTCAGCAAGGGAAAGCGGCGTGTCTGTCGCCTGCGCGATGAAGAGAGCTGCCAGCGTCATGTAGATGTTGGTGCCGTCGAGGTTGAAGGAATAGCCGGTCGGGATGACCAGACCGACGACGGAACGCTTGCAACCGGCCCGCTCCATCTTGGCCATCAAGCCAGGAAGGGCAGCTTCCGAAGACGACGTGCCGAGCACCAGCAGCAGCTCTTCCTTGATGTAGCGGATCAGCGCCAGGATCGAAAAGCCGTTGTAGCGTGCAACCGCGCCAAGCACGACAAGCACGAAAAGCAGCGACGTCAGATAAAAGGTGCCGATGAGCATGGCAAGGTTGGCGATCGAGCCGATGCCGTATTTGCCGATGGTAAACGCCATCGCACCGAAGGCGCCGATGGGGGCTGCTTTCATCAGGATCGCCACGAGGCGGAAGATCGGCGCCGTCACGGCATGCAGGAAATCGACGACCGGCCGGCCGCGATCGCCGACCATGGCAAGTGCAATGCCGAACAGCACCGAGAAGAACAGCACCTGCAGGATATCGCCGTCGGCAAAAGCCCCGACGATAGTCGTCGGGATGATGTTCATCAGGAAGCCGGTAATTGTCGTGTCATGCGCTTTCTCGGCATAAGTCGCGACGGCCTTGGCATCGAGCGTGGCCGGATCGATATGCATTCCCGCACCCGGCTGGATGACATTCGAGACGATAAGACCGACGGCAAGTGCGAGCGTCGAAAAGACGAGGAAGTAGATCATCGCCTTGCCGGCGACGCGCCCGACCTTCTGCAGGTCGGACATGCCGGCGATACCGGTTGCGACCGTCAGGAAAATGACCGGGGCAATGATCATCTTGACGAGCCTGATAAAGGCGTCACCAAGCGGCTTCAGCGACGTGCCGATCTCAGGATAGAAGTGCCCGAGCAGAATGCCCGCACAGATCGCGAAAACTACCTGCACATAGAGGTGCCGATAGAATGGAACTTTGCCGCGCGCCGGCGCGGCTGGAATTGCTACACCCATAGTGTCCTCCATAAAGCCCCAAACCGATGACGGCCTCCCGGGGCGGAAAATTTGGAATTCAACAGCCACCCGGCTGTTTGCAGATACTTTGCAATGGGCGTGCCAGTCTGCTTTTCTGCAGTTAAGGCGCTGTTTTCTCATACGTTCTTGAAAATCGCCCCGGGAACGGAAGCCTGCTTGAGCGTCTTTTCGCACAAATTGATTTGACCCTTGTGCGAAATTGCGCACACTCTCCGCCATGCTTCAGCGATCAACCACGCAGGGCTTTCGAGCGCCGCAGGACGTCACCCGGCAGGCACGCAGTGCCTGGGTCCTGTTCTTGGCTGCATCGGCGATCCTGGTTGCGGCAGCGCTCGTGGGCGCCGAACTTTACGGACGCCGGTCCGCCATCGAATCGCTGAAAGGCCAAAGCCGCACCGACGCCAATCTCAAGGTCGCATTGCTGACCGCCGTGCTGGAGCGCCCTCGCGCCCTGCCGCTGTTGCTTTCGGAGGACCAACAGGTTCACGACGCGCTTTCGGCTGCAAAGAGCGACGCGACCGATCTCTTGAACCGCAAGCTGGAAAGGCTTGTCACCGGCACGCAAGCCGCCGTGCTCTACGTCATCGGCCCGGACGGGATCGCTGTTTCTTCGAGCAACTGGCGCGAGCCCATCAGTTTCGTCGGCAACGATTACGCGTTCCGGGATTATTTCCGCCGCGCGATGGAACAAGGCAGCGCCGAGCACTTCGCGCTCGGCAGCGTCAGCAAGCGCCCCGGTCTTTACATCTCGCGTCGGGTCGGGAGCGCAGCCGCCCCGCTTGGCGTCGTGGTCGTCAAGATGGAGTTCGACCGTCTGGAAGCTGACTGGCGCGATGCAAGCCGGCCGGCTTACGTGACGGACGACCGCGGAGTCGTTCTGATCACCAGCATCCCTTCCTGGCGTTTCATGACGACCCGGTCGGTGCCGCAGCAGGAGCTCGCGTCGATTCGAAGCAGCCTGCAATTCGGAGATGCACCGCTGGCGCAGCTTCCGATCATGCATCCGGCAGCCGTCAATCCGGACGCCTCCATCGTTTCTGCCGTTCTGCCCGGCAGCGGAGAGGCCCAGTATCTCCGCCTCTTTGCAGCCGTCCCGACGACGCCGTGGCGGCTGGAGTATCTGGTGCCGACCGAACTGCCGGTTGCCTCCGCCGTGCGGGAGATGCGGCTTCTTGCACTGGCGTTTTTGCTGCCCGTTCTCGCAATCGCCGCTTTTTTGCTGAGACGGCGGCAGGTCTCCGTACTGAGGATCGCCGGCGAGCAGGCGATGCGCGAGGAACTGGAACGGCGGGTCATTGCCCGGACGGAGGAACTGAGCCGGGCGCGCGATCACTTACAGGCGGAAATTTCCGATCACCGCGATACCGAGCAGAAGCTGCAAATCGTGCAGCAGGAACTCGTGCAGGCAAACCGGCTCGCCATCCTGGGGCAGGTCGCAGCCGGCGTCGCCCATGAAATCAACCAGCCGGTCGCCACCATCCGCGCTTATGCAGACAATGCCCGCGTCTTCCTCCAGCGAAAGCAATCGAGCCCGGCCCAGGAAAATCTAGGCGCCATTGCCCAGCTCACCGAACGGATCGGCACGATCACCGAGGAACTAAAAGCCTTTGCACGCAAGGGAAGGACGGCGGCCGAACCCGTCGAGCTGCGCGCCATCATCGAAGGTGCCGTCGTCTTGCTGAAGAGCCGGTTTGCCGGGCAGTTGAATGCGCTCGACATCCGTCTGCCGCCGCCGGGTCTTTTCGTGCTCGGCAATCGAATCCGGCTGGAGCAGGTCCTGATCAATCTCTTCCAGAACGCCCTTGAGGCGCTCGAAGGCCGTGACGATGCGAAGGTGGAGATATCCGTTGCCGAAACGGCCGAGCACGTCGCTATTACTGTTTCGGACAATGGTCCCGGCATTGCGCCGGCAGTCCTCGACACGCTGTTCACACCATTCCAGACATCTAAGGAAAAGGGCCTCGGGCTTGGTCTCGTCATTTCAAAGGATATTGTCGCCGATTACGGCGGCCGGATCGATGTCACAAGCAGCGGCAACGGCACATGCTTTACCGTTCACCTTCTAAGGGCAACAGCATGAGCGATCCGTTATCGATCTTTCTCATAGACGACGACAAGGACCTTCTCCGGGCCACCAAACAAACGCTGGAGCTTGCGGGCTTTAATGTTTCTGCCTTTTCGGCGGCGAGCGAAGCGCTTTCTGCCCTTAACTCCGATTTTGCAGGCGCAGTCGTCTCCGATATCCGCATGCCGCAGATTGACGGGCTGCAGCTTTTCAATCGCCTGCGCAAGGAAGACGAGGACCTGCCGGTCATCCTGATCACTGGCCACGGCGATATTCCAATGGCGGTGAAGGCCATTCAGGATGGAGCTTACGACTTCATCACCAAGCCGTTTGCAACCGACAGGCTGGTCCAGGCCGTCAGAAGGGCTGTGGAAAAGCGCCGTCTCGTTCTGGAAAACAGGTCTTTGCGCCGGGCAGCCGACCAGGCCCGCGACGACCTGCCGCTGATCGGCCAGACGGCGACCATGGAGCGGCTGCGCCGGACGTTGCGGCAGATCGCCGATACCGAGGTCGACGTGCTCGTCACGGGCGAAACCGGCAGCGGCAAGGAAGTCGTCGCGAGCCTGCTGCATCGATGGAGCCGCAGGGCGTCAGGCAACTTCGTTGCACTCAACTGCGGGGCGCTGCCCGAAACAGTCATCGAAAGCGAGCTCTTCGGCCACGAACCCGGCGCTTTCACCGGTGCGCAGAAGAAGCGCGTCGGGCGCATCGAGCATGCAAGCGGCGGCACGCTTTTTCTCGACGAGATCGAGAGCATGCCGCCCTCAACCCAGGTGCAGATGCTGCGGGTTCTCGAGATGCGGGAGGTGACGCCGCTCGGCACCAATGAGGTCCGGCCCGTTGACCTGCGCGTTGTCGCTGCGGCAAAGGTGGATCTCGCAGACCCGGGCCAGCGTGGTGATTTTCGCGAGGATCTCTATTACCGGCTCAATGTCGTCACTATCTCCATCCCGCCGCTTCGCGAGCGCCGCGACGACATTCCGCTTCTCTTTGGCCATTTTGCCGAGCGTGCGGCTTCTCGCTTCAAACGGGAGGTTCCGGCGATTTCGTCCGCCGTCCACCGTTATTTGCAGGATCATGGCTGGCCGGGAAACGTGCGCGAGCTGTCGCATTTTGCCGAACGCTTCGTTCTCGGCGTTGAGCAGGTTCCGGCAAATAGTTCCGATGCGGCGCCTGAGATGGGCGACGTGCTTCCGCTGCCCGAACGGCTGGACCTCTATGAAGCCAGCATCATCCGCGAGGCGCTCGATGCCAATGACGGCGACGTCCGCCGCACGATTGCGGAGCTCGGCATACCGCGCAAGACTTTCTACGATAAGCTACAGCGCCACGGCATCGTCCGCAGTCAGTTCGCAGCATCCAAATCCGGGCAGGTTTAACAGAGCTAGCAAATGCCACCGGAGCCGGCTGCGTCCGTACCTCTAAACCTTGGCCGGCCAGAGTTTGGCGCGCAATGCTTCCGCAAGGTCTGCAGAAGACCTGCCATTCGACCACGATTTCGACATCGGGACTCGCAAAAATGAATGCTGCAGAATCGCAAAAATCCGCGGCAAAGCAGGTCGTTCCATGCTGCTTTACAATCATGATTGGCAGCGCTACCATTGCTCGCGTGACGCCCGGGGAGGAGCCCGTCTGACGTCATCTGGATAGCGTATCGACATGCCTTGCCGGACCGGCAGCCGACTGCAGATCACAAGATCCGCAGCGGAGCGTCGACCATGCCGGCACCCATTCGATGCCAGTCCAAACATGGCAACAAATGGGAGGATTCGATGTACAAGACACTGGTCGGCGGCATCCTGGCCGCGGCTGCATTCACGCTTTCCCACTCCACGGTTCTTGCCGAGCCGGAAATCGTCAGCGGGCCTGCGGCCGAAGCTGACTGCTTCGTGCCGTGGGCGGCCGAAACCAAATTCTTCAAGTTCCCCAAGAAGGACGGCCCATTCCGCATAGCGCTCGCCAACGGTTATATCGCCAATACCTGGCGCATTCAGATGATTCAGACGGCAAAGGCCTATGCGGCGCAGCCGGACGTCGCCGCCAAGCTGAAGGAGTTCAAAGTCGTGTCGACCGGAGAGGACGTGCCCGCGCAGATCTCGGCAATCAACAACTTCATCGATTCAGGTTATGACGCCATCGTCGTCAATGCCCAGAACCCGACGGCATTCGGACCGGTCATCAAGCGCGCCAAACAGGCCGGCGTCATTCTGGTTGCCTTCGACAACATTCTTGACACCGAAGACGCGATCAACGTCAATGTCGACCAGAAGGGTCTCGGCGTATTGTGGGCAAACTGGCTGGCAAAGCACTTGCCTGACGGTGGCAAGGTCCTCGAAGTGCGCGGCGTGGCCGGCACGTCGGTCGACACCGACCGCCACAACGGCATCCAGGAAACCTTCGCCGCGACCGGCAAGAAATGGGATGTCGTCGAAGTGCTCGGCAAATGGGACGATCCGACGGCGCAAAAGGCGACCGCTGACGCAATTGCCGTGCACAAGAAGTTCGACGGCATCACGGCGCAGGGCGGCGATACCGGTGTCGTGCAGGCGATGATCGATGCCGGACATCCGTTCGTGCCTTTCGGGGGAGAGACGGAAAACGGCTTTCGCAAGTTCTGCGCCAAGCATGCCGCCGAAGGCCTGAAATGCTCGTCGGCCGGCACGGGACCCGCACAGGTGGCGGTTGCCATCAAGACGGCGATTGCCGCGCTCGAGGGCCAGGTCGTGCCGCAATCCATCAAACTGCCGCTGGCAATCGTTGAAGACCCTAATTTCAAGGCAGGCCAGGATTTCTATCCCGACCAATCCGACAATTTCTTCGTCGGAAACGCGTTCCCGACCTGCGGCATCAACTTCACGGCCCAGGAGATCATGGGGCAGTCGAAGGAAAACCAGTAGACCGGGTCCAAGCCGATCGCTTGAACGGCGCGCCGCGGCCTTGCCCGCGGCGCACATGAAAAACCGGCCTTGAGGAACCTTATGACCGCACCAGAGATACCGGCAGCAACGCCCCTTTTTCAGATGAGTGGTGTTTCGAAGCGTTACGGCGGCGTTCACGCGCTGGAAAATGCCGAGCTTGCCGTGGAACCGGGACGGATCCACGCCATTCTCGGCGAGAATGGCGCTGGCAAGTCGACCCTCATAAAGATCATGGCAGGCGTCGTCGCGCCCGACGAGGGCCGGATGCTGCTCGAAGGACGTCCGGTCAGTTTCAGATCCCCCGCGGAGGCCTCTGCTGCCGGCGTCACCTGCGTGTTCCAGGAGCTTTCGCTCATTCCCGATTTGAGCGTAGCCGACAACATCTGCATCGCCGCGCCGCCACGGCGCTTCGGCCTGATCGATCGCAAGGCCCAGCGTGCGGTCGCCGAGGAGATGCTCGCCCGGGCAGGCGCCGAGGACATTCATCCGCGGGCGCTGGTCAAGGATCTATCATTGTCGCGCCGGCAACTCGTCGAGATCGCCAAGGCGCTTGCGTGGAAGCCGCGCATTCTGATCCTCGACGAGGGAACGTCGGCGCTGACGGCAGCAGATGTCGCCAAGGTCTTTTCGGTATTGAGGCGGCTGAGGTCGGAAGGACTGGCGCTGCTTTATATTTCGCACCGCATGCAGGAGATCGCCGAATTGGCCGACGAATGCACGGTTTTGCGCAACGGCCGCAACGTCATGCATTTTGCGGCCGGGACGCGCAGCGACAACGAGATCGTCGAAATGATGATCGGCCGCGAATATAGCAACGCCTTCCCGCCGAAGCCGACACGAGCGGCCGCCGATACGCCTCCTCCGCCTCTTGAATGCCGCAATCTCGGCTGGGGGGACAGCCTGCGCGACATTTCGCTCACGGTCGGCAAGGGTGAAGTCGTCGGCCTTGGCGGTCTGGACGGGCAAGGGCAGCGCGAACTGCTGCTTGCCCTTTTCGGCGTACTTCGCGGCACAACCGGCGCTGTCCTTGTTGATGGCAAGGCCGTCGCGCTCGCCAGTCCGGCGGCGGCGCGCTCAAGGCATATCGGCATGGCACTCATCCCCGAGGATCGCAAGACCGAAGGTTTGATGCTGCCGATGACAGTCCGAGAAAATCTCTCCTTCGCAGTTCTGGACCGGGTCTCCAAGGGGGGCGTCATAGACCGGGAAAAAGAAGAACAGTTGATCGATGAGATGGTGCAGTTGCTGGCGATCAAGACGGCCGGCCTCGACATCCCGGTCGGTGCGCTCTCCGGCGGCAATCAGCAAAAGGTCGTCATTGCCAAGTGGCTGATGCGCCGGCCGCGCATCATTCTCCTCAACGATCCGACACGCGGCATCGATGTCGGCACCAAACAGGAAATCTACCAATTGCTCCGGCGGCTTGCCGAAGCAGGCGCGGCCATCCTGTTCTATTCGACGGATTATGACGAGCTGATCGGCTGCTGCGATCGTGTCCTGGTATTCTACAATGGCAGCATCGTGCGCGAGTTGAAGGATAGCGGCATCACGCAGCATGCGTTGGTCGCCAGCGCACTCAACGTCGAGGGCGAAAAGGCGGAGAGCGCGGCATGAAGGAATGGCGTTACCGGTTGAACGAACGGCGCGGCACGCTGATGGCGGCCGGCATTTTTCTCGTCATGTTCGCCATCTATGTCTCCAATCATCCCGCCGGATTGACGGCCAATGTCGTGCAGACCGCCGCCAACAAGGGTGTTCTGCTCGCCTTTGTGGCGATGGCGCAGACGCTGATCGTGATCACGGCGGGCATCGACCTATCGGTTGGCATGATCTTCATCCTCACCAATGCGCTGGCCTCCTGGATCGTCCTCGGCACGCCGATCGAAACGGCCTTCGGCGTCATCGCCGTGCTGGCCACGGGCCTTGCCTGCGGGGCATTGAACGGCCTGATCGTCATTTATGGCAGATTGCAGCCGATTGTCGCCACCATCGCGACGGGCGCGGTCTTCTTCGGGATCGCCCTGCTGCTGCGGCCCTTTCCCGGCGGCTCGGTCAATGAGGGCCTGGCCGATATCATGACCGGCAAGGTCTTCGGGCTCGTACCTGCCAGCCTGGTCGCTCTGACTGCCGTCGTTCTCGTCATTTGGGTGCCGTTCAGCCGGTCGATCATCGGGCGGGCGGCCTATGCATCCGGCTCGTCGGAGATTGCGGCCTACATGTCCGGGCTGCCGATCCGCCGCGCCAAGTTTACAGCCTACGCGCTGGCCGGCCTTCTTGCCTCGATCGGCGGGCTGTTCCTCACCTTCTTCACCTTTACCGGCGAGGCAGCTCTTGCCAGCGGTAACGCCTATACGCTCTTTTCAATCGCCTCGGTCGTGCTTGGCGGCGTATCCTTGTTTGGCGGCAAGGGTAGCGCGATCGGTGCGATCTTCGGAGCGCTCGCCTTCCGCACCATCGGTGACCTGCTTTTCGTCTTCGATTTCGATCCGCTGTGGCAGCCGCTGTTCCAGGGCGTGGTGCTGCTCGTCGCCGTCAGCCTCGGAGCGTTCGGATTGTTCCGCGTCCGCAATCGCCTGGAGTGGTTCGGATGAGCAATGTAACGCGAGAAGAGCCCGTGAGCCTTCTTTCGAAATCCGTGCGCCGGCTCGATCCGGCGATCGCGACAGCCTTCGGCTGCATCATCCTCCTGCTGATCATCGGAAGTTTCTATTCGAGGAGCTTCCTGTCCCCGGAATATCTCCTGCAGCAGTTGAAAGTGGCATCCTTCCTTGGCGTTATTGCCACCGGCATGATGATCGTCATCCTGCTCGGCCAGATCGATCTTTCCGTTCCATGGTCGGTCGCCGTCGGCGGAATGATGGCTTGTGCGGCCGCCGCCTATGGTCCTGCAGGCGAGATTCTTGCTGTTCCCTTCGGCATTGTCTGCGGCATGGCGATCGGGCTTACGAACGGGATCGGCGTCGCTTATCTGCGCATCCCCTCGATGATCATCACGCTGGCGACCAACGCCGTCGCTCAAGGGTTGATGGTCCTTTATACCGGCGGTTTCTCGCCGCAGGATTCAGCAACGTCCGCGATGCGTTATCTCGCAACCGGCTTTCTTGTGCCTGGCATACCCAACGCCGTACTCATCTGGGCAGTGGTCGGCGCCTGCACGGTCTTTGCCCTCACACGTACGACATTCGGCCGCTCCGTCTACGGCATCGGCAACCGGGAGAGCGCGGCCTATCTTTCCGGCATTAACACCCGCCGGATCGTCCTCATCGCCTTCATCGCTTCCGGGGCACTTAGCGCCTTTGGCGGCGCCCTACTTGCCGGCTATGCATCGAAGGCGGCCCAATCGATGGGCGATACCTATCTACTGCCTTCGATCGCCGCCGTCGTGCTCGGCGGAACATCCATTCTCGGCGGCAAGGGCTCCTATGTCGGCACGGTTGCCGGCGTGATCTTAATTACGCTCCTGCAATCGATCCTCTCGGTCATGCAGATGCCGGAGGCCGGGCGGCAGATCATCTACGGCATGGTCATCATCGCGATGTTACTGCTTTATGGCCGCAGCCCTGCCAACCGGTGATCTGGGCCCGTTGGCTTTATCCAGCGTCAGGGTCTCAGAATCCGAGCACCACGGCACCACCGGTCAATCCAGCACCCGCAGCGGCCAGAAGCACCGTTTCCCCGGAAGCAAAACGACGTTCTTCGTTGGTAATCGACAGCGACAGGGGAATGGTTGCGGCAGACGAGTTTCCGTAATCACCAATCGTGCTGACGGCCTTCTTGGCTGGTATGCCCAGCTTCTCGCATACAGCGCTGAATATCCGCGTGTTGGCCTGATGCGGGACGAACCGGCTGACATCCTCGACCGCGACACGCGACTGATCGAGCGCCCGCATTGAGGTGGCCGTCATCATCTCGACGGCGCGCGAAAACACCTCGCGTCCATCGCGCATCGTCATGAGAAAATCCTCCGCCCTCATGCCCGGCGCAAAGGGGCGGCTGCTGCCTCCGGCGGCAATCGAGATCAAGTCATAGCCGCTTCCGTCAGCAATAAGATCGACGCCGAGGAGACCGGTGCCGGATCCCGTTGACGGCGAAAGCACGACCGCACCGGCAGCATCGGCAAACAGAACCGAGCTTGCGCGCTCGGCCGGGTTGATCCGGCGGCTCAAGATGTTCGCCGCAACGACGAGCACCGGTCGTCCCTGGGTGCGGACAAAGCCGTCGGCGAGCGTCAGCGCATAAAGAAAACCCGAGCAGGCGCCTGCAAGATCGATCGCTCCGGAATTCGTAAGGCCGAGGTGATGGGCAAGCAAGGGGGCGGACGGCGGCAGCAAATGGTCAGGGGTCGAGGTTGCAAGCAGCGTCAAGGCGATTTCGGCCCGGTCGACACCTGCATCGCTAAGCGCCATGGCGCCGGCGTTGGCCGCCAAAGCGCTAAGCGTATCACCCTCTTCCGCCCAGTATCTGGAGAGAATGCCCGTACGACGTTCGATCCAGCCGGATTCGAGGTCAAGGGCCGTCTCGATCTCGCTGTTGTCGACCCGTCGCCCCGGCACGCTGTGACCGAAGCCTGCCAGCCGCGACGACCTCACAATCGACATGCGGGTGCTCCAAATTGCGAGGCGGCTTCCCCGATCGCGTCATAGGCCCGGCCGAGCTCTTCGGCGGTGACGCAATAGGGCGGCATCAGGTAGATGACGTTGCCGAGCGGCCGGATCAGCAGACCACGTTCACGGAAGAACGCGCGCAGCTTCGGCCCGACGTTTGCCAAGTAGCCGTAGCCACCGACTCCCACATTGAGGTCGAGAGCAGCAATCGTTCCCTTTTGCCGGACGTTCCGGAAGCGCGTGTCCGCGGCGAAGCGGGCCAAAGGCCCGCGATGCGCCTCCGCGAGAGTATCGATCCGCGCCTTGACCGGCTCATCCCGCCAGACCGCAAGATTGGCAAGGGCTGCTGCGCAGGCGATCGGATTGGCCGTGTAGGAACTTGAATGGAAGAAGGTCTTGCGGCGGTCGGAAGAGAGATGGGCCTCGAATATTTCCGCCGTGCACAAAGTCGCCGCCAACGGCAGAGCGCCCCCTGTGAGGCCTTTCGACGTGCAGAGAATATCCGGCGTGATCGCAGCCTGTTCGCAGGCAAAAAGCGTTCCCGTTCGCCCCCAGCCGGTCATCACCTCATCGGCGATGAGAAGCGTTCCATGACGCTCGGCAATCTCCTTGAGGCCGGCAAGAAGCGACGGTGGATACATCTTCATGCCGCCTGCCCCGAGAATGAGCGGCTCGACCAGCAGGGCTGCGACTTCGCCTGACCGGCAGATGCACTCGAAGGCATCGAGCGTTTCCAGCTCGCGGCCCACCGCTGGAAACGGCAACCGGTCGACGGCAAAAAGCAGCGGTTCGTAAGCGGCATTGAACACGCCGCGCTCGCCCGCTGACATCGTGCCGATCGTGTCGCCATGATAGGCATGCTCCATGACCGCGATACGATTGCGCCGCTCACCTTTATTGTGGAAAAAACCGAGCGCCATCTTCAGCGCGACCTCGACTGCGGTCGATCCGCTGTCGGAGTAAAAAACATGGGCCAGGCCCGGCGGCGCAACGGCGATCAGGCCCTCGGCCAGCTCTTCGGCCGGCGCATGTGTGTATTCGGCGAAGATGAGCTGGTCATAGCGCTCCGCAGCGGCAGTAATCGCCTTCATGATCGTAGGGTGCCGGTGGGCGTGGGTGATCACCCACCAGGACGAGATGGCGTCGAGAACGTGGTTGCCGTCCTCGTCGATGAGGTAAGCGCCTGCCGTTTCCACGATCCGCTTCATCGGCGGTTCCAGCGCGTGCTGGGTGAAGGGATGCCATACGACCGAGCGTGTCATGCCAGCGCTCCCTTGATGTGCTCGATATCGACGTTTCTGCTGAAGGCTTCGCGCAGTGTCTCGGGCGTGACGGTCGGCAACCACGGCAGGCGGCCAAGCGAGCGAACTCCCCCGATCTCGGCAATGACCCGCTGCGTTTCGGCGTTCTCGTCACCGATGAAGGCAATCCCAAGGATCGGGATTGCGCGGTGCTTCAGCGCCTCGAGCGACAGCAGCGCATGATTGATTGTCCCGAGCGCAGTCCTGGCGCAGAGAATGACAGGAACCTGCCAGCCGGCAAAAACATCCGCGAATAACAGCCGGTCAGTAAGCGGCACGAGCAGGCCGCCGGCACCTTCCACGATCAGCGGCTCATCGGTTTCAGGCAGGGCCAATCGGTCGGAGGCAATCGTAATGCCGTCGCGCCTCGCAGAAAGATGCGGGGATGCCGGCGTCTTCAGCCTATAGGCCTCCGGAATGATCCGCGCGGGAAGAACCCCGCCAAGCCGCATGACGGTTTGGCTGTCGGTCTCTTCCTCAAGTCCCGATTGCACCGGTTTCCAATAATAGCCGTCGAGAGCTTGCGTCAGTGCCGCGGCGAACATGGTCTTGCCGATCCCGGTATCCGTGCCGGTGACAACGTAACGCTTCGTCACGCGCGCTCCTCCACCATCACTGCCGCAAGCCGTTCTAACATGCTGGAGATCATGCTGGAATCGACGTTCAGCGTGATCGCGATCCTCAGCCGGGCGGTACCCTCAGGAACGGTCGGCGGCCGGATTGCCCGGATGTCGAAGCCCTCGTCACGCATGCGCGTGGCAATCCGGACGGCACGCACATTGTCGCCGATCATCACCGGCAGGATCTGCGATCCGCTGCCCTCGACACCAGTTGCAGCCGTGAGTGCGGAATTTGCAAAAGCCCGCAGCGCGTCGAATTCCGAGCGCCGTTGCGGCTCGTCGTCAAGAACCCGCAGTGCTTCGCGAACAACGGACGCCATCAAAGGCGACGGGGCCGTCGAATAGATGAAACCACGAGCGCGGTTGACGAGGTAGTTGCAGATGACGGCACTGGCCGAAAGCAGCGCTCCCGAAACGCCAAGCGCCTTGCCGCAGGTATGAAGGACGATGAGGTTATCTTGCGCTTCCAGACCTGCCGAAAGACCGCGCCCCCCCCGGCCGAAGACACCGGTCGCATGCGCTTCGTCCACGACCAGGAAGGCGCCATGCGCGTTCGCGATGCCTGCAAGTTCGGCAAGTGGCGCGCGATCGCCGTCCATGGAATAGAGGCTCTCGACGGCAATCCAGGGCCTGCCGGTACCGCCCGCCTGGCGCCATTTCCTGATTGCCGCATCGAAGGCCTCGACATCATTGTGCAGGACCGGCATCGCCTGCGCCTTGCCCGCCGCGATCCCCTCATGTGCACTGGCATGGATCAGACCATCGTAGACGATGAGGTCCTCGCGTTGCGGAAGGGTCGAAAAGAGGGCGGTATTGGCGGCGTAGCCGCTGCCGAAATAGACGACCCTTCCGGTCCCGAAATATGCGGCAGCTTCGGCCTCTAGCGCCTCGTGCTCCGGATGATTGCCGCGCAGCAGTCTTGACCCCCCTGCCCCGACCGGAACGCCGCGCTCGATCGCCTCGGCAATCGCGTTCTTGAGACGCTTCGATTGAGCAAGCCCCAGATAATCGTTCGACGTGAAGTCGATGCCGCTCTGGCCGATCAGCGCACGTGCACGGCCCTTTCGTTCAAGGCCAGCCAGCGTCCGCTCATAGCGGGCAAGGCCCGCAAAGCTCATTGTGCCGTCTCCGGTTCTGCTGCACCCAGCTCCATTGGCCTCAGGCCAAGACGGCGAAATAGAGCGCTGTCATGATCTTCCCCGGGATTGTCGGCCGTCAGCAAGGTGTCGCCGATGAAGACGGAATTGGCGCCGGCGAAGAAACAGAGGGCCTGCATCTCGTCGCTCATGCCGGTGCGTCCCGCCGAAAGCCGCACATGCGAGGCCGGCATCAGAATGCGGGCAAGCGCAATCGTGCGCACGAAGTCGATCGGGTCGACGGGTTCGGCGTCGGCAAGCTTTGATCCCGGGATCGGGATCAGCATGTTGATCGGCACGCTCTCGGGCGGCACGGGAAGGTTGGCAAGCGTCACCAACATCGCGATGCGGTCCTTCGTCGTTTCACCCATGCCGAGGATGCCGCCGGCGCAGACCTTTATGCCGGCATCCCGGACGTTTGACAGCGTCTCCAAACGGTCGGCAAAGGTCCGCGTGGTGATGATCTCGCTGTAGAAGCGCTCGGAAGTGTCGACATTGTGGTTGTAATAGTCGAGGCCGGCCTCGGCGAGCGAGGCCGATTGAGCGGGCGTCAGCATCCCAAGCGTCATGCAGGTTTCCATGCCGAGCGCCTTGACGCCGTGAACCATAGCGACGATCGCGTCCATGTCGCGGTCCTTGGGACTGCGCCATGCCGCTCCCATGCAGTAGCGCGTCGCACCACCCTCCTTGGCCTTCCGCGCTTCGGCAAGGACGCGCTCGACTTCCATCAGCTTCGAAGCCTTGAGCCCGGTCGGATAGTGTGCGGACTGGCTGCAATAGCCGCAATCCTCCGCGCAGCCGCCGGTCTTGATCGAAAGCAGACGGCTCATCTGGATCGCATTGGGGTCGAAGTTCTCGCGATGGACGCTGTGTGCACGAAAGAGGAGATCATTGAATGGCAGATTATAGATAATTTCTGCCTCATCGATCTGATATGGGACCGGGAACGCTATCTCACGCTCATTTCCGCTCGCGCTATCAGCCATTTTACCCTGCATCGAATCAAATCCTCTCCCGCAAATGCATCGATATAGATATCTTGCATTTTTATCTATAATTATCCGGCGCAAGGTAGCGCAAGGGGCAGAGTCCAGATTTCTGCAGATAACAGATTGCGGCGATGCAAATCAGACCGGCGGCATCTAGCCGACGATCGCGAAACGTTCGGCATCAGGAGCGGCGCCGCTTCTTGCCGGCCGGCGGCCGATCCACTGAACATGCCGCTCCAGCACCGTTGCCGCGTGCTCCGTTTCGCCCTCACGAAGGAAGCTAAGGATCGCCCGATGATCGCGGTCCTTCGGCGTCATCCAGCCTGAATTCCAGGTCGCGAACAAAAACCGCGCGCTGGCGGCATGCAGATCGTCGATTGCCGCCAATAGACGGGGCATCCCGCATGGCGACAGGATCAGGCGATGGAAGCGCCTGTTGGCGGATTCCCAGCCGCGAACGTCGAGCGCCTGGTCGCCTTCAAGGATGGCGCGTTCTGCCTGATCGAGGATGGACGGCGTCAAATGGGGAGCGGCATGACGAAGCGCCAGGACCTCGAGCGCGGCGCGCATGCGCGCCACTTCCTGCACTTCTGCAAGATCAAACGATGCGACCCTGACGCCCCGCCTTGGCTCGCTGATCGCAAGCCCCTGCGCCTCCAGCCGCCGGAGTGCTTCGCGCACCGGCACATGGCTGGAGCCGAATTCCTCGGCAATGTGATCCTGCTTGAGTTTGGAGCCGGGTTCGAGTTGCCCTGTTACGATCCGGTCGGCAAGAACGCGGCTTATCCGTGCGGCAATGGTCTCGTCATTATGGTCGGTCATTTTTTATAGATAATTCGCTTCGGCACGGCTGTCGAGACGGCAGCCATCATGGGGCAATTCTCAGGAACTGATCGCGACCTGGGCATCGTAGAGCCGCCTGTAATGGCCGCGGCGCTCCAGCAATTCGGCATGCGAGCCCTGCTCGACCACACGCGAGCCGGCGACGACGATAATTCTGTCTGCATCGCGTATCGTTGCCAGCCGGTGTGCGATGATCAGCGTGGTGCGGCCTTGCGCGAGCATGGCCAGCGATTGCTGGATCTCGCGTTCTGTTTCGGTATCGAGCGCGGACGTCGCCTCGTCGAGAATGAGGATCGGCGGGTTCTTTACGAACATGCGCGCAATCGCCAGGCGCTGCTTTTGTCCGCCCGACAATTTGACGCCGCGCTCGCCGATGAGGGTGTCCAATCCGTTCGGCAGCGATACGATCATGTCGTCGAGCTTGGCGCGCCTGACCGCCTCGACGATATCCGCTTCGGTGGCGTCGAGCCTTCCATAGGCGATATTCTCGCGGATCGTCCCAGCAAACAGGAAGACATCCTGCTGCACAACGCCGATCTGACGCCTGAGCGAGGCAAGCGTCATATGGCGGATATCAATACCGTCCACCGAGATTGCCCCGTTGCCGACTTCATAAAAGCGCGGCAGCAGCGAGCATATCGTCGTCTTGCCGGCGCCGGATGGGCCCACAAATGCAACTGTCTCGCCTGCCCTGATCGTCAGATTGACATCCTGAAGTGCGGGCTTACCGGAACTGTAGGCGAAGGACACGTCTTCATAGATGATTTCGCCCTTCAGGTGGTCGATATCGATCGCATCGGGTGCGTCTTCGATGTCGGGCTCGGTGTCGATCAATTCGGTAAACCGCCGGAAGCCGGCGATGCCCTTCGGATAGGTCTCGATGACGGAATTGATCTTCTCGACGGGCCGGAAGAAGACGCCGACCAGGAGCAGGAAGCCGATGAAGCCTCCCGCCGTCAGCTCTCCGGCCAGAACGAAGTAGCTGCCGGCGATCATCACAATCATCTGCGTCAACCGCATGCTCATGTAGCTGAGCGACGTGCTGGCGGCCATGATGCGATAGGCTTCGAGCTTCGTTTTCCGGTAGCTTTGATTGTCGTTTTCGAAGAGCGCACGTTCATGGTCCTCATTGCCGAAGGCCTGCACGACCCTGACGCCGCCGACGCTCTCCTCGATCCGGGCATTGAAGTCGCCGACGCGTCCGAAGAGTGCCCGCGAATTCCTCGTCATCCGGGTCCCGTAGCGGCTCGTCACCCACGCCGTCAGCGGCACGATGACGGCGGTGACCAGCGCCAACTGCCAATTCACTGACACCATCAGGATAAGTGCGCCGATGAACGTCATCACCGCTATGAAAAGATCCTCGGGACCGTGATGGGCAACCTCGCCGATCTCTTCGAGATCCTTGGTGAGGCGGCCGACCAGATGCCCCGTCTTCTGGTTGTCGTAATAACTGAAGGAGAGTTTCTGAAGATGATCGAAGGCCGCGCGGCGCATATCGGTCTCGATATTGATGCCGAGCATATGCCCCCAATAGGTGACGATCGCCATCAGGCCGGTATTGATCGCGTAGACCACCAGAAGACCGGCAGAGGCCAGCAGAATAAGCAGCCAATCCTGGCCGACCAACAGCCTGTCGACAAACAGCTTCACGGCCATCGGAAAGCCGAGCTCGAGCAGGCCGGAGACGATCGCGCAGCTGAAATCGAGCACGAAAAGGCCGCGATAAGGCCTGTAGTAAGAAAGGAAACGGCGAAGCATTTCGACCCTTAAAGGTATGAGCTTAAGCGGCGGCATTGACGATAAGCGCGCATTGATGCGAAACGTGACCCGCATTCTCATATTTTTTGACGGGAGCCAATAGGGCGCTGTGCATGACATTGCATCTTGATAGGAAACGGGCAACTGCCGCTGAGGCGAAAGGTTCCGACGCGGGCACCGCTTCCATGCTCTCGCTTCGAGGCGTCAGCTTCGTCATCGAAGGCCGTACGCTGCTGCATCCGCTGACGCTGGATTTTGAAGCCGGCAAAACGGTCGGGCTGATCGGCCATAACGGTTCCGGAAAATCGACGCTGCTGAAGCTTCTCGCCCGCCAGCAACAGCCTTCTTCCGGCACGATACGCTTCGAAGGCAAGGCGCTTGCCGAATGGCCGGGCCGCGCCTTTGCCCGCCGCCTCGGCTACCTGCCGCAGCAGACGCCGGCAGCGCCGGGGATGCTTGTCAATGAGCTTGTCGCGCTCGGCCGCTACCCCTGGCATGGTACGCTTGGCCGCTTCGCAGAAGCAGATCGCATTAAGGTTTCCGAAGCGCTGGAACTTACAGGCATCGCCTCATTCGCCGGCAGGCTTGTCGATACACTGTCGGGCGGAGAGCGCCAGCGCGTATGGCTGGCTATGCTTGTGGCGCAGGATGCCGATTGCCTGCTGCTTGACGAACCCATCTCCGCACTCGACATCGGCCATCAACTCGAAGTGCTGACACTGACCCAGAAACTCTCCCGCGAGAAGGGCCTCAGCGTCATTGCCGTGCTTCACGACGTCAACATGGCGGCGAGATTCTGCGACGAAATCGTCGCGCTGCATTTGGGGCGCTTGATCGCGCAAGGAACACCCGCCGAAATCATGAAACCTGCCGAACTCGACAAGATCTACAATGTCCGGATGGATGTGATGCAGCAACGGTCCGGCCGGCTTGTGGCGGTGGCCCAATAAAATCCCTGGATTGCAAGTTCGAAGGCGGGCTTTTTTCACGCCTGAAAGTTGACAGTCATTGGCAACTTTAATACGTCTCGGCCTGGAAGCCACGGCCCCGCGCCCCAGCCACCAGCATTTCATTTCGATATCGAATTTGCACGGGGAGCAGCGATGTCCTTTCGTTCCACGCTTGGCCGCACCATTCTTTCTCTTTCATGCAACACAGGCTTTTTTCTACCAGCGATTGCGCAGGATCAGGCAGCGACCGTGCTGCAGCCTGTCGTCATCCAAGGGGATGGCGGTGCAGGCAGCAGCGGCATTTTCGAAGAGGATGGTTACGTTGCGAAAGCCGGGCGCGCAACCGGCAAGAGCGATACCCCGCTCATCGAAACGCCGCAGTCCGTGTCCGTGATCACGGCGAGTCAGATCGAGGCGCAAGGTGCCGAAACGCTGAATGCGGCCCTGCGTTATAGCGCAGGCGTCGCCGGCGAGAACAACGGCTCGGATACCCGCGGCTATGGCCTGCAAATCCGCGGCTTCAACGTCTCCGACGAAATCTTCTATGTCGATGGCCTTCATTCGAAGGGAACCGAATTCGCCTCCTTCCTGTCGCTGGAGACTTACGGCGCCGAAGCCATCGAGCTAGTGCGCGGCCCGGCTTCCGTACTTTACGGGCAGAACAGCCCCGGCGGCATCATCAACTACTCCAGCAAACGCCCGACTTCCGAAGCGTTCGGCGAAGTAGGCCTCAGCGTCGGCAGCTTCGATCGCTACGAGGCACAATTCGACATCGGCGGTCCGATCACCGAAGACGGCGTGTTCAGCTACCGTCTGACGGGTTTCGGCCGCAAGGGCGATACACACGTGGACTTCGTCAACGACGATCGCATCTACCTCGCACCCTCCGTCAAATGGGCGCCGGACGACGAAACGAGCCTGACGGTCTTTGCGAAATACCAGAAGGACTTCACCGGTTGGGGCATCCAGTTTCTGCCGGCATCCGGAACCGTCCTGCCGAACGAAAACGGCGAAATTCCACGCGACAGGTTTGTCGGCGAACCGGATTTTGACCGCTATGATCTGACGATTGCGACGATCGGCTACGAGTTCGAGCACCAGATCGACGAGACGTGGGCTTTCCGGCAGAACGCGCGCTATTCATATCTGAAAAACGTACAGGAAGGCGTTTTTGGCAGCGGACTTGCCGCTGACGGACGCACCCTCATGCGCTATGCCGACGAAGGTCGGTCGCAGCTCGCAAGCTTTGCGATCGACAATCAGGCAGAGGCAATGTTCGACACAGGTCAGCTCGAGCATAAGATGCTTTTCGGGCTGGATTATCAGTATACGCATTTCAAAGACTGGGGCACTTATGCCGACGTCGATCCTATCGATGTCTTCAATCCAGTCTACGGTTCGCCGCTGCCAGCACTTGATGTCTATACCGATGCGAAGACGACGCAGCACCAGGTCGGCCTTTATGTGAACGACCAGGTCAAATTCGATAAATTCGTGCTGACGGGCGGTCTGCGTCACGACTGGGCGCGAACGGAAACGCTCGAGCAGCTTGACGGTAGCCGTACAGACAAATCCGACAGCGCCTTTACCGGCCGCCTCGGCCTTGTCTATCTGGCCGACAACGGTCTTGCACCTTATGCCAGCTATTCGACCTCGTTCATGCCGGTCCTTGACGATCCGAGCTTCGACCCGGAAACCGGACGGCAGTACGAGGTCGGCGTGAAGTATCAGCCGGAAGGCTATAACAGCTTCGTCACTCTTTCGGCGTTTGATCTGACGAAAGACAATGCCGTTCGCTATCAAGGAAGTACTGCCGTGCAGAGCGGAGAAATCCGCTCACGCGGCATCGAACTCGAAGGCGTCGCAAGCCTCGATCAGGGCTGGGATATCAAGCTCGCTTATGCCTATCTCGATACCGAAATCATGGACGATACCGAGGGAACCGGCGGCAACACGCCCTACGGCGTGCCGCGCCATCGCGCGTCGCTGTGGGCAAAGTACACGGTCCAGCGCGGCACGCTGGAGGGTCTCGGCCTTGCCGCAGGTGTCCGTTATATCGGATCGACCTATGGCGACGATGCGAATTCCTTCAAGGTTCCGAGCGCCACGCTTGTCGACCTTGCCGCAAATTACCAGTGGAAGGACTACGAGTTCCAGCTCAACGTCAGTAATCTGTTCGACAAGCGCTATGTGGCCTCTTGCTTTTCGGAAACGGCCGGATGCTTTTTTGGCGAGGGCCGCAAGATCGTCGGCTCGGTGAAATACCGTTGGTGATGTTTACCCGGCGGACATTACTCGGCGCGCTTGCAGCATCGCCTTTCGCACCGGCGGCCTTCGCAGGGCTGCCGCGCCGCATCGTCTGCCTCGAATGGACGTCGGCCGAAATGCTCGTATCACTCGGTGTGCCGCCATTGGCGGTTGCCGATCTCAAAGGCTATCGGGACTGGGTCGCTGCGCCCGCCCTGCCCCTGTCGACACTTGATCTCGGCGCTCGCGGTGAACCGAACCTCGAAGTGATCAGCGCGATTCGTCCCGATCTGATCGCAGGCGCCTATGGCTACGGGATCGACGAAACGATGTACACGCGCTTTGCGCCGGTGTTCAGCGTTCCTTTTTATGAAGGCATGAGCACGCCGCTTGCCCAGGCGGAAGCCGAAACCGTAAAGCTCGGCGCGATCGTTGGACGGCAGGACGCAGCACGAAACCTTGTTAGCGAAACCATGCGGACGATCAATGATACCGGAGACGCCCTTCGTACACGTCCGGCGGGGCCGATCGCGATCATCAGCATGTTCGACGACCGTCAGGTGCGGGTCTATGGCAGGGGCAGCCTGTTTCAAGACGTGCTTGACCGCGTCGGCCTTGTCAACGCGTGGACCGGAGAGACATCGCAATGGGGATTTTCAACCGTTGGCATCGACGCGCTTACGGCAATCGGCAATGCCCACCTGATTTCGCTCGATCCCATCCCGCCGCATATCCGCATCCGCATTGAGCAGAGTTCGCTCTGGACAAACCTGCCCTGTGTCAGAGCCGGAAATGTCGCAACGATCCCGCCGGTCTGGCCCTTCGGCGGTTTGGCCGCTGCCGCCCGTTTCGCCACTTTTATCAGGAACTTCGTGCAGGCATGATGGTGATCGATCAGCCGATATCGGCGCAACGCAGCGACCTTTGGAAACTGATCCTGCTCGTCACCATCCCGGCAATTGCCGCGATGGTCCTGACCTTTGGCGGCGCGGAACGGCTGTTGCCGCCGGCCTCCTGGTGGTCCGCGCTTGTCAATACCGACAATGCGAAATCGGAAGAGCTGCTTTTCCGGCATGCCTTCATGCCGCGTGTCGCTGTCAGCATCCTCGCCGGCCTGGGGCTCGGGCTATCCGGCATCTTAATCCAGCATCTGCTTCGCAATCCGCTGGCAGAGCCGACGACGATTGGCACGAATGCCGGAGCGGGGCTGGCCTTGACTGTCGCAACGCTCTACGCCCCCGGCGCGCTCGAAAACGGACGTGGTGCCATCGCCCTTCTGGGCGGCGCGCTAACGACGCTCGTCGTCTTCGCGCTCGCACAGCGCCGGCAATTTTCGCCGGTGGCCGTCATTGTCTCGGGGCTTGTCGTCAGTTTGACCTGCGGCTCGGCGAGCGCCCTCCTCATGGCGATCAACCGCGAGTACACCGAGGATCTTTTCATCTGGCAGAGCGGATCGTTGATCCAGAATGGCGACGCCGTCGCCCGAACCCTCCTTCCGCAGATTGCTGTTTGCAGTGTCTTGGCATTCATGTTCCTGCGGCCTTTGCGGCTGCTGGAAGCCGGCGATGAAAGCGCCGGCAGCCTTGGCATGAGGCCGGCAGCCATCAGGCTGATCGGTCTTTCGATTGCAGTAGCAATGAGCGCATTCGTCGTTGCGGCAGCCGGTGTCATAAGCTTCATTGCACTAGCCGCCCCTGCCTTCGCGCGCATAGCCGGTGCAAGGACGCTGCTGCAGCGCATGGTCTGGTCGCCTCTGATTGCCGCCTCGCAGCTTTGGCTGGTCGATCAACTGATCCAGTTCCACTTCGGAGAGGTGGCATTTCCGGCAGGCGCTGCGACAGCACTACTCGGCACGCCTTTGCTGTTCTTCTTCCTGCTTCGTTTGAAGACCGTCACCCTGGGCAGCCGAGAGGGCACATTCACCGCCGTCACTCCTTGCGGAATGCCGGCGCTTCTTCTGCTTGCCGTAGCACTCGTTGTTGCAACAGGTCTTGCTTTCTTCCTGGGAAAGGGTGCAAACGGCTGGGGTTGGATCGCGGCAGCACAGATTGGCGAATTGGCCGAATTGCGGCTGCCACGGATCGGCGTGGCGCTTGCGGCCGGAGCCATGTTTGGCGTTTGCGGCACATTGCTCCAGCGGATGACTACAAACAGCATGGCCGCTCCCGAAGTGATCGGTGCCTCAGGTGGGGCGAGCCTCGGCGTACTTGCTCTTTTTGTCGGCACGTCCAGCATCGATCGGCTTTCACTGGGAGTGGCCGCAAGCTTCGGCGCCTTCGCAACACTCGCGCTCGTCCTGTTTATCGCTGGCCGGCAGCGCCTTTCGCCGGAGAAGCTTCTACTAGCAGGCACATCTGTGACGACGCTTGCTTCGGCGCTGGCCGCTCTCGTTCTTGCGAGCGGCGATCCGAGAACGGACTTCCTGCTCGCCTGGCTTTCAGGTTCCACTTATACGGCGACGCCCAGCCAGGCGATTGCGACAGTGGTTGTTGCACTCCTTCTTCTTTCTTTGGCGCCTTTGACGGTCCGCTGGCTCGCCGTCCTGCCGCTTGGCGAAACCGTGTCGCGCTCCCTGGGCCTCGGTGTCGTTTCCGCTCGCGCCATCCTGCTTTGCCTCGTCGCAATTCCGACGGCCGTCGCAACACTGGCGATTGGACCTTTAAGCTTCGTCGGGCTGATGGCGCCGCATTTCGCGAGAATGTCGGGTTTCCGCAAACCGGCCGTCGAAATATTCGCTTCTGGCCTATACGGCTCAATCATCCTGATTGCGGCCGACTGGGCGGGAAGAACTATCATTTTTCCGTGGCAGATACCGGCAGGTCTGCTGACAGCTCTCGCCGGCGGCCCGTTTTTTCTGATCGCGATGAGCCGCTCCCGATAGACATCGCCTTTCGCCTTAGGAGCCGAAACGATCAGTCGCCGTTCAATGCAAGCGAACGAATCTCGCGATCGGCCGACTGCAGCAGTTCGAAAGCGCGGTACCTGTTTTTGTGCAGGACCGCAATCGCGCCACCCGTTGGATGGAACGTTTTCGACAGATGCGACATCGCCTTCATCGCTTCCGGCAGAGAGTCGTTGTGTCCGGCGGCTACGGAGCCGAGCATTGCCGCACCCAATAGCACCGGCTCTTCGGTGTCAGAGATTGCCACCGGCACATTCGTCGTGTCGGCCAGAAGCTGTCGGACAAGATTGCTTTGCGCGGCACCGCCGCTGGCAACGATCAGGTCAAGCTTGATGCCGTCTTGCGCCAGCTTTTCCAAAAGCTGCTTGAGGCCATAACCAATGCCGCAAAGGCCGGCAATATAGAGCGAAATCAGATTGGAGATATCGACATCCAGTCCAATGCCTGCGACGATCGCCCGTGCATCGGGATCGGCATGCGGCGACCGGTTTCCAAGAAATTCCGGCACGACATGGATAGACTTCGCAAGTTCGACGGCACGCGTTAGGTCCGGGCATATTTCCGCGACCTGCCTATCCAGCCATGCAACGAGAGTGAGACCCGCCGCTTCCGCCTTTGCGCGCGCCTCGGCAGATGCCGGATGCATGGTCACCAGATGGTCTATGGCCGCACCTGCAGCCGACTGCCCGCCTTCCGTCAGCCAGAGCCCCGGCACCATTGCTGAGTAATACGGACCCCAGACGCCACCGACGAAAACCGGATTGTCACTTGAAGCCATCGAACAGGCCGACGTACCGAAGATATAGGCAAGCCTGTTTCTGACATCCGAACGGCCGTTTGCGTCCGCGCCGCCGAGTGTGCCGGCGCCGCCTGCATGCGCATCGATCAGCGCCGCTCCGACGGGAGTTCCGGCCGGCAGCCCAAGATCGGCAGCGGCGTGTTCGCTGAGCCCATCTGCCAGCGCCGTGCCTGGGTCGACGATGTCCGTACCTATCCTGGAAAAGCCTTCTGCTGCCAATTCTTCGAGCCCGATCGCCTCAAAGTACTGGGCGTCCCAGCGCTTTTCGTGGGCAAGATAGGTCCATTTGCAGGTGACCGTGCAGACAGACCGGCTAAGCGAGCCGGTTGCACGCCAGGTCAGAAAGTCCGCAAGGTCAAAGAAATGGCCGGCAGCGGCAAAGGAGGCCGGCAGATTGCGCTTCAGCCAGAGAAGCTTCGGCGTTTCCATTTCCGGGGAGATCCGCCCGCCCACATAACGCAGGACCGCGTGGCTTCCAGCATTGATCTCGGCCGCTTCGCCAGCGGCGCGGTGATCCATCCAGACGATAATATTGCGGTTGGGATCGCCGGAAGGACCGACGGCGACCGGCGCACCATCGGATTTCACCGCAACGAGAGAACAGGTGGCGTCGAATCCCAGGCCGGCGACGGCGGTGGCTGAGATCCCAGCCATTGAGACGGCTTCCCTGGCGCTGTCGCAGACGGCTTTCCAGATCTGTTCGCTGGATTGCTCGACGATGTGGCCCGCCTCATACCAGATCGTGATCGGACGTTTGGCGGACGCCAGCAGCGCCCCGTTCTCGTCGAAGACCCCTGCCCGTGCGCTGCCTGTACCCACGTCGACGCCGATAAAAAACCGCGCCATGGTCAAAGGTCCGTGCTATGCGGCAGGATGACGAGGTCACGGATCGTCACGTTGCGTGGCCGCGTCAGCATGAACAGCACCGCCTCTGCAACCTCCGTGGCTTCCATCAATCCTCCTGCGGCTATCGTCTCATCGAGCTTTTCCTGAGGCCAGTCGCTGATCAGCGCCGTGACGACAGGACCGGGCGCTACCGCGCCGACGCGAATGCCGTGTTTTATAACCTGGCGCCTGACCGTATGGACAAACGCCTGCACCGCATGTTTGGACGCGGTATAGATCGGCTCCCAGACCACGGGCACCAGACCGGCGATCGAACTGGTCATGATGATGTCGCCGGTCTTCCTTTCCACCATATGAGGCAACACCGCCTGGACAGATCTGAAGGCCGCATTGATGTTCAGGTTCAGCATCCGGTCCCAGGAATCGGGATCACCGTCGACGACGTCTCCGCCGATGTAGGAACCGGCATTGGCGTGGAAAATGTCGAGCTTTCCGAACCGTTCCAGGATCTGCGGCATCATCGTCGAGACGCTGGCCGGGTTGGTCAGATCGACGACCAGAGGGAAGGCGTCCGTACCCAGCTCGGAGCATATGCTCCTCAGAGAATCGCCTGCTCTGTCGATGAGAGCAACGCTCACACCCTCCTTTAATAAAGACTTGGCGCATTCAAGACCGATCCCCGAGGCAGCTCCGGTAATCGCTGCGACCTTTCCAGAAAGTTCCTGTCCCATATCAATCCTTGCTTTCGTAGTTGTATCAGGCACGGCCGTGCGAAACTCTCGACCGGCGCGCCAGCGAGTCGACGATGACTGCAATGGCAAGAACAGCACCGGTGATCATGTAGCGAAGGGCCGAAGACAGATCGAGCATCGTCAGACCGCTTGCGATCGACTGGATGACGATGATGCCGAGAAGTGCTGAGTAAGCGCTGCCGCGACCACCGAAGAGGCTTGTTCCGCCGATGACGGCTGCTGCAATCGCATTCAAGTTGACGTCTCCCGTCCCGGCCTGCTGGCTTGCCGAGGCAAGACGCGCCGCGGCGAGCACCCCGCCAAGTGCGGCAAACATTGCGCAGAGAACGAAGGCGCTGGTGTATATCCGCCGTACATTGATGCCTGCGCGGCGCGCGGCCTCGCGATTGCCGCCGACGGCCGCCATCGACCGCCCCCATTGAGTCCGTGTCAGCGCGTAGTTCATCACGATCGCCAGCACGACGAAGAGGGCAAACATCCAGGGGATGCCGCGGTCCTGATTGAGATAGAAGACGACGAATTCGAGAAGGATGGTGATGGCAGCCACGCTGGTGACGAGGCCACCGATCGAGCGAGACGAGAGGTTGGCTTGCCGGCGCCGTTGAGCGGCCCGATAGCCTGCAATCAGCATCACGACTCCCGGCAGCAGCGCGAAAAGATATGCAAGCGGGCGCGGAATGACGAGCAGCTGACCGAAGTTCACCAAGGACGAGCCATAGGGCAGGTTGATCGAGCCTGTGGCGCCGAGCAGATAGAGCTGCATTCCGAGCACCGCCAGCAGACCCGCGAGCGTCGAAACGAAGCTCGGCATTCCGAGACGATTGAAAAGCAGCGCATAGAGCGAGCCGATCAATCCGCCGACAAGGACGGCGGCGATGATCGCGGCCGCGACGGGCCAGCCCTGATTGACCCAGAGCATGCCGACCATGGCCGAAGCAAAGCCGCTGATTGAGCCGACAGACAGATCGATCTCGCCAACCATCAGCACGCAGACTATACCGAGCGAAATCACACCGACAGTCGACGCGTCGAAAAGCAGGTTTGCAAGGTTGTTGCTGGAAAGGAAGGTCGGATTGAGGGTGCCGAACACGGTCCAGATGATCACCAGGCCGACGACCACCGGCAGGGAACCGAGATCGCCGGAGCGCACCTTGTCGATGGACGAGCGGATCTTCGCACCGATACCGGCATCATGACTGACGCGAACATCGCCGCGATCAAGCAGCGTTGCGGTTTGTTTCACATCGCTGGTCATGGGTGACCCTCCTGCCTGATATCCTGCTGCGCCTGACGGCGGCCCGCGCGGCGCGAGACCGCATTTTCTGTTGCTCCGGTAATAGCAGTGACGAGTTCCTGGTTGGACGCATCAGGATAGAAAATTCCATTGTTCCGCCCGAGCCTGAGGACGACGATGCGATCGGCCACCGCACGAACGTCTTCCATATTATGGCTGATCATCACGACCCCGAGCCCGCGGTCGCGCACGCGCTCGATCAGGTTCAGCACCTCGGCAGTCTGGGCAACGCCAAGAGCAGCGGTGGGTTCATCGAGCAAAATGAGCTTCGGCTCCAGGAGCAGCGACCGGGCAATCGCCACCGTCTGGCGTTGTCCACCGGAAAGCGATGCAATCGGAATGCGGACGCTGGGAATGCGGGCAGAAAGCTCGTTCAGAAGCGTCCAGGCACGAACCTCCATCGCCGTCTCATCAAGCCTCAGCGGAGCGAGCTCCCGGCCGAGGAAGATGTTGGCAACGACGTCAAGGTTCTCGCAAAGTGCAAGGTCCTGAAACACGGTCGCGATGCCCAGGGATAAGGCCGCACTCGGGTCGGTCAGCGTCACCTTGTTGCCGCGGAAGGTGATCTCACCCGAACTCGGCTGGTGCACGCCGGCAAGGATCTTCACCAGCGTGGACTTGCCGGCGCCGTTGTCGCCGACGAGCGCCACCACTTCGCCGGCATGAACATCGAGATCGATATCGGTGAGCGCCGAGACGGCACCGAAATGTTTCGAGATCCCTCGTAGGCTGAGCACCAATTCGCCGGCAGAGGCTGTTTGATCGGGAGCGTCAGTCATCTGTCGCGAGCCTTTCATCATGAATTTTCGACCCTCCGGCCGCCCACAAGGACGGTCGAAGGGCAACTTGGGAGGGAACCGATCAGCCGCCGATGCCGAGCGTCTTGCAGCCTTCGGCGTAGCGATCCGTGCAGAGCTGCTCCGGCGTCTGGATCGGCTTGCCATTGACCGTCTTGTCGATGATCTCGGCCTTCAGGTTTTCAGCGGTAACGAGCGCCGGCGTGAAGAGTTGCGTCGGCGTATCGAAGAGCTTGGTGTCGGCCTTCGGCGCTTCGCCCGACAAAAGCTGGATGGCGACATTCGCCGCAGCCGCGGCCACGATCTCGCTTGGCTTGGAGATGGTGTTGTACTGATCGCCCGCGATGATGAGCTGCAGACCCGCGATCGTCGCATCGTTGCCGGTGACCGGCGGCACAGGATCGATGCCGGCAGCCTTAAACGCTGCAACGGCAGCACCACCCGTGCCGTCATTGGCGGCCACAACGCCGATGATCTTCTTGCCGAACCGGGTAATCTGGCCGCTTGCCCATTGCTGAGCCTTCGGCGGAGCCCACTCCGGCGTATCGAACTCCGCAAGGATCGGATAGCCGCCTTCGGCAAGGCCGGCATGGATACCCTTCTTGATCAGGCCTGCTGCAGCATCCGTCGGCGAGCCGTTGATCTGAAGAAGGCCACCGTCGCCGGCCTGGACGTTCTTCGCCTTCAGATGATCGACGAGCGATTTGGCGATCATCTTGCCGATTTCCTCGTTGTTGAAGGAGACGTAATAGTCTGCGGCGGCAGATGGGATCGGCCGGTCATAGGCAATGACCTTCACGCCCTGGCTCTGCGCCATCTTGACGAGCGACGCGGCAGCTGTGGAATCGACCGGGTCGAGCACGATTGCCTCGGCGCCCTGCGAAATCGCCGAGTTGAACTGCTGCTGCTGGCGCGAAGCGTCGCCGTTTGCGTTCTGGTAGATCACCTTGCAGCCGGCGCAGAGTTTCTTCATTTCCGCTTCGAAGCCCGGATAATCGTGCTCCTCGTAGCGTGTGGAGCTCTGATCTGGCATCAGAAAGGCGACCGTTGCATCGGTCACCTTTGCAGACTGCGCAAAGGCGGACGTACCGCTGAGAAGACCGACGGCGAGCGCTGCTGCGCCTGCTAATTTCCATGCGAATTGAGTCATAGGAATCTCTCCGTTCCCAAATTGTAACTGTTTCGATGAAGCCTCAAGCTCGCCTCGAGCTCGACACCCTTTGTGCGATCCGGCCTTTCGAAGCGGGTTCTTGACCGGCGCTTCAGGCTGGTGTGCGGACAAGCAATCCCGTTCGGACAACTGGTGTCCGTTCGCCTCGCCCTGATTGTTCGTTTCCTCCTCCCCGGTCCTCCCTTTTAGGCGGCCTCCACCGCTCTTGCGTTTTGTGCCAGCAATGTTCTGAAGCGCGAGGGCGCCATGCCCTTCTGATCCAGAAATCGGCGATTGAAATTCGAGATATTGTTGAAGCCGGCCGCAAAGCAGATGTCGGTGATCGACATGGCTGTCTCGCTCATCAGCAGGTGGCAGGCAAAGTTGATCCGCAGCCGGTTCACATATTGAACGAGCGCCATTCCGGTGTGCCGGCGGAAGCTGCGGGAGAACGCGCTCGGGCTTTGCCCAGTCAACTCGGCAAGGTCACCCTCGCTGAAGGGTTCGGTTAGATGCGTGTTGATATAGGCCAGCGCCTGGTTCACCCCAGCAGACATGAACCCCGACGGATCCGGATGATAGAGCGCACTTGCAAGGGTACGCGTGCCCTGTGCAGAACTCAGCGCGTTGAGCACGTTCATGAAAAGCTCGATCCGGCGAATTCCTTTGGCTTCGACCAGTTCCCCGAGGAGCGGGCCGACGCGCGTCGTCGTTTCGGGCGTGAATAGCGCACCCCGGCGGCTCATTTCCAGAATGCCGGCACAAGCCGAAAGCTCCGGAAAAACCCGGCTTGCATCCGCAAGGAAAGACTCAGTGAATTGAAGCACCCGGCAGCGCAGCGGTAGGCATGTGCCCGGCGGCACGTCGCTTACCCAATTATGCGGCAGGTTCGGTCCGGTGAGCACAAGGTTGCCCGGTTCGAACTCGCCGATGAAATCACCGACGAAATATTGCCCCGTCGTTGCGACGACATGGTGGATTTCATATTCGGGATGGAAATGCCAACGGACCGTACGGTAGGGGTAGCCATGCTCCCAGGCCTTGAAGGACTCGCCGCTGCCGATCGCGACCACTTCCAAATCCGGATTCATGGAACCTTCCTCCCTGCGCTCTGACCGGAGTTTCTCCGGTAATGGCGCCTCCTCCCAGAGGTCATCGCTTCTTATGACAGGACTTTACGCGCGGACATCAGCGATCGCTACTACGCCATCGACCCCTCACTGATACTTTTTTGACAATTCTACTGCAATTTGTGGCAAATCGCGCAAGTTTCTCCGTCTCGGCACAGCCGATCAACGGCAAACGTCGAAGCCAGCACGTTCCGGCGCCGAGTTGTGCGACACCGGCCCCAAACCTCACTTACGTGTAACGGCTGTTCAAGCTATGCTGAAGAACGTGGGATGGAGATTTTGCAGCATGGCGAAGATCGTCTTCGGAATGAACCAGTCCCTGGATGGCTATGTCGACCATCAGGAATTTGCACCAGATCCCGCGCTCTTTCGTCACTGGATAGAGCACGTGCGCGACCTCACCGGCAGTGTGTACGGTCGCCGCATGTACGAGGTCATGCGCTACTGGGACGAAAACCGTCCTGAGTGGGGTGCGGAGCAACACGAGTTCGCGGCGGCGTGGCGGCGCCAACCGAAGTGGGTCGTGTCGCGCTCGTTGAAGGCGGTCGGTCCCAACGCCACACTTGTCGAGGACGACATCGAGGCGGTGATCCGTGGCCTGAAAGCTCAACTCGTTGGGGAGATTGCAGTTTCCGGACCAGACCTGGCACGAAGCCTAACCGACCTTGGTCTTGTCGATGAGTATCGACTCTACTTCCACCCAATCGTGCTTGGTCGCGGCAAGCCATTCTTTGCCGGCCCACGGCCGCCGCTCCGCCTCATGGCGAGCGATTTAATCGGCGAGGACGTGATCAGGTTGACGTACGTTCCTGCCTGAACACGCAACTCGCCGCGCGTCCGCCTACACGCTCGCCAAATCAGCGCTGGGGCTTGCATTCGATCGAGGTGAAGTTCACTGCCTATCGGCGGGCGCAATGAGAAATCCACCGCAGAGCACTCAACCATCTATTATATTTGGCTGGAGTTCGGCGTCCTCGGCACAAAGCCCACCCCAAATCCGAACAACCGACCAATCTTCTCCAATGTTTCAAGCGTTGGGTTTGCCGTGCCGGCTTCGATCTCCGCGACTTGGCGCCTAGTAAGTGCCAGCATCTTGGCAAACTCGTCTTGCGTCGTGCCAAAGCTCTTGCGGATTTCCCTGACCGCGCCGGGTAACCGCAGGTCGCCATTGCGCGCACGCTCTGCCAGGTTGCGCCTGTTTTCCAGGATTTCTTCTTTGGTGGGCTTCTTCCAGCGTGCCATATCTCATTCCCAATCACGAGCACGTCGCCGAAACGCTATCAGCAATTTCGGCACACCGCCCCATGGCTCGTTCCAGAATTTCCGATGGCGCTCCCATATCTTTTGCCATACTGGGTGCGTGTCGTAGGCGTTCGGCAAACGCGGAAAGCGTAATCAGAAGCCCGCCTTGCTGATCCGGTTCAGGCATAAGTTCGGCACAAATGCACTTCCAATCCGGGAGATGGTCTCGACCACCGTTGCGCATCAGAGCCCAGCGGGTAGAGCGAACAATCCCCTCTTTGGCGAGCCGCATGGGCGTGAAGTCAAATAGCGGAGACAGACGGATTGTTCCGTCAGGATGTTTGCTGAGGGCCGAGTTCCGGCCGTGATTGTCAGGATTGCCGAGCGCCAAGTTGGTGACGTCGCGTTTCAGGTATTCGGCAATATCCGCGAACGGATCGGCCGAGTAACGACGCAGAACATCGATGTACGCCTCGTGCGTGCCGACATGGCCGAAATCGGCGACACCGATCGCGGATACGAGGCTTTCCTGTCCCAGCCGCACGGTTTCACCGCCTCCACCCTTCTTCCGGTCGAAACGGGGGATAATCAGCACGCCTTCGGCATAGGTGGAGGGTTCGCGGACGTTCAGACCGATCTCAAGGGCGATTCGAGAGTAAAGCGCCTCGCCTTCGAGAATGAGGCGATCGACGGGCTCAGTGCTTCGAACTAGCTTGACGATGACATAACGCACGGCCTCACCATCGGCGACGAAGCTGTCTGGGTAGTAGAGCCCGTCATTCGCTTGCGTCATGGAAACCTTTGGCCACTCCCCTTGCAGGCCACTGGAGCCCGAGGCGAGCATTCCAAACCGATCTGCGACTTCCATGAAGCGATCCGACCGCTCGAGGATTTCCGCCTCTGTCACGCCTTGGCGTCGTACGCCGCGCAATCGGTCCGCTTCAGCGTCAGCGGCTTCCTTGATGCGAATATTGCCTACTCCGCCCGTCGCCGAACGGAGAAGCAGGGGAAGGTCCGAAGCGCGCGAGCCTTCAGCAAGCCCGAGGTATTCGGCCAGTTTTCTCCTAGCGTGCCCTTGTGGCATCAGGTCCAAAAGGAATGGTGGCCAGTTAGGGCTGTATCGGCTTTCAAGGTCCACGGGATTGCGGACGGACAAGGCGCGATGGTCGCGAACCGTCTTTCCCGCCGCGAATTCCGCCGAGGCCTGCGTGACGAAATAGTCAAGATCGTAATCGACTATTGACGCACCCTGATAGCCGGCCGAGTCGTCCTTAAGTTCCAGGGTCGCGGCTTGATGCCACTCTCCGTTAAGATGCGTTTGAAGCGCCAGCTGCATTATTTGACCCTTTCAGTGGATCAATTAATGCTAATTTAAAAGAAAATCAACCCACTTTAATGGGTTGAAAGACGATGCTACTCACTTCTGCTGCCAAGAGAGTTCGGCCCGGCGTCTGTATTTTCTTCGCTGTCTGTGCGGAGCGATCTTCGTTGGCGCGCGCTGATAAAGCCGCTTTAGTCATCGAGTGTAAATTGCTCTCTGATGTCGTCAAAAGGTAGTATCCAGATTGTTTCGCACTTTTCAGGCGACGGCTCCGTGGGTTAAATATTGCGCCGCGTAAAGAGGACCATGTTCATGTACTTGCGGGTGGACCATTGGCTGGCTGCGATATGCCTGAGCCGTGCCGCCGCGAGACCTGTGCGCCGGCGAATTTCCTTCGGCGACGCGACCGGTTTGGCATAAGGCGGCCGGACTCTAACCGAAGCGGCGGAGCTTTCTCGCCTGCCCCATATGACATTACGAATCCGGCGTGATCAGCTCAACTGTCGGGAAATAGGTCCGATAACGACCTATGTCCCGCGTCAGCAAGGGTAGTTTTTGCACGGCGGCTTGCGAACCAATGAAAAAGTCCGGTAACACACCAGTGCGCGAACCGCCGGCCCTGCGGTATTGCCTAAATACCTTTCCGGCGAGAAACAACGCCGCGCGCGGCAACGAGGCAAGTTCAAAGCCAGCCGCTTCAATGAACGCATCCAGGTCTTCGATGCGTTCATAACGAACAGCGAGTTCTGCATAGATCACATCGTTGATCAACAATGGCCCCGCAAGGCTGGCAGCTTCCAGCTGCGCGACAGACCAGTCCGCCCAAATCGGATCATTGGTTACAAGATCGAGCAGGACATTTGTGTCAACAAGCGTCACGCTTCGCCACGTGTCATCGCCATGATGGCATCGGTATCGAGACCCTTCCCGGCATGGCCACGAAGTCTTTGGAAGCGGCTCGGCGGCTGCTTCTTGTCAGCCCTTGTCAGAACAACGCTTCCATCTGCAGCTCGAAGGAAATCTACCTTGCTGCCAGGAGCGATTCCGAGCAGGTCCCGAACCGCCTTTGGAATTGTGACCTGACCTTTTGCTGTGACTGTTGTCGTCATTTCCGCGACCTTGTAATACCGGACGCCACAAAGGTATTACCATCAGGCACTAAAATCAATATCATGCGCCTTATTCACTCGAGGCCCTTACAAAGTAACCAGCCGATTGCTACCCGCGGAGGTCGAAAGCGGGATCTCGCCTCCGGCACCAAGCGTCATGAACTCGGACGAAATAAGCGCGAACGCAGTAAGCGACAGAGCGAGCACGCCGCTCCACGCGGCGACACGTCCTTCGTCCTTGTACTCCTCTGATATAGCTTGCAACGACATTGATCATTCCTTTTTGCGGGTACTGCTGTTGGGTTCGGCGCGTGCGGTATCAGTGACCCGGTCCGACTGTTGAGCTTGTTCGTTTCACTTCGTGGGAACCGCACACTCCGCGCGTTGAGCGGGTCAAGACATAGGCGAATGGCAGGCTACTGAGCCTGGGTGGTAGGCCCGAACAGGAGCTCATTCACATCGACGTCGTCGGGCTGCGAGATCGCGAAGCGGCAGCATTGATCGTGGTTTCTCGTTCGGATCCATGGTCGCTTAGCGTCTAACAGAATGACGAGGCCTGGATTAGTCGACTGATCTCGCATGGAGTTGTGAGCTAGTTTCATGAATTGACGCATCTACGATGCAAGGTGGGCTGGCCAAGTGCTCACAATGATTTCAATGTCCAGTCTCTGCAAATTCGGTACAACCGCGATTTGCCCTGCAGGAGCTTGATGAATGCCCCGAGCGAGTGTCAATGATCTGATGGCCTTTCTGGCGGTCGCCCGAGAGAAGAGCTTCACGAGAGCGGCCGCGAAGCTCGGCGTCTCACAGTCTGCGCTCAGCCACATCGTCCGGCAGCTCGAAACGCGGCTCGGCGTCCGCCTTCTGACCCGTACGACGCGCGCCGTCTCGCTGACTGACGCCGGAGAGAGACTGTTCCAGGGCGTTGGCCCGCATTTCGATGAGATCGAGGCCGAACTCGAGGCTCTAACAGAGCTGCGGGAAAAGCCGGCGGGGAACATCCGCATCACGGCCTCTGACCACGCGATAAACTGGGTCATCTGGCCCAAGCTCCGGCGTTTTCTGCCAAACAACCCTGACATCAAGGTGGAGCTGGTGCGCGAGAACGGGCTGTCGGACATCGTGACGGAGCGTTTCGACGCAGGAGTCCGGATGGGCGAGCAGGTGGCCAAGGACATGATCTCGGCACGCATCGGTCCTGATTTCCGGTTCGCCGTCGTCGGCGCCCCCTCATATTTCGAGACCAAGGGAGTTCCCGAGACTCCGCAGGACCTCGTCCGACACAACTGCATCAACGAGCGCCTGCCCACCTATGGGGGTTTCTGGCGATGGGAGTTCGAAGACAACGGGCACGAGATCAAGATCCGGGTCGAGGGACAGCTTGCCTTCAACAATTCCTATCAGGGCTTGGAGGCGGCATTGGAAGGGTTTGGCCTGGCATACGTGCCGGAGGACGAGGCTCTGCCTCATATAGCGGAAGGCCGTCTGGTACGCGTCCTGGAATCATATTCGCCTTACTGGGACGGCTACCACCTCTATTACCCCAGCAGAAGACAACCCTCTCCGGCCTTCGTGGCGCTTGTGAACGCTCTGCGCCATCGGGAATGACGGCAGGCCGTCAGGTGCGGCGACGATCCGATTTTTGGCAATCTGGCGACACCGTCATCGCCTGGGACTGGGCGGAGGGATTGCCGCGTCCTTCGCGTTGAGCCAGCGTCACTGGACGAAGATGGCCAAGGGAAGCGACGACCCGAGGCGGATCGGCCGCGGAGGAGAAAACGACAGCAACGACACTCCATGCGCCGTAGAGCGAGGGAATTCCCGCTGCGACCAGGTTCAGGATAGGCATCGACGGCAAGGGCGGGATCGTCGGTCGCAAGCATTCTCGGGCGTTGGTAGCAATTTTGGAGGGAAGATCTGCTTCGCGGCGGGTCCTTTGGAGTTGACGGCGGCCTGCGGAGACCGCCGTCTTGGCTTCAAGCGAGGTCCGGAAGGCCGCCGATTAACTTGTCGAGCGTGATCGGATAGTGCCGGACCCTGACGCCGGTCGCGTTATAGATGGCGTTGGCGATCGCGGCGGAGACACCGCACAGGCCGAGCTCGCCGACGCCCTTAGCCTTCATCGGGGACGACATCGGATCCGTCTCGTCCATGAAAATCACCTCCTGATGGGGGATATCTGCATGCACCGGCACCTCATAGCCTGCGAGGTCATGATTGACGAAGAGGCCGCGGCGGATATCTACCGCAAGCTCCTCGGACAAGGCGCCGCCCGCGCCCATCGTCATCGCGCCGATAACCTGGCTGCGCGCCGTGATCGGGTTGAGGATGCGCCCTGCCGCGCAGACGGCGAGCATCCGGCGGATGCGGCTCTCGCCCGTGGCGACGTCGACGGCCACCTCCACGAAGTGCGCTCCGAAGGTCGACTGCTGGTGCGTTTCGGAGAGCTCGCCCCATTGGATCGTATCCTCGCCCACAAGACCGTCAGGACCCGCCGCCTCAGCAAGCGGCACTGAGCGGTTGCCCGAACGGACCTCGCCGTTTTCGAAGACGACGTCCTCGGAATTGAAACCAAGTTTCTGTGCGACGGCTTCCCTGAGCTTGACGCAGGCTGCGTAGACGCCCGCTGTCGAACAGTTGCCGCCGAACTGCCCGCCGGAACCGGCAGAAATCGGGAAACGGGAGTCCCCGAGATGGACGCCAACCTTGTCGACGGTGACGCCCATCATCTCGGCCGCGGTCTGCGCGATGATGGTGTAGCTTCCCGTTCCGATGTCGGTCATGTCTGTTTCAACGGTAACGACCCCTTCCCGATCGAGGCGGACGCGAGCTCCGGAGGGAAGAAGGAGATTATTGCGGAAGGCGGCCGCGACGCCCATGCCGATCAACCAGTCGCCCTCGCGCTTCGACCCCGGTCTTCCTCTTGCGCTCCACCCGAAGCGCTCAGAGCCGAGCTTCATGCATCCGACGAGATCGCGGTGTGAGAACGGCCGCTCAGGCTTCTCGGGGTCGACCTGGGTGTCGTTGATAATCCTGAACTCGACCGGATTGATGCCGAGTTTCTCGGCCATCTCGTCAATAGCGACCTCCAGTGCCATCAACCCCGGCGCCTCCCCCGGAGCGCGCATGGCATTACCCTCGGGGAGGTGGAGCGTTGCCAGCCGCATTGCCGTCATGCGGTTCGCACCGGCGTAAAGCAGCCTTGTCTGGTTGACGGCCGTCTCCAGACCGCCGCCCGGAAGGTCGCCCGACCAGCTTTCATGAGCGATCGCGGTAATCTTGCCGTCGCGTTCCGCTCCGATGCGGATGCGCTGGATGGTCGCCGGCCGGTGGGTCGTGTTGTTCATCATGAGCGGACGCGGCAGCGCCACCTTCACGGGTCGTTTCGCAGCCTTTGCTCCAAAAGCGGCAAGGACGGCGTCGGCCCGCAGGAACAGCTTCCCCCCGAAGCCGCCACCAATGAAAGGCGACATCAGGTGGATCTTCTGCTTGTCGATATCGAGGGTCGTCGCGAGATCCGACCGCCACCAGTCGATCATCTGGCTGGACGTCCAGACCGTCAGCTCCTCGCCGTTCCAGGCGGCGATGGAAGCATGCGGCTCCATCATCGCGTGGGACTGGTCCGGCGTCGTGTAAGTCTCGTCCAGGGTGATCGGAGCCGTCCTGAAGGCTGCTTCGAAATCGCCGGCGGCTGAGTCCGGCTGCTGCGACTCGTCCGGCTTCACCGCCGAATCCATCGCCTCCCTGAGATCGAAGACGCCCTTCTCTTCGGCATAGTCGACCTTGACCAGCGCTGCGGCGGCGCGGGCTTGTTCAAAGGTTTCGGCCACGACGACGGCGATCGCCTGGTGGTAGTGCTGGACCTCATCGCCGCCGAAGAGCTTGGCAGTGTTGAACCTGCCCTTCTTCCGCTCGCCGACTTCAGGCGCGCTCACAACGGCAAGTACGCCCGGCGCCCTCTTGGCAGCGGAGACGTCCATTGACTTAATGCGTCCCTTGGCAATCGCGGCTCCGACCGGGTAGCCATAGGCATAGGGTGTGGTCGGGTCATGCCACTCGTATGCGTACATGGCCCGGCCTGTGGTCTTGAGCTGGCCGTCGATGCGGGGGATGGGGCGGCCGACCACTTTGAGCTGGTCGATCGGGTTGGTTGTTGCTGGCCTATCGAACTGCATGGCTCACCCCCTGGCTTCGGCGATGACCGCGGCGAGCGTGCGCTCGACCAGGTCAACCTTGAAACGGTTCTGTTCGGTAGGACGTGCGTCCGCGAGAAGGATACCGGCGGCGGCGCGCGTACCTTTCGCAAGAGCGGCTTCGGCCGCCTCGACACGCCAAGGCTTGTGGGCAACTCCACCGACGGCGACCCGTCCGGTTCCATCCGGTTGGATGACGGCGCCGACGGAGACGAGCGCGAAGGCGTAGGAGGCGCGATCGCGGACCTTCCTGTAGATGTGGCGCCCCCCGATCGGCGGCGGGAGAATGACCGCCGTGATGAACTCGCCGCTTTCCAAGACGGTCTCAATATGCGGCGTATCGCCCGGCAGACGGTGGAAATCGGCGATGGGGATGGAACGCCGGCTGCCGTCCCCCTTCAACGTTTCGACCACGGCATCCAGCGTCCGCATGGCGATCGCCATGTCGCTCGGATGGGTGGCTATGCAGGCGTCGCTCGTGCCGACGACAGCGTGCTGGCGGCTGAAGCCGCCGATGGCCGAACAGCCGGTGCCTGGCTGCCGCTTGTTGCACGGCTGATTGGTATCGTAGAAATAGGGACAGCGCGTGCGCTGCAGGAGGTTTCCCGCCGTCGTCGCCCTGTTGCGGAGTTGGCCGGATGCGCCGGCGACGAGCGCTCGGGAGAGCAGCGCGTAATCTCGACGGACTGTTTCGTGTGCGGCGAGCTCGGTATTGCGGACAAGCGCTCCGATGCGCAGCCCGCCCTCCGGGGTGGCTTCGATCTTGTCTAGGCCGAGGTCGTTGACGTCTATCAGATGCGTCGGCGTCTCGATCTCGAGCTTCATGAGGTCGAGAAGGTTGGTACCGCCGGCGATGAACTTCGCGTCCGGATTGGAGGCGGCCGCCTTGGCCGCGGCCTCGACGGACGAGGCACGCTCGTAGGTGAAGGCTCTCATGCTTTTGTCTCCGCGACTTCGACGATGGCGTCGAGAATGTTGGAATAAGCGCCGCAACGACAAATGTTGCCGCTCATGCGCTCGCGGATTTCGGCCGGCGTGACGGCCGTCTGTGCGGTTAGGTCGCCAGTGACGTGGCTCGGGATGTTCGCCTTGATCTCTTCCAGCACCGCCACGGCCGAACAGATTTGTCCGGGCGTGCAGTAGCCGCATTGGAATCCGTCGTGCTTGACGAAGGCCGCCTGCATCGGGTGGAGATCGCCTGGCTTTCCGAGACCTTCAATCGTCGTGATCTCGTCACCCTCGTGCATGACGGCCAGCGTCAGGCAGGAATTGATGCGATGGCCGTCGACCATGACCGTGCACGCGCCGCACTGGCCGTGATCGCATCCCTTCTTCGTGCCCGTCAGATGAAGATGCTCGCGCAACGCGTCGAGCAGCGTCGTCCGGTTGTCTACGTCGAGGTCGCGGCTCTCGCCGTTGACCGTGAATGAAACCTTCGATGTATAGGCCATTTCATTACCCGCGGACTGTGCCACCGCCTTCCCGGCGGCCCCGGTGACCGCGACAGTCGCGGCCGACGAGATAAGTAAGTCCCGGCGGGACATTTCAAGTTGAATCAGGGTCTGCATGTCCAGTTCCACTTCGTTCGTTGGACGGAGGCGCGCGCGAGATCGCTCGAGCAACGACACCGTTCGAAACGTAGAGAATGCTGGGACAGCGATTAGGGGTGCTTTCGCGCATGCAGTTATCGATCTGGCTCATGAAAGCTCCTTGCCTGAACCTGCGAGTGGGCACCAATCCCGGCCAGCGGGGCGAAATACTCTCTTCTCGTGGAACCGCAGGATCCTGTCACGCCCGAGATCTTCACGACGCTCGCAAAGCCTCTGCTCGCAGTTTTCGACGCGGGGGAACGATGTTTTCACCTTGTGCCGGAGCAATGGCCACCGGTGCTGCCATAGATACACGCGGATACAAAAATGAGGTTTCGGGACACATCCCTGGTTCAAATGTCGTGTGAAATCCCAATGCGACCCATAGGGCCGAGAATGGCCTAATTTTACGAAGGATGACGAAATGAAAACTATCCATGCTATCGCGCTCGCCCTTGCTTTCGCGGGAAGCGGATCTCCTCTCGGTGTGGCGCGCGCTGAGGAGCCATTGCAACGCACCGATCTGCTGAAGAACGATGTCGACATACCCGGTCGCCAAGTCGTGCAGGTCCGCGTTGACTTCGCACCAGGCGTTCTGGCCGCGAGGCATTCCCACCCCGGCGAGGAGGTTGCTTATGTCCTTGAGGGAACGCTGCAATACGAGCTCCAAGGCCGAAAGCCCGTCGTGCTTACGGCCGGGCAATCCTTGTTCATTCCATCAGGCGTGGTTCACTCGGCAAAGAACGTCGGTAGCGGCAAAGCATCGGAGCTGGCAACCTACATTGTCCGCAAAGCCCAACCACTCGTCGAGCCTGCGAAATAGGTCCCGCGAACCTCATTTTTTCGGCGAACGCCGATTTTGAGGCTTTTTTAACAGTATCGGCCCCAAGCAGCGACCCGGCATGCTCTTAAAACCAAAGATCGCGCACACAGCGCCCTTTGGAAGGAAGGTCTTCAAACGTGTCGAGGCCGTCGAAATGATCAATAGGCAGGTCATGAACGAGATCCGGCGGCGCAAGCCGCAAGTTTACAGCCATGCGCCGTCGGCCATCCTCTTGAAGCCGTAAGCCCCGCCAGCTCAATACACACGCGCAGGATGGGCAGAACAATATTTCGAGAGACGACTTATCCCTGCCTGCGCGGGTGTAGGAGGCAGTCTGCCCGGTGACCGCGATACGCTCTCCTTCGAAATCATAGGCCCATAGAGCGCCGTAGCGTCGGCAGAGCGTGCAGTTGCACGCCGTGATCGAGCTGGGATCACCTTCAAGTGTCCAGCTCGCCCTGCCGCAATGACATGAGCCCGTCAGCATGATCGTAGGTTCAATCCTGCTTCATATTTAAGGACGCCATCCTGCCCCAATCACGCGATGACCGCAATTGCCGCGATCCGGCTGGTGTCGCGCCCTAAGCGGCCAGATGGGTTTCCACTAGACTTCGGCATTTCCACGATCTACATTCGAGCCTCGGTGAGCCTGAAATTGTATCAGGTCTCAGCCCCTTCGCGTCGCCCACCGCAAAGAATTGCGGTTCGGGCCTGCGCTTCAGCCCTCAATCCAGCGTAATCTCACCGTGCAAGCGGGAGGAGTTTCCATGGCCACTGCCCAATGCGCCTGCGGCGCTCTTAGACTGATGTTTAGCGAACCGCCGCAATTGACTGCGCTGTGTCACTGTTTCGCTTGCCAGCGAAGGACTGGTGCGCCATTCAGCGCTAATGCGTTCTACTCGATTGACTGTGTCGAAATATTTGGAACGTCGACAGAATTCATTCGTACTGGCGACAGCGGTCGCAAGGTCCGAATGCATTTTTGTCCCATTTGCGGCTCGACCGTCTATTGGAAGGCTGATGTTTCGCCGTCCTGGATCGGGGTGGCGGTAGGTTCATTTGTCGAGCCGGCCTTCGCGCCGCCTGCCATGTCAGTATTCGAACAATCGAAACATAAGTGGGTGCAGCTTGACGAAACGATAGAGCCTTTCCAAGGCCTTCCAATTGGCCAATATTAGCGGGAATCGACGCGGGAAGGCTAGCAGTCGGTGGGCGCACCGAGCTTCGGCTTTCGGACGCCGGCCCGGCGCCAGGCCAACACGTGGATAGCCGGCATCCGAAACCCTTCACAATAGGCGACATCCATATCGGCCTCCTTCCCCCTGCCAGCATCTTGAATCTGATTGGCAGCCCTTGGAAATCTCTTCGATTCAAGACAAGATCATCACGCTCTAGTGTGGGGGGACGCCGATGGAAAACCATGAGCCGTTTTTGCGCGACGCGATTGCGCTCTCAAAATCCGCGATGGAAGGCGGCGACGAACCATTTGGCTCGGTGCTTGTGAAGGGCGGCGAAATAATCCTTCGTGCCGAAAACAGCGTCTTCACCGGCCACGATATGACGAACCACGCCGAGATGAACCTGGTAAGACTGGCGGCGCAGCACTACGACTCTGCTTTTCTCGGTGACTGCACGCTCTACACCAGCACGGAGCCGTGCGCGATGTGCTCCGGGGCGATTTATTGGTCGGGCATCGGGCGTATGGTGTTTGCGTGCTCCGAAACGCGGCTTGGCGAGATCGCTGGGATCGGGTTGAACGTGCCGAGCCGGGCGGTGTTGCAAACGGGCGCGCGCAACGTCACTGTGATTGGTCCGACGAACCTCGAAGACGATGCCGCCAAAGTCCATCAGGAATTCTGGCCGAAGCATCTGGGCAAGGCATAGTCTCTTTCGTCCGAAATGCCGCTGGAGGGCACATCGAGGAGGTGTGTCTGGACACCTCCGACGCATCTTCTCAAATGGGGTCTTCACCCATTGCCCGCGCAACGCGCGCCCTATGGCCGCTGTGGGCCGATAGCGGAAGAAGCGCCGTTGTAGCCACATGCATATTGTCATGCTCTTTGATGTCGACGCTACTATCGCCGATGATCGGGTCAAAAAGAGCTATGTGCATCGAGTATGAGTCGACTCCCTCGCGACGGCTTGGCAGCTCAGTCAATATGGAAGCGGGACACCGCTTACCAAATACGGGTCCAAGAGCAGCGATCACCGCTGGCAGAAAACGGGTACGTACCTCACGTTTTTCCATCTTGAACCCCTAATACTTTGGTCTAAAGTTCAATGTGCTGGAGGCCGCGAGGAGGCGGCTTCTCACAAAAAAGATGTCATCCTTGGGAGGGAAATGATGCAGAAATTTGATATCGCAATACCACCAAATGACCTCAATCTGCTCCAGTCGGTTCTTGACGCTTGGTGCACACAGCAGCGCATCCTGCGCAAGGATGCGACCGCAGAAGCAAAGATACTGATCAACGAGTACAAGCGCGGCATTCGCTCGCAGATCGCACTCATCGACGCACTTATAAACAGCACCACGCACTAGCGGGTTCGACATCCGCTTATAGTCGAGAACCCGGCCTAACCAGCCGGGTTTTTCATGCCCATGAATCCTAAAGGATCGCGCTGCCGTCGATGCATGTCACCACATTACCGCCGATCCAAGTTTCGTGACCGAGCTGTTCCACATGTATGCGGCCTGCACGTCCCAAAACAGTCCCCTGGCTGGCCACATACGTAGATGGCGCGATGCCGCTTCCAATCAGCCACTGGGCGAGACCGGCATTCAGGCTACCCGTGACCGGGTCTTCGAAACCAGCCGCCGTAAAGGCGCGTACCTCGAAATCGGCCTCACGCCCATCTTTCGTTTGTATCCATGGAGCAACGATACCAACCCGCAGACCAGTCAGGACCGCGAAATCCGGGCGTAGCGCAAGAACCTCATCCCTGGAACGCAGTAGCACTGCCAGCCAGCCAGGCCCGTTGTCCACCCAATTCGCGTCAACGATAGCATCTGGAGTAAGATGAAGCCCCCTAACGATCCGCGCCAAAGTCTCGGGCTCCACGGGTCCGGTGCGACGTAAATCGGGAGCTGCGAAGGAAAGCCGGTCGCGGTCACGGCGAATACGGATAAGGCCCGCTTCGCACTCTTGGATGATCTCGCTGCCGTGAGCCTTTCCACCGGCAGCCAACCATACATGACAACTCCCTAAGGTAGGGTGGCCTGCGAAGGACAGCTCTTGTGAGGGCGTAAAAATCCGGACGCGATAGTCTGCGTTGGCCGCCCTCGGATGAAGCAGAAAGGTTGTCTCGCTAAGGTTTGTCCAGTTGGCGAAAGCGGCCATTTCCGAGTCAGTCAATGCATCTGCGCCAACTACGACGGCGAGCGGGTTGCCTCGCAAAGGCAGCGAAGAGAAGACATCAACCTGTTGGAATGTGAATTTCATGGTTCCTTGCCTCAACATGATCGCCCTTGTGTTCGGAACGAGATCGTCGCGACGAAACACCGCAAAAGCGCGTGATATACGACAACGGGAGCCCCTGACTAAAGGGTGGAATACTCGCTTTCGCAGAATTTGGCCGCAAAATTCAAAGTTATGCGACCGATTTTTGCGAAAGCTCGCGCGTCTTACGACGCCATGTCTCCTTCGCGCCAAAAGCGGACATTCGATCTCGTCAAGTTTCAAACTGCGACCGATGCATCTACACCGCAAACGCAAAAGACACCGCGGCTTCCACGTGGATCGCGTTCGAACCCATAGTTCCTCGGCGGTTCCAAATTCTTGAAAAGCGACGTATAACGCGAGAAGCTTACAACACGTTTTATGCATACACCGCATGGCGAGCTCGCCCAATGTCATTTTAGTCTTCTTCACTACGATCAGATCTCTTTACTAACACCAACGCGCTTCCTGGGTTATTACATATGAATCCGGTTACGATATTTGGAGCGATGGTCATCGGTACCGCATCGCTACTCTCGTTGGGCGTCCTCCCGATCCTGCTTGGTGGATTGGACGAGGTAGGCCGACTGAGCAAAGCTGGGATCGGCCAAGCGGCAATGTTCGAACTGTTCGGCCTTGCATTGGGTTCTGCCGCGGGCGGCTACTGGATGGGGCGCGGCGCCATGCGGTTGAAGACGGTGGCTGCAGGCCTCGCGTTGGCAGTCGTGAACGTGGCCACCGCGCACTCTGGAAGCGAAGTGATTATTCTGCTGGATCGCGCGGTAGCAGGATTGCTTGGCGGGCTACTCTTCGGCGCGGCGAACGCGATCATCGTGCGCTCGAACAATCCCGACCGCTTGACTGGTATCCTTGTCGGCGCTTCCGTGGTTCCCCAGATTGGTCTGGCCTATTTGATCCCGGTCGTTCTCATTCCCAAGTTTGGGATCGAGGCTGGTTTCTATGCACTCGCCGCCGGGGCGATGGCAGCGGCCGCGTTCGCTGTCACCCTCGTGGACCGGGTCGCTATCCACGTTGCCTCTGAACGAACTCGTATCTCATTCAGCGGCCCGCTGATGCTGTTTTGTATCGGCACCGTTCTTCAAAGCGGCGGGCTGGGTGCAGCCTGGACCTATATCGAGCGCGTTGCCAATCAGCACGGGCTCAGCCCTTCCATAGTCGGGCTGGCCTTTTCTTCCGCCCTTGCGGGCCAAGTTGCTGCGGCGTGGCTCTCCGCGTGGGTGGTTCCGAAGATCGCAAAGTGGCCCACGCTGTTTTCGCTGGTGCTTGCTCAGACAGTTTTCACAGCCGTCGCCGTGCAGATCGCCCTGCCAACAGCCTTCGTCGTTTCCGTCTGCGTTTTCGCCAGTACGGCAGCAGCGGCACAGGCGTTTCAGATGGCCGAAATCGTCAGGCTCGACGTGACCAGAAAGGCCGCTGTCCTGATCCTGCCGATGATCCTCTTCGGAAACGGACTGGGACCTTTGCTCGCGTCGTTCGCGACAACAGAGGTCGATGTGCTCGGTGGCTGCTGGGTGGCTGTCGCGATGTCTGCGATATCCCTTCTTCTCTATGTCGTCTGTGCCGCTGTCTCCGCTCGGCGACGGCTGACTTCCCCAGTGGAAGCTAAAGCCACACTCGGCAGCTAATCCATATCGGGTCAAGTCAGCAGGCAGCCAGAATATCTGTCGCGTAGGCGAGATCCGCGTTGCCATCGAACTGCGGAAAGCGTTCGACTAGCGGCTCCAACAGAGCCCGGACGGCCGAGGACTGTTGCTGCCGAACCCTGAGCCGTGCCAGACTAAGTGTGGCGCGTATCTCCCACGCTGCAGCGGCGCGCGACTGCGAGATAGAGAGGGCGCGCGAAATGAAAGTCTCGGCCTCGATCATACGTCCTGCCGTCAAATGGTGCTCGCCAGCGCCGCGGAAGTGTTCCGAGGCACACCAATGCTGTGGCGCGGATTCGATACGGTGAAGATCCACGGGCCTGTGAAACCCACAATGGATGCTCGTCATCATGTCCGCATGTGACGGAACATGCGGCATCCAATCGATCGGCGCTGTGTCAAAGGACCTGCGGCCGTCGCGAAGACGTTCCAAAGCTTCGTGGGCGCTTGGGACATATCTTGACCAACCGGGATTCCTGTACTCCCTCGCCAGTTGTTCGTGCAGCTTCGCGCTCTCGGCCGCCTTTTCGATGAGGCCCGCCCAGAGATATACGCACAGGCCGCACCACGCCACCCATGCGACCGTCGGAACGTGCCCTCCATCGAGCGCTATCCGATGAGCCTCATCCATCTCGTCCAATCCAGAGACGAATTCACCCCGGATCCATAGAGCGCGCGAGCGGAGGACACGCACGCTCGGCACGTGGTCGAACGCGATTGACGTACCGGGTTGTGCTTGTGCTGCGAGGTCGAGCGCGCGGTCACAGTCGCGCACGGCGGCGCCGAACTCGGAGCGATAATACTTGGTGTAACCGTTGAGATAGTGCGCTGTTCGGAAGGAGTCGGAATCCTTCAGGCGTTGAGCCAGTTCGAAGACGCCTGCACCATAGGATTCGAGGTCCTCGACATTTGCTCCAGTTAACGCACCGATCGTCAGCGTCACGAGCGCGCTCATCTGATGATCAGGGGCGTTCAGACGCTTCGAGAGTTCAAGGGCGCGCAACGCAATGGATCCGATGCAGTCGATGAAGTTCGGCGGATCAGGCGGCTGTGTGTCGAGAAGCATCTGGGCCGCGTGGCCGCAGACGCGCATCTCCAACCACAAGGCATCTTCGGTCTGCAGGTCACGAGGTATCATGCGAAGCGTTTCTATCGCCCGGTGCACGTATTCCACCCTGACGTTCAGAGACTGACTGAAGCCGATTGCTCCTGCCATCAATCTCAGAGCTGTATGCCAATCACGGCTTCGAACTGACCAATCGTGTGCCGCGCGCCAATCGTCCAGGATGATGGCATGCCTCCGCCTGATGTCCTCTTTCGAGGCTTCGAGTTGATTGATTGCGCCCAGTCGCCGCAAAGTATGGTCCATGAAACGGGCGTAGGCTGCGGCGGCGTCTTCGCTTTCGAGCAGCTTGAGCCTCGCATAGACCCGCATCGTTTCGAGGAAGCGGAACGATGCATTCTCCCCGCTGAAGTCGACTGTGAGGAGTGACTTCGCCGCCAGGTTCGCCAAGGCATGATGAACCCCGTCACCGGACAATGTCTCGTCTGCAACGATTGATCTCGCATCCTCGGCCGCGAAGCGCGCCGGAAAGACGCCAAGGCGCCGCATAACCAGCGCTTCCTCCGCGCTTAGGGCGTCGTAACTCCAGTCGACTGCCGCCTGCAGCGTCCGGTGTTTTGGCAATGCCGTTCGCGCGCCCCGTGTCAGAACATTGAACCGATCGTCGAGCCGACGTGCGAGCTCCGAGATCGTCATGGTGTCGCTCGTCGCCGCGGCGAGTTCTATGGCAAGCGGACTTCCGTCCAGCCGTCGGCAGACCTCGCCCAGCAGAGAGGCGTTGGCGTCATCGACAGCGAACGCGAGCGAGCGACGGCCGGCAGCCTCCGCGAACATCTGGATTGCAGCGTAGGCCATGGCTGACCGCCCAGTCAGCACGGCACCCTCAGGTGGACAATCCAGTGGCTCGAGCGGAAATATACGCTCGCCGGGGACTCGTAGCGGTTCCCGGCTGGTGGCGAGGATCGAAACGCCACCGGTCCTGCTGGTCAAACTTGCCACCAGCGCCGCCACATGACCGATGACATGTTCGCAGTTGTCGAGGACGAGCAAAATCGTCCGGCGGCTCAGCGCACGCTCGATGTAGGTGGACACGTCGTTTGGGCTCCCATCGAGTTCGAGCGCCTCAAAAAGCCGGGTCTCGATATGAAGGGATGACACTGATGTCGAGAGGTCTACGAACACGCATTCCGTGCCTGCGTTGTCGGCGTGTTCGGCGATAGCTGCCAGCGCCAGGGCCGTCTTGCCGATGCCTCCCGGCCCAACAATCGTTACGATCCGATGCTGGGCGACAGCATCGCCGAGGCGCGCCAGCGCTTCGCCTCGACCGAAGAGCGTGGTGAGTTGTCTCGGAATCGCATGCGATAAGGGCGGCGGTGTCGACATCGCTGCGCCAATGGGCGAGACCGGGCCCGCAAAAACATATCCTTCACGCGGCACCGTCGTGATGTCGAATGTGCCGTCTGCTCCTCCGGAGAGCGCTTTGCGGAGGGCCACGATGTGCACGCGGAGGTTCACATCCGCGACATGCAGGCCGGACCAACCTGCCGCCAACAGCTCCTGCTGGGTGACGACCTGGCCGGAGCGTTCGACCAACGCGACAAGGACGCGGCAGGCCCGCGCCCCCACGTTCAGCCGGACGCCGTCACGTCGCAATTCGAGCCGCATGGGGTCGAGTTCAAAAGGACCGAATGTGAACTGTTGCACTGACACGACTGGCTCCGCGCGACATCGAGCCCGTAAATACCGGAATCCCGAAAGAGCGACAAGGTGGCGGCGTACCCAAGCGGCTTTCCAGGCCATCTGCATCAGACCATTCTCGGTGCGTTCAAGGTGCGCTTGGGGTCCGCCCTAACAACTCTTAACAGCTACCAACTTGAAGCAATCGCACCTCCGTTCGACAGTCCATCCATCAAAAATGAGGCGGACGAAAGGGAGGTTTGCCAATGCCTATTTCGGCTCACAACGCGCAAGCGATCATCGATCATGCTGAAGCCAAGGCACGGGAGATGGGCTTGGCGGCGATCATCGCGATCCTCGATGACGGCGGACACCTGAAGGCGTTTCACCGGATGGATGGCGCGGTCCTTGGGTCCATCGACATCGCAATCCGGAAGGCCAAGACCGCGGTGCTCTTTCAATGCAACAGCGAGGACGTTTGGGACTACCTGAAGCCTGGAGCCCCAGCGCCGCATCTCGAGCTGACCAACGATGGTTTGGCACCTTATGGAGGCGGGATCGCTCTCAAATGTCCCAATGGAGGAATGGCGGGTTCGCTCGGCGTTTCCGGCGGAACCATTGAACAGGACACCAAGATCGCCAGGGCGGGACTTGCCGCCTTCGAGGCGATGCTCCGCTAGACATCAACCCAATCACAGAGAGGCAATGACATGAGCAAGACGATCCTCATCACCGGCGGCGGCTCGGGCTTCGGCAAGGCTGCTGCAATTGGAATGGCCAAGAACGGCCACAATATCATTGCGACCTGCCAGGTTTCGCCGATGGTCACGGCCATGCGCGAGGAAGTGGCGGCGCTTGATCTCGGCAAACGCATCCGCGTCGAGCGCCTCGACCTCACGGATCCCTATGACATCAAGCAGGCGCAGGGTTGGGATTTCGACGTTCTCTGGAACAATGCGGGCCAGGGTGAACCGGGCCCGGTCTGGGAAATCCCGGTCGATATCGTCCGACGCAACTTCGAAACCAATGTCTTCCTTCCGTTGACGCTCACGCAGGGTGTCATCCAGCGGTGGATTCGCGAAGGCAAGCATCATGGCAAGAAGGTCGTCTTCACGTCCTCGATGGGCGGTCTGTTCACGCCGGCGAACTGGGGCACCTATGTCTCGACGAAGCATGCGCTGGAATCGATCGCGGAGGCGCTGCAGCAGGAACTCGCTGCCTACGGCATCAAGATCCAAACCATCAATCCCGGCGCCTACTACACCGGATACAATGAAACGATGGCTGACAACCCGTTCCGCTGGATGGACGACGGTAAGAACTTCACGAAGCGTGCCGATCTCCGGAAGGGCTTCGACGACTTCTTCGCCACGCCGGAAGGCAAGATGGACCCGACCGAGATGATTGATCGCATGATCGAGATTGTTCCGTCCGACACGGGCAAGTTCCGCAATGTCTGCCCGAAGGTGATCGAGGACATGCTCAAGGATCACCAGCTCAAGGCCTGGGAAGCCCAAATCTAAAATACCTGCGGCGTTGCCCCCGCCGCTCTTCTCCCGCCGCCGGGATTTGTCCATCGGCATGATGACTCATTCCAAGGAGTTCAGAGATGAGTAGACGCAAGACATCAGTGGCAACGCTTCGAGGGACCGCTGTCGCGGTCGCCGTTTCTGCCGCCACCGCTTTTGCTGGCACGGCCATCGCCGACGAGACTGCCAACAAGGCGACCATCCAGACGGCGTTCGATGCATGGGCCTCGGGCACCGGAAGTCCATATGATCTGCTGGCTGACAACGTCGAGTGGACGATCACAGGAAACTCAGCGGCGTCTAAAACCTACCGCAGCCGGGATGCCTTCATCAACGAGGTGATCAAGCCGTTCAACTCCCGAATGAGCGTCGGCCTCAAGCCGACGATCCGGGACATATACGCGGATCGCGATACGGTCATCGTCTTCTTCGATGCGGCAGGAACAGCGAAGGACGGTCAACGGTACAAGAACACCTATGCGTGGTTCCTCGACCTTGATGGCGGCAGGATCGTCAAGGCGTCAGCGTTCTTCGATAGCATCGCGTTCAACAAGCTCTGGGAGCTGCCAGTCGCGGCCGAGTAAACCCGTCAGGACAGAGGGAGATCGAAATGAAAACCTGGTTCATAACCGGAGCATCGCGCGGGTTCGGCGCCCGCATCGCGCAGCTAGCCCTAGAGCGGGGAGACAACGTCGTTGCCACCGCCCGCCGTGCGGCATCAGTCACCGACAAGCTCGGGGAGCGGCACAACCTTATCGCTGCGACCCTGGACGTCACCAACGAAGATCAGGCTCACGAGGCAGCCAGACAGGCCGTCGAACGCTTCGGGTCTATTGACGTGCTGTTGAACAACGCGGGCTTCGGTCTCATCGGGGCGGTTGAGGAAGCCACGGCGGAGGATGTCGAACGCCTCTACCGGACAAACGTCTTCGGCCTACTGACGGTGACACGAGCAGTCCTTCCGCAAATGCGGGCACAGCGCTCCGGCCGCATCCTCAACATCTCCTCCATCGGCGGATATCGCGCTGGTGCAGGCTTCGGAGTCTATTGCTCCACCAAGTTCGCGGTTGAGGGATTGTCAGAGGCGCTTCAAGCGGAGCTCGGACCCCTTGGAATCCATGTGACCGTGATCGAGCCGGGCTATTTCCGGACGGATTTCCTCGATCCCAGCTCATTGTCGGCGAGCAGCAACCGGATCCGCGACTATGATGGAACGGCAGGCGCTGTGCGCGAGCACGCGGCATCACTCAATCACAACCAGCCTGGAGACCCGGAGAAGTTCGCTCGGCAGGTCGTTGCCTTTGCCGACGTCGATCAGCCACCCGTGCGCATGCCGTTCGGAAGCGACACGGTTGCTGCGATCAAGGCCAAGCATGCCTCAGATGCAGATATCATCAGCCGCTGGCGCGAGGTCTCTGTCTCAACCGACTTCTGAGGCTCTGGCCTGGCTTCACCAGTGTTGCGTTTTGACCGAAGCCGACATTTGATGTGCGCCGCGTTAGTCGCGGAGAAATAAATGGACGGCACCCACCTCTTCGAACTGGTGATCGCGATGTTTCTTGCGATCATTGCGCTTCACTATCTCGCCCATCGGCTGGGACTGCCGCCGTCAGTGGCGCTGCTTACTGGCGGCGCCGCTCTGGCCTTCGTGCCTGGGCTACCAGCGATCGAGGTCGATCCCGAGCTCGTGCTGGTCATTTTCCTTCCACCTCTTCTGTTTGATGGTGCGTGGTCCATCGCAGTGGATCGGCTGAAACGCCACATGTTTGGTATTGCCTCGCTAGCTGTCGGTGCGGTGTTCTTCACGACCGTGGTCGTGGCCGTTGTTACCCATGTTCTAATGCCGTCGTTGCCGTGGGCCGGCTGCGCAGCGCTTGGTGCCATCGTTTCGCCCCCGGACGCCGTGTCGGCTCGTGCCATTCTCGAGCGAGTCAACTTGCCCCGCCGACTTCAGATCCTTCTGGAAGGAGAGAGCCTCCTGAATGACGCGAGCGGGTTGGTGCTCTTCCGGTTCGCGGTCGCCGCTGCAACAACTGGCGCCTTCAGCGCAACCAACGCTGCCGGGACGTTCATCCTTCTTGCCGCCGGAGGAGCCATCGTCGGCTGCGTGGTCGGATATGCTTGGGTAAAGCTTGTACGGAAATTACACGACGATTACCTTATGATCGCCGCGACAACGCTAATGTGCTGGATTGCATATCTTCTCGGAGAGCAACTCCATGTATCAGGTGTCATCGCCACCGTCACAGCGGGCCTTATCGCTTCCTGGTATCAGCACACGGTCATGTCGGCGGCAACACGCATGCGCGGCACCTCCTTCTGGACAGTACTTGTCTTTCTGATGGAAGCGATGGTCTTCATTCTTATCGGTCTGTCGCTCCGTGACATCGTGGAACGCGGTGGAGGCTTTGGCGCTTTACTTGAGACTATGGCTCTTCCGGCGCTTGCTATCCTTGTCACCATTGTCGTCGCTCGCTTCGTTTGGATCTTCGCCTCCGATGTAGCAATCGAATTAGCGCACCGAACGGGGCTTGCACGGTCAGTTCCCATGGGAACTGGCGCCGCTACGGTTCTGAGTTGGGCGGGTGTCCGAGGCGTGGTCACACTTGCCCTGGCATTGAGCCTGCCGGATGCCTTTCCGGGACGAGACTTCATTCTCGTCATCGCGTTTGCGGTGATCATGGGGACCGTGCTCCTGCAAGGTACGACACTCGGAGCGGTGATTTCCTGGGCTGGGTTGCGGGGAACGGAAGCCGAGGGGGCGCCGATGACGATGAGCCAGGCGGAGGCAGCGATGGCTCAGGTTCAATTCGCGAAGGTAAAAAGTCTCGCCTTTGACACCGACGGAAACTTGATCCATCCGCAACTGCTGAGAAGGTACGAGCATCGCGCGACAGCCATCATCGACTACGCGCAACGAACTGAGGACTATGTCCCGATGCTCCATGCTCATTTCGACGTTGTTCTTGAGGCAGTCGCCGTCGGTCGAACAGAACTTATACGGCTGCGTAGGGCTGGGCAGATCGACGATGAGACCCTTCGTGAACTCGAACGGGACCTCGATTTGGAAGAACTCAGCGCGATTTCTGCCAAGGCCTGATCGGAAGTCGAGGAACCCGACATGGCCGCTTTGGGGGCCGACAGCGGACATCGTGGCGTCGCAAACTTTTTCTATTTCTCCGTCGATTTTGATCATGACCGCCAGGGATATCGTCAATGGGATGGGAAGCACTCGGGCAATGGGGTGAAGACGCGGTTCGCATCGAACCACTCACCGGCGGCGTTGCCAACGACGTGTGGAGCGTTCGCATCTACGGGCAGATCGCGGTCGGCCGTCTCGGCTCCAGGGCCGACGCTGATCTCGCATGGGAAACCGGGCTGCTCCAACATCTCGACCGTGAAGGGATGACCGTTCCAGTGCCGATTCCGACGATGGACGGCCGGCTGTTCGTGGACGGTCTCGTGGTCATGAGATACATGGAAGGCGGACCGCCCGAGACGGAGACCGACTGGCGTCGCGTGGCCGACACGCTCCGCGAGCTGCATCGGCTGACGCAGGGCTGGCCGCAGCGCCCTGGCTGGCGATCGTCGAGCGACCTCCTGCATGCCGAAACCGGAACGAGGATCAACCTCACCGCGATGCCGCCCGAGGGCGTTATTCGATGTCGAGCAGCATGGGCGCGGCTAGTCGGACGCCAGACATGCGTTGTCCACGGCAACCCCAACAACCCCGGCAACGTCCGCATGACCGCAGATCGGATCGCGTTGATCGACTGGGATGAGTCACACGTCGACGTCCCCGACCTTGACCTGGTGCTACCCGGCAACGCTGCCGCTCTCGACGACGGCGCTCATGACATCGCCGCGCAAGCGTCAGCCGCATGGGAAGCCGCCGTCTGCTGGCAGGACGAGTACGCAGTCAAGCGGCTTGCCGAAGTTCGCCCGGTCTGAGTAGTTCAGCCGGATCGACGTTTCCCCAAGCCGACGGCCGTCGCGGGCCTTCGGCTGAAAAGCGCTGGAAGCAGAATGTCTGCTTGGGGTGGATGGAAGAACCATAGCGAACGTTGAACCCCGAAAGTCGGATGTCCTCAGTTGACGCCGAAGCGGTTATTCCTGACGCCGCCCTTGCCGCGGCCGGCTACCGCTTCAGACAGCGCAAGCGATGTAACCGCGAAATGGTATGGGGACGAAACCTGCGTCAAGGTGCGCGGGTGAGGGTTAACGCCCGATCGACCAATCGGCGCGCAGTTCGTCGGCGCTCGCGGTTTCAAGGCCGCAAGCCTCGAGTGCGGCCGCAGCCGCAACGACCAGAGCAGCATTGTCGGCAGCTGTCACGCCGCTCGGCAGAACAAGATTGTTCTCGAAGCCAACGCGAGCATGACCGCCCAGCAGCGCACCTGCGGCAACGCATGCGGTCTCTTCCCGACCGAAGGCGCAGACCATCCAGTGCGCGAAGCGCGGACGGCCGTGAACAAGGAAGGCAAGCAGGTCGGCCGGCCGCGAAATCTGTCCCGGCGTATAGCGTCCGAGCACATAGAGTACCGGGACATCGTCGAATGGCACGAGCCCACGCTGTTGCATGACAGCCAGAGCGGACGCCTCCTCGGGCGTGTAGAGGATGATCTGAGGGGCGATCCGCTCGCGTTTCAGCCACGACAGGAAGTCCGCGAACGCGGTCTCAAGGGAGGCATCTGGGACCAGTTCGCGCAGCGCCAACGACACCGCCTCGGGACGGGTGGCGCGCACCACCCCCATCTGCTCAGCCGGTCTGTACCTGCCGACGGCCTCGCTGGTGATCTGGACGACGAGACGCTCGCCCACTGCATCGCGTATCGCTTTCGTCACCTCAAGGTAGGCGTCGGCGTCGAGCAAATGACCGCCCTCTCGATCACGAACATGCGCATGGATCATCGCGGCGCCCGCCTCGAGGCAGGCGGCTGCGGTGCTGGCCAGTTCCTTCGGGCCGATCGGCAGGGCGGGGTGGTCACTCTTGCCGCGCCGCCCGCCGTTCGGCGCAACGGCGATTGCCGTTGGCGCGATGAATCCTGGGCCGGTCGGGCTCGAATCAGCGGTCATGGATAGATACAGTCCAATTGTTTCAGTATTGCGTGATGTGTAACATATGTTGCATGATAAGTTCGCTCCAAATCGCGCCATCGTCAATCGAGGAAAGCATGACACGCATCCTGCACCGCCAGATCCACGCGACTCTGCCCGTCGCGAGTGGCGGCAAGGGCATCGAACTCTTCGACCGCGATGGCCGCGCCTATATCGACGCGTCGGGCGGCGCGGCGGTTTCCTGCCTCGGCCACGGCCATCGCGACGTGATAGCCGCCCTCCACGCACAGGCCGACAAGCTCGCCTATGCCCACACCAGCTTTTTCACCAACGAGCCGGCTGAGACACTGGCCGACATGCTCATCACCGGCGCGCCCCAAGGCATAAGCCACGCCTATTTCGTTTCCGGCGGCTCTGAAGCGGTGGAAGCGGCGCTCAAGATGGCGCGCCAGTTTTTCGTCGAGACGGGCCGGCCAGAGCGGCGCAACGTCATCGCCCGCCGCCAGAGCTATCACGGCAACACGCTCGGAGCGCTCGCTGCCGGCGGCAACGAATGGCGCCGGGCGCAATTCCGCCCGTTGCTGATCGACACGCATCACATCGACCCATGCTATGCCTACCGCTACCGCGAAGCCGGCGAGAGTGAGGAGGCCTACGGCCTGCGCGCCGCCAAGGCGCTCGAGGACAAGATTCTCGAACTGGGGTCGGATACCGTCATGGCCTTCGTCGCGGAACCCGTCGTCGGCGCCACGGCGGGTGCGGTGCCGGCCGTTCCCGGCTATTTCAGGCGCATCCGTGAGGTCTGCGACAGCTACGGCGTGCTCCTGATCCTCGACGAGGTGATGTGCGGCATGGGTCGCACGGGAACGCTGCATGCCTGCGAGCAGGACGGCGTCGTGCCCGACCTGATGACAATCGCCAAAGGCCTCGGCGGAGGCTACCAGCCCATCGGGGCAGTGCTACTGTCACGTCGCATCTTCGACGCTTTCGCGGAAGGCTCCGGTTTCTTCCAACACGGCCATACCTACATGTGTCACCCTATGGCCTGCGCCGCAGCACTTGCCGTCCAAGAGGTCATCGAGCGTGATCGCCTGCTCGACAACGTCAAGGCGATGGGTGCCCATCTCGCCCGGCGCCTCAGTGAGCGCTTTTCCAACCACACCCATGTCGGCGACATCCGCGGCCGTGGCCTTTTCATGGGGCTTGAGCTGGTCGAGGACCGTTCGTCGAAAGAGCCGTTCGACCCGAGCCGCAAATTGCATGCGCGCATCAAGCGCGAGGCGATGGCGCGTGGCCTGCTGGTCTATCCGGCGGGAGGTACGATCGACGGCGCGCGAGGCGATCATGTGCTGCTTGCGCCGCCCTTCATTATCGACCGGGCGGCAATCGACACGATCGTCGAACGGCTTGGCGACGCCGTCGATGCGGCCGTCGCCTGAGCACAAGATCAATCCGGCATATATGCGCCCAACGCGGTCAGTACCGCCTCGGTCTGCCTGACCTTGGCCGCGCCCTTCGCCCCGCTGCGCGTCAGCATGGTTGCGGCAAGCGCCTCGACGGTCGCGACCGCCGCCGCCACCGACGGAAAGAACGACGGGCTGTCGACCGAAAACCGCAGGATCACGTCGGCGTCCCGCGTTAGGGGCGCCGCCATGCTGTCGACAATCGCCAGTACAGGCACGCCGCGGCGGCGCGCCACGTCGGTCACAAGACCGAGTTCCCGCGAATAGGGCTGAAAGCCGATCGCCACCACCGCCTCACCCCTGTCGAGCGAGGCCAGTTCGGCTTCGAGGGCTCCGCCGTCGCTGCCGAGCAGTGTGACGTCGTTCCGGAACATGCGGCAAAGATAGACCAGGCAATGTGCCGGCGCGCGGCAGCTCCGGAACCCGACGACGCGAACACCCTTGGCTTTTTCAAGCAGGACGCATGCAGCCTCTACGTCGTGCGTTGAATTCGTCGTGGTGGCTGCCGTGATATTGGCCGCCGTCGCGTTGACGGATTCGGCGAAGATCGTCTCCCGAGCCGATCTCAGCACCAGCGCGTCGGCTTTCGCCGCATAGGGCGAACTGCCCGATCGCAGCCTGTTCTCGAACGGCTCGCGCAGTTGCGCCCAATCGCCGAAGCCGAGACGGCGGGCGAGTCTTACGAAAGTGGTCGGCGTCACCTCAGAGCGGCTCGCCAGCACGCGCATGGAAACGAGCGCAACTTCGTCGGGATGATCGAGCAGGAAACGGGCTGCCTTGCGGAGCTCCGTGCTGAGCGACGGAAGCACTTCCAGAATTTTGTCTTGTGTGGTCGCGAAGCTCGTCATTTCTCTATGTAACAAATATGCCCTTGCTTGAGAAAGTGAACCAGTTGTAACATAAGCCGAATGCGGTCGAACATGCAAACCTTATAGGCAGTATCGGCACGCCGGGAACAAGAAAGGGAGCACCAGATGAAAAATATAGTCATGATCGGCCGTGCCACGCAGGCGGCGATGCTTGCGGGCGCGTTTCTGCTAGCCGGCAGTGCGTTTGCGCAGGAGCAACAATTCGTGACCATCGGCACCGGCGGCGTCACCGGTGTCTACTATGCCGCCGGCGGCGCCATCTGCCGCCTGCTCAACAAGGATCGCAAGACACACGGCATCCGTTGCTCGGTCGAATCGACCGGCGGATCGGCATTCAACGTGAACACGATCAAGGAAGGCGAGCTCGACTTCGGCATGGCGCAATCCGACGTCCAGTACAACGCCTTCAAGGGCGAGGAATCATTCAAGGAAGGCGGCGCCCATGCCGACCTGCGCGCAGTGTTCTCGATCCATCCGGAGCCGTTCACCGTACTGGCGCATCCGAACGCCGGCGTGACGAAATTCGAGGATTTCAAGGGCAAGCGTTTCAACGTCGGCAATCCCGGTTCCGGTACGCGTTCCTCGATGGAGCGCCTGCTCGGCGCCATGGGCTGGACGTTGGCCGACTTCTCGCTGGCATCGGAGCTGAAGGCCGACGAACATGGCCCGGCGCTCTGCGACGGCAAGATCGACGGCTTCTTCTACGGTGTCGGTCATCCCTCCGCGAACATCCAGGACCCGACCACCACCTGCGCCGCCAAGCTGGTGCCGTTGACCGGCGAAGTGGTCGACAAGCTGGTCGCGGAAAATCCCTACTATGCCAAGGCAGTCATCCCGGGCGGTCTCTACGCGAACAATGCCGAGGACACTGAGACCTTCGGCGTGCTTGCCACGCTGGTCGCTTCGGCCAAGGTTCCCGAAGAGAGCGTCTATCAGTTGACCAGGGCGGTGTTCGAGAATTTCGACGAGTTCAAGTCGCTGCATCCGGCCTTCGCCAATCTCGATCCGCAAAAGATGGTCGGGGAGGGAAATTCCGCGCCGCTGCATCCGGGCGCCGAAAAATACTTCAAGGAGAAGGGCTGGCTGAAGTAGGCTTCGCGACCTGACGACAGAGCGGCGAGTTCGGGGGAACTCGCCGGCGGCATCCGCAACGGGAGGGCGTCATGAGCGAAGCGAAGAAGCAGCCGGCTGACGTTAATCTTGAAGATCTAGAACAGCTCGTTGCGGAGGCCGATACGGGTGGCCGGCATCCGGGCGGGACCGTCGGTCGAATCCTGCTCTGGGTTGCGGTTGCCTGGTCGCTATTCCAGCTCTGGTACGCTTCGCCTTTGCCATTCGTGTTCGGCTTCGGCATCCTCAATGACACCGAAGCGCGCGCCATCCATCTCGGCTTCGCGCTGTTTCTGACCTTCCTCGCCTATCCGGCTCTGAAATCCTCGCCCCGCGATCGCCTGCCGCTGCTCGACCGGGTTCTGGCAGTCGTCGGCGCCTTTGCCGGTTCCTATCTGTTTCTCTTCTATGTCGAGCTTTCCGGCCGGCCCGGCCAGCCGACCACGCTCGATCTCGTCACCGGCACCGTCGGCATCCTGTTGCTCCTCGAGGCGACGCGCCGCGCGCTCGGCCTGCCGATGGTGGTCGTGGCCTGCGTCTTCATCTTCTACACGTTTGCCGGCCAGTCCATGCCGGATGTGATCCAGCATCGCGGCGCATCGCTCACCAAGTTTCTCAATCATCAATGGCTAACCACCGAAGGTGTCTTCGGCATCGCGCTTGGCGTGTCGACGAGCTTCGTCTTTCTCTTCGTCCTGTTCGGCACGCTTCTGGAAAAGGCCGGCGCTGGCAACTGGATGATGCAGATATCCATTGCGCTGCTCGGCCATTTGCGCGGTGGCCCGGCGAAGGTCGCCGTGGTTTCATCGGCTCTCAACGGCGTCGTATCCGGCTCGTCCGTCTCCAATGTCGTGTCAGGTGGCATCTTCACGATCCCGTTGATGAAACGCACCGGCCTTTCCGGGGTCAAGGCGGGCGCCATCGAGGCTTCGGCCTCGATCAACGGCCAGATCATGCCGCCCGTCATGGGCGCGGCCGCCTTCCTGATGGTCGAATACGTCGGGATTCCCTATTCGGAGATCGTCAAGCACGCGCTGTTGCCTGCGGTCTTCTCCTATCTCGCGCTACTCTACATGGTCCATCTGGAAGCGATAAAGATGGACTTGAAGACCATCCCGCAGCGTCCAACGCCGGCAAGGGAACGGATTCTGCGGATGGGACTGGGACTGTCCGGCAGCATTCTCGCCGTGTGTATCGTCTATTATGGCATCGTTGCTATCAAGGCCGTCTTCGGTGTGGCCGCGCCGCCGGTGCTCGCAATCGCTGGCGTCGCTCTCTACATCGCCTCCGTCTGGTATTCCTCCCGCTATTCGGATCTCGCGCTCGACGATCCGAATGCGCCAATCCTGGAACTGCCGCGCGCCTGGGACGTGACGCGGACCGGGCTGGATTTTCTTATCCCGATCGCTGTGCTTCTGTGGTGCCTGATGGTCGAGCAGATGTCGCCCGGCCTCTCGGCGTTCTGGGCGACCGTGTCGATCCTCGCCATCGTCGCCACGCGCAAGCCGCTGATGGCAATATTCCGCAACGAAGACCTCGCCGCCTCGGTGCGTGCCGCCTGGGACGACCTGATCGACGGGCTGGCACTCGGCGCTCGCAACATGATCGGCATCGGTATCGCCACGGCCACCGCCGGCATCGTCGTCGGCACGATCACGCTGACCGGTCTCGGTCTGATGATGACGGAACTCGTTGAGTTCGTCTCCGGCGGCAACGTCATCCTGATGCTGATCCTCATCGCCGCGATCAGCCTTGTGCTCGGCATGGGCATCCCGACCACCGCAAACTACATTTTGGTCGCGACGCTGATGGCGCCAGTCGTGGTCGATCTCGGCGCGCAGGCCGGATTGCCCATCCCGCTGATCGCGGTCCACCTCTTCGTCTTCTACTTCGGCATTATGGCCGACATCACCCCGCCCGTGGGGCTGGCGGCCTTCGCGGCGGCGGCGATTTCCAAGGAGGATCCGATCGCCACCGGCTTCCAGGGCGCGCTCTATTCATTGCGCACGGCGATCCTGCCGTTCGTTTTCATCTTCAATCCAGCAATCCTGCTGATCGGAGTCGAAACCTGGCCCCAGACGATCTTGGTGGCGACGGCCTCGTTGATTGCCATCCTGCTGTTCGCTGCCGCGACGATGAACTGGTTCGTGACGAAAAGCCGCCTCTGGGAAAGCGCGGCCCTGCTTCTAATATGCTTTACGCTGTTTCGGCCGGACTGGTGGCTCAATCAGGTATCGCCGCCTTACGAGGAATTGCCGGCGAGCGAGTTCCTGACGGCAGTCGCGCAGACGCCGGCCGATGGGCGCATTAATTTCGTCGTTGAGGGTGTAGATCTGATGGGCGACGACGTCCGCAAGACCGTAAACGTCCCGCTCGGCGAGCCAGGCGAACCCCTGGAGCGGCTGCGCGGCATCGGTCTCACCATCACGCAAGCGGGCGACGCGCTGATCATCAGCAATGTCGATTTCGGTTCCTATGCCAAACGCATCGGGCTGGATGTCGGATATGACGTCACCGCCGTGCTCAGAAGGGCCGACCAGCCCTCGAGCCTTATTCCGATCGGCCTGGCGCTTGCTGCGACCGCTGGCATTGCCGGCCTGCAGTTTGCGCGGGTGCGCAGACAGGCTGCCATGCCGGGGCGCTGAACCCGGCTCAGTCGGCGGTCGGACGACCTTGACGCTCCGCGAGCGGTCGGCGATGTCCGCTTTTGATGAATGAGCGGAACGTAGGAACGACTGCCATAAGGCGCGATCCGGCCGATGCCGCGGTCGCCTGTCACGACCCGCCTATTTCCGAACATTTTCTAAGATTTTCTAATTGAGATTGCAGCCGGAAGATGATCCTATACGATCCGCGTAGCTGACTTTCTCGCTCCTCCCGACATTTGATCGAGTGGCCCATGTCGATTTCAGATGCGATCTACCGTCCCTTCGAGACGCTGATCCGGCCGCTCGATATTCCCTACCGGCCACTGCCTTCCAAGGGGCCTGTGACCGTCCTTCTGCACTTCATCTCGATGTTCCGCGGCGTTCTGATCGTCTTGGCGCTTGCCTCCATGGCGATGGAGGCAATCAACCTGACGATCGTCTGGGGGCTTTCGGTCATCATCGACGGCGTGACGCAAAAGGGCGCGTCTGACTTCCTGCACAGCGAACGGCCGCTTCTTACTTTCCTCGGGCTTTTGATCTTTCCGGGCATGCCGGTCGCCTCGTTTCTTACGAACGCCCTCACCTCGCATACGCTCGGTGTCGGCATGCCGGCCGCCATCCAATGGCAGGGTCACAAGGCAGTGGAAAGGCAGGATCTTGCCTTCTTTCACGATCTCTTTGCCGGACAGGTCGCCTCGCGCCTGTCGCAGGTGGCGTCCGCCGTCCAGCAGCAGATCATCGCCGCCTTCCAGTCCATTCCGCGCTTTCTGCTGCAGATGGTCGGCTCCGTAATCCTGCTTACGAGCCTGTCCTGGCAGCTCGCCCTGCCGGTCGTCGTCTGGATCGCGCTCAATGTGGCGCTCGCCGTCAAGATGGCGCCAGTCTTCGCCGAACGCTCGCGCCGCACCGCCAAGCAGCGCAGCCTCGTCGCCGGCGCCATTACCGATCTCTACACCAACATGCAGATGATCAAGCAGTTTGCGGCCGAAGACAGTGAAGCGGGCGCCATCCGCCACATCATTCAGAAGGCCATGCACACGCAGCACAGGGAACAACGCATCTACCGCACGTCGGAACTGACTGTCGTAGCGCTCAATATGGCGCTCTGGCTGGCGATGCTTTCGATCGGTTTTTCGGGCCTCGTCAACGGCTTTTTGACGGTCGGCGAGTTCGTCGGGGCGGTCTACATCCTCCAACGGCTGTCCGGGCACACCTTCACCTTCTTGCAGATGGGCCAGCAGATCTTCCAGGCGATCGGCACCATCAAGGACGCCATGCCGGTGATGACGACGCCGCCTACCATCACCGACCGGCCGGCCGCCACCGAACTGGCGGTCCGCCGCGGGGAGATCCGTTTCGAAAATGTCCGCTTTGCCTACAGGTCCGGCACGCCGGTGATCGATGAGCTGTCGTTGACGGTCCGGCCCGGCGAGAAGGTCGGCCTGGTCGGCCTCTCCGGGGCCGGCAAGACCACGCTGGTGAGCCTGCTGCTGCGCTTCTACGACATACGGGACGGCGCGGTCTTGATCGATGGACAGGACATCCGCGCGGTGACGCAGGCAAGCCTTCGCCGCAAAATAGGGGTCATTGCTCAGGACGTCGCGCTGCTGCACCGTTCGGTCGGCGACAATATCCGTTACGGCCGGCCCGAGGCGACACCGGATGAGATCGAACAGGCGGCGAAGATGGCAAGAGCCGATGCGTTCATTGCCGACCTTGCGGACGGCGAAGGGCGCAAGGGCTATGACGCCTTTGTCGGCGACCGCGGCATCAAGCTCTCCGGCTGCCAACGGCAGCGCGTGGCGATCGCCCGCGTTCTGCTGAAGGACGCCCCGATCCTCGTGCTGGATGAGGCGACTTCCGCCCTCGATAGCGAATCTGAGGCCGCCATTCAGGAAAAGCTCAACCTGGTGATGGAGGGAAAGACGGTCGTTGCCATCGCACACCGCCTTTCAACCATCGCCAGGATGGACCGGATCGTCGTGCTCGATCAGGGGCGCATCGTGGAAGAAGGCAGGCCCGACGAACTGGTCGAACGGGATGGCCTTTTTGCCCGTCTGTGGAAACGCCAGACCGGTGGCTTTATTCCTGAAGAAATCAATTAATCTAATGGGTTATCCCGTTCGCGCAGGTAGACACTTCTAATGGTATCTCGAGGCGGGCGGATTTCATTCCCAAAAAAGTCGGCGGAGCGGTCCTCGGGCGCAAAATCAACAAGCTATCTCGCGTCAGGTGGTAGCAGGGCCTGATTGGCCCACAGTTGTTTTCGGATTTGCGTGGCAACGCGACCTTAGTAAGGCGAGCATCTGGCTCAAAAACAGACTTATCCTGGAAGGCAGTCCGCCCCTGCGTCAGGACACCACTTCGTCCTGACGCAGCTGGATCAGCGCCCTCGCCGCAGCTTTCCCCGCCGCGAGCATGCGATCTGATAATTCCGTCCCTTCCACTGCGCGGGCCAGTTGCAGCGAGCCGATGAGCGTCGCAAAGACGCCCAGTGCCACGCCGTCCGGATCCTTGGCCTGGGGAAGTGCGGCAGACAACTGGCGCACCAAAGACAGTAATTGGTCGGTATAGACCTCGCGCGTTTCGGGTGGCTGGCGCGCGAGCTCCGGCAGCAGCGCGGCAGAAGCGCAGCCCTTTCCCGGATTGTCCCGGTGCTCAGCTGACAGATACGCCTCTATGGCCATCTCCGGGCCAAGAGCGGCCAGTGCTTCCGCAAGTTGCTGCGACTGGAGCTCCATAGCTGCCACCACGCTTTCACGCACAAGCTCCGCCTTGGAGTGAAAGTGCGGATAGAAGGCCCCGTTCGTAAGTCCGGCGTCGCCCATGATGGTTGCCAGTCCGGACGCAGCTATGCCGTCACTCCGAAATCGGTCGGCGGCGACCTCCATGATCCGGCCGCGTGACGCGTCCTTTCGGCCCTTTTCGTAGCGCATGGCTGCATTCCTTTCTGCTATTGCATTATGCTCATAATCCTATATTACAAGTGTAATGCAATTAACGCGAAAAAGCTAGCCCTCACGATTTTGGAGCACGAAATGAAGACGAATTCGGGAAAAACGGCGCTCGTGACCGGAGCCTCCTCGGGTATCGGCCGTGCCAGCGCCGAGGCACTGGCGCGGGCTGGGTTTACTGTTTTCGGGACAAGTCGGCGCGCGGTCAGCAACGGCCCAGACGGGGTGACCATGCTGGTTTGCGACGTAACCGACGGCGAGTCGGTCGCATCACTGGTTTCGACGGTACACTCGCAGACCGGCCGTATCGACCTCCTGGTCAACAATGCCGGCGTCGGCATGCGTGGAGGCGCCGAGGAATCCTCGGTCGCGCAGGTGCAGGCCCTGTTCGACGTCAATCTGTTCGGCGTCATCCGCATGACCAATGCGGTGTTGCCGGCGATGCGGCAGCACGGTGGAGGGCGCATCATCAACATAGGCTCGATCCTGGGATTGGTCCCCGCGCCATACTCGGCTCACTACTCGGCCGCCAAGCACGCGCTCGAGGGCTATTCGGAATCCGTCGATCATGAGGTTCGTGCCTTCAACGTTCGTGTCTCGGTCATCGAGCCGGCATTCGTCCGTACCGTCTTCGACCAGAACGGCATCGAGCCGGATTCCGTGTTGAAAGAATACAATCGGGCTCGAGCCGGGGTCGACGCGCTCCTTCGCGATGTGATGCCGAAAGCCGACCGACCGGAGATAGTGGCGGATGTGGTCGTGAAGGCCGCGACCGATGCCCCTCCGCGACCGCGCTATACCGCCGGCAAGGCTGCGCGGCAGGTCAGCCTCTTGCGCCGCTTTGCCCCCGTGGGGATATTCGACAAGAGCCTGCGCAAGCAGTTCCGCTTACCGGTCTGAACAACAGCGAGGCAGAAGATTTCACGCACATGCGACTAGCACCACAAACACAATTGCCAGGCCCTACAGGACGGAGGTGCCACGCATGACGCATACATTCAATCAGTCGCCCCGTTCACGGACCTTGTTCCATGACACGCCAACTCGCTCTGTCGATGTCGGCGGCACGGCATTTGTCTACCGGGAGGTCGGGCCTAAGAGGGGCGTGCCGGTGATCCTGCTCAACCATCTCGCTGCTCAGCTGGACAATTTTGATCCCCGCATCGTCGACGGCCTCGCTGCGACCCGGCGGGTGATTGCCTTCGACAATCGCGGCATCGGTGCTTCGGGTGGCAAAACTCCGTCGACCATTTCCGAGATGGCGCGGGATGCGGTCGCCTTTATCCGGGCGTTGGGGTTCGAGGAAGTCGACCTCGTCGGCTTTTCACTCGGCGGCTTCGTGGCGCAGGAGATTGTGCTGACTGAGCCTAAGCTTGTGCACAAACTCATCCTGGCTGGCACGGGGCCGGCCGGTGGGGAAGGCATCGACAAGGTGACGCCGCTGACGATCATGGACATGATCAAGGGCGCGCTGACTTTTCGGGATCCGAAGTACTATCTCTTCTTCACAAGGACGCCGAATGGGCGCCGCGCCGCCAAGGCATTTTTGGAACGGCTGAAAGAGCGCCGCACCGACCGGGATGGGGCGATATCGCTGAGCGCGTTCGGCGCGCAACTCAAAGCGATCAAGGCCTACGGACTGCAGGCACCGCAAAATCTGAACGCCATCCGCGTTCCTACTTTGGTTGCGAATGGCGACCAAGACAAGATGGTGCCGAGCAGCAATACCTACGATCTCGCCCGGCGTATCCCGGGGGCGCATCTGGTTATCTACCCGGATGCGGGGCATGGCGGGGTATTTCAGAACTTCGCCGATTTCGTCCCGAGAGCTCTGTCCTTCCTTGAGGCTGAGGCACTCCCGCAGGGCGGCTATGCAGCTGAAAATATTCGGCTTGTTTCGTCCCAAAACACCAACAGATCCTCTTAGAAAGTTACTGCCATGAAGGCGTTCGTTGTCGATAAGTATAATAAAAAGGGCATTCTGCGGCTGGCCGAGATGCCGGAGCCCGAGCTTCAGGACCACGATGTCTTGGTCGAGGTCCATGCCGCAGGGGTGAATCTGCTGGATTCAAAGATCAGAACAGGCGAATTTAAGCTCATCCTTCCCTATCGCCGACCCTTCATCCTGGGCCACGATGTGGCTGGGATGGTGGTCCGGGTGGGATCAAACGTCCGCAAATTCAAGCCCGGTGACGAAGTCTACGCGCGGCCGCGCGATGGCCGGATAGGAACGTTCGCCCAATCGATCGCCATCAATGAAGCTGACGTCGCCTTGAAGCCCCAGAACCTCAGCATGGAAGAGGCGGCCTCGATCCCGCTGGTCGGTCTAACTGCTTGGCAGACGCTCGTCGAAAGGGCAAAGCTGAAGAAGGGACAGAAAGTCTTCATTCAGGCCGGCTCCGGCGGCGTGGGAACACTCGCCATTCAACTGGCAAAGCAGCTCGGCGCGACCGTTGCGACGACAGCGAGCGCAGCGAGTGCCGATCTGGTCAAGGGTCTTGGCGCCGATGTCGTCGTCGACTACAGGAAAGACGACTTCGAGAACGTCCTGTCGGGCTACGATGTCGTCTTGAACAGCCAGGATACCAGAACGCTTGAAAAATCCCTGAATGTGCTGAAGCCGGGTGGGAAGCTCATCTCCATCTCCGGTCCCCCGGATCCCGAATTTGCCAAGGAGCAGGGACTGAACCTGGTGCTGCGGTTGATACTGCACCTATTAAGCCGCGCTATTCGGATCAAGGCCAAGCACCGTGGCGTGAGATATTCGTTCCTTTTCATGTGGGCGCAGGGTGATCAGCTGAGCAAAATCACGTCCCTTATAGAATCGGGAGCGATCCGCCCGGTTGTCGATCGGGTCTTTCCATTTGAAGCGACCAACGAGGCTCTGGCTTACGTCGAAACAGGACGTGCCAAGGGCAAGGTCGTCATCAAGGTCAGATAGCAATTTCCTTGCTTTTGTTGGAACGCAAGACGGCCTCACTCGATGTCCATCGCGCATCTGGTCGTTCCGTCGAGCTCCAGTTATCTTGGAACCGGGGACATGGCGGTCTCCGGGAGCCAAGCTGGGCGGACGGACGTATCGGCGAGTGCTTCGTTCTTCACCCGGAAAGCCGTTTAATCTACCGGGACGACCTACAGAGGGTGATCTAGGAGCGTCTCGTATGTCACCACTGACCCGGCTTGATCATTTTGCTCAGGAACGGAGCGGGGACGGTGCCAAAAACCGACCTCGAAGAGCTCGTGTTATCCGACACCGCCCGCGATTTTTTATGTTTGAGATGAGTAGGAAAGCTTGGGATACCAATCTGCCGGACGTCCCTCCGGCGTGGCATCGAGTACCGTCCAGATCGGCATGAGGTCGGGCGCACCGCGCGGATCCTGTCCCGGATCGGCCGTCACTTGTCCCATTTCTTCGCTCCAGAAGTGGCGTATCGTGCCGTCGCGCCGGGTGAAGACATTGAACGCGGCATCATCGCTGCCACCTTCGCCGAGCGCGCGATAGTCCCGGCTGTAGTCGCCATCAATGTCCGAATAAAGCGGCAGATAGCGCCAGCCGCGCTCCTTCTTGAACGACAGCAGTCTTTCGATGGGCGAGCGAGCAACGACCGCCAGCGCTACCCGTTGCTGCATGTCGGGCACTTCACCGTCCCAGGCAGACAGCAAGCACGTGCACATAGGACAAGGACGCTCCCGTTCGGGACCGAACATGTAGCTGTAGACAACCAATGTATCCTTGTCGGCGAACAGGTCATTCAATGTCACGGGACCGCCATTTCCCTGAAACCTATATTCCTTTCTCACCCCGCCTCCAGGCGGAAGAGCGCGCCTTTGCTCGGCGACGCGCTCGATGTGGCGGCGCAACTCGATCTCTTCGGCAAGCAGAGCATCGCGCGCACGCCGATAGTCTTCACTTTCATTTGGAAATCGCGCACCGTTTCTGCGGGCGAGTTCGATTGCAGGTGTAAGTTGCTGATGATCGGTCATAATATCCTCCGTCGATCTGATCGTGAGAGAGGAGCCATCTGCCGTCTCTCCCAGGCTATTGAACGCAAGGCACCGGCTGTCATTCGAATGCCGATCTGGAACTTGAGCGTTCGCCTGTGCAAGGACGATTGACGAGCGCCGAAATCGACAGCGCTGCGGATAATGTTTCCCTGTTCTTGCGAAAAAGATCGGCCTGCCCGGCTTCGAAGACTTTTTCTAAACGCCGACAGGAAGATGGTATGCAGAACCTGCGGATCAACCCGGTGGAGTTCGGATCTCGAAGGTGTGTTCCTTACCCGGGAAGCGGTGGTTTCGGACATCGTCGGCATAAGCGCTTGCCGCGTCGTCAATCGCTTGTGCGAGACCGGCATAGCGCTTGACAAATTTGGGCGTGAAATCCGTGAACATGCCGAGCATGTCGTCGGCAACCAGGATCTGCCCGTCGCAGGCCGGCGAGGCGCCGATGCCGATCGTGGGTACGTGGACCGCAGCGGTCACCTCGCGCGCCAGAGGTTCGACCATGCCCTCGATGACGACTGCAAAAGCACCGGACCCGCCAACCGCTCTGGCATCCCGCCTGATCTTGGCGGTCTCGCTTTCGCAGTGGCCGAGCGAACGGTAGCTGCCGGCCGTATGCACCTGTTGCGGCATCAGCCCGATATGTCCGCAGACCGGCACGCCGCGGGTGGTCAGGAAGGCGATGGTCTCGACCATCTCCTCGCCACCCTCCAGCTTGACGCCATCGCAGCCGGTTTCCTGCATGATCCGCACGGCGCTTCGAAAAGCCTGTTCCTTCGATTCCTGATAGCTGCCGAAGGGCAGATCGACGATGACGCAGGCCCGTGTGACGCCGCGCATGACCGCCTGGCCGTGGGCGATCATCATGTCAAGTGTAACGGAAATCGTGCTCGGCAGACCATAAAGCACCATCCCGACGGAATCACCGACCAAAAGCAGATCGCAATGAGCATCAAGGGCGCGCGCCATCGGTGTGGTATAAGCGGTCAGGCAGACGATCGGCGCTGAGCCCTTCATGGACTGGATGCGAGACGGTGTCAGCCGCTTTTGACTGGAAGCCTTGCTCATCACGCAGCCCTCGAATGGGTTTGGCCCTGGCGGCCGATGATCCTGTTGTCGAGAAGCCTGGTCGTGCCGAGCCGTACGAAGAGGGCGACAAGCGCTGACTGATCGCGCAAAGTTTCGAGCGGCTTTAGGGTCATCGGATCGCGAACGGCGACGACTTCAGCCACGGCGAGCGGCTCGCGAGCAATGAACGCGGTCAATGCGGCCTCGAGCGCTTGCGGCTCATCGATTCCCTCATTGTAAAGTCGTTCAGCCTCATCGAGCGCCTTTGGAACGATCACTGCAGCAGCACGCTCGTCAGCCGTCAGGTAGCTATTACGCGACGAGAACGCCAGCCCGTCTGCCTCGCGCACGGTCTCGACGGCGACAATGCGAACCGGCTGAGCAAGATCCTCGACCATCCGTTTGATGATCATGACTTGCTGGTAGTCCTTTTTTCCGAGATAGGCCGCATGCGGCTGAATGATATTGAAAAGCTTGGTCACGACGGTCGCGACACCTGTAAAATGTCCGGGCCGCACGGCACCCTCCAACTCGCTACCAAGCGACGGTACGTCCACGATAGTCTGCATTGGGCGCGGATACATCTCGTCAGCGCTTGGGGCGAAAAGAATATCAACGCCGGCGTCAGAGAGCATGGCACTGTCCCTTTCGAGGTCTCTCGGATATCGCGTGAGGTCTTCGTTTTGGCCGAACTGCAGCGGATTGACGAAGATGGAGACGACGACGGCATCGTTCTCGCTGCGGGCATGCGCGACCAGTTCCATATGCCCGGCATGAAGGAATCCCATCGTCGGGACGAAGCCGAGCGTCCGGCCTTCATTCTTGATCGCCGCGATGTGCTCCCGCAGTTCGGCAATCCTTGTTACGAAACGCATCCTTCAACCTCCCCAGAAAGCGGTGGCGGATAGAAGTTGATTTCGCGCGAAGCGTCAACTTACCTACTAAGATAATATCGATTAGAAGCTCATCAAACCGATTTCAGGCAATGACGAGCAGAGCGGCCTTCCAGAATGGGGTTCCCAAGCTGAGACTTCAGCATCGATGTGCGCTAGACCGATTTCCTGGGACGTCCACCCTTGGCACCGTTCGCGCGGCTTGCTGCTATTTTTGCGGGAGAACGAGAGACAACAACCCAACAACTTAGGTATTTCAAGATCAGGCTGCCCTATCCTGGCGGCAATTGCTACGCCACACCGTTTTGCCGGGCGACGAAGTCCGCGAGATGCGGCACGTAATCCTCAGGACCGTTGCCGCCACCTGCGACTGCCGCGGCATAGGAATTCTTCACCGCACTTGCGAGTGGCGCAGCAATCGTCGCGTCATTCGCCATGGATTCCAGATATTTCAGATCCTTGTAGGCATTCGAAAGGGTGAAGCGATGGGCATTCCGGTTGCCTTCCAGGGCGCAACCCATGAAGGTTTGGTAAAATCCGCTGTCCATGCGCCCACCACGAATGACGCTGTCGAAGCGTTCGACCGAAATCCCAACCTTCCGGGAAAGTGCCAGCGCTTCGGCGAAGAGCGCGCCCATGCCCAAGGCAATGAAATTGTTGAGGAGTTTCATGCGATGGCCGTCGGCGACCCCACCGATATGGACGATCTTCGCTGCCCAGGTCGATATCACCGGCTGAATCCGCGCGAACGTCGCGTCATCCGCGCCGACCATGCAATCCAGCGTGCCCTCCCATGCTTCCTTCGGCGTCCGGCTGAGCGGCGCGTCGGCAAAGTGAACATTCTGCGCAGCGAGCGTTTCGGCCAGACGAACCGTCACCGTCGGGTCGCCTGTCGAACAGTCGACGATGACGGTTTGCGGGGCAAGAGCCGGCCGCATTTCCTCGATGACGGCGGACACTTCCTTCGAACTTGTGAGGCATAAAAAGATCATGGTCGATTTTTTTGCGAGATCGTTGAGAGAGCTTGCCTCCCTGGCGCCGCGGCTCAGCAGATCCTCGACCGGCTTGCGATTGCGATGAGCGATCACCGTCAAGGGCAAGCCTTTTTCGACGATGTTCTTCGCAATGCCATGCCCCATCAGTCCAACACCGACAAAGCCGACTTTCTCTGGTATTTCAGCCATTGCTCTCTCCCATTCATTCGTTCTGAAGTTCAGCCGCCACACACATGGCTTAAGGAAGGTTGAAACGCTTGCGCAGGTCGTCCACCTGTTCTGCGGTCAGCATCCTTTTGGCGTGATGCTGCAGCATGAGAAAAAGCTTTGCGGTTTCTTCAAGCTCTTCGGCGGCGAACTGGGCATTTGCAAGCGTCGTGCCAGCGACGACCGGCCCGTGATTGGCAAGCAACATGGCGTGATGGCGCCCGGCGAGCGACCGGACTGCGTCTGCGAGCGCCATATCGCCGGGTGCGAAATAGGGAACAAGCGGCAAGCGCCCGACGCGCATGACGTAATAGGCAGTCAGAGGCGGCAGGACGTCCTCAGGGTCGGTGTCGCTCAGGATGCTGACGGCGGTTGCGTGGCTCGAATGGAGGTGGACGACGGCACCGGCATCGCTGCGTTCGCCATACATCGAAAAATGCAGGAACGCCTCCTTGGTCGGCGCGTCGCCAGACAGGAGCTTGCCCGACGCATCGAAGAGGGAAAGGCGGGCCGGATCGAGCGAACCCATCGAGGCATTGGTTGGCGTCATCAGCCACCCGCCCTCGGAAAGACGCACCGAAATATTGCCGGTCGAGCCGGAAGTCAGCCCGCGTTCGAAAAGCGACTGCCCCGTGCGGCAGATCTCCTCGCGCAGGCGATTGATCTCATGCATCTGGAGCCTCCGTTTCAAGCAGCGCCCGTGCCTTCTGGAAAAAATCCGGGGCGCCAAAATTGCCGGACTTCAATGCAAGCACAATATCTGGACCGCCGATGCTGCGGGTCCACGGCACGCCCGGATCAATTTCAGGACCGATCGAAAGCGCCTTGATCTCGAGCGCATTGATCACCGCGCCCGATGTTTCCCCGCCGGCAACGAGGAAACGGGTAAAACCCTTCTGCAAGAGCCGCCGCGCGACATCGGCCAGCGTCTGCTCGACAAGCGCTCCGGATTCGTGCCTCCCCATGCTTGCCTGGATGCTCAGAAGCTCGTCCGGACTGGCGCTGGAATAGATCAACGGTGCACGGTCACTGGCCTGCGCAATCGCCCAGTCGGCAATCTGCGCCGCGCTCTGGCTTCCATCTGCAATCGCCGAAATATCAAGCCGCAGAGCCGCAGCGCCGGCGTTACGGGCGACTTCTATCTGCCCACGGGTCGCAAGCGAGCAGGATCCGGCAAGGATAACCGCTCGCCCGGCCGGCGCCGTGATGCGGGTCATGGCCTTTCGGACCGCCAATTTTCCTCGTTTCCTGAAATTGTCCGGCAATCCCATGGCAATCCCGGATCCGCCCGTGACAAGCTTCATGCCGTCGCATGCAGCACCGATCGCCCGCAGATCGGTGTCCGACAACGTGTCGACGACAAGGATGCGCTTACCGGCCGCCTCATGCCGCGCAAAGGCCGCCCGGATGGCGGTCTCCCCTCTGGCGATCACCGGCCAATCGACGAGACCGACCGGACGCCTTGTCTGCCGCTGCAGCACGCGGACGAGGTCGGGATCTTCCATCGGCGTCAACGGATGATCCTTCAGCGGGCTTTCCGACAGAAGCCGGTCACCGACAAAAAGGTGACCCTTGTAGACGGTGCGGCCCGTCGCGGGAAAGGATGGGCAGGCAATCGTCAGTCCGCCACCGGTCAGGTCCTGAAGCGCGTCGGCGACTGGCCCGATATTGCCGTCATCGGTGGAATCGAATGTCGAACAGTATTTGAAGAGCAGTTGCTCTGCGCCGGCAGCGAGCAAATTGCGTGCCGCTGCGACCGAATCCCTGACGGCATCCTCGGACGGCGCCGTTCTTGACTTGAGCGCGACGACCACCGCATCGGCATCCGCAAAAAGAGCACCCTCTTCCGGCAAGCCGATCAACTGGATGGTTCGCATGCCCTCACGCGACAGCATGAGGCACAGATCGGTGGCTCCAGTGATATCGTCGGCTACTGCGCCAATAAGCATCATCCCTCCTCGCTCTGCCGTTGTTCACGCTTTTCCCACGAACTGCATTTGGAAGTCCGGCCAAAAATAAGAACTTGCAATCCGTTTCACCGATAAGCTAACCATAGAGTGGCAGCGCTGTCATTACTTTTTCGCGGGTCACACTTCAAGCCGAATTTGGCGCGTGGAAGGAACAGAACAATGGATCTCGAACATGAGCGAACGGACAAATTCTAAGGTCTGCGTCATCGGTCTTGGATCGATGGGTTTTGGCGTGGCGTCGTCGCTGCTGAAAAAAGGCTTTGAGACCAGCGGCTACGACATCAGCGCGGAGACTATGACCCGCTTCTTACAGGACGGCGGACGGGCGGCGGCAAGTCCGGCCGAGGCGGCTGACGGCGCCGACATCGTCATCACGGTGGTCGTCAACGGCGCTCAGACCGAAGCCGTGTTATTCGGCGAGAACGGAGCCGCCACTAAAATGCCGAAGGGCGGCACGATCCTGTCCTTTGCAACCATGCCGCCACAGACGGCCGAGGATCTGGCGCAGCGCGCCCGCGACCTCGGTCTGAACTATATTGACGGGCCTATCAGCGGCGGCGCAAAACGCGCCGCTTCCGGGGAACTCACGGTGATGGCCTCCGGACGGCCCGAGGCTTTCAACCATGCGCGCCCGGTGCTTAACGCAATCGCCATGAAGGTCTACGAACTCGGAGACCGTCCCGGCATCGGATCGTCTTTCAAGATCGTCAACCAGCTCTTGGCCGGAGTTCATATCGCGGCGGCCTGCGAGGCGATAACCTTTGCCAAGGCGCTCGGCCTCGATATCGACAAGGTCTATGAGGTCATTACGGCGTCTGCGGGCAATTCCTGGATGTTCGAAAACCGGGTTCCGCACATCCTGCAGGGCGATTATTCCCCCCAGAGCGCCGTTGACATCTTCACAAAGGACCTCGGTATCGTGTCGGACCTTGGACGCGGACTGAAATTTCCGCTGCCTATCACCTCGACCGCACTTCAGATGTTCATTATGACGGCCGCAGCCGGCATGGGCCGGGACGACGATGCCTCCGTCGCAAGGCTGATCGCCAAGGTGACAGGCATCGAGCTTCCCGGCGGACCGGAGGTCACCTGATGCCGCAATTTGCCGCAAATCTTACAATGATGTTCAACGAGGTTGCATTTCTGGAGCGGTTTGCGGCAGCCGCCATGGTGGGATTCACCGCTGTGGAATTCCTCTTTCCCTATGACCATACGCCGGAAGTCATCGGCGAGCGCCTTCGGGAAAACGGGCTCACACCGGCACTCTTCAATATGCCGCCCGGAAACTGGCAGGCCGGTGAACGCGGCCTGGCTGCACTCGACGGCCGCCAGAACGAGTTTCGGGCGTCGGTTGATGTTGCCCTGCGGTATGCCCGAAGCACCGGTGTCCGCCGACTGCATGTCATGAGCGGCCTGGCGTCGCGGAAGGATGCGGCCGCGGTCGCGATTTACCGCAACTCTCTGACATACGCCTGCGATCAGGCGGGCGCGGACGGCATCGACATCGTCATCGAGCCAATCAATCCGCGGGACATGCCGGGGTACTTTCTCAACGACTTCGACTTTGCCGCTGATACTATCAGTGCATTGGATAGGCCAAACCTGAAGCTTCAATTCGACATCTACCATCGTCAGATCATTCACGGCGACGTGCTCACCGCACTTCGGCGGCTGATGCCGATTATCGGCCATGTGCAAATCGCTTCTGTGCCGCTGCGCAATGAGCCGGCGACAGGTGAGCTTGACGATTTTCGTCTGCTGAGAGAGCTGGATATCCTTGGCTACAAAGGCTTTGTCGGCTGCGAATATCGCCCGGTAGGCAACACAGTGGCCGGACTTGGCTGGATGGACGCGTTTCGCAGCCAGTGAATGCAAGCGCTGCGGCAAAAGCGTAAACTGCGCCAGCGAGACGCCGTAACGTTGCATTTCGGCGCCTGCGGCTCGCAAGGCCGGGGCGCCTTGATATAAGGGCCGCGCAGTATCAGCAGATGGCGCCTGCTTGCGGGCAGAGGGCACGAGGAATCCATGCAGCAAAAGCAGCGCCTGCCGGCTAGGAAAAGCAAGGTAACCGTCAAGGATATCGCGCTCCGCGCCGGGGTGGGCGAGTCGACCGTCTCGCGGATCATGCGCAACAAGGGTCCCGTGGCCGAAGAAACGCGCCAGCGGGTGATGGAGGCTGTACGGGCGACAGGCTACGTGCCCAACCGGATTGCCGGCTCACTCGCCTCGCTCGACTCACACCTGGTCGGCGTCGTCGTGCCGTCGCTTTCCAACATCGTCTTTCCGGAAGTTCTGCAAGGCGTTCACGCCGCTCTGCATGGCAGCGACTACCAGCCGGTCATCAGCATCACGGGCTACGATATCGATCTGGAGGAAACGATCGTTCGCGGACTGCTGTCATGGAAACCCGCAGCCATCCTGATCGCCGGTTTCGACCATACCCCGGCAACCCATCGCATGCTCTCTGAAAGCGGCATCCGCATCGTCGAGATGATGGACATCGATTCGCCGCCGATCGATATTGCCGTCGGCATGTCGCATCGGCGGGCCGGCTACGCCACCGGCCAATACCTTGTCGAGCGCGGATACCGCCGGTTCGGATATGCCGGACATGACTGGAAAGCGGACAGGCGCGCGCGGCTGCGCTATGACGGAATTTGCGACGCCCTGCGCAACGCGGAATTGGGAATTGCGGCCCACGCGATAGCTGAAGGGCCAAGCTCCGTCGGTGCCGGACGGGAGATGACCGCACGTCTTTGCGCTCAGCCGGCGAAACTGGATGCAATCATCTATTCGAACGACGATATGGCGGTCGGCGGCGTCTTCCATTGCCTCGGTGCCGGAATTCGCATGCCGGACGATCTTGCCGTTTTTGGCTTCAACGGCTTGGATATCGGCCGCGAATTGCCGCAGCCTCTTTCGACCGTTCGCTCCAACCGCTTCCTGATCGGCCGCACATCGGTGGAAAAGGCCTTCGAAACGCCTGAACGGCCGCAAACGAGATCGATCGTCGATACCGGCTTCGAGATTTTCCCGGGCGCCACGGCTTAAGGCGGTGAAGCCCGCCATGTTCTTCAATAGGTGGCGCGACCGCCCGATAGGTCGAACGTCGCTGCCGTGGTAAAGCTGTTTTCCTTGGAGACCAGCCAGGCAACCATGGACGCTGCCTCTTCGACCTTCAAAAAGCGGCCACGCGGGATGCGCGAGCGCATGTATTCGATGAACTCCGGCGTCAGCTGTTCGAGAATCCGCGTCTGAGCGGTTGCGGGCGTAATGCAGTTGACGGCGATGTCATAGCCGGCAAGCTCCTTGCCCAGCGATTTGGTAAGCCCGATGACGCCTGCCTTCGAGGCGGAATAGGCTGCAGCATTCGGATTGCCTTCCTTGCCTGCGATCGAGGCGATGTTGACGATGCGGCCGTAATTGCGTGCCTTCATGTCCGGAACGACGGCGCGGTTGACGTAAAAGGTGCCGGTGAGATTGATATCGATGATCTTCCGCCACATGCCGATGTCATAACTGTCAACCGGCGCGGCGTCTCCTGCAATGCCAGCCGAATTGACGACGATCGAAACGGGCGGGCGATCAGCGGCGGTGGCCGCATAGGCAGTCTCAACCTGTTCCCAGTGCGAGATATCGGCGACGGCGCTGCGAGTTCCAGCTCCGAGCGCAGCCTTGGCCTTCTCCAGCAATGGCGCGTCCATATCCCAAAGCGTCACCACCGCGCCGGAGGCGACGAGGCGGCTGGCGATCGCAAAACCGATGCCTTGTGCACCACCTGTTACGATCGCGTGCTGCCCTTCCAGATCGATCCTGTTCATCCGCCCCTCCCCCTCACCAACGTCAACTGCACTCATCATTCCTTCACCGCGCCGGTCATCGACGAGACATAGTAGTCGACGAAGAACGAGTAGAGGATCACGACGGGCAGCGAGCCGAACAATGCACCTGCCATCAACGATCCCCATTCGAACACGTCGCCGCGCACCAGTTCCGTCAGAACGCCGACGGGGATGGTCTTGTTTTCCGACGACTGGATGAATGTGAGCGCGTAGATGAATTCGTTCCATGAGAGCGTAAAGGCGAAAATGCCGGCCGATATCAATCCGGGCACCGCAAGCGGGAGAATGATCTTCACCAGGATCTGCCAGCGGTTCGCACCGTCGACCAGAGCACTTTCCTCAAGCTCGAAAGGGATCGAGCGGAAATAGCCCATCAGCAGCCAGGTGCAGAAGGGGATGAGGAAGGTTGGATAGGTGAAGATCAGTGCCAGCCTGGAATCATATATTCCGAGCTTGAACACGATGAAGGCGAGCGGAATGAAGAGGATCGAGGGCGGCACGAGATAGGCGAGAAAGATCAGGAGCCCAACCGGGCGCGAGCCGGTAAAGCGCACACGCTCGATTGCATAAGCGCCGAAGACGGATGCTGCGAGCGATAGAACCGTCGAGCCGACCGCAACCAGCATCGTGTTCCAGAGCCAGCCAGGATAGGATGTTTCGAGGAACAGATATTTGATGTGATCGAGCGTCGGCTCCACGACCCAGAAGGGACTGTAATTGTTGTAGTCGGTCAGCTGCGAGTTCGGTTTGACGGCGGTGATCGCCATCCAATAGAACGGAAAGAGCAGCACGAAGACGAAGACCGCCATCGGCAGATAGAGCATGACGATCCGCCGTGGCAGGCGATTGAGATAGCTCATGCCCTGGACATTGTCGGTCAGAACCTGATCGGTGGTGTTGGCGTTCATGATTGTCTCCCGATCCTTAATCCTGGCCGCCCTGCTGCCATTTGCGGCGCTGCAGACCGAAGAAGCTGAACATGATGGCGGCAAGCAGGAAGGGAATCATCGCGACCGCAATGGCAGCACCCTCGCCCAGCTGGCCGCCCGGAATGCCGCGCTGGAAGGACAGCGTCGCCATCAGATGCGTTGCGTTGACCGGCCCGCCTTTGGTTAGCACGTAGATGAGCTGGAAATCGGTGAAGGTAAAGAGCACGGAAAAGGTCATCACAACCGCGATGATCGGCGTCAGCATCGGCAGCGTCACGTAGCGGAACCGCTGCCAGCTGGTTGCACCGTCGAGCGAGGCCGCTTCCTGGAGCGAGGCAGGAATGGTCTGCAGGCCGGCGAGCAGCGAGATGGCAACGAACGGGATGCCGCGCCAGACATTGGCGATGATGACTGAGATGCGCGCATTGGTGGGATCGCCGAGAAAATTGATCGGTCCGTCGATCAGGCCCATCTTAATCAGCGACCAGGAGAGGATCGAAAATTGCGCGTCGTAGATCCACCAGAAGGCCAGCCCCGAGAGAACCGTCGGAACGACCCATGGAAGCAAGACGATGGCGCGGAAGAATGACTTGAATGGCAGGTGCTGGTTGAGAAGCAGCGCCAGCCAGAGGCCGAGCACGAATTTCAGGATAGAAGCGACAACCGTATAAAGCAGGGTGTTGAAGACCGAGAGCCAGAAGACGGAGTCGCTGGCAAGGAACTGATAGTTCTCAAGGCCGATGAAGATACCGTCGCGACCGATTCGGGTATCGGTGAACCCGAGCCAGACACCGAGCCCCAGCGGATAGGTGAGGAAACATACGAGAAAGATGGCCGCCGGCAGCATGAAGAGGAAGCCGTGCACATTGTTGTTCTGCATGAGCGATGCGATCGGGCCGCGCGTCGTATCCCCGGATGTCACGGTCGACATGGTGGTATCTCCTGATGGACAATCGCAGCATGCCGTTGCCGGCATGCTGCAGACCTTTAAGCGGGCTTAAACACGGTAGTAGCGGTTTGCCCGGCGCTCCGCTTCCTTCATCGCGTCTTCGGGCGTCATCTGGCCCGTTACGGCAACGGCGAACATGTCGACGAGGACATAGTCGGCCATGGTGCCTGCCGAGGCATAGCCCAGCGGACCGGCATAGCCGTTCGGGCGCAGTGTCTCCGATGCACGGGCATAAGGCGCGTGTATCGGATCGGACGTCCAGACGGGATTGCTGGCGAAAGCCTTCAGAGGCTGGCAGCAATAGGCACTGGAACCCGTAATCCAGGCGTTCATCTGGTCAGCTTCCATCATGAACTTGATGTAGGCCTTGGCAGCTTCTGGATACTGGGTATGGTTGAAGAGAAGCAGCGAGCTCGTCTGGTGCAGCTCGACGCTCTTGCCGACTGGGCCAATCGGGAAGTTCGTGGTTCTCATATCCGCAGCGATTTCGGCAAGCTTTGGATCTTTCTTCGCCGCATAATAGACCGATACGCCGTTTGCGATCAGCGAAACCTGCCCGGCGAGGAATGCGCGGTTGTTGTTGATGTCCTGCCAGCTTTCCGTGCCCGGAATGAAGGTTGCATAGAGTTCCTTGGCATAGTTGATGGCAGCCAGCGTTTCAGGGCTGTTGATCGTCACCTTGCCGCTTTCGTCCACCATCTTGCCGCCATGGCTCCACAGCAGCCAATGGGCGTAATTGTTGCCGTCGCCGACAGCCTTGCCGTGCGGGAAGCCGGCGGGCGTACCCTTGGCCTTCATCGCCTTGCAAAGTTCGAGGAGGCCCGCGGTGTCCTTCGGGAATTCGCTGAAGCCTGCCGCCTTCACATGGCTGTCGCGGTACACGACGGCATTGCCGATCGCCGTCAGCGGCATAGCGATGAACTTGTCGCCGCGCGTTGCATAGCCGCGGACACCGTCATACCAGCCGCCGTACTTGTTACCGAGATAGTTGGCAAGCTCGGTCAGGTCGACGAGCTTGTCGGGATACTGGTGGGCGTCGTCGAACCAGCACATCACCATGTCCGGACCGGAACCGACATTGGCGGCAACGGCAGCCTTCGGGCGGATATCTTCCCAGCTTTCCTTGTCGACGCGAACGTCAACGCCGGTCGCCTCGGTGAACTTCTTGGTGTTGGCCAGCCAGGCCTCCTCGTCTCCTTTGACGAACGGCGTCCAGCGAAGAAGCCTGAGGGTTGCGCCCTCTTCCGGCTTGTAGCTCGGCTCCGCCTGGGCGAAGGACGGGCGTATGCCGAGCGGCGACAGGCCCGCGATACCGGCGGCAGCCGCCGACGCAGCAAGGAAATCACGTCTTTTGATTGTCATAATACCTCCTCCTATAAAAGCGGGAGCGAATTCTCCGGCGTTCACTTTCCCGCTTCGTGAACGGCGGTCATCGCATCGGCGGATGGGCAGGATAAGACTCCTCTTCTTCCCATGCCTCCGCTGAAGCGTTATCAGGCACTCAATCTCTGGCCGCTTTCGGCATCAAAGAGATGCACATGTGGCGCGTCGATCGAGACGCGCAAGATATCGCCGGGCCGCGCATTGACGCGTTCGCGGAAGATGCAGGTGACATCGCTGCCCGCGAGCTTGGCGATCAGCTGTGTCTCGTAGCCCATCGGCTCAATCACGACGATCTCCACCGGCAGGCCATTGGCGTCGAGCGTGATATATTCCGGGCGTAAGCCATAGATCAGATCGCGTCCCTTTGCGCCGGCGGGTGGATTTGCAACCGGCAGGACGGTTCCGTCCGATGCGATGAACTGATTGCCGTTGTCCGGATTGAGACGGCCCTTGATCATGTTCATCGCCGGTGAGCCGATGAAGCCCGCGACGAAAAGGTTGGCTGGTCTGTCGTAGAGATCGAGCGGTGCGCCCACCTGTTCCACGACGCCATCATGCATGACGACGATCTTGTCGGCCATCGTCATGGCCTCGATCTGATCGTGGGTGACATAGACCGTCGTGGTGCTGAGGCGCTGATGAAGCTCCTTGATCTCGGCGCGCATGGCGACGCGGAGCTTGGCGTCGAGATTGGAGAGCGGTTCGTCGAAAAGGAAGACCTGCGGATCGCGCACGATCGCCCGACCCATGGCAACGCGCTGCCGCTGGCCGCCGGAAAGCTGGCGCGGATAGCGGTCGAGAAGTTTGGTGAGGCCGAGGATGCCAGCGGCCTTGTTGACACGCTGATCCATGTCCGCCTTCGGCGCCCGTTTGAGCATCAGCGAGAAGGCCATGTTCTGCGCCACCGTCATGTGCGGATAAAGCGCGTAGTTCTGAAAGACCATGGCGATGTCGCGTTCGCCCGGCGCCAGCCCATTGACGACGCGGCTGCCGATGCGGATTTCACCGGCGGAAATATTTTCAAGCCCGGCAAGCATTCGCAAAAGTGTGGATTTTCCGCATCCGGACGGTCCGACCAGGATCACGAACTCCCCGTCCGCGACCTCGATGTCCACACCCTTGATGACCGGGAACGCCCCGAATGATTTCCTGACATCGACGAACTCGACACTTGCCATAAAAGTTCCTCCCAGAACTTGTCTTCGCTTTTGGCCTCCATCTGCCGGTCATCCCTCCTCCAGGATATTCACCGCCAGGACTTAAGGCCAATTGAACTCGATATGCCTATCCCCTGCCCACGAGCGGCATCTTTGTCGCCATCACCGTCATGGTCAGCACGTTTGCCTCCAACGGCAGGCTTGCCATGTAGACGACGGCGCGGGCGATATGCTCAGACGGGATCGTCGGCTCGCTGGCGGTCTCGCCATTTGCCTGCAGCACTCCCGAGCTCATCTTCGACGTCATGTCCGTCGCAGCATTCCCGATATCGATTTGGCCGCAGGCGATATCATATGGCCGCCCATCGAGCGCCGTCGATTTCGTCAGGCCGGTGATCGCATGCTTGGTCGCCGTATAAGGGGCGGAATTCGGCCTCGGCGTCGTGGCGGAAATCGACCCATTGTTGATGATGCGGCCGCCGCGTGGCTCCTGCGACTTCATCAGCCTGAAAGCCTGCTGCGTGCAAAGAAAGGCGCCGGTCAGATTGGCCGCAACCACCCCGCTCCACTGATCGAAAGTAACCTCTTCCAACGGGATCGCCGGAATGTTGCTGCCCGCATTGTTGACGAGAAGGTCGATCCTGCCGAACTCGGCTTTGATGTTGCCGAAAAGATCCGCGACCCGTTCGGCAGCACCGATATCGCAGATCATCGCGCGGAGCGTGCCGCCGGTTTCGGCAGCGATCTCAGTGGCGGCCCTTTCCAGAACATCGCTCCGGCGGCCGGTGATAACGACGACATAGCCTTCGGCGCTCAGTGCCTTGGCGATGCTGCGACCGATGCCGGTGCCTCCGCCGGTAACGAGCGCGATCTTACCTTTCTGCAGGGTTGCGGATTGCGTCATCTCAGATCTTCCCCCCGAGTTCATCCTCAATGTGGATCTTGATGATCTCGTCGAAATTGGTTTCGGCCCTGAAGCCGAGTGCGGTCGCGCGCTGCGCATCGAAATCTGTCGCCCAGCCGGAAACAATCGCACGAATGACGGGGTCGGCTTCGCGGCGGATGAGCTTGACTGCCTTGTCGCCGGCAACGCGGCGCAGCGCCTCGATCTCTTCGCCGACAAGCGCGGAAAGGCCGGGCATGGTCAGATTGCGGCGTGGGCCGATGTTGCTGGTGTCGATACGCGCGGCATGGACGAAGAAGCCGATCGCCGAACGGGGACTCGCAAACCAGTGGCGGACGTTCTCTTCAACCGGGAGGACGGCCTCCTGACCGGCAAGCGGTTCGCGCAGGATGTTGGAGAAAAAGCCGGAGGCGGCCTTGTTGGGCTTGCCGGGGCGAATGCAGATGGTCGGCAGGCGGATGCCGATGCCGTCGAAGATCCCACGCCGTGAATAGTCGGCCAAGAGGAGCTCGCAGATCGCCTTCTGCGTCCCGTAGCTCGTCAGCGGCGTCGTGAAGAAATCATCTGCGATCTTTTCCGGGAAAGGTTGCCCGAAGACAGCGATGGATGACGCGAAAATCAAGCGCGGCGTATAAGGCGCTTTCTGGCCCTCGTGCCGGATCGCCTCGAATAGCGAACGCGTGCCGTCGAGGTTAATACGATAGCCCTTTTCGAAATCGGCCTCGGCCTCGCCGGACACGATCGCCGCAAGATGGAAGATCAGATCCGGCCGCATCGCGGCAAGCCTGGCTGCGGCGCCGGCTTCCGAGAGATCAAGCGCCAGCGCGTTGGAAACGGAGGCAAGTGCGGCAGGCAGCGGCGGAGCAATGACGTCGACGAGCGTCAGCCTGTCGATGCCGCGGCCCAGCGCTTCGGCGTCGGAGCCGAGCTTTTCCACCAGTTTGCGGCCGATCATGCCGGCTGCGCCGATAACCATCACATGCATCTCAGGCAAATCTCCTCATGCCATCCAGCTCAAGCCGGCCTGCCGGCGGTCAACAGGACCCTTGTCGTTTCGTAAATACGCGTCAGATGATGCTGGAACGCCGCCACGACGGCCTCCCGGTCATGCCGCGCGAGAGCCTCGACGATCGCAACATGATCGTTGTAGCTGGCCTCGATGGCACCCGGCTGGGACATGGCGTTGCGCCGGTAGTTCATCATGTAAGTGTACAGATCGGTGACGAAGTCGGCGAGCAGCGGGTTGCCGCAGGCGCGATAGATCGCAACGTGGAATTCGCGGTCGCAGATGAGAAAGCGCATCGCATCGTCCCCGCCCAGACGCTGCGCTTCCAAAAGGCTCTGCAGCTTGTTCAGCGTTTCGCCGTCTATCCTTTCGGCGGCGTCGCCGACGATCTTGAGCTCGATATGCAGCCGCGCGGCATGAACCGATTCCAGATCGTAACTGTCGATGGCGTTAGGGGATGCGATCGTGACGGTGATGTGGCTGAGGTCAACCTTGCCGACACGGCTGCGGCTGCCATGCGACACCTCGATAATGCCTTGCGCAGCAAGCATCTGGACTGCGCCGCGCACGGTTTCCCGGCTGACATGAAGAACATTGGCAAGCTCACGCTCGCCCGGCAGTTCGTCGCCCGGCCGCAGCATGTTTGTGGCAATCAGGACCATCAGCTTTTCAGCAATGACGTCTCGTGCGGTCTGGCGGGCGAGGCTTCGCCCGACATTCGGCACGTGCGTCAAGATCGGGCTCTCGTCCATGATCCGCATCACTCACTGATATACTGGTTGGTCCAGCAGATCAGTTGAGTAAAGGTTACGGGCGACAGCCGTCAAGGGACTTTCGTCGCCGCACCGCAGCATAGATTGTCCGCGACGATGCGCATTGGCGCCGATGGGCACCCTCTGAGGTTGCACGTGGCGCCGCGGCGCCACGTGGTGGGCTCTTCACCTCGCGGGGCAGCCACTAGTGAAGGCCGCCCGACTGCGAATGCTGACCTCCGTGCCGCGATATGCCCGCAAGAGTTGCGCCTGCCGACCCTTTTTCGACGATTGTTGCCAGATCGCCAAGGGACAGTATGCCGACCAGCTGCTTGTTCCGGTTGACCACTGGAATCCGCCTGATCTGCTGATCGGCAAGATTCTTGCAGACCTCTTCCGTGTCTTGATCATCAAAGCAGTACCTGACCTCGGACGTCATGATATCGCCGACTTTCGCCTCGGGGCCCTGGCCCTGAGCAATGGCGCGCACCGCGATGTCGCGATCCGTCAGCATGCCAACGAGCCGGTCATTGTCCTGGACCGGCACGACGCCAGCGTCGAGTTCGGCCATGATCTTCGCTGCTTCCTGTATCGTGTGGTCCGGCCTGACGAGCCGGACGTCACGCGTCATCACTTCGCTCACTTTCATGGTCTTTTTCCTCCGCCTTGCATGGATTTTCCACAGGGGCCGAACGTATTGGACCCCCTAATGTTCCAAGCCGCTTCGGCCAAGGTCGCGGCAGTTGTTTTTGCGGCTCGGGCCAGCCAAAAATGCGCCGATAATCCCGTCTGCTGAAGTTTTCTTTGCAGGGCAGCGAAACAATTACGGCCGATTGCGGTTGTGCTTCTAGAGATGGATTTTCGGGGTTCGACCGGCCCCTTGCAAAGGAGGGTGTGAAGATGAGCACATCCGGTCTCGATGTCTTCGACAAGACACTGCAAATCACCAATACCTGGCTGAACGAAATCATGGCCGATCATGGTCCCGACAGGCACGTCGCATGGCATATACTAGGCGCCGTCCTGAAAGCTTTGCGCGACAGGCTTTCGCCGGACCTTGCCGCCCATCTCGGTGCGGAACTGCCACTCATTGTGCGCGGCATTTACTATGACCAATACCGCCCTTCGAAGACGCCGGACAAAACGCGTTCACGTGATGAATTCCTCGAGCATATCGCGGAAGGGCTGAAATCCATTCGCCCGGTCGATCCCGCCGCTGCAGCAAAATCCGTATTCCAGGTTCTTGCCCGCCATATCGATCTCGGCCAATCGGCCAAGGTGCGCGATGCGCTGCCGAAGGAGATCCAGGCTCTGTGGCCCGAGAGCGTCGGCGTGAAATAGCGGTGGTAGACGTGCGATCCGTCTCGGCGCGGCAGGCGCAATGCGCGACCCGATCGCAGCATTTCGGATCACATGAAATCGAACCAGCCTAGGACTGATACGTTCCGGTAATGGTCGCTTCCGCGAGCACGTGTTTCCTTGCTTCGTTCCACATCGACGCGATACCGGCGTCGCCGGGAATCGAAAGGCTCGGGACATCCAGAGCGGCAAGGCGAAAGATATAGTGATGCGGGCGGTCACCCCGCGGCGGCTGCGGACCGTCATAGCGCGCATTGCCGAAATCATTCTTGTAAAAGCGTGCCGTGTTTTCCGGTGCGGTATCGGCGCTTTCGGCCAGAGCATCCCAATCGGAGGGGATATTGGCAATGCCGCAATGGCGGAAGGTACCGCGCGGCGCATCCGGGTCTTCGACGACCAAGACGAAGCTCCTCGTTCCCTCCGGAGCGCCGCTCCACTTAAGAGGCGGAAACAGATTTTCGCCGGAGCGCGCATATTTCTGCGGAATGGGTTTGTCCTGGGTGAATGCCGGGCTCATCAGGGTCAGTGCCATAGCTTCCTCCTCTTTTATCCTGCTGGCTCGCGCGGCCTCGCTTTTGCGTTGAAGCTAGATCAACCTGACGGCAGCGATATTGTTCCCGAGTTAATGGCGTTTCGAAACACTCAGACGATAGAGCACGTGCTCGGTGGCATAACGCGTCATCGGCGGCGCCCTAGAGCGTCGGATGTGGGGCAACCGTGCAGCAGCTGAACGTCTTGAATGGAGAGCCGACCTCGTGGAGCTCGACAACTCTATGTCCATTCCTTTCCAGGCGGAGAATAGAAGCGCGAACGCGCTTTGGCACGGGAAAACAGTATCCTATAGCGCCCCAATCCATCTGTTTCAGCGAGATTGCGCTTCATAACCTTGCTCGCCTAGCCAACAAGCGCGGAGCTACGGAATTGGGTTGCTGGAATTAACGCCCGCCGAAGCCGGAGCCGATGGTGACGCCCCGGTAGATTACCCTCTGCAGCACGACGGCCAGGACGATGCCCGGCAGCATGGAGATCGCCGCGCCTGCCATAATGTAATTCCACGAGGTGCCCTGTTGTGTCTGGAACAAGGTGAGCCCGAGAGGCAGCGTGGCTTTCTCCATGCCGTTGGTGACGATCAGCGGCCACAGGAAGCTGTTCCACTGCCCCATGAAGGTGAAAAGCGCCAGCAGGCCGATGGCCGGCATGGCGAGCGGAACGATGATCGTAACCAGGATACGCAGGCGCGAAGCCCCATCGATCATCGCCGCCTCATCGAGATCCTTGGGAATGCCGAGAAAGAACTGCCGCAACAGAAACGTGCCGAAGGAGCCGAACGCGACAGGCATGATCATGCCGTGATAGGTGTTGACCCAGCCGAGCTTGCTGACCACCAGAAAGAGCGGGATGACCAGCATCACCTGCGGGATCATCAGCGTGCCGAGATAAGCCAGCAGCAGCCCCTCCCGGCCGGGAAATTTCAACCGCGCGAATGAGTAGGCGGAAAGGCAGGACACCGCAATCACGATCGCCGTGACGCCGCTGGCGACTACGAAGGAATTGAACAGGAAGGTTCCAAACGGCAGTGAGACCAATGCTTCGACAAAGGTTCCCCATTGATATTCCTGCGGCAGAATGCGAACCGGCACGGCCAGCACTTCCGTGTTGGAGCGAACCGCGTTCGACACCATCCAGAAAAACGGGAAGAGGAAAAGCATGGCGATCAGCGAAAGCGCGGCATAACTGACGAAGGTGCCAATGCGCCGCAGGGCTCTGTTCCGCGATACGGAATTCGGGCGTAACAGGTCCGGCCTAGTCGCCATAGTGCACCCATTTGCGCTGCATACGAAACTGCAAGATGGTCAACGCCATGATCATGATGAACATCACCCAGGCCAGCGCCGAAGCGTAGCCCATCTGGAAGTTGGCGAATCCCTTCTGGTAGATTGCGAAGCCGAGCGTGGCCGTCGCCGAGCCCGGACCGCCGCGAGTCATCGCGTAGATTTCATCAAACACCTGCAGCGAAGTGATCGCCGTCATCACGGTGGCGAAGAAGATCGTCGGCGAGATCAGTGGCAGGCGGATGCGCCAGAAACGCTGCCATGCGTTGGCGCCGTCGATTGTCGCAGCCTCGATGTAGTGCCTCGGCACAAGGTCGAGCGCGGCGTTGAACATCACGACATTGTAGCCGACATTCGCCCACAGAGTGACGAGTACGATGGCCTGCATTGCCCAGGTCGTGCTGAGTAGGAAATTGGGCAGGCCGAGGCCAAGCGAACGGATGAGGCTGTCTGCCAGTCCATCCGGCGTAAAGATGAGCAGCCACACCACCGACGCTGCGATCGTCGGAGTGAACGTCGGCAGGAAAAAGATCACCCGGAAGATCGCCTTGCCATGCCTCAGGCTCGATATCCATACAGCGAGCGTCAGCGAGACGATGATGTTCAGCGTGAGATACTCGACGGCGAAGAGTAGTGTGTTGCGCAATACGGTATAAAAAGCCGGATCAACGGTGAAGAGGCGGACATAATTCTGAAAGCCGGCGAAGGACGGCGTCGAGATCAACTGCCAATTGGTGAAACTGAGCGCCAACGACGCTGCGATCGGCAAGGCCATGAAGGCCATGAATCCGAGGAAACTTGGCAGCAGGAACAGCATGGCCGTCTGCGTGTCTGGCTTCAAAAAGCGCCGCCGCTGAACGGGCTGCACGGGAACTTCGGCGACGGCGCTTTGCGACATGTTTTCCTCCATGCGCGGCAATTCCTGCCGGGGCGAGAGCTATTGTTGCGCGAGGCTCTGGATGGTCTCCATCGTCTGCTTGGCGTCGACACTGCCGGCGAAGGCGGGAGGAAAATACTGGTTGAAGAGGTTTTCTACCGCCGCCCAATTGTCGGTGATCGCGTAGGGTATGGAGTGCGCCAAGGAGTAGTCGAGGGCCTCGCCGCCATTGGTGATGTCTTTGGCCGCCACTTGGTACCAGGACGATTGCGCGGCAGTGCGCGCCGGCAACGCACGCCCCTTCTCGGCAAGGTACGACAGCGCTTCAGGGCTCGTAAGCACCTGAATCGCCTTCCAGGCCGCATCCTTGTTCTGGCTGGTGGTGGAAATGCCGAAACCAGAGCCCGCCGTAACGGCCGCCAGCTCGCCCTCGTCGCGCGGCAGGGTGGTGAGACCGACCTTGAACTTGACCTCGTCTTTCATGCCAATGATGGACCAGGGACCGTCGACATACATGGCGATATTGCCTGAATTGAACCGGCCCTGGATGACCGTGCCGGCATCGTTGCCTGACGGCACAAGCGGCGCAATCTTATCCTTGGCGGCAAAGCCGATCAGCCTGTCGGCTGCGGCAATCGCGCGCGGATTGACGAGGTCGAGCTGTCCGGCGTCGTTGACGTATTTGTCGCCCCAAGCGGACGCCATGACCGAATAGTTGACCGGGGCGACACCGAAGCCGTAATTGCCGTCCTTGGTGAGCTTCTTTGCGGCATCGGTAAACTCGGCAAGCGTCCAGCCCGGTTTCGGCAAAGGAATGCCGGCGGCCTCGAAAGCCTCCTGGTTGTAATAGATCACCCATGGACCGACATCGTAAGGGAGGCCGTAAAGCTCCTTGTCAACCGACATGCCGCCGATGATCGAGGGGGTGAAGGCGCCAAGGTCGAATTTGTCCGCCTCTATCCTCGCATTGAGCGGTTCGAGCAGCGAATAGAAGTTCGACATGCGCAATGATTGCATGGAGACAATGTCGGCCAGCTGGCCCGACGCTGCCAACACCGGCAGCCTGGTCCAGTAGTCGACCCAGCCGGCGGTCTGCAGCGTCACTTTGATGTCTGGGTGCTTGGCACTTACCATGTCGGCCAAGTGCTGCCAGGTCTTGGTGTCGGTTTCGGAGGCGGTCCACATCTGCCAGGTCAGATTGACCTGATCGGCGGTTGCAGCCGTAGCAAAGAGGCTGCCGCCGATTGCGGCAAGCAATAGCGCTTTCTTCAGAACCTTCATGGGTTTTCTCCTCCCTCCATGAATGCAATGGACAAGCAATGCTCGAACGCTACGGCTTCAGGACGATCTCGATCACCGGAACAGTAACGTCCGGCCGCCGTACCGGCAGTTCGAGCGTGATCACACCTTCCGGCACGGTCACGCCGATATTGGAATCCACCTCCTTGATGTGGCTGAGCCAGCGCACCTCACTGGCGTCGTGCAGGAACTGCGCATAGGCGATCCTGTCCGCGATACCCTCGATGTGGATGTGGCGGAAAGGCCAGTTGCAGATGTGCAGGTAGAGGCGGTTGCCGCGCTGGGTATAGCGGCAGCCCGACGGCACGGGATAGTCGGACGGCCCTGCCCCGTAGATGGAGCGCCCGTTCACTGAAATCCAATTCTGGTAGACCTCAAGCCCAGCGATCGCGCGTGCATCAAGCATACCGCGGCCGGTCGGGCCGACATTCATCAGCAGGTTGCCTCCCATGGCGACGGAATCGATGAGCAGCTTGATGATTTGTTCTGGGCTCTTCCAGCTATCCTCGTCACGATGATAGCCCCAGGAACCGCTGAAGGTATGGCAAGCCTCCCAGCGCACGGGCCGGCCAGCGATGGCGGGCGCGACGCGCGGCGTGTACTGCTCCGGTGTCACAATGTCGGGCAGGTTGTCGCCGTCGAGCGGCAAATCGAGGCGGTTATTGACGATGATGCCTGGCTGCAACTCGCGCACCAGCCCAACCAGCCGCTCGCTCTCCCAGTCGACGCGTCCCTTGCCGGGCAGGCCGCGATATTCCCGTCGCGGATAGCTGAAATCGAACCACATGATGTCGATGCGGCCGAAGCCGGTCAGAAGCTCACGTACCTGTTCGTGCATGTAGGCGGTGTAGTTGGCCATGTTGCGGCCGGCATTCAGCGCTTTCGCGTCGGGGTGGTTGCGCAGCGGATGATGGACGTCGATCGGGAAGTCGGGGTGGTGCCAGTCGATCAGCGAATAGTAGAAGCCGATCTTCAGTCCCTCGGCGCGGAACGCCTCGACCAGCGGGGTCAGCAGGTCCTTGCCGCAAGGCGTGTTCGTCGCCTTGTAGTCCGTCACCTTGCTGTCCCACAGGCAGAAGCCCTCGTGATGCTTGGTCGTCACCACGACATATTTCATGCCGGCGAGACGGGCCCGGCGAGCCCATTCCTTGGGTTCATAGAGATCGGGATCGAAATTGTCGAAGTAGCGCTGGTACTGCTCGTCGGTCAGTTCCTCGCGGTTTTTCAACCACTCGTGCCGGGCGCCTAGAGCGTAGAGACCCCAATGGATGAACAGGCCCAGACGGTCGTGGCTGAACCACGCATGCTTGTCCACCTCCCCGAATGCCGGGCTCCCCGACTGACGCACCGCAATCGCCACAGGCCTCTCCTCCCTTGTTTCCAGTTCAGCATCCTTATCGAACCGGTTCGGCATTTGATAATCGTCCTTGCCCTCTTAGCTGTCAAGCAGGAATCAAGGATTGCGAAATTCTAAGAAATTTCCTTGCAGCTTCGGGATAATCAAGATCCATGTGTTGCATAGGCGAACAGAATCTGACACAAGAGCGTCATAGAACCGGTTCGATCATAATGGCAACCATCCGAGATGTCGCGCGCCTTGCGGGAGTTTCGATCTCGACCGTCTCGCTCGCGCTGAACAGCCCGAAGCGGGTCGGGATCGAGACGCTCGACCGCATCCAGCAGGCCGTAAAAGCAACCGGTTATCGTATCGACCCGGTGGCCCAGACCCTGGCACGGGGACGCAGCTCGCTGATCGGCTTTGTCTCGGCCAATCTGGGCAACATGTTCTTTGGCGACATCCGCCGCGAGATAGAACACCAGGCGCTGGACAACGGCTATTTCGTCCTGATCGCCGACTCCTCCGGTAAGGCGGACCTCGAGCGGGCGTTGCTGGAGCGGCTGGAAGCGCAGAGGATGGCCGGCATCGTGCTGGCTGCAAACGGGCGCGGGAACGACTACGCCGCATTCCTGCGCGACTTCAAGATACCCATCGTGATGTTCGACCAGAAGGTGGAAGGCGCCGAGCGCGATTTCGTCGGCTCCGACAACCCGCTCACCACCGCCATCCTGACGGAACACCTGCTGCAGCTCGGCCACAGACGCATCGCCTTCATCTCCGGCCCGGCCGGTCTGCACACCGCCGACGAGCGCCTGAAAGGCTATATGGACACGATGGCCGGTGCCGGCGTGGACGTCGACCCTTCGCTGGTGGTCGAAGGGGGCTACACCCGGACGGGCGGCTACAGGCAAGCGATGCGCCTGCTCGCCCGCCGCGATCGGCCGACCGCCATCATCGGCGCCAACAACATGATGGGTCTTGCAGCGCTTCAGGTGATGCAGGAGATGGGCTTCCGCTGCCCGGACGACGTGTCGCTGGCGATGGTCGACGACGTGCCCTGGAGCAGCGTGATCACGCCCCGCATCACCATGGTGGTGCAGGACGCCCAAAAGCTCGGCGAACTGGCGGCACAGCGCCTGCTGGCAAGAATCCAGAGCTCCGAGGGAGCCGCCGCGCCGCCGCAGGAACTCATCCTGACGCCGAGATTCGTGCGCGGTGACTCAACCAGGCGTCTTTGACGTGTTTCCAGAAAAACTGAGATGCTGTCGGGTGCTCGTACCAGGCTGATCGGCGGGTGTCGATCGATCCGTGGGATGGACAATGCGCATGCCGCGCGCCGGCAGGCGCCCGCCATCAATGCAGACTTTCTGTGTCATGGGCATTCCAACTAAAGGTAAGCCGCGTTGTGAAAGTCGATCTCCAGCTGCTGGACCCGGCCGAAGATGGCGCTGAGCCGAGTGCGTTCGGCAGGATCGAGGCTGTCGCCCGCGAGATCCAGTTCGGTCTTCAACCAGCGCGCCTGGGCGGCGAAATCCTCGTGTGCGTGGAGGTCCACCCATTCCTTGAGCAACGGATCGCTGATCCGGCACTCGGCGGCCTGCCTGGACCAGGTCCAGTACATCCATTCGGCTGCGAACATTGCGGCGATCGTATCGAGGAATTTTCCGGACCTTGCAGATTCCAGCATGCCGTCGCGGAAGGCTGCCACCTCCGGACGATTGGTGTCGAAGGCGGAGGGATCGATCCTGCGCAAATTGAACGTCTTCTCGAAATAGGCGATCTGCTGATTGGCAAGCGCATCCAGCACGCCGATCAGCCACCGTTTCTGCGCGATGGTCGCGGCCTCGGCCATCGCGTGGGCGAAGATCGAAATGGCCGTGTCTACGAAGTCGCCTTCGTAAACAAGGTACCGGTCGAAGACTTCCTTCGACAGCCGGTCCGCCTTGATGTCCTCGACAAAGCGGTGACTGACCATCGCCTCGAAGACGGCGCGGTTTTCCCGGATGACCTGGTCCGAAAGGCTCTCCAACGTGCGGCTCATCACTTCAATGCCGGTGCGGCCGCGGCGACGAAAGCCTTGACCCGTTCGATGTCCACCGGGCTCCACCACACGCCGCCATGCTTCAGCGACGACGCGACGATGACGCCGTTGGTACGCTTTAGGATCTCGACGATATTCTCCTTGCTGACACCCGACCCGACCAGCAACGGCAACTGGGTGGCGGCGCCGATCTCCTCAATCTCCTCGATGCTCGCCGTGCTGCCGGTGCGCTGGCCGGTGGCGATGACGGCATCGGCATCGAAAAAAGCGAGGTCGCGGGTCAACTCCTGGATCGTGCGGTCGGCCGTTATGGCATGGGCGCCGTGCTTGACGTGGCTGTCGGCGAAAACGCGGATATGTTCGGCTCGCAGCATGGAGCGGTAACGCATCGCTTCAGCCGCGCGTCCTTCCATGAAACCCTCATTCGCCACATAGGCATTGGCCCACTGGTTGACACGGATGAACTTCGCGCCGCCGGCCATGGCTATTGCGAACGATGGGATCGGCGCATTCGCGAGGACGTTGATCCCGAGGGGGACGCCGACGGCGCGGGCGATGCGATCGGTGATGACCGACATGAAGGCCGCGGTCTCGGGGCCGATATCCTCCGGCTTCGAGAAAGGGATGTCGCCATGGTTTTCGATGATCAGGCCATGCATGCCGCCTTCAATCAGGGCCTCCGCATCACGCATGCAGGCGTCGTAGATGGCGTTCATCTCCTCACCACGATAGCGCGGCGCTCCGGGGAAGGCGGGGCAATGGATCATGCCGATCAGCGCCTTGTCAGTCCCGAATATTTCCCGTATGGCGCTTGAGGTCTTGTCGGATATTTCCTGCATCTGTTTCCCTTTTCGAAAGCCAGTTATGCGTGCTTATGTCATCGGCAACGTCACAGTGGACGAAACTATTTCCGTATCGGCCATGCCAGAGGCAGGCGCCTCGATCCTTGGCCGCGAGGAGACCCGTGATCTGGGCGGCAAGGGTGCGAACCAGGCCGTGGTGATGGGCCGCGCAGGCCTTGCCGTTACGCTGGTTGCGGCCGTCGGCGAAGATTTTCGCGCCGAGACCATCCGCAGCCAGTTGGCCGAAGAGCCAGTCGAGGCCAGACTGATCCAGCTGGCCGGCAAGGCAAGCGATTTCTCCATCATCTTCACGACCCCCGACGGTGAGAACGCCATTGTCACGACCACGGATTCGGCCGGTTCGCTGACGCTTGCGGAGGCGGTCACTCCGCTTGCCGAAAGCATCCCCGGCGATCTCCTCGTTCTGCAAGGCAATCTCACCGACGAGGTTACCCGCGGCATCCTTGAAGAAGCCAGGCATCGCCAGCTGCTCACAGCCTTCAACCCATCCCCCCTTCGCCCCTTCTTCACCGGCCTCTGGCCGCTCATCGATATTGCCTTTCTGAATAAAGGCGAGGCCGAGAGCCTGACCGGAGCCGCAGGCCAAGCTGCCGCCTCGGCCCTGATCTCCGCGGGGGTCAAACACGTGGTCCTGACCCTCGGCGGCGAAGGCGCGATGCTGGCAAGCGAAAGCGGCGCGCTGACGATCCCGGCGACACCCGCTAGCGTCATCGATACGACAGGTGCTGGCGACACGTTCATGGGCGTCACGCTCGCGTCTGCTGCCTTGCGGGGCGTGCCGCTCGACGCACGCGCCGTAAGGCACGCGACCGCCGCCGCTGCCCTCACCGTCAGCCGACGGGGAACCCGATCTGCGTTTCCCACCAAGGCCGAGCTTCATTCCATTCTCGCCGGCTGATCCTTCAGCGCGCCTCCGTCATCCAGGCAAGAAGATTGATCCACAAGCGTCCATAGCCCTTCCATTCGCAGAAAGCCGGCGACAGCCAGTGAGGGCCGATGTCGGAGGTCCAGGCGGCCGTGCGGCCCTTGCCGTGCGAACCGATTACCAGCAACGGATGGCTCCCTTGATCCTCTGGCAGACGGGCAAGCACCTCAACATCGGGGCGGTCGCGCAGTTCCACCTCGTTGACGCCAAGGAGCAGCGGCCATTCGCCGTCAAGGCCGGCCATGACGGGATGCTCCGGCTTCAGCACAACGGCGGTCGAGCCCTCTGGCATTTCGACGCGGTCGTCATAGGCAAGGCAGGTGACCGGCAGGGCATCTTCAACCGGCGTGCGGCGCCAGCGCGCCTTGCCGTCGATGCCCTGGAACGAGAAGTAGCCGCCGACCATCAGCAGGCCGCCGCCTTTTTCGACCCAGGCCTTGATGAGCTTCAGCCGGTTCGGCACCGTCTTCGAATGCAACCAGACCGCTGGCGGCAGCAGCAGCGAGTTTGCCCCGATATCGGAAAGGATGATCGCATCATAGGCGTCGAGCCCGGCCATTTCGAAGGGGAATTTTTCGACGGCCTCATGCGCCGGCATATAAGTCAGTTCGAACTCGCTGCCTTCGAGCGCCTTTACCAGCGGCTCGGCGCCCAGATGGAAGGTGACGCTGCCGAACTGGTCGAAACCCTTGTAATGGGTTGCCGAGCTGACCCAGCTTTCACCGACGAGGAGCACTTTCTTTGTCATTGTCTTACCGTATCTTACCGTTTCTTTGAGGAGTTCCGGCCGTCAGGCAGAGGCTTGGAAGACCGAACGCGGGTTGTCGCGCATCATCCGGCCGATGACCGCGTCATCGAGGCCATGCCGTTTCAGGCGCGGCAGGAAATGTTTGAGAATATAGGCATAGCCGTTGCCGCCGTATTTCGTCAGCATCATCTTCAGGAAGACGTCATGGGAGAGCAGGACGCGGTCGCCATGCCCCATCCCCACGAGCCTGGCGATGGCGCGCGCGGCCTCCTCGTCGCTCGGGCACTGCACCTGCTGGTCCCCATAGAAGAAATCCATGCCGATCATGTCATACTCCAGGAATGCGCCGCGCGACGCGATCTCGCTCTGATAGCCGAGATCGTCATGCGACGGGTTCATGTGGCAAAGTACGGTGTGGCGAAGATCGCCGCCCTCTTCCGCCACGATGTCGAGCACCTTGTGGCCGAGTCGGAACCAGCCGGGCAGATGCACCATCAGTGGAAGGCCTGTGCGGCGATGAGCCTGGGCCGCACCGCGCAGCGACTTTTCTTCCTCCGCTGTGAAATCGGAAGAAACGCCAATCTCGCCGATTAGGCCGATCCTCACATCCGTGCCGTCAGCACCCTCGATCGCCTCGCGGACGATCTCGTCGGCGATTTGCGTCACACCCATGCCCGCCACCTTGGCCGGATGCGACGAGGCGAGATAGTAGCCCGCACCCATCACGATATTGAGCCCCGTCGACTTGGCTATGCGTCGGAGCGCCAGCGGGTCGCGGCCGATGCCCTGGCATGTCGGCTCGACGACCGTCCTGCCGCCTTCTCTCGCGAAATCCTTGAGCTCGACGATCGCCAGCGCCTCGTCGTCCAGCGTTATATTGTGCTTGTTGACGAACGGATCCTGGCGGAGCTCACCGAGGATTTCCATGCACACGAAGCCGTCGGCGAGATATTGCCGCTCCGGCGTCTTCGGCGCATGCCACCAGCAGCGGCAGTCGTTGAGGATATGCTCGTGCATCAGCGTGACGCCGAGCTCATCGGCCGGAACCGGTCCGGCAACGGTCATCACGTTGCCGGATCGAAGATGGCCTTCAGAGAGTTCGGCTGCCATCGATCAGCCCTTTCCCTTGCCGCCGAAACGGAATCTGGTGGTGAAGATGCGGGTATTGAGCCAGATCGCCAGGAGGATGATCGCGCCGGTGACGATCTGCGTGAAGAACGGTGAGACATGCATCAGGATGAGTCCATTGCCGATCACCGCGATGGTCAGCGTGCCGAGTACCGTGCCGAGGATCGTACCGCGACCGCCCATCAGCGACGTGCCACCGAGCACCACGGCCGCGACCACCTGCAATTCGAAGCCGACGGCCGCGTTCGATGATCCGGAGCCAAGACGTGCAGCGATCAATAATCCGGCCAATGCCGACGCCACGCCGGAGACGAGATAGACGGAGGCGACGATCCATTGCGCCGGCATGCCGACGCGGCGGGCCGCTTCCATGTTGGAGCCGACCGCCACGACCTGCCGTCCATATTTTGTCGAGGAAATTACGACATAACCGATGGCAGCGACGAGAATGGCGATCAACGCCGGCACCGGCAGCCCCACGAGCTGGCCGCGTCCCAGCCAGAAAAAGCCCGGGACGTCCTTGATCGGGATCGAATATCCCTGGGTCAGATAAAGCGCCAGGCCGCGCAGGATGGAGAGCCCCGCCAACGTGACGATGAAGGCCGGAATGCCCTGGTAGGCGACGAACCATCCCTGGACGAGACCCATCAGCGCACCAAAGGCCAGCATACCGAAGACGACGACAGGCCAGGGATAACCCATGGCGAGGATGATCGCCGCCACGGCATTGACGAGCGCCACCTGCGAGCCCACCGACAGATCGATTCCGCCGGTGACGATGACCAGGGTCATGGCGACTGCCACGACGAGAATCGGCGCCGCCTGGCGTATGACGTTCAGTATGTTCCCGGCCGTCATGAATGTGTCGGTGGTGATCGAGAAGAACACCATGCAGGCGAGGAAGAAAGAGGCGATCGAAAGGACCTGCGCATGTTCGCTGACGAAATCGGCAAGCGGCGAGCCCTTGGCGCGTTCAGTGTAGACTGTCACTGTCTTTCCCCTCCGACAATGAGCTTTACCAGATCCTCGAGATTGGTTTTGCCGATATCGCGCTCGGCGACCTTGGTGCCCTCATACATGACAGCGATACGGTCACAGACACGGAAAAGGTCCTGCAGACGATGGGTAATGAGCACGACCGAAACGCCCTTCGCCTTGACGCGATTGATGAGCGAAAGCACGGCTTCCACCTCCGCAACGGCAAGTGCTGAAGTCGGCTCGTCCATGATCAGGACCTTGGGGTTGAAGGAAGCGGCGCGGGCAATTGCAATTGCCTGGCGCTGGCCGCCGGAGAGCTTTTCGACCTTGGCCGTCAACCTCGGGATACGGATTTCCAAGGCGTCGAGCATCTTGCGCGCTTCGGCAAGCATTGTCGCACGATCGAGGAAAGGACCCTTGGTGATTTCTCGGCCGAGAAAGAGATTACCGACCACATCGATATGATCGCAGAGGCTCAAGTCCTGGAAGACCATCTCGATATTGCGCGAGCGAGCCTCGGCGGGGCCGGAAAACCGTACCTCCTCCCCGTCGATCGAGATCGTTCCGCCGTCGGGAATATAGGTCCCGGAGACGATCTTGGTGAGTGTTGACTTACCCGCTGCATTGTCGCCGACAAGCCCGAGGCATTCGCCGGGATAGAGGTCGAGGTCGACACCGCGCAACGCCTGGTGCGAGCCGAAGGTCTTGCGGATATCGCGAAGCGACACGCGCGGCAGTCTTCCCGCCTCCCCGGACTGCCGGGAGAGCATGGCTCCCCCGGCCCCGGAGACAGCGCTTGAGTGCTGTCCATGCGCGATCATTTAAAAACGGCCCTATAAGGTTCGACATTCTCCTTGGTGACGATGGTGACCGGAATGGCGATGTTTTTCTCGACCGAACCGCCGTCCGAAATCTTCTTCAAGGCATCGACGGCAGCAGCACCCATGGCTGCCGGATCCTGCTGGATCACGGCTGCGACGTAACCTGCGTCGATGCCGGCGATCGCCTGGGCGGTTAGATCCCAGCCGAACACCTTGATGGTGTCCTGTTTGCCCTGGCTTTCAACAGCTGCGATGGCGCCCATCAGCGCCGGTTCGCCGGTCGCATAGACCGCCGTCATGTCCGGATTGCCGGTAATCAGGTTTTCAGCGGCGGCCAGCGCATTGTCTTGGATGTTCTGGCCGTCGACTACGCCTGCCTTTTCAATACCGGAGACACCTTCTAATGTCTTTTCGAAGCCTTCCTGGCGGACGTTCTGGATGAACGAATTCAGCGCGCCGACGACGCCGATCTTCACCTTGCCGTCCATGTTTGCCTTGACATAGTCGAGGAAGAACTTGCCCATGTCGGCGCCGGCCTTGGCATTGTCGACACCAATCTGTGCTTTTTGCGGGCCGTCGGGGAGGATGGCGTCGATCGCCACGACGGGGATGCCGGCGTCTGCCGCCTGCTTGACGGCCGGCATGATGCCGTTGACGTCGATGGCAACGACAGCAAGGCCGGCGACCTTTTGCTGGATGTAGGTTTCGATCGCGCTGTTTTGGGCAGCCGGATCGTTGTTGGCGTTGAAGATCACGAGTTTTGCGCCTGCGGCATCAGCCGCCTTCTGGGCGCCCTCGTTCATCTGGTTGAAGAACAATGCCTGCTGGTTGATCTGCACCAGCGCGAAGGTTTTTTCCTGCGCCTTTGCGCCAAGCCCTGCGAGCGAGGCGGCTGCCAGTGCCGTGAAGCCGAGTGCGACTGTAAATGTTCTGCGTTTGATCGTCCGGTTCATGTTCTCATCCTCTGGTTCTTTTTTGTCCATTGCATTTATGGCTTCGCAGGCGGCGCAACGGAATTCCGCACAACGATTTCGACCGGCAGGAGTTCCTCCTGAGAGGACGGAGTCCGCTCCTGCCAGTTCGTCTCAAGAAGCAGCGAGAGTGCGCGCTGGCCGATCTTCCGAACGGGCTGGCGGATGGCCGTCAGCGGCGGCGCAAAAAGATGCAGCGGCCCGACGTCATCGAAACCGATGACCGATACGTCTTGCGGGATCGAAACGCCCTCACCGCGCAAGACTTCGATGAGGCCGATGGCGATCTCGTCCGAACTCGCGAAGATTGCGCTGGCAGGCATTCCTTCGCCGATAAAGCGCTTGGCAGCTTCCCGCCCGAAGGCAACGGTGTATTCGCCCTTGTAATTGAGGAAGGTGGCATCAGCGCCCCACCGTTCGCGCACGCCCCTTTCGAGCCCATGGAACCGGCGCTGAGCACTAATCATCCGTTCGGGCCCCCCTACGAACAGGATGCGGCAATGCCCCGTTTCGGCAAGATGCTGCCCCGCGAGATAGCCGCCCCTTTCATTGTCGCAGAAGAGCTTCGGCGCCAGTGCATCTGGTACGTCTTCGTCGACGACGACGACCTTGCCGGTGCGATTGATGAGCGCACCAAGCTGTCCGTCATCCGGATGGTTGGTGACGAAGATCAATCCATCGACATGATTGCGCTCGATAAGCTGAAGATAGACGATCTCGCGGCCCGGTCGGTTCAAAGTCGCATAGAGCGAAACGGCAAGCCCGCGGCGATCCGCCTCCTCCTCAACCGCTGCCACCAGCGTCGCGAAGAACGGATTGGCGATGTCAGGCACCACGAGGCCGATCGTATCGGAGCGGCCGCGGCTCAGGCGCCGCGCATGGGGATTGGGCTGATAGTTGAGGTCGCGGATCGCATCCTCGATCCGCTTCCTCGTCTCGTGGGGAAGTGCCAGCGAGCCGTTCAGCAGCCGAGAAACCGTCGTCACGGAAACGCCAGCAGCACCCGCGACGTCCTTCAGGCTCGTAACTCGTTCATTCGCCATGACAGCCTGTAAACCGCTTTAGTAAACCGATTTACTATTTAGCCCACCGATGCGTTCATGAGTCAAGCGGACTTTGCGCGCGTTGTTGCGGGCGCCGAACCACCGGCGCCGTCGCCTCACTGTAGTTGCGGCTTTCTAAGAAAGCTGCTGCGGTCGGCCGACTTGATACGCAACCAGGCCTCGCGGCCGTCGCGCAATATTCTCATGGGGATCTCCACGCCAGCGGGACCGCTCTTCCAGAGCTTGCGGTAAAAATCGGCAAGGCCGTCAACCTCCCCATCCCGAATCTCCGAGATGATGTCGCCCTGACGCAAGCCCGCTTGGGCCGCCGGCCCTCCCTCGGCCACACTCATCACGACGACGTCGCCGTTGCTTTCGGCAGAGAAGGCCCCGAGCCAAGGGCGCGGTGGCTTGTTGACTTGGCCGCGGGTGAGGAGGTCATCAAGAATTGGCGGCAGCAGGTCGATCGGCACGATCATGTTGATGTCGGCACTCTCTCCCCTTTGGCTCATTTGCAGGCGAAGCGAGCCAACGCCCAGAAGCTTGCCGTCGGAGCCGATGAGTGCTGCACCTCCCCAGGAGGGGTGGGCCGGCGCGATGAAAATCGCCTCGTCCAGCAAGTATTCCCAGTAGCCGGCGAATTCCTGCTTCGCGACAATTTGGGCCTGCACGAACTGACCGATCCCATCAGCGAGCATGACCGGAGCACCGAGCTGCGCTTCAGCCGCATCGCCAAAATCCAATGCGGGAACGTCAAGCGACCCAAGCGCCTGTACCAGACCGAAGCCGCTTTCCTGATCGTAGGCAAGGGCATGAGCCGGAACGACATACCCGTCATTGCGTGTCAGCCAAACTTCCTCGGCCTCGGTGATCAGATAGCCGATCGTGAGCACCAACCCATTTTCCCGGATCACCACGCCACTCCCCTCCCTTTGGGTGCCCAGCGTCGTCGCCGTGAAGGCATCTTCGGGAATTGAGGCGCGAACGGCCACGACAGACCGCAAAATCCTATCGATATTCATGCTTTCGTTCCTGTTGGGGCAAGATTTACGCACAGGAGGCTTCAACCGCTGGCACGCGGGCGCCTGACTTCTTTCTAAGATACGGCGCGCCACAGAGCAGCACAAGCCTTGGGGCCAATCTGCTTTCGGCCAACTGTCCTTCAATGTGACGCATGACAGAGTGTACGTGAAGGATTGACGTTTCGTACACCACAACAAGAACTCACAGAGCTCCATCCCTTGTCAGCACAGCGGCACCGTCTCAGATGAGAAGGGAATGTGCTGCGTCCGAGTCTGCCAATGAAAATCATCGAGTTAGCCAGTTCTGCGTCCCGCCCTGTTTATGCCGTTGGCGATGTTCATGGAATGGCCGGCTTGCTCGAAGTTCTGTTAGCGACAATTGACGAAGACGCGGACAAAAGCGGTGCGAAGCCGCGGATCGTTTTCCTTGGCGATATCGTCGACAGAGGACCGGAAAGCCGCCGGGCAATGGAACTCGTGCACGGGACCCTTCAGCAGCGTGAGGGATCGCAACTCATTCTCGGAAATCACGACTACCTGTTCCGCGAGGCGTTGAATAATCATCTCGGCGATCTCGCTCTTGATCATTGGGTGTCAGGCCTCGGCGGAAAGGCGACCCTTCGGTCGTATACCCACCGCATGCCGGGCTGGGCAGGAGAGCTGCCAGATATGCTGCTTCCTCGATACGCGCATCATCTGGCATTGCTAAATCAGGCCGCGGACATGGTCATCGTGAACGGCTATTGCCTCGTCCATGCCGGGATCGATCCGAAGAGACCGCTTACCGAACAGAACGAGGACGATCTTCGCGAAATACGCGAAGACTTCCTCGATGCCCCCGAGCCACTCGAAAAAGTCGTGGTGCATGGGCACACGATCACAGACTCCGAACTTCCGGAAATCCATTCGAACCGGATAGCAATCGACACAGGCGCCTACCGCACCGGACGCCTGTCAGCCGTCGTGATTGCCGGCAACAGCGAGCCGCGCTTTCTGTATGTCTCCCACTCCGACTAGAATCAATCCACATCCAGGATTCCACTTAGTGATGAGTTCTGGCCCACTGAGTTCCGGATTTATGGTTCGAAGCGATCGGATGGGTGTAAAGCGGTATGCAAGCCGCAGACGCACGGTCGAACCGGGCGATACGCTTTGGTCGGTGCTGATCGCCGCGAGAATTGTCCGATCGCTGATGGAATTGAGCTTCCTCCAGGAGCGGCGATATTGGCCGGATGGCGAATGGTTCGGAACGGCCCTTGGACTGTCGGTCCCACCCTAGGTCCGCGACTAGACGCAATCTTAGCAGCTCAGGACGACGCAACACGCGTCGAGGCGCTTTACGATGCCCTTGTCGATACCGGATCAATATTCCCCCAGATGTGCCGTTTGGATCTTCCCCACATTGCGCCGACAAAATCAGTTGCCCTAGTTTCTTAAGGGCAAATTCTGCCGCAAAAGTCAGGTGTAAAAAAGACACCTTTCGCGGCCGACTTTTGCGACACTCAGCTTGACGGCCCGCCGTTCTGCCTTTTTGTTACATGTAACAGATTGTGCGGAGATTCCACAGTGCGAACGCCTGTCACCCAAAGAGTCCAGAAGCGCCGGGACGCTGCGGGCTGCTGGATTGCGCCCGGTGCGGATATGGGTTCAGGATACGCGTCGCCGCTCTTCGACGACGAGTGCCGCCGCCAGTCACGGGCCATCGCTGCGGCTGATGCCGCCGACCGCGATCTGGACGCCTTCATGGATGCCGCCCTTGCTGATCTGGATGACGAGGCCGACACGTGAGGCGTGGCGATTTCGTTGCCGTCGCCATGCCGGGGCCGTCGGAAAGCCGCACTCGCCCTCATCATCCAAGCCGATCAGTTCGAGGACACCGGCACGGCGACGGTGCTGCTGGTGTCGGGGACTTTAGTGGACGCCCTTTTGATCCGGCCTACAGTGCGACCCACGTCCGAGAACGGACTACGCAAGCCGTCGCAAGTGATGATCGACAAGGCCATGTCGGTGAAACGCGACAAGGTCGGCCGGCCCTTCGGGCGGCTCGATGACGAAACCATGCTTTGCGTCATCCGTTCGCTGGCCGTTTTCCTCGGCCTGGCCTGAGATCGTCTTTCACAATGTGTGAAATCCAGAAATTACGCGACAAAAGGCCTGTTCTGTCCTTCAGGCAGGAACGGACTGCGTGCGGCCCTGTTGCCGCTGCGCCGGCTCGGTCTGCTGAATTGACGCTATAGGCGAAAGCCCATTCTCAACTGCCTTGCAGCTTGTCAGTTTTCGCCTTCGCCGCCGCGAAAAACTCGTCTTTGGACCTATTGCCCACGCCGCTTTTCAGGCCTTCATCAACAAAACGCGGCATCGCGTCAATCTTGCCATTCCGTTCCTGATCTTTGCGAATGAGGTCGCGCACGTAATCGCTCGCATTGGCGTAGCGGCCCGTCGTGGTTTGTGCCTCGACCCAGTCTTTCATCGGATCGGGTAAGGATACATTCATTGTCGCGATTACCGACCTCCATGTAACTATGATGACATGGATTGGCAAAGTTTGGCAAAAAAGCAGATCGTTCAGACGCTAGGCCCGCCGAACCAGAGCGTGTCGCTGCACCTCAGTCAGATTCAGTAGAGCCGGGCATAAAGCGGCAGCGTTGGCGATTTCGAAAGACGACGGTGTTGCTTGACGCACTAGCCGTGTCTGCGGCTCATTTTCCATGGGCTGACTGAGCGCTTGCTGCTCAAATCACCTCTGCGCGCGCCTGCTTCCAGGCCCTATAGCGCTCCAGTGTCTCGGCGTTGGGCGGGTAGACACCGAGCGTCGATTTGCCGGATTCAATCTCCGACTTCAGGAACTCTTCCTGTTCTTCCATCGCGACGGCTTCATCAGCGATTTCTTCCACATATTTTCTCGGAATGACGATGACAGCCTCACCGTCGCCGAAGATAATATCGTCCGGATAGACGGCGACACCACCGCAGGCGATCGGCTGGTTCATATCTGAAGCATGATGTGCCACTAGATTGGCCGGTGCCGCAGGCCCCATACAATAGGTCGGAAGACCAAGCTTGGCGATATCCGCCGTATCGCGAACGCCGCCGTCGAGAACCACGCCTGCAGCGTTCCGGTAGATAAGGCGCCGAGCCAGCATTGCACCGATACCAGCGACTTCGGCCATCGAGCGGCAGTCGAACACCAGAATGTGGCCGTCCGCAATCGTATCGATTGCCTTGCGCTGGTAATTCGACGGGTCTGAGCTATAGGTCGATCCATCAATATCTTCTCGGGCAGGAATGTAGCGCACCGTGACAGCCGGGCCGATCATTGGTTTGTTGACATTGGAAAGTGGCCGGACGCCGCGAACAGCCGTATTCCTCAGACCCCGCTTCAAAAGCAGCGTGCTGAGACTCGCTGAATTCGTCCGCAACAACTTTGCATAAACCAATGGTTCCAGCGCTGTCATCAATTCCTCCATTGTCTAGTGATCCAGAACTACCATACGGGATAAAAAGTTCAATAGGGACATCTCTTCTTCTTATTTGGAAATAGGATGAACACCGTTAATCGCCCTTGTCAGCATCGCAGCGCTGTCCAGGACCTCTCGCTTGATTGCCCGAGCGCGGTCTGGGGTCGCCTCCCCGATGAACGGCACGCTGATCGAAGCGACGAGGCGGCTTTCTGAATCGAATACCGGGGCTGAGAAAGCGCGCAGCCCCAGATTGGACTCCTGATTATCCTCCGCATATCCGTTGCGGCGAATCTCGACGAGCGCTTCCTTTAGCGCATCGGGATTCGTGATTGTATAGGGCGTCTTAGCTTCTAGCCCGGCTGCGCAATATGCCTCGATTTCACTATAATCTGAGTAGGCGAGCGCGAGCTTGCCGGCAGCGCCAACATGCTTGCGCGAGCGGCCACCGACTTTGATGAAAATCGAGTAGTCGCCGGGGCTTGGAGCGGCAAAAATCGTCATCATTTCACCCCCCTCCGGCGTGGCCAGCTTAAAGGATTCAAGGATCCGGTCTGCTGCCGCGGTCAGGATCGGCTTGGCCGCTTCGACAAGCATTGCTTTGTCGGCGCCGGGTGAAATACGCCGTGCGAGTTCGATGAACTTGGGGCCAAGCTCGTACGATGCCCCGCCGTTGACGCGGGCGACAAGACCGTGGGCCGCCAGTGAATTCAGGATGCGATAAACGGTCGAGCGCGGCACGCCTAGCCGGTCGACTAGATCTGCAAGAGAAATTCCCGTCTTGGCATCGGCGACGGCCTCGAGAAGATGCGCCGTCTTTTCCACGACTGGAGAGCCATGTTTAAGTTCATTCATGAACTATGCATTCCTTATATGAATTATTCTCTGTTGACATCGTGACCGCACCTAAGCATCCTCATGGAACAGGTGTCACATTTGACACTACGCAGTTGTTGGAGGAAGTAAAGCCACTTGCATGATGCTGCGACGGCAGCCTTGAAACGGGGGGCATTTACGAATGCGGCATTGCTCCGGATGCGATGTCAATGGCTGGAACGAGGAGGCACCCATGAACATGATATCCATCACCAAGGCCGCAAAGGTCGGTCTGGCGGCATTTTCACTCGCAGCGAACGTTTCAATCCCGGCGCACGCCACGTCGGACACGTTGACTGTCGTGGTAACCGATGAGCCAAAATCACTTGATCCCTGCGATACGGATCTCTCAGGCAATTCGCGCATCCTGCGCAACAATATCACGGAGACGCTCGTCAACCTGAGCCCGATTGACGGGACCGTGACGCCAAGTCTCGCCACCGACTGGCGGCAGGTCGATGATCTGACTTGGGAATTCAAGCTCCGTGAGAAAGTGACTTTCCATGACGGCAAGCCTTTTGACGCCAATGCTGTTGCAGCGGCGCTAAAGCGTGCGCAGGACCCTGCACTCGCCTGCGAAGTCGGACTCGCAACGCTCAAGGGCGTCAAATTGTCGCCCGAAGTGGTCAATCCAACAACGATCATCATCCGGACCGATGTCATAGAACCGATCCTTCCGAACAAGATGGCCGCGCTGGATATCGGTTCACCGGATATGCCGAACGATGCCAAAACGCGGGCGCCGGTCGGGACCGGGCCCTTCAAGCTTCTCGAATGGCTGCCAGGCCAATCAGTCGCTCTGCAGGCTTATGACGGATACTGGTCCGACAAGCCGTCGATCAAAAACGCAACCGTCATCTGGCGCGCCGAGTCAGCCGTCCGAGCCGCGATGGTCGAGACGGGAGAAGCCCAAATAGCCTATGAGATTGCTCCGCAGGACGGCACCAGCGATCACGATCATGCTTTCCCGAATGCGGAAACATCATTGCTGAGGATCGATCAGGACGTGGCGCCGCTGAATGACAGGCGCGTACGCGAGGCGCTCAACCTTGCAATAGACCGCGACGGCCTCATCGGCACGATCTTCCATGAGAATGCTGAAAAAGCGATGCAGGTCGTGACGCCGTCGGTGTTCGGATACAATCCCGACATTCCTGCCTGGACCTACGATCCGGAAAAGGCCAAGTCTCTCCTTGAGGCCGCGCGGGCGGATGGCGTCCCGGTCGACAAGGAAATCGTCATCTACGGGCGTATCGGCATCTATCCGAACTCATCCGAAAGTCTTGAAGCCATTCAAGCCATGCTGGCGGATGCAGGCTTCAACGCCCGCCTCGAGATGCTCGAAACAAGCCCCTGGCTGAAGAAGCTGCTCAAGCCTTGGGCCAAGGACCGTCAGCCTTCGATCCTGCAGACGCAGATCGACAATACCGAGGGCGATGCGGTGTTCACGCTGCCGAACCGTTTCACGAGCGATGGCAACACGTCGTCGATCGTCGATCCGAAGCTCGACACAATCATCTCAGACGCTTCCAAGGCCACAGGTGACGAACGCAAGCGCCTGTTCCAGGAGGCGTTCAAGTACATCGCTGTCGATGCGGTCAACATCGTACCTCTCTTTCATATGGTTACGATCGCCCGTGTCGCATCGGACGTGAATTACACGCCTGATGTCCAGGCCGGCAATGAGATCAAGCTGAAGTCGGTCAGCTATCGCTGAACGGCATTGACAGGTCCCCGGTTGAACCATCGCTTGAGGAGAGCCGATGTCCTTCACCTATCTCCTTCGACGCACTTTCTCCGCCGCGTTCGCACTTGCAGCGTTGATGATATCCGCGTTCTTCCTCGTCAGATTGACCGGCGATCCGGTCAATCTTTACCTGCCGTTCGATGCCTCGGACGCCACGCGCGAGGCGATGCGCGTCCGGCTTGGCCTCGACCGTTCCCTTGCAGCCCAGTTTATCGACTGGGCTGCAGACATCCTTCGTCTCGATTTCGGCGTGTCCCTCTGGCATAACCGTCCGGCGATGGAGGTAGTGCTGGAGGCCTTGCCGAACACGCTTGCGCTTGGCGCGATTGCCCTGACATTGGCCTTCCTGGCAGCGGTCATCATCGGATCGATCGCCGCCGTGAACCCCGGTGGCTGGATCGATCGCGGCTTCAATTTGCTTTCTCAGGCGGCGGCGAGCGTTCCCGACTTTTGGCTGGGTCTCATGGGTGTGCTGCTGTTTGCGGTGACATTCAAAATTCTGCCGACGTCCGGTTTCGGCGGACCGATTTATTGGATTTTGCCCGTTGCGTGTCTGTTTGCCAGACCGTTCGGAACGCTGGTACAGATTATCCGCGGGTCGATGATCGAGGCGCTCAATGCGACCTTCGTCCGCACCGCCCGGGCCAAGGGCGCTCATGCCGGCCGCGTCACCTTTGTCCATGCACTGCGTAACGCTCTGCTTCCTGCCATTACGGTCACCGGCGATCTCGCCGCCCAGTTTGCGGGTGGTGGTGGCGTCGTTGAAGTGGTCTTCGGCTTCCCCGGAATTGGCAAACTGTTGATCGACGGCATTTTGAAGCGGGATTTCGCCATCGTGCAGGCCTCCATCTTTGCCGTCTCCGTCGTGATCTTCATCATCAACATCTTGGTCGACATGCTTTACGCCTCTATCGATCCCCGAGTGAGGGTCGAATGACCGGCATGACGACGGAATTCACCCCCGCTCCCGAGCGCCGCCGGCGCATCCTATGGCTGTCGCGTGCGCTTGCGGGTGATCCGATGGCGGTTGCGGCGGCAATTTGGTTGTTGATCGTGATCCTGGCAATCGTAGCCGACGCGAGCTCCCTTCTCGGGAACAGCCGGATTTCGTTGAAAGCGCGCAATCTTCCGCCTTTCGATTTCAACCAGTCGTGGACGTTGTGGCTGGGGGCCGATGCGCTCGGCCGACCCCTCATGATGCGGCTTATCCAGGCGGCATCGACAACGGTCGGAATCGCGCTCGTAACGGTCGTGACAAGTCTCGTTGGGGGAACCCTGCTCGGCGTGATCGCCGGCTACTTCGGCGGTCTCGTTGGTAACATTATCATGCGGATCTCCGATATCATTTTAGGCTTTCCGACCCTGCTTGTTGCCCTGTTTGGTCTTTATCTGTTCGGTCCGAGCGTCACCAATCTCGTTCTTGTCCTCGCGATCACCCGGATGCCGGCCTATATCCGCGTCGCCAGAGCCGAAACGCTGGAGGTTCGCGAGCGCCTGTTCGTCGACGCTGCCCGCGTGTTCGGAGGCAGCTCGATATGGATCCTGCGCACACATATCCTGCCGAGCGTTGCGCCAACCATGCTGACGCTGGCGTCCGTCAATCTCGCCATGGTCATGCTGTTTGAATCCGGACTGAGCTATCTCGGTCTCGGCATCCAGCCGCCGGCGGTCAGCTGGGGACTTATGGTCGCCCAAGGGCAGGGATATCTTTCCTCCGCCTGGTGGCTCGGCTTCTTTCCCGGGTTGGCGGTGATGCTGACCACCATGTCTTTCAACCTGCTCGCCAACTGGTTCCGGATTGTCAACGACCCGTCGCAGCATTGGCGTCTCATCAGGCGGAGGCGATGATGGCTCTTCTGGAAGTCAAAGACCTGCAGGTTAGTTTCGATACCGCAGCCGGAAATATCTTGGCGCTTAACGGCGTGTCCTTTTCGCTGGAACGCGGCGAGGTTTTAGCGCTTCTCGGCGAAAGCGGATCCGGCAAGTCGGTGACGGCATCGGCGATCATGGATCTGGTTCCAGATCCGCCTGGCGCCATCAACGAAGGATCGATCTGCTTTGACGGCTTGGACCTGCTTCAGCTTTCCCGGACTGCCCGGCGCGATCTTTGCGGCGATCGAATTGCGCTCATTTTCCAAGACGCTCTTGCCGCACTCAATCCCGTTTATCCGGTCGGATGGCAGATCGCGGAGATGTTCCGAATTCACGGCCGCATGCCTGAGGGAGGCATTGAGCAAGCCGTCCTCGATCTTCTAACTGCTGTCGGCATTCCAGACCCTGCCGGCCGCAAAACGCAGTATCCGCACGAATTCTCCGGCGGCATGCGCCAGCGGATCATGATCGCCATGGCGGTGGCTCTCGAACCCGACATCATCATCGCCGACGAGCCGACGACGGCACTCGACGTCACCATTCAGGCTCAGATTGTCGATCTCCTCGAAAGAGTGCGCAAGCGAAGCGATGCTGCGATGATCTTTATTACGCATGATCTCGGCGTCGTTGCCGAAATCGCCGACCGGGTCGCTGTCATGTATGCCGGCAGGATCGTCGAGACTGCGAGCGTCTTCGAGTTATTCGAGGACGCTAGACATCCTTATAGCGTTGGACTTTTGGCCTCGCAGCCACGCATGAATAGCGACGAGAGCGAACTCGTCCCTATCCCCGGCTCTGGGCCGAACCCGGTCGCACTGCCCTCCGGCTGTACTTTCCGCACACGCTGTTCGCGCGCCCAGGATCTTTGCGCGAGAGTTGTCCCTGCCCTTCAACCCGTAGGGCCCGGCCGTCAGGTCGCCTGCCATTTCCCGGTAACGCCATGAACGAGCCTCTTCTTAAGGTCGAGAATCTCTCCCGGCATTTCGGCAATGCGACAGCCCCTGTACGCGCGGTCGAGGACGTCAGTTTCGAAATCGCCCGAGGCGAAACGCTCGGCCTGGTCGGGGAAAGCGGCTGTGGAAAGACGTCCCTCGTGCGAACATTGCTCAAGCTTGCGCCGGCGACCAGCGGCAGAGCGCTGCTGGACGGTGTGGATATTGCAAAAGCAAGCGGAAGGCAGTTGCACGAACTACGCCGGAAGATGCAGGTCGTCTTCCAGGACCCCTATCAATCGCTCAATCCGCGCATGCGGGTGGATCGCCTGATCTCGGAACCCTGGGCACTTCATCCCGGCGCGTTGCCCCGTCATCAATGGGCAGAGGAGACGGCAAACCTCCTGGAGGCGGTGGGCCTGAGGCGTGAGCACGCGATGCGTTATCCCTCCGAATTTTCAGGAGGGCAGCGGCAGCGACTCGGCATTGCGCGGGCGCTCGCGCTCAATCCAGCGCTCCTCATCTGCGATGAGCCGGTCTCTGCACTCGACGTGTCAATCCAGGCACAGGTCATCAATCTGCTTGCCAAACTGCGGCGCGAAAGGAACCTCGCCATGCTCTTCGTGGCACATGATCTTGCGGTCGTACGGCATGTGTCGGATCGCATCATGGTTATGTATCTCGGAAAGATCATCGAGACCGGCCCGAAAGCGTCGATCTTTACGGCACCAGCCCACCCTTATACGCAGGCCTTACTCTCTGCGGTCCCCACACCAGATCCGAGACTTCGTGGCGGGCGCAAGCGCATTGTCCTGCAGGGAGATCTGCCGAGCCCAGCAAATCCTCCAAGTGGGTGTCGCTTCCGAACCCGCTGCTGGAAGGCAACCTCCATATGCGCGGAACAGGAGCCGGCGCTTCTGGCAAGAACCACGTCCCCCGGCCTTCTGACCGCATGCCATCATGCGAAGGCCGACTAAACACCGGCGACCCCTAACTTCCGTGCTGCCAGCCTATTCCTCAAGGGCCCTGCTGACCTAGATATGATATTTTTTCTCGCCGAAGCAGCGGACGGGGAAGACGACTGCCGCGAGAGGAATAGTCTTGGTAGCCCGTCTCGAGCCGAGATATAATCAGACAAGGAACGCCGCCATGGATTCCGTGACCGCCAATCTTTTGAGCCTTTTTGCCATCGGCCTCGTCCAGTTGCTGGCGGTGATATCGCCCGGTCCAAGCTTCCTGATCACAGCCCAAACCGCGGCAGCGCGGTCGCGTTCCGATGGCCTCAAGGTCGCGATCGGTCTCGGCTCCGGTTCCGTCCTCTGGGCCGTGGCAGCGCTTCTTGGGTTGAACATGCTGTTCCAAGCCCTTCCGACACTCTTCTTCGTCATGAGGGTGCTCGGTGCACTCTTTATCCTCTGGGTCGCCTTCCAGGTATTCCGCCATGCCAAAGATCCTCTCGTCCTTGAGGGGCATGACGGCGCTGCCGGGCCATTCCTCAAGGGCTTGCTGACCCAGATATCAAACCCGAAGGTCGCCGTATTCTTCGGTTCGATCTTCGTCTCGATGCTCCCGGTGCAGGCACCGCTCTGGATGACGATCACACTGCTCGTCATCGTCTTCCTCAACGAGTTCTCCTGGTATTCGATCGTCGCCATGCTCTTCGGGTCGGGCCGGGTCCGGGAATTCTACATCGGCATGAAGGCCTGGATCGACCGCATCACCGGCCTCTTCCTCGGAGCGCTCGGCATCAGACTGTTGTGGAGCGCGAGAGAAACCGCATAGAACTCCATCGGTGCGGGCGTTCGGATGTGGCGCTGAGCGGACGGTGCGTCCAGCTCGATCTCAGAGTTTGAGTTTGCATGCACGCGACTTCATCGCCATTGTCCCCGTGCCAAAGCTAAGAAGAGTCCCATGCCGAAGGTCGTTGGAATTGGTGGTGTGTTTTTCAGGGCGGCGGACCCGGCCGGGCTCGCCGAATGGTACGAGACGCACCTTGGAATTGACGACCTGCACAAGTCCATATGGCGGCAAGAGGCAGGAACAACAATTTTTGGGCCGTTCTCTGAGAGTACCGACTATTTTGGACGTGCCGAACAGCAGTGGATGATCAACTTCCGGGTCGATGATCTCGATGGGCTCATGGCGAAACTAAGGGCAAGCGGGATCGCGGTGGAAACTAGAGCCGAGTGGAACTCGGAAGTGGGCCGTTTTGCCCGCATTCACGATCCCGAAGGCAATCCGGTCGAGCTCTGGGAACCTACGAAGGAGTGATGGCGAAGGGCTCTCCATTAGTGCCCGGATCGCGGAGCTGAGGTCCGATCTCGACCGTGGCCGTATCCCAAGCACAGATATGACAGTGGGTGCGCGTCCCGGACATGACGCGGAGACTCGACATACCTCAGACTTCGATGACAAGCGAATTGGGACTGGCTGGCTCGGGCGTGGCCTATAAATTCGGTCAGGGCTTTACTAGGATGGCCCCATGGATGTACAAACCAGCCGGGGGGGGAAATATTATGGGGCATCAGTATATTTCGCTCGGCGCAGCGTGCAATGCTGCGATGATGATCAAAAAGCTGGGCCTGAGAAAGACGTCCTATCCGTTTGATTGGCTACTTAATCTTGATAGCGGTCTCGCATCCGTCACCGAGATGATTCAGGATGACTTTCAGAAGGTATGCGCACCCGATTGCTACATGCCCGCAAGCCATTCGACCATCGCAACTGAGGTAGTCGCCTATCGGGATTATCCGACCGTACTGCACATCCACACCAATCCGATGTCGAAGACCGGCGAACATGATGAACTGGTCCGGCGGTTTGACCGCTTTCGCCGTACTCTGAGATCGAGAGATAAGCTGCACTTCGTGTACTATCGCAATCTCGCCGCCGCACGGCTGACCGATCCGTCCGCCACGGCGCAACAGGTACTAAGGCAGCTAATCGACGAGGCGAGTGTCTTTCTCGACACCATATCTGCGTGGCGCGGCGGCGACACCTCTCTGCTTCTTGTCTTGGAATCCGGCATTGACGACATCGAGCCGGCCTCGATCGCACTGGCGTCAGTGACAGTACCGGATCGCCGCATCCAATTCGGGCACGCTATCTCACGCTATGATGAGAACCCTGTGTTCAATGATGTCTGGAAACGGCAATGGACCGATCTGCTGCTGAACCGGACGGAGATGCCATTACACCTGACAGCCCGCGCTCTTGCCAATGTCTATTTCAGACGGCTGAAGAGCTTCATCAACGGCGACCGCCTGCCCCCCATTTCCTTGCCCTCGCCGCTCACTCATTGAGGAGCGATTGCGTTATAATTCACTCACCTTAAAGGCTGTTTACGCGGCGACAATCGCTCAAGGTGAGACTCGCGCTTGACGATGATGTTCGCGCAGAAGCTCAGGCCGGGGGGCCTCCAACCATAGCGCAGGTCCCGATCCGGCCGTGCCGGTGAACCGTCGCCTGCACGGCCCGCGTCCCGCCATTCCGCCCCGCTGACAAGACAAGAACCTCATATGTTTTCGGGCATGGCGCCGATCGGCGCATCTCGGCGCAGCCGCTATTCGCTCTGCCGGAAATTGCGGATCCGGTCGAACAGCACGGCAAGCACGATGGCGCCGCCGATGAAAGTGCCCTGCCAGAAGGCATTAATGCCGAGCAAGCCGAGACTGTTGCGGATCACCTCGATCAGAGCGGCTCCGACCAGAGCGCCGAAAGCCGTGCCGACGCCGCCTGCCAGATTGGCGCCGCCGATGACGGCGGCCGCGATGACCTGGAGTTCCATTCCCGCGCCGATATTGGTGGTGACGGCACCGAGCCAGCCGGTCTGAACGATGCCGGCGATCCCAGCCGACAAAGCGGAGATCATATAGACCGCAATCTTGATCCGGCGCACAGGAACGCCGGTCAGCGTTGCGGCGTGCTCATTGCCGCCGATTGCGAAAACATAACGGCCGAACCTGGTCCAGCGCAGTACAAAACCGGTCAGCAGCGCCAGGACGATCATGTAAAGAACGGGGTTGGCTATACCGAGAAACCATGCGCCGCCGCCCAGCGACAGAAGCGCCTCGTGGTCAGGACCGAATTGGAAGACGACGGTGTTGTTTGACGCGACCATCGCCAGGCTGCGCGCGATCGACAGCATGCCGAGCGTCACCACGAACGGCGGGAAGTTAAGATAGGCGATCAGCACGCCATTGAACGCTCCGATCACAAGCGCCGTGCCGATCGAGGCGGCAATGCCGATCTCGATGCTGTAGCCGGCATGCATGACCACCGCCAACACCATGCTGCACAGGCAAAGTACCGAGCCGACGGACAGGTCGATGCCGCCGGTGATGATCACCAGCGTCATGCCGAGCGCGATGATCGCAACGAACGTGACGTTGCGGGTGATGTTGTAGAGGTTTTTCGCCGTTGCGAACGAGTCAGTAGCGAAGGATAGAAAAAGGCAGGCGAGAATGACGGCGATCAGGACCCAGAACGTCTGGCCGCCCAGTATCCCCGCAAGCCAGTTCCGCTGCTTCTGTGCAATTGTCTGGTCAAGGGTAATTGCCATCGTCGACCTTCATTTCTGCCGATACCGGTAAGCAGCGCCATCACACCTGTTCGATGGCGCCGGTGATAAGACCTGTGACTTCCTCGGGCGAACTCGCCGCAATCGGCTTGTCGGCGACCTTCCTTCCCCGCCGCATCACGATGACACGATCGGCAACCGTAAAGACGTCAGGCATGCGATGACTGATCAAGACAACCGCAATACCGCGGTCGCGCAGCTCGCGGATCAGATTCAAAACCTCGGCCACCTGACGGACGGAAATCGCCGCAGTCGGCTCGTCCATCAGCACGATCTTCGCTTCCGACAGCATCGTGCGCGCGATCGCCACCGCCTGCCGCTGGCCGCCCGACATCTTCCTTACGAGATCTCGCGGGCGTGTCTCCGACTTCAGTTCCTTGAAAATCTCTCCGGCCCGTCCGTACATTGACTTGTGGTCCAGGACCTTCAGTGGGCCGATGCCGCGCCGCAGCTCGCGTCCGAGAAACACGTTCGCCGCAGCCGTCAGATTGTTGCAAAGTGCCAAGTCCTGGTGAACGATCTCGATGCCGTGCTGACGCGCCTCCACCGGACGGTGCATGACGATTTCCGCGCCATCGAGACGCATCGTCCCCTCGCTCGGACGGAAGTTGCCCGCGATCATCTTGACCAGCGTCGACTTGCCAGCACCGTTATCGCCCATCAGGCCGACGACCTGCCCCGCCTCCAGCGAAAGCGAAACGTCGTTGACTGCCCGGATGGCACCGAAATGTTTGGAGATGTTGGTGAGTTCGAGAACCGCCACCAGCCTGCTAACCTCCCCGATTCCGCGGACTGCCCGTCGCCGTCACTTATTCTTCCTGGGGCAGGCGCACCCTATCTCGCCTGTCCCATGTCCTCCCGGAACAAGCGATTAAATGCATTTACGCAAAACCTTGCAGGACCGTCAATCAATTGTCCGGAAAATCGGGGCGTCATCACAAAAATCTGTTTTGTATGACAAATTCCATTGACGCCGAAAGCGCGCGCATATTAGCTGTTTCTGGGAGAGAGAGCATGCTGATCCTTGTCACTGGCGCAACGGGCAAGGTCGGGCAGCGCTTCATTGCTGGGCTGCTTGACGATCCGAGATTTTCCAAAGCACGCATCCGCGCGCTGTGTCACAATCGTTTGCTCGAAGAGACCGACCGCGTCGAGGTGGCAAGGGGCTCCATTGCTGACCGCGATTGCGTTGTGGCCGCATTGGAAGGCGTTACCCACGTCCTGCATCTTGCGACCTGCAAGGAAACGCCTGCCGACATTATGGATGTAACGGTCAGGGGGCTCTTCTGGCTGCTTGAAGAATTTCGCGCGAGCGCCACCTCGCAACAATTCATCCTCATCGGAGGCGATGCCGGTGTCGGCCATTTCTACCATCGCCACGACGGACCGATCACCGAGCATGCGCCCCATCGTGCCTATCCGGGAGGCTACGCGCTTTCCAAGGTTCTCGAGGAGGTGATGCTGGAGCAATTCGGTATTCAGTACGGCACCAACGGCTGCTGCCTTCGCGCGCCGTGGATCATGGCAAAGGACGATTTCAAGTACACGCTGTCCTTCGGCAGCGACGTCTTCGGCGGTCCCGACTGGAAGACGCTGGTTCCGGAAGGCGACGCGAGGCGGTATGCGCAAACCGGTGCTGTGCCGCTGCTGCGCGACGCCGACGGGCGTCCGCTGAAGCGCAATTTCGTGCATGTCGACGATCTGGTCTCGGCAATATTGGCGGCAATCGACAATCCCCGCGCCAAGCGCCAGCTCTTCAACATCTGCATGGATAGCCCGGTCGACTATGGCGAGGTCGCCACCTACCTGGCGCGCACGCGGGGCCTTGCGGCTGTCGATATACCAAGCCAGTACCACTCGAACTGGATGGACAACAGCAAGGCCAAATACCTGCTGGGCTGGCAGCCCAGTTACGATCTGGAAAGGCTTATCGACTCGGCCTGGCAATACGAGCGTTCGGAGGATGACCCTCGCATTGTCTGGTACCCGGGTTGATCACGTATGGCGGTCGCGCCGCGCCCGTCTGTTTCAAGGGAGGAAACCATGAGGAAGGCATTATTACTTGCATTCACCGCTCTGGCGCTCACCGCCGGCCCGGCGCTTGCCAAGAAGCAGCTCGTCATCGTCGTGAAGGGCCTCGACAACCCGTTCTTCGAGGCGATCAACCAGGGTTGCCAGAAATGGAACAAGGAAAACCCAGACTCGGAATATGAGTGCTTCTACACAGGTCCGGCATCGACGTCCGATGAGGCCGGCGAGGCACAGATCGTCCAGGACATGCTGGGCAAGGCAGACACGGCTGCGATCGCCATCTCGCCGTCGAACGCCAAACTCATCGCCCAGACGCTCAAGACCGCCAATCCGAGCGTTCCGGTGATGACGCTCGACGCCGATCTCGCGGCAGAAGATGCAGCGCTCCGCAAGACATACCTCGGCACCGACAACTACCTGATGGGAGCGCGCATCGGCGAGTACATCAAGAAGGCCAAGCCAAACGGCGGCAAGATCTGCACGATCGAAGGCAATCCGGGAGCCGACAACATCCTGCGCCGCGCGCAAGGCATGCGCGATACGCTCACCGGCCAGAAGGACCTTGCCGCGCTGAAGGGCGAAGGCGGCTGGACGGAAGTCGCCGGCTGCCCGGTCTTCACCAATGACGATGGCGCCAAGGGCGTTCAGGCGATGACCGACATCCTTGCCGCCAACCCGGACCTCGACGCATTCGGCATCATGGGAGGCTGGCCGCTTTTCGGCGCGCCGCAACCCTATCGCGACCTCTTCAAGCCTATGGCCGAGAAGATCGCCAGCAACGAATTCGTCATCGGCGCCGCCGACACGATCGGCGACGAAGTGGCGATAGCCAAGGAAGGGCTTGTCACCGCGCTGGTCGGCCAGCGTCCATTCGAAATGGGCTACAAGGCACCGACCGTGATGATGGACCTGATCGCCGGAAAGCCGGTCGAGGATCCCGTGTTCACCGGGCTCGACGAGTGCACCAAGGAGACCGTCGACACCTGCATCCAGAAATAACGCGCGTCTCGGAGCGCCCAAAACAGTGGGCGCTCCGGTTCCCGATCATCTCAGCGGACACCGCGTCTCCCGGAATCTTTATAGGTGACGAAGGCTCGCCGGCGCTTCCTGTCATCGCAGCAACTTTTGACCTGGTCCGTGCTGCGGCATGCGCAGAAACGTCATGAGAACATCGAAAAAACTTCGATTGCAACAGCGACACACTGCCCGCAGTGCGGTTCGCAAGGCATTGGCAACACCGGCCAGATCATAGCCGGGCGTTCACGATGGGTGCCCGCTCCGTAGTTGTCCAAGTCATTCGGCGCACGCCGATCCGTCAAGACCGGCGTGACCGTGATGGCTGGGAAAAGCGGCGGGATGTCCAACAGCCGCCTTCACTTTCATTTACCGGCGGCCTGTGTGGCGTACATGTAGCTGTCGTAGCTGTATTCGGCCACGCGGAACCACTCGAAGGATTCGTCGCGGAATTTCTTCCAGGACGGATAGATCTTCGCCCAGGCCGGATATTTGGCGCTGTATTCACCATAGAGCTCGAATGTCGCCTTATAGGCACCATCCATGACGTCGCGCGGGAGCGGACGAAGTTTCACGCCCTTGCCGACCAGCGAACGGATCGCCTTGGTGTTCTTGACGTCGTAGAGCGCCTGCATGTTGACGTTGGCCGCCTTACAGGCGGTGTCGAGCGCCGCCTTGTAGGCGTCCGGAAGCCCTTCATACTGCGCCTTGTTGACGAAGAAGTGGATGGTCAGGCCGCCTTCCCAATAGGCGGGATAATAGTAATAGGGGGCGATCTGGTAGAAGCCGAGGCGCTCGTCATCATAAGGTCCCACCCATTCGGCCGCATCGATCGTGCCGCGTTCGAGCGCCGGATAGATGTCGCCGCCGGGAAGCTGTTGCGGAACGACACCGAGACGCGACATGACTTGGCCGGCGACGCCGGCAATGCGCATCTTAACACCATTCAAGTCTGCAAGGCTGTTGATCTCCTTGCGGAACCAGCCCCCCATTTGGGCGCCCGTGCCGCCGCCGGGTTTGCCGACGATGCCGTATTCGGAAAGAAACTCGTCATAAAGCTCGTTGCCGCCGCCGTGATAGAGCCAGGCGTTTTGCTGGCGGGCATTGAGGCCGAATGGGATCGTTGACCCGATCGCAAAGGTCGGGTTCTTGCCAGTGAAGTAATATCCGCAGGTATGGGCGATTTCGACAGTGTTCGCCTGAACGGCGTCGATTGCCTGGGGGCCCGGAACGATCTCGCCGGCTTGAAAGACCTGGATCTGAAACTTGCCCTCGGTGATCTTGGAAAGGGCGTCGGCCATGACGACCGCTCCGCCGTAGATCGTATCAAGATTGTTCGGAAAGCCCGATGTCAGGCGCCACTTGATCGTCGGCAGTTCCTGGGCGACGGCAGGAGCAGCCAGCGCTGCACCGGCAACGGTGGCAGCGCCTCCGAGCGCTCCCTTGGTCAGAAAATTACGGCGGCTCAGTTTATCGGTCATTATTTCCTCCTCGGTTGATGGCATGCAGCACTTGGCAAAGCGCAATTCGGTAAACGGTTGTGTTACTTGGCGGGTTCGGACGGCGGCGCGCCGAAGCTTGGGGTCGGCGATCCGAAATCCGGCGCGGGTGCCCCAAAACCCGGCGCTGCCGGCGCACCGTTTGACGGCTCGGGAGCGCCAAATGGCTGTGCGGGGGTTCCAAACGGGTTCTCTCCGCCAGCACCCGGCATCGGGACATTCAGCTGGATGGTCGACGGATCGACTGTGACCTGGCCGGACTTGTAGTGGGTGACGAGCTGCGGGAACGCGATCACAACGATGACCGTCGCAAGCTGGATCCCCAGGAAAGGCAAGGCGCCCATGTAGATCTGGCCTGATGTAACCGGCTGGATCGTCGCGCCTGAAATACGGTCCTTATAGGCCCGGCTCGGCGCGACCGACCGCAGGTAGAACAGCGAAAAGCCGAATGGCGGATGCATGAACGAGGTTTGCATGTTGATCGCCAGCATCACGCCGAACCAGATCAGGTCGATGCCGAGGCTGTCGGCAACGGGTGCGAGCAGCGGAATGATGATGAAGGCGAGCTCGAAATAATCGAGGAAGAAGGCAAGAAAGAAGACCAGCAGGTTGGCGACGATCAGGAAGCCGACTTCGCCGCCCGGTATCGACGTCATCAGATGCTCGACCCAAACGTGACCGTTCACTCCATAAAACGTCAGCGAAAAGACGCGCGCGCCCAACAGGATGAAGATCACGAACGACGAGAGCTTCGCCGTCGAATAAAGGGCGGCCGTGATCATCTTGAGATCGAGGCGGCGATTGAATGCCGCCAGGACCAGGGCACCGACGGCACCCATCGCACCGCCTTCGGTCGGGGTTGCAAGACCGATGAAAATGGTTCCGAGCACCAGGAAGATCAGTACGAGCGGCGGCACGAGCGATGTGACGACTCTGCCGGCGAGCTTCCACCCGCGCAGCAAACGCGCTTCTGCCGGTAGCGCCGGAACGCTCGCGGGCCGCAGAAAGGACATCAGGATGATGTAGCCGGAATAGACCGCCACCAACAGCAGGCCGGGCACCAGGGCACCCTTGTACATGTCGCCGACAGACCGGCCGAGCTGGTCTGCGAGGATAATCAGGACGAGGCTTGGCGGAATGATCTGCGCCAGCGTCCCCGATGCCGCGATGGTGCCGGCGGCAACGCGGCGATCATAGCCGTAACGAAGCATGATGGGCAGCGAGATCAAACCCATCGAGATAACGGAGGCTGCGACCACGCCGGTCGTTGCGGCAAGGATGGCGCCGACGAAGATGACGGCAAACGCCAGGCCGCCGCGCACTGGTCCGAAGAGCTGGCCGATCGTGTCCAGCAGATCCTCGGCCATGCCGCTTCGCTCGAGGATCAATCCCATGAACGTGAAGAAGGGGATGGCAAGCAGCGTCTCGTTGGACATCTGCCCGAAGATTCGGTCCGGAATCGCTCCGAAAAGATTGATCGGCAGCAGGCCCATCTCGATACCGATGAAACCGAACACGAAGCCGACGAAAGCCAGCGCAAACGCCACCGGATAGCCGAGCAGAAGCACCACGATCAACGACAGGAACATGATGGGCGCGAGATTTTCCGCGAAGAAAGCAAACATGAATTTTTTCCTGCCTAGAGAATTTGTGCTTCAGCGTCGGCAAGCGCGATCGCGTCCGGAAGATCGCCCTTCAGGATCGCGATGCGTTTGATCAGTTCCGAAAGGCCCTGAAGGGCAAGCAGGCCGAAGCCGGCAGGAATGAGCGCCCATACGGGCCATAAGAGTAGGCCGCCGGTATTGTTCGACACTTCACCGCTGACGAACTTCGAAACGACGATCGGCCAGGACAGGTAGGTCGTGATGAGACAGAACGGGAAGAGGAAGAAGATCGTGCCCAGGATTTCGATCCAAAGCTGCGCTCGCCGCGGTAGCTGACCGTAGACAAGGTCCACCTTGACATGCTCGCTCCCCAGGAGCGTCCAAGCCGCAGCGATGAGGAATGCGGCAGAAAACAGATACCACTGGGCCTCGAGCCAGGCATTCGAACTGAGGTTGAACAGCTTCCGGGTCGTTGCATTGATCGCGCTGATCAGGACGGCTGCCAACAGCAGCCAGGAAACGGATTTACCCAAAAACGTATTGATCGCGTCGATGACGCGCGACAGCGACAGCAAGCCAGACATGATGTAATCCTCCCAGCGGTCACCGGCTTTGAGAAAGCATGACCACCGGGCAACTGGTATGGTGCGCAGTTTTTTGGAACAAGACTGAAAATGGGCAAAATACGCGGGCCTACCCAGTACTGGGTAGGCCACTTAACTGTCGGCCCAGGTTAATCCGTTCTCGATCGCATAGCGGGTCAATCCGGCCGTCGTCGCGATGCCGAGCTTCTTCTTTATGTTCTTGCGATGCGTTTCGACTGTTGCAGCCGAAATGCCCAGTGTCTGGGCAATATCGCGATTGCTTTTTCCTGCCGCCAGCAACAATAAAACATCATGCTCGCGCGTCGTCAGAGGAGGCGCATCCGGCGCCTCCTTTCGCTCGAGCAGAACATCCGAGACACCCGAAGAGAAGTAGGTCTTGCCATCTGCCACGGCTTCGATCGCCGCGATGATCTCGTCGGTTGAGACATCCTTGAGAATGTAGCCGGAGGCCCCGTGCAATACCGACGTGGAAATGTACTCGCGACTGTCGTGCATCGACAGCATAAGGATCCGCGTCTCAGGCAATTGTTCCTTGAAGAGCTCTATCGCATCGATGCCGCTCAGCTGCGGCATGTTGATATCCATCAACACGACGGCAGGCCTTTCCCTCTGCGCAATCTCAAGTCCGGTGCGTGCCAATCCGGCGGTGCCGACAATTTCGATGTGTTCATAGGTTTCCAGCACAGCCCCTAGCCCGTCGAGAACCAAGGGGTGATTATCGATCAAAAGAACCTTGATACTTTTCCTGCCGCTCATGCTGCTTCCTTGCGTTGCGCGCGGTTCACCGTGGCCGACCTTGGAAGCATCGCTGTCAGGATCGTGCCAGCCGACGTTGTCTTGATCAGCAGCAAGCCGCCGAAATGGGCCAGGCGCTCCTGCATGTTGCGCAGCCCGAGCCCACCGCCGAATGCTTTCTTTCCCTCTGCGATGTTTTCATCGAAGCCGTTGCCGTTGTCAGAGATCGTCATGCGGACACGGCCGCCAACGCTCCAAATCTTAATAGCGACACGCGTTGCTCCAGAATGCCGCTCCACATTGTTCAACGCTTCCTGCGCAACACGATAAAGCGCCGTGCTCGCCTCGGGCTTCAGCATGTTCTTGAAGGTCAGCGCCTCAAGACGCGTGTCGATGGCAGTGCGCTCCGAGAAGTTGTCGCAAAGCGCCTTGAGCGCCGGGGTCAGGCCAAGATCATCAAGCGCCCGCGGACGCAGGTCATGCGATAGGCGCCGCACTTCCTTGATCGCGCCGTTCAGCGCCTCCGCACCCCGATCGATTGCACGAGCCGCATCCTCGGACTGGCTCTTGACCTTGCGGCTCGCCAGATCGATTGCGTAGCGCACGCCGATCAGGTTTTGCGAAATCCCATCATGCAGTTCGCGGGCAAGGCGCGCCCTTTCCTCTTCCTGCGTGTCAATGATGCGCTGCGCAAGCTGTTTGAGCTTGCTGTCGGCGAGCCGCCGTTCTCTCAAGGTCAGCAGCATGCCGGTGGCAAAGACGGTGAGAACCGCCGGCACGGCGATCAGCGCGATGATCAGAAACGTTTTGCGGATATTGGCGCGGAAATCGGCATTTGCAGCGGCGGTCTGCGCAAAGACGTCATCGAGATAGACGCCCGTGCCGAGCATCCATTTCCATTTGTCGAGACCGACGGCGAAGGAGAGTTTGTCGGCCACCTCGCCGGAAGACGGCTTCTGCCACTTGTATTGGTGGAGTCCCCCGCCCTCCTTGGCCTTCTGGATCAGGTTGGCGATCACCTTGTCGCCATCGGGATCCGTCAGGTCGAGCCAATTATGGCCCGGGCGAAACGCCTGGCGCGGATGCACGATATTGTTGCCATCGTAATCATAGACGAAGAAATAGCCATCCTGGCCATAGTCGAGAGCAGTCAGGATCGCGCGAACCTTCTCCTTAGCCACTTCGTCATCCGGACCGGCAGCAGTGTAGATGTCGTGGATCGCAGAGAGCGCAAGATTTGTGAGGTTGAGGAGTTCCGTCTCCTTGGCCTTCAGCATGTTTCGCTCGAAGGTGTCGATACTGCTGCGCACGAGGGTCGCCGATTGCCACGTGATGAACGCCGTGACAATCAGGATGGCCAGGATCAACGGGATGATGGCCAGCGCCACAATCTGATGCCTAAGGTTCATATCCTCACCTCCCCACCGCCTTCGCCAGGCGGACGAGCATATATACGAAATAGCATCGACGGATAGCGCAAGCATCGCCACATCCGCAAACTTCGTTTTTCTCTACAGATGAGATCGTGAGCTCGGCGAGGGTGTCTATTCGAGTAGACGCCTTAGTGGGCCACTTGGCGGCCCTCTTAGCATTTTGAGAGAATATCATTGACAACGCTGGCGAGCGGCGCAGTGGCGTCGATGCTCATCGCGTTCTTCGGAGTGTCCTCTTGCGTTGTGTGCAGCCGCACAATGGCTTCTCGTTCGCCTGGCTTTCCGCCAAACCCTCTGCTGGAAAGCCGGCTGTTCAGCGTGTCCAGATCGACGTTGAGAACGAAAACGCCGTCAAACAGATCAATAAAGCAATGGAAATTCCTGGAGCCGCCGCAGAAGAAGGTGATCGGGTGGCTTCGATCGGCGACCAGCGATTTGACTTTGTCGACGTTCCAAAGGTGGTGCTTGTGCCCAAAGGGCACATCCAGAATGTACTCGTGCGCAGAGCCGTCCAGCGGTTCACCCGTTTCTGGATCGCCTTTATAAGCCAACTCGCGGTCGCCATGGATAAGGTGGTGGCCGCGCCGCTGCAGCTCGGTGGCGACTGAGGTCTTGCCCGTCCCAGAAACGCCTTCGATCAAATAGTTCTTAACGCCCATTTCCAACCCGATTTGGAAAGCTTGTTCACGCCGCCGAAAGCGACAACTGCGGTCATGGGAAGCTAATGTGAGAACGGCAAGACATTAATCACGGGGCGTCTCGGTGATAGCTTCCGGGCGCGAAGGTGCTGCTTGGCGTTGTTGCTCGAGTGTTCGCATTTAGGATGCAACGTCGAGGCGCTAAGCGACCGAGACGGGGCGAAACGCTGATACCCCGGCACCGCATCTGCGGGCCATCGGCGGTGGGAGCGCGGCGTCCTGATCGGAGGATCCGCCCCCGCAAGGATGGGATGGCGTTGGGCTACTAGCTCTGCGCCATAGGAATCGTCAAAGCATGAACGTCTTGCCGACCGCGCATGGAACGATCCTATCGCCATAGGCAGCCGCAAGTGCGCTCACGGCGCGCCAACCCGTGCAGTGCCCGGGTGATATCAATTGCAGGTCAAACTGCGCCAGCGCTTCGACCGTCTCCGGGATTATTGGCTCGGTGACACCAGAGAGGTGGAAGCCGCCAAACACGCCATAGAGCGGGATATTCGGAAACCGTGCCTGGGCGTGCGTCAGAACGTTGATCAGGCCGGCGTGCGAGCAGGCGGTGAAGACGACTTGCCCCTTGCCGGCCACGTTGATCGCCACGAAACGCTCGTCCGGCATTACCTCGTCCGGCTCCCAACTGCCTGCCGCGGTTTGGCGATATTGGCCGGGAAAACCGCGTTCGAACCGGGTCACGCGAGGGATTTCGCCGCTCACATAGAACGTCTCGTCAAAAAGTAGCTGCTCGTCTCGGGTAACGATGACATCGGCGCCGTTTCCGGACAGGACATCCACGCTTGGCACCAGCTCCATCGGTCGAAATTGCCCATCGCTGGATTTGGTCGCGCGCAAAGCGAACATATCGGGATGCATGTAGGTCGGGACGGGCTGCCCACCATTGCCCATCGTGATCATCTGGAGGGCGCGCGGCATTGCTCCCCCATGATCCCAGTGACCATGCGACAGCATCACCGCGCCAACTTCCCCGAGATCGACGCCGAGCCTGACCACGTTGCGCTCAAACACCCATTCCTCGGGCCCGGTGTCGAACAGGAGCGTGCGGCTGGCGGATCCGGTCCGGGCGGCGATCAAGCAGGAAAGCCCATGCGCGGCGCAGCACAGGCATTTCCCGGACAGCCATCGCATCCCACGACGGCGATGGCGGGCGAACTCGGTCTCGACGAAACCAGGATTCGACGAGAGACTGTCGGTCGCGTTGTCGACCAGAAACATGACTTCTGCCGTGTCAACGACTCTCATGGAAGCGGCCCGCCTGAAAACGCGTGGAGCCACTGTACCCATTTCGGGTACGCTCCGATAGGCATCCGAGGCATATGCTTTTTCTTGTGTCGATCTTGCGCGGTGTCCAAAGGGTCAGCCTTCAGTGGAGACCTGAAAGGGCTGCTTCATTTTTGCCAGGTCGGCGGCGCCCACGGGAGCGGCGCGATACTATCTGCTTTTAGCGCGAAGCCGCCGAAGGGTTCGTTGCAGTCGGCCCGAAGACGAAGCCGACATCCATAGGTGGCCACCTGTCAGGCGACGAAAGGACATTGCCGATAGTCGCCTTCTTCCTCAATCAGACGACGTGGTGATCACATCGATGTTGCCGCGGGTAACTTTCGAATACGGACATGTCCTGATGTGCCGCATCGACCAAGCCCGCGTGACATCGGGCTCCAGTCCCGGCAAGCTGATATTCAGGCGAGCCTGCAAGAAGTAGGAACCAGCGACCTAACAAAGGTCCACCTCCGCGTCGACGTTCGGGGGCATTGTTGTTTTGAGCTTGCGGGCGGCGAGCGCCATTGCGCCTCGAAGCACGCTGACCAGCCAGCGGCGAGCAACTGCTCCGGATTGGTACCACCACCGGGCCGGCTAGGTGTCGAAAGCTTGATGTCAAGGCGGCCGTCGGAACTACGTGACGCGCCGTCCCGGCCTCCTGTCGTGTGGGTCTTTGCAGTATAATATGGGTTGTCGATCTGGGGCACGGTCGGCTCCTCGCGTTGTGCGTTAATCTGTTCGCACTCGCCAATCGAATGCCGTGAGCAAGTGTGGGCAAATGGCATCGCGAAGATATCGAACGATGATATCGCCGATACTTTAGGATCGCTCCCGAGACCTCTGGCCGACACGGGAGGAACTTTCCGTGGAAAGCGGTATGGAGAATGAGCAGGTGGCACCAGGTATTTCGGCATCTAAACACAACTTGCTCGGCTCCCCATTTGATCATAGACATTTTGAGAGATAGAGATTAATGTTGCTTTATCAGTTGGTTATCCTTGACTTGTGTCCGAAACATGCATATTGATTCGGACAGGAGAACATCCATGGAAGAAGTGAAGAGCATTATCAGCCAACGGCTTCGCCGGGCACCTGCAGGCAAGATTGTGACCCCGAAGGAGTTCCTTTCCTTCGGGTCTCGAACTGCTGTTGACAAGACATTCAGTCGGCTTGCGGCAGCCGGGAAGATTATCCGTGTAGCGCGAGGAATGTATGTAGCCCCTCAGGAAAGCGAGTTCGGCACTTACCCGCCGTCTGCCGAAAAAGTCGTCAGCTCGTACGGGAAAATCACTGGCGAGAGGATCGTCCCCAGCGGAGCGAGGGCGGCCAATAATCTAGGCCTGACCACACAAGTACCTGTGGAAGAGCTTTTCCTCACAACCGGAAAGGCAAGGACTCTGATGCTCGGACGCAGGAAGGTCTTCCTGAAACATGCCCCTTCCTGGCAGACGGCAATGCCGAACTCTAAGGCAGGTGAAGCTATCAGGGCGATTGCACACATGGGCCCGCAGCGCGCAGCGTCCTTCGCAAAAGCGGTACGCAGCAAGCTGACCACCAGGGAGTGGGAGCAGGTTTCCAAGATGAAGCCAAGCGTTCCTGCCTGGATGGTAAATGCAATCAACGAGGCGGAACTTGCCAACTAATTTTCTTGAATTGGACTGGAATGCCCAGGAACGGGCGCTCAGTTTCGCCTCGAATGAACTCAATCAGGCTCCGCACATCCTGGAGAAGGACGTGATGGTCGTATGGGTTCTCAACGCCGTTTTCAGGTCGAACTTCGGTGAGGCGCTGTCATTCAAGGGCGGCACGTCGCTGTCAAAGGCATACGGTTTGATTGACAGATTTTCGGAAGATGTGGATTTAACCTATGACATCCGGCGCTTCCTTCCGGGGATGAATTTCGACGAGGATGGGATTCCGCCGAGCAGGAGTCAGCAGAGCAAGCTGACAAAGGCGGTGCGCGAGAAGCTCCCGGAGTGGATTCGCAATGACCTGTCGCCTGTCCTTGAAGAAGCTATAGCGAAGGACGGGCTTCGCGCCAAGCTTGTGCAGACGACCGAGGAGACTCTCAATGTGGATTTCGAAAGCCATTTCTCGGGCCACAGCTACGTCCGTTCATCGGTGCTTCTGGAATTTGGCGCTCGCTCTACCGGCGAGCCAACAATTTCGAAGAATATCGAGTGTTATGCTCAGCACACAATTCCCAAAGTGGCCTTTCCGACCGCCACTGTGCGGACCATGAGGGTCGAGCGGACGTTCTGGGAGAAGGCAACAGCAGCGCACGTCTACAGTTTGCAGGAGAACCTAAAGAAGGACAGGTTCTCGCGCCATTGGCACGACCTCCACTACATCTTCAAGTCTCCCCACTGGGAGGTTGTTCGAAACGACAAGGAGATCGCAAAGAAGGTTGCGGTACATAAATCGTTCTTCTTCGCCGAAAAGGACAAGGGCGGGGCCTTTATTAATTATAAGGCGGCCGTGGAGGGCAATATTAGGATCATTCCCGACGGTTCAGCTCTCAAAGAGCTTCGCGACGACTACAGAATGATGCAGGTGAGCCAGATCGTTCGCGAAGGTGCGCCGTCTTTTGACGAAATTCTCGAAAGCTGTGCCGTGATGGAGCGCGAGCTAAACATTTAAGCGGCAGCGGATCGCTGCGATACCGAGGATCAAGCCCCAGTGCGGGTAACCGATTGGTGGCAGTTGCTACCCAACGGGTGAGGAACGGCAGTCCGCCTGTGGCAGGAGAAACAGCGGAGCGCTATGATCGGCGGCGGAGGGAGTGGCCGTCCGGTATTTGGTGGCTCTACCCCGTTACCTAACGTGGCCCATGGGCTCTTGCGGACTTGAAAGTGGTGACGTCACGCGGCGATCCCGATTAGGAAATTGATGTGTTGCGCAGCCCCGCCCTCCAGCTTCGTAAAGGAGGAGCATACCATGACGCGCAAATGCCAACCCCGCCGGAGGCAAAAGCTCGCCCCGGTCCATGCCCATGCAGCCGCCATTGACATCGGCGCCACCATACACGTAGCGGCGGTCTCGCCCCAATGCGATCCGGAGCCGGTGCGCACGTTCGGAACCTTCACGGCCGACCTGCATCGCCTCGCCGACTGGTTCGCGCAGTGTGGGATCGAGACGGTGGCGATGGAGTCGACCGGAGTGTACTGGATTCCGATCTTCGAAATTCTCGAGCAGCGCGGGTTTGAAGTGATCCTGGTCAATGCCCGCGAGGCCAAGCAGGTTCCGGGCCGCAAGAGCGATGTCTCCGATGCCGAATGGCTTCAGCGCCTGCACGAATACGGATTGCTGCGGGCCAGCTTCCGGCCCGCCGGCGAGATCGCGACGCTGCGGAGCTATCTGCGCCAGCGCGAGCGGTTGCTCGATGCGGCGGCCGTCCACATCCAGCACATGCAAAAAGCGTTGACCGAGATGAACCTCCAACTCCATCACGTCGTTGCTGACGTGACGGGCGCCACCGGACTGCGCATTATCGGGGCCTTGGTGGCAGGCGAGCGCGACCCGGACAAGTTGGCCACCCTCCGTGATCCGCATTGCAAAGCTTCGGCCGAGGTCATTCGGGCGGCGCTGGTCGGCAACGACCGGGAGGAGCATATCTTCGCCTTGGCGCAGGCGCTGGAGCTGTACGAGGTCTACCAGGCCAAGGTGGCCGTGTGCGATGAGCGGATCGCAGTGGTTCTGGAGCGCATGAAGGACGCCCGTTGACGCCGTTGGCGGCGCTGCCGCAATCCCGCTACAAGCGACCAAAGGCCAATGAGCCGGGGTTCCCGGTGCGCGAGGCACTGCATGCGATCCTCGGCATCGACCTGACGCAAATCCACGGTGTCGGGCCGTACTTGGCGCTAAAGGTGGTCAGCGAGTGCGGCACCGACCTCTCCGCCTGGCCGAGCGCCAAGCACTTCACCTCCTGGTTGAGCCTGGCTCCGCACAACAAGATCTCCGGGGGCAAGGTGCTGTCGTCGCGCACGCGCCGCTCCGGCTGTCGGGTGGCGGCGCTGCTGCGGCTGGCCGCAACCGCGGTGGGGCGCACTCCGACGGCGCTTGGAGCCTTTTATCGCCGCTTGGCGTCCCGTATCGGCAAGGCCAAAGCCGTCACCGCGACGGCGCGCAAGATCGCCGTCCTCTTATACAACGCCCTGCGTCACCACATCGACTATGCCGATCCGGGTGCCTCCTCCTATGAGGAGCGCTATCGTCAACGGGTTCTCAGCAATGTCCGACGTCGGGCCAAATCGCTTGGGTATGTGCTACAGCCCGCCCCAACCGAGGTGGCTGTTTCTTAGGAATTCCGGACGATTGCGGTGCCGACGATCACCATGGAAGGCGATGCGAACAGGGCACTCGAATGCGGCGATAATCCTGCCACGATGCAAGTGTCATGGCCTCCAAACTGAGCGCCGGCTTCGGCCTCGCACTTGACCTCGCGACTGTCAAAATTCGGTCCTATCGGGTGGTTAGCCTCGGATGCTCCAAACCGGAGGTATCGAGTTGCCAATCGACCCCCTGATAGGCAGCGGAAGCGTGAGGAGCCGGCGCGAGCATATCAGCACCCGCGAGGCATTACGCTGGCACGACAGTAGTTTCGTCTTCGAGACCGCCGATTGGCGGAGCGAGGAAACCGAACTCGAATGGGCTGCGGACTACCATCTGTTTATTCTTACGAATTACGGGTCGACGAGGGTCACGCAGGTGCGTGGTGCAGGACAGCTTGCGTTCGAAGGCCGGGACAAGCCCGGCGCCCTATCCTTCGTTCCAGCAGGCGTCGATCGCCGATGCAGCTATAAGTCAGCCGATCTCAATTATTCCGCTCTGTGGCTGAAGCCCGATCTCTTGAAAGAATGGTACCTGCCTCTACCGCCCGACAGGCTGACCATCAATGGTCACGATCCGGTGATCGCTGCGATCATGGTGGCCTTGCGCGATGAAACGCTGAGCGGCGAAATACCTGATTTAGCCTATGTCGAACAGGCCGCGCGGATGATGATGCACCGGCTGTCGCATCTCGACCGACAAAGCCGTCCCGATGCCGGGAGGCTTTCACGGCGGGTGCTTTCCGCCGTCGATGATTATATCCGCTCCCATATCGGCCGGAACATCTCCTTGTCCGACCTGTCCCTAGTGACTGGCATTCCGGTTGATACCTTCGCCCGGCGGTTCAAGGCGACAACCGGTTACACACCCTATGCCTGGATCCTGGAAATGCGCGTGAGATGCCTGACAGACCGGCTGCGCGAAAAGGACGTCGATCTCGGCTCCCTTTCGGCGGAGCTTGGCTTCTCGAGCCAGAGCCATATGACCAATACCTTCCGCCGGATGCGGGGAATCACCCCATCCCGCTATCGCCGTCAATTTCTGTCGGATTCGTGATAATCGCCCGGAAACCTGCAAGAAAGAGGACGATCCGCATCCCAACTTCGCTTTCGTCGCACTTGATCGAAGGAGTTTTGGATGACGCCGAAGTGCCCAGCAGATCACCCTGCTGTTTTGGAGACGACCCGCCGGGATCTGCTTCTGGCGAGCGGTGCGGCTGCCGTTGCCACTGCCTTTCCACCTGGAGTGAACCAGCTTCATGCGCAGGAGGCATCGCAGGCGTTTGAACCCATACCGCTCAGGCTGTCGGTCAACGCCAATCCCGTTGAACTGACTGTCGATCCGCGCATGAGCCTTCTCGACATGCTGCGGGAAGAGCTCGGCCTGACCGGGACCAAGAAAGGCTGCGACCATGGCCAATGCGGCGCCTGTACGATTCTTCTCAACGGCCGCCGCGTTAACGCATGCCTGACGCTTGCCGTCATGCATGAAGGCGACGAGGTTCGAACGATCGAGGGGGTCGGCGAACCGGGCAAGCTGCATCCTCTGCAGATGGCTTTCGTGGCGCGCGACGGCTACCAATGCGGCTATTGCACGCCCGGCCAGATCTGCTCGGCGCTCGGCATGATCGAGGAGGCAAAGCAGGGCTGGCCGAGCCACGTCAGCGCCGATGTCGCACAGCGCGATATTGCACTCACTGAAGCCGAGATCCGCGAACGCATGAGCGGCAATATCTGTCGCTGCGCCGCCTACCCCAACATCGTCGCGGCCATTCGCGACGTGGCAGTGGAGGCTTGAGATGCGAGCCTTTACCTACGAACGCGCGGCTGACGTCGCCGCCGCCTGCGCGTCGGTGGCTGGCGATCCCGACGCCAGGTTCATCAGCGGTGGAACCAACCTGCTGGATCTTATGAAACTCGGCGTCGAGCGGCCCGCTCATATCGTCGATATCAGCCGTCTGGACCTGAAGGATATTACGCAGACGCCGGACGGCGGTCTGAAGATCGGTGCGCAGGCGTTAAACAGCGATGTTGCCGCCAACCGGCGCGTGCGGGAGCGCTATCCACTGCTTGCCCAGGCATTGCTTACGGGTGCCTCCGGCCAGATCCGCAACAAAGCGACGACCGGCGGCAATCTTCTCCAGCGCACCCGCTGCCCCTATTTCTATGACACGCGGATGTCCTGCAATAAAAGGTCCCCCGGGGCAGGCTGCGCTGCGCTTGAAGGCCTGAACCGCAACCATGCCATACTGGGCGCCAGCCAGTCCTGCATCGCCACGCATCCCTCCGACATGGCCGTTGCCCTGACAGCGCTCGGAGCCAGCATCGAAATCGCCGGCAACCGAACGGAGCGGCGGACCTTGCCTGTCGGCGATCTTCATCGCCTCCCCGGCCAGACCCCTGATGTTGAGAACAACCTTGAGCACGGCGAAATGATCACCGCCGTGATGCTTCCGCCGCCGCCTGCGGGCCGTCAGCTCTACCGGAAAGTGCGCGACCGTGCGTCCTATGCCTTCGCTTTGGTTTCTGTCGCGGCCATTGTGGCCACCCAGGACAATCGGATTGCCTCCGGACGCATCGCACTGGGCGGCGTTGCACCAAAACCCTGGCGGACAGAAGAGGCGGAAAAAACCATGGGCGGCCAGCCGCTTACGAAGGAAACTTACGATTCCGCAGCAGGTGTCCTGCTTCAGGGCGCACAGGGCTACGGACACAATGATTTCAAGATCGAACTGGCCAGGCGAACGCTGCGCCAGACCCTGGCGGCTTCAGTCGGTCAAGCTTGAGGACCATTCATGACACAGACAAGCCAATCGCAAAATAGGTCGTTCATCGGACAACCGATGAACCGGATCGATGGTCCTCTCAAGGTGAGCGGCCGCGCGACCTATGCCTACGAGCAGCCGCACGGCGAGCCACTTTACGGCGTGCTTCTCGGTGCCAGTATCGGCAAGGGCCGGATCGCCAGGCTTTCCGTTGCGGCAGCCGAGGCCACGCCCGGCGTGCATCTCGTCATGACCCACCGCAACGCGCCTGCCCAGGCGCCGTTCGGTGAGCCGACCGTCCGGCCGGGCGTTCAGCGTCCCCGGCCGGTCGTCTTCCAACCGGAGGTCCGCTATTTCGATGAGCCGGTAGCGCTCGTCGTTGCAGAAAGCTTTGAGATCGCCCGGGCGGCGACAGAGCAGATCGAGATCGAATATCGCGAAGCGGGCGGAACTTTCAGCCTCGACGACGCGCGCGAGGCCATCTACGCGCCGGCGATGGCCAATGCCGGTCTTGCCACCGACAGCGTGCTCGGCGATCCCGACGGCGCATTTGCCGCGGCACCTGTCAAATTCGATCAGACCTACACGAACGCCTTCGAGCACCATGCGCCGATGGAGCCGCATGCCGCGCATGCAATCTGGGACGGCGATCAAGTGACGATCTACACCTCCGCGCAAACCCCGGCGCAGATCAAGGATGGCGTTTCCAACACGCTGCAGATTCCGCCCGAAAACGTTCGCGTCATCTCGCCGTTCATCGGCGGCGGCTTCGGTTCTAAGCTGATCGCGCATGCCGAAATTATCTCGGCCGTGCTCGCCGCCCGGATGCTGAACCGCCCGGTGAAGGTGGCGCTGACGCGCCAGCAGATGTTTGCCAATGCCGGTCACCGGCCGATGTTCGAACAGCGCTTCCGCATCGCTGCCGACACCGGCGGACGGCTCATCTCCTTCAGCCATGATTCACTATGCACAACGTCGCGTTTCGAAGAATTCGCCGAACAGGCGGCCACCGCCTACCGGAGCATGTATGAGGCTCCCAATCGGGCGACACGCCACCGTCTAGCTCCGCTTGATATCAATCGCGGGGAATGGATGCGCGCACCGGGTGAAGCACCCGGACTGTTGGCGGGCGAATGCGCCATCGACGAATTGGCAGAGCAACTCGGTATCGACCCGATCGAATTCAGGATCCGCAACGAACCGGAGCGCGACCCCGAACGCGACGTCCCCTTTTCGACCCGGGGTCTGGTGCAGTGCATGCGGGAAGGTGCTCAACGTTTCGGCTGGAACAGGCGCGTCGCCAAACCGGCAAGCGTGATGGAAGGCCGCAAGCTAATCGGCATCGGCATGTCGGCCGCCATCCGCCCGAACCTGATCGGGCCGGGCGCCTGCCGCGTCATGATCCATGCCGACGGGCGCCTGACCGTCGAACTCGACATGACGGATATCGGTACCGGCACCTACACGATCCTCGCGCAGATCGCCGCCGACAGCATGGGCCTTCCCATCGACCGCGTCGGGGTCGCGCTCGGTGATACCCGATTTCCGAAAACCTCCGGTTCCGGCGGCTCGTGGGGATCAGGCAGCACGGGGGCGGCGCTTCATGATGCATGCCGTCTTCTCAAGGAACAAATCACCACTGCCGCACGCGCGATGTCCAATTCGCCTCTCTTCGGTGCGAATGCCGAAAACGCCCTCTTTTCGGGGAGCCGCGTCACGATCGGCGATCGGAGTGCTGCTCTGACCGAAATCCTCACCGTGGTCGCACCGAAGGGTCTGTCGGCGGAAGGCAAGGTCGAACGTGGGCAGGCGCTTAAAGACTTTTCCCAGCATACCTACGGCGCGCATTTCGCCGAGGTTTCCGTTGATGCGGATACTGGCGAAATCCGGTTGCGCAGGATGCTCGGCGTTTTTGCCGCAGGGCGGATCCTCAACCCGAAAACCGCACGCTCCCAGATTATCGGCGGCATGATCTGGGGCGTCGGTGCGGCCTTGATGGAAGAAGGCGGGCTCGATCCGCGTTACGGCAACTTCCTCTACAGCGATCTCGCCAACTACCACGTGCCGGTCCAAGCGGACATTCAAGACATCGACGCCGTCTTCCTCGACGAATATGACGACAAATCCAACGTCTTCGGATCCAAGGGCATCGGAGAGCTCGGCATCTGCGGAGCCGGTGCGGCTTTGGCAAACGCTGTTTACAACGCGACCGGATCGCGTATCCGCTCGTTTCCGATCACCGTCGAGAAGGTGCTGCCCGGATTGCCGGATGCTTAACGTTGGGCCAGGCGTTTTCAGCAGAAATCGTAAATCAATCCTGGGAAGGTTGTTTTAGTAACAGATAAACTTTTTGAGTGCATGGTCCCATGAGAGGGCGGGCCATGAAGAGAACTCAAATTACGTCACACATTACGATCGTCTTGACGCTCGTAACGGCCATCACCGCGGTTTTGATCGCGGGCTTTGCGTGGCTTGCATCGACGAAGGTCGACGACCTCTCTCTCATAAGACAGGCGGACTTCGTCACGCAGGGTCTTCAACAGCAGATCAACGCGGTCCCGCGTGAGCAGGAAAGCGTTACCAAATGGGACGACGCGGTCCTCTACGGCAAGATGCGCAACCACGACTGGCTGCTGGAAAACATCGGCAAATGGACGCATGACTACTTCGGCCATGACCGCACCTATGTTTTCGATGACACCGATCATCTCATGTTCGCGATGCGCGACGGTATCGATGTTCTTTCGCCATCACTCGGCGACGACCATGATCCGGTAGCACGCCTCGCCGCCGAGATGCGGTACGCACTCAAGGAACGGCTGCAGGCCAGCGATCCTGCGCCGATTGCCGATGTCGCCAGCACCAAGGTCGTCGATATAGTGGGCAGGCCTGCCGTCATCAGCGCCCGGCCGATCATTCCAAGTTCAGAGCGAATGACGGTCGAAGCCGGGTCGGAGTTCATCGCCATCGCCGTGAAATTTCTCGACGCCTCTCCAATCGAGCACATCGCCCACTATGCGCGTCTCGACGGCTTGCACTATGCGCCTGCCGGCAAAGAGGCGGGCGAGGCCAGAATTCCCGTCATCTCTGCGAGTGGAGCAACGCTGGGTCATCTTACCTGGGAGCCGATCAAGCCCGGCCTGATGCTTCTGGAGCAAATTGCGCCGGCAAGCATAATCGGCATGTTTATCGCAATGGGAGTCGTCCTGTTCCTTGGCCAGGGATTGCGAAGGACATCGTTGAATCTCATCGAAAGCAAGGCGCAACTCCTTGTGCACCGCGACCACCTCGAAGAAACCGTAAGACTGCGCACCGGCGAGATCGAGAGGCAGCGGCAGGAGCTTGATCGCTTGCTCGCCCAGGAACGGCAGGTCAACGCGCTGCAAAGGCAGTTCGTGACGATGGCGTCGCACGAGTTCCGCACGCCGCTTGCCATCATTGATGCGGCTGCCCAGCGCCTGACGCGGACGAAGGGGGAGCTGAGCCCCCAATACATCTCGGAGAAGTCGGGCCAGATCAGAAGCGCCGTATTGCGCATGGTTGATTTGATGGAAAGCATCCTTGCGGCCGGCCGCCTTGAGACCGGGCGCATCTCGCTTTCGCTTGCGGACTGCAATCTCATCGACGTGATCGCCTCGTGCTGTGCAAGACAAAAGGAAATCAGCAAGGAACATGTGTTCCGTACAAACCTTGGTGAATTGCCTGCGACCATGAAAGCCGATCGTGCAGCGCTCGAACAGGTATTCACCAATCTGCTCTCCAATGCGGCAAAGTACGCACCCCACGCGCCTGACATTCACATTCGCGGCTGGGCCGACGAACGATTTTCTTACGTATCGGTTTCAGATCAGGGGATTGGAATCGATACCGACGACTTGCCAAAATTATTCCAACCCTATTATCGGGCTCGAAGCGCCACAGGGATTGCAGGCACCGGTATCGGGCTGAACATCGTCAAACAAATCGTCGAGTTGCATGGTGGCACTGTTACCGTCAGCAGCGCCCTCGGCCATGGAACGACTTTCACTGTAGCCCTCCCGCAGGAAGGCGCCGCGTCTTTGACGACGCCGCAGGCAGCATAGAATAAGGAGAAGAAAGATGATCACCATATTGTGCGTCGAGGATGAAGCTGACATCCGCAAGCTAGTTGTCGAAGAACTGAACGAAGCTGGATTTGCCACCCTCGAAGCAGCCAATGGTCAGGAAGCGCTGGAGACCATCCTGTCGAAATGGCCCGATATCGTGATTACCGATATTTCTATGCCAATCATGGACGGCCATCAGCTGCTCGCCGAGATCCAGGTCAATCATCCGCAGTTTTCCAACATCCCGTTCATCCTGCTGACGGCACTCACCGACCGGGAGAACATGTTGACCGGTCTTCGGGCGGGAGCGGCGGATTACCTGACGAAGCCCATCGACTTCGACATATTGCTTGCAAAAGTTTCAGGCTGCGTCACCCGGATTGAAAACGATAAGGCGGCCGGCCGGGCGTTCTGATTGCGTCCACCGCTTTCCTCTACACTGCGAATGCTGGCTGCCTCGTCAGGCTATGGTCTTTCAAAAGCCATAAAGCTGGGGAGGCTGGTGGCCGCGCAGAGAGATCAGACATGATCGTCGCCGGCCGCTTGGCGTCAGCGTCTCTGTAACGGCAGCTTTTCTACCTTTTGAAAAGCTGCTCTTGCCCGAACGGGCATGCCATAAGAACCTGAATGAGAAGGTTCGCCGTGACCAAAGCAGACGTGCGAGGTTCAATGCGATGCATTCCATGCAAGATCATGTTCCGGTTTCCATTATCATCGCGAACTACAACTATGCGCGCTTCTTAAAGCGCTGCATCGATAGCGCACTGGAACAAAGCCACGATAACATAGAGGTCATAGTTGTCGATGACGCATCAGCTGACGACAGTGCCGGTGTCATTGCCGCATATGGGTCCCGGATTAAAGGTCTTCTAAAAGAGCGCAACGGCGGTCACGCGGCAGCGTTCAACACGGGATTTTCGGTCAGTCGCGGCCAGATCGTCCTGTTTCTCGACGCCGACGACTATCTTTATCCGAACGCGGTATCGGAAATCGTCGAAGCTTGGGACGGCGATACCGCCCAGGCGCAATTCAGGTTGCACATCGTCGACGAGCGCCAACGCGTCAAGGATGTGTTTCCGGCTGAGGAATTCCCGTTCGATTCAGGCGATGTCACCCCACAGCTATTGCAGAAAGGCCGGTATCAGACCACGGTTACAAGCGGCCTGGCCTTCCGGCGTTCGGCTTTGGAGGCGGTCATGCCTATCCCCGAGACGGACTTTCGCCAAGGGGCGGACGGATATCTCGTCACCGTGGCGCCTCTCCATGGAACGGTGACGTCGATCGATTCCTGCCTCGGTGCTTACCGCATGCATGGCGCCAATCATTCCGTCTTTGCAGAAAAACTCGGCCAGCGGGCGCGCTGGCGGGTAGAGCACGACTTTCGCCGGCTGGAAGCCTTGTCCGGTCAGGCCGCTGAAGTCGGCCTGACCGTGCCGCCCGACGTCAGCCTTCATGACACGGTCCATCTGGAAGAGCGCCTGGCATCGCTTTGCATAGACCGTGACCGGCACCCGGTACCCAATGACTCCAGGCACACTCTCGGCGCTGCGGGCGCAGTTGCCAGCCTGGAAATGAATGTATCCTTAAGACGCCGTGCCGTGCTGGCGGCCTGGTTCCTCTCCGTCGGCTTCCTTCCCCGGCGCATGGCAAAAGCGCTCTTGTCGTGGAAGCTCGTCGCCTCCTCCAGACCTGCCTTCCTGCTGCGCCTGTCGAAGACCATCCGCCATGCCATGGGATAGGTGTCGGGAGAGAAGAGAACGGGCAACACCTCGCGCTCTTGCCGCTGTGGCGCAGCGTTGCAGACATCCCGCGTTTAGGGCGTCATGGTCCGAGCGACGACGGTGCATTGGATTGACAGCGCAGGTCGATGCTGCCTTCTCACGCTTTCCGATTTCCAATTCAATTGTGCAAAGTATTGAATCTCGCCTCCATGCCCGTGATTACATTTCTCGCCTCCGCACTGATACAAGGCACCCGCCCCTGTGAAGCGCGGCCAAGGAACGGAAGCTTCTCCGGGCCATTTCAGCCGTCACCACTGAGCTTCTCGTCGCCGCGTTAGTCACCGCGATTGATCTGGAGCATGCGCAGGAGACTGACCTGCCGGTTCTCTCATCGGCTGGCAAGTGAGGCAAGCTGGGCGAACATGTTCTCTGCAGCCACTCTTGCCTTTAGTACATAAGATCGGCCGCAATCGAAGTCGGCCTGCTCCCAAGTTGAGATCCGCTCGAACGCCTCTTTTGGCGTCTGCACGTAGAATTTTTCAAGCCCGGCTGCTCGCAGCATTCCCTGCGTTTTGGCGGTGTTGGATGGCATGGCCACAAAGGGCGTCCCGGCGACCAAAGATAGACATGCTGCATGGAAGCGACCCGCTACCACAGCGCGAGCTCCACTAATCGCCTGCAACAGATCTTCCGCGCTCAGTGGATGGTCTAACTGCTTTTTCATGCGCATTCGAGCGAACATATGGGGCCGAAAAGCCGATCTCGCTACAAGCGTCATTACTGAGACGCGCTGTGTGGTCCGTCGCTCTCCTTCCGGCAGAACCGCGACCAAAGGCTCTAAATCCGACGGGACAAAGCGATTCTTTGTGTCCGATACGTCCATTCTCATGAACTGTATGCCCCTCTGCCCGATCGCGTGGGCAAGTGTCGGGCGGCCGAACTCGCGATTGGCGTTATCGGTAACGATGATATTTCCAATCCGGAGCGCCCCCTTGTAGGGTTCCAAGAAGTCCGACGACAGCGTCAGGTCAGGAACGACCGCACACTCTAACCCGGCGGCTTGTGCGTTCATCGCACTATTTGGTTCTCTAAAAAATCGCATCGCGAAGTGGCTGCAATGCTCCGCGATTTGCTCATTATTCTGCTCATAGACCGAATTGATAAGAACGGACGGGATGCCCAACGAGCGGCAATATGAGGCAACCTCGGCCAAGGCGAGGGCCTGAGGCGTGGCATGATGTAGGGTACCTTCACCATTGACGATGACAAGGTCGGCTCCTTTCATCGCATCAAGGATCGCGCCTTGACCGCGCCAATCCACGTGAACGGAACAAGTTGCCACCACCTTTATCCCAGCCTTCGCAGCCAATCGCAGAATCTGGGCGACCACAATCCGGCACCCGATGTGCGATTTTGTTGAGGTGTCGTTTATAAGGACTGCCGTTTTCATCGGATATCCCAGCGTGAACTCGTTGGCAGCGAGTTCGAAACTTGACCCCGGACGCGGATGCCGGAAAGGACCGGGTCAAAGACAAAGGAAATCGATCTAGCGCCAGTTGCCGACAGATGATCTCCGTCTTTATAACGAACGATGCCACCTGAAGTCGCGCTGCACGACAATTCAGTACAAAGGACTGGCAACGGATCGACAACGCCGACTTTCATATCCAGTGCCACATCGCCCACAACGCGACGCCCTGCTGCCTGGCGCGCATCCACGTCGTTTCTCGGCATCTCAAGCTTGGCGGAGTTCCCCTGCATCGATAAGCGCGCAAGGGTTTGCGGCACAGCATATCTCATCTCGGGCACATCCATAACAAGCCAGACACGCGCGCCATTTGCCTGCATCCTTCTGATGCTTTCGACTAACCGCTTCGTGACAACAGCTGCATGATCGCCGGACGCCGAAGCCGCCGCATCGAAGAAATCACGCTGGTTTGTCAGATCGGTTTTATAAATGTATTTGCGCCAATATGCGGCAAGCAGGACATCGCCTATCTGATTCTGGCCGATAAGCGATTGCACGGCGTCATTGAAGCTATCGCAGCGGCCTACACGATCAGCTCTTATCAGATCGTCCGAGGCGAAAGGCGGACATCCGGCGCTCGCTACGAAGACGCCACCGATACCTGCCCGTCCCGCGGCAAGGTCCAGGCCCGGGGCTATCGCGGCAGCGTGAGAATCTCCCCATAGAATGAACTTCGCCTTCGTCACCGCCGCTCCCATTGGGCAAACTTTGCCGTCTTGCACATCTGCAATCGAGAGGCCGTTTCCATCCGGATCCGCAAAACAGTCTGGCTCCATAAACTGGCTGCCGTCGTCCTTTGCAGCGTAGAGACGGGCGGCTTCGTCCTTGAGGCGTTGAGGTAGTCCATTCAGCCTTATGACTAAGACGTTGACCGAGACCAATGATGCGACACCGATCGCCAAAGCGACAAACGCAGGTTGTGGTCTTCGGATTGCAAGCGCGCCAAACCGGAACGGCTCCTCAACAAAGCGCCACGAGATCCAGCCGAGAAAAAGCGATAAAGTAAAAATCAGTGCGACGGCTGCTCCGGGCGAGGCCGCACTCGTAAAGTAAGGGAGAAAAACAACGATCGGCCAGTGCCAAAGGTAGATTGAATAGGAAATCTTCCCCACAAATTTCATGGGCGCATTGCCAAGCAGCACTTTTGTGATCTTTGATTGATCACCGAAGGCGATGATGGCGGCCACCGAGAGACACGGCAATAGCGCAGCAAGTCCCGGAAACGCGGTGGCGTCGGAATAGAGAAACGCGCAAGCCAGAAGGCCAGCCGTGCCGAGACAAGGGATTATTTCGGCAAGGGCGGGTCGTACCAACGGCCTATGAGCACCAATCAGCGCGCCGAGCAATAGTTCCCACAAACGGAACGGCAAAAGGTAGAATGCTTTTGTCTGATCTTGTTGCACCATCAGTTGGCTTGCCGCCAAAGATGCCACAGCGATAATCGCCAAAATTGGAACGATCGCGTTTTTCTTCATCCGATAGGTGATCATCAGGCCAATGGGAAAAATCAGGTAAAACTGCTCCTCGACGGAGAGCGACCAGGTGTGAAGCAAAGGTTTCGTATTGGCGGCCAGATCAAAGTAGCCACTTTCGCGCGCGAACTGGATATTGGAGTAGAAAAGTGCGGTCGCCCGCGCGCTGCGGGCGAAATAAACGAGATCGTCTGGCATAAAAAGCCAGATTGCGAGGGCGGAGACTACGGCCATCATCACAAACAGTGCCGGCAGGATCCGGCGGATCCTTCGGACATAGAAGTCGATGATTGAAAATCTCTCGTTGGCGAGGTCGCGCAGGATCATAATTGCCATGAAATAGCCCGACAGCACGAAAAAAGCGTCCACGCCGACATAGCCGCCAGCGACGGCTTGAATACCAGCGTGGTAGAAAACGACCAGCAGGACGCTAAGGGCTCGAAGGCCGTCCAAATCGCTCCTGTAGGGAACACCAGCGATCAATAAGATCCTCCCTTGGACTTCGGGACAGGACTTTGATAACACGTGAAAATCAAAAGACAATGCGAGCGTCTGCCAAGACCGGCCAATGCGCAGGAATCCGGGATCGATTTGATGGGCAATGGAGGTTCCGATCACGCGGATATCGATCTTCTGACGTGGTGCGTGAGCGAGGAAAAAATCGGCACGATGTCGCAGTGCGTCGGGGTCGCGCGAAACCTCAGCCGGAAGGAGCCGGTTGTGAAGCCATTTGTGCCGGTCCATGGGATAAGGAAGGCCTTTGCTCCCGCGCTGTTTTCCCGCAAAGAAAGCCGTCCAGACATCATCATTTCCTGTGGCTACCGGCCAGAGAAGATGGTTCTGAAGATGAAAAGGACATTTAGCGGCGAGCCCTTCACAGTTCATCTGCAACGGCCAGAGATTGAGGGCTATGATCTTGTCTTTGTTTCCAATCACGACTGGACGAGGGAGCTAGAGGCACGGCCGAACTACGAGAGGATGATCGGCGTGCCTCACAGGCTCAGATTGAACGAGGTATCAAAACGCCGCCGTGCGGCAAGAAGTCTTTTTAGTCCCGACGACCGTCAGTTGGCTTCTGTCTTCGTCGGCGGCGACAACGGCGCCTATATCTATGACCAGAAGTCGGTCGATAACATCAAAAACGCAATCGACAGCCTGACGAGCAAGGATTGGCGCGTTCTAGTCTCGACGTCCAGGCGATCCGATAGACGGACCTTTGATGCGCTCATGGCTCTGTCGTCTCCGTTGGTTACCGTCTGGGATAGGCGGGAGCCTAACCCGTATCTTGATTATGTCGCTGCTGCAGACGCGTTTCTAATCGCCAAAGATTCCATCACAATGCCTTGTGAAGCCTTGCTCACAGGCCGGCCTGTCTATTCCCTGGAGTTGACAGAGGTGCCAGGCGAACGCCTGATAAAATTCGACCGCTTCCACCGGGATCTACAAGAAACACGCAAGCTCACCCGCAGGTTCGATGGCGGTCTCGAATCATACTCTTACCAGCCGATAAACGAAGCGTTGCGCATCGCGGAAGTCATACGGTCAAGGGTTGCTAAGCACTCTTGAAAGGCCCTCATGGTTCATCCTGGCAATTGCCAAAAAATCGGTTTGTGTCGGCCATTAAGAGGGCCGCAAACTAGAGCGCGTCCGTTGAACACGGCATCGGAATTGAGATGACGGTCGCTGTTTGCCGTGATTCCCTGCCTTCCAACCAGGGAGTTAGGAATGTCGCGTGCATTAAGCGGAGGAACCGACCTTCAAAGTTTATGACGGCGACCGCCAGCTTGGTGAGGATTTCCCTTACTCCGGCGAAGCGGCCGCTCATGCGAAGTCTCTTCCAACGCTGAATCCTCCGCGGCGTTGAGTAGGACTTCCGAACGGTTTTCGGGCATTTCCTCTTCGGCGGTCTCGGTGGAAATCGGACTCAAGGACACTTAGCTGAATATCACCTTTGTTGGGACCATGGATTGATCACCTTCGACCCGGCGGCCTCGAAGGGGCCTGTGTCGCCCGTTGCGACCGCGAGGCCATTCGCCGCTGCTGTGGCTGCAATATATCCATCCGCCTTGCCGACCGCCTTCCTGGACACGCGAGCGCGCCATGAGTTCCGAGTAGAATTGGGAGGTAGCTAAATCAAAGGGTAGGACGCGTTCTGCGAAGTGAGGAAGCACTTCGCCCTCCAGGCGATCGAAGGACAGTTTGCCGTTTGCCTGAAGGCTGGGCGGCGATCCCGAAGCGAAGTTCGGCAATTGTTATCGCGGAAAGGAACAACGTCTCGATGGCTTGGCCATCCAGCCATGCTACCGCTGCCCCCGTTGGGAGCCGGTTTCCATGGCTCCGATATCACGTTGGTATCCAACAAGATCATTCGAACGTCATCGGCTCTCGGCCGGCGCCTTATCGCGATTTTGCTGCAGGGCTTCGACATCGTCATTGGATAGCTCCGCGTCCCGACCTATGGCCGCGAGTAAAGAGCCAAGTTTCACACGTTCAGATGGACGAACGGCGGCCTCAATAATGTCTCGGATTTCGGCCTCGGTACTGCGGCCGTGATGAGCCGCTCGCACGCGCAGGGCGCGATGCGTTTCATCCGAAAGATTACGAATAGTGACAGCCGGCATTGATATCATCCCGCTAGAAACGATGACTTTGATATCAAAATATTACGGCATTTTTCAAGAAGGCTACATATCATCCGGTTCAGACTGTTGCGGCTAGAGGAAACTGGTGGAGCAATCCGCATTGATTGCCCGACCTGCGAGATAGGTGACTATTTGTACCGGAGATGGGGTATTCGGCTTTCGCCCCATCTTCTACGGTGATGCAGGGAGGTGCTGCGCTTCGAGCTGATGATAGAACGTGGTCTGTTCAAACAGCCACAAGCATCAGGAAAGGAAGCGCAGCATGAAGCACTTTATTGGCCTCGATGTCTCGGTAAAAGAGACTGCCGTTTGCATTATCGACGAATCCGGCAAGATCTGTCGTGAGGTGAAGGTTGTCAGCCACCCTGACGATCTCATTGCGGTGCTGAAGGACCCGACCTGGAACGTCGAGCGGGTCGGGCTTGAAGCCGGACCTTTGTCGCAGTGGTTATTCGAAGGGCTGGCCAGGGCGGGATTGCCGGTCATCTGTATCGAGACGCGCCATGTGAAGGCCTTCCTGAAGGCGCAGCCCAACAAGACGGATCGCAACGATGCGCGCGGCATCGCGCAAATGATGCGCGTCAATCTGTATCGCCCAGTGCATGTGAAGACGCTGACGAGCCAGAAGCGGCGGGCGCTCTTAGCGGCCCGCAAGCTGCTGCAGGAAAAGGCGATCGCCATCGAGAACGACATCCGCGGCCTTCTGCGCAATTTCGGGCTGAAGGTTGGCGCCGTGGGAACGGCAAAGTTCGAAGAGCGCATTCGGGAGCTCACCGAAGGCATGCCCGACCTCGCGGCGATCATGGAGCCATTGCTTGCCGCCCGAGGGAAGCTGCGTACCGAATTTGCGCGCCTGCACAGACAAGCCCTTGCGGTGGTGAAGGATGATGCCACCTGCCGGCGCCTGATGACGATCCCGGGTGTCGGCCCCGTGGTGGCGCTCGCCTATACCGCGACAATAGACATTCCGCAGCGCTTCAGAAACTCCAAGGCGGTGGGATCGATCCTGGGACTAACGCCGAAGCTCCACGAGTCCGGGGAAAGCAAGCGCGTCGGCTGCATATCGCTATGCGGGGACGGCACGATGCGCACTTTGCTCTATGAGGCTGCCCAGCTGCTGCTGACGCGCGTGGGGAAATGGTCGTGGCTGAAGGCTTGGGCGATGAAGATCGCCAAGCGGCGCGGCATGGCGAAAGCGAAAGTCGCACTCGCTCGTCGCCTAGCGGTCGTCATGCATCGCATGTGGCTCGACGGCACTGAATTCCGCTGGACGCGGGAAGCCATGACATCAGCGAGCTGACAAGAGGTCAGAAGGAGAAAGACACATAGTTCCGCCAGTTGGCGGAAGGACGTCCTTCGCAGGACGATGGATGAGGCAAGTTCGAACCTATGTCTGTGCCGATCGCATCACGCGGTAATCACGTCCCGGAGATTGAACCGCCCCATTCTCCTAACCCCATGCTGGGAGGGCGAAACGCCGATCCCGAAGAGAAGCGAGGACCTGCGGAAGATGTCATGCCCCAAAGAGGTGGAGACGCTCGTAAGTGCTTGACGCCAACACGCCGAATAGAGAAGACATGGGTAACACTTTTCGGTTTTTGGACTGGGAGGTGTACATGCCGTGGAGAGAGACTTCGGTGATGGAGGAACGTCTTCGATTTGTCGCCCGCCTTCTGGAGGGTGAAGGCATGAGCGAGGTGTGCCGTGCATTCGGCATCTCGCGCAAGGCCGACTACAAGATCTTCAATCGCTATAAGGATGACGGCGTGGAGGCGTTGACGGACCGGTCGCGCCGGCCGGTGCGTTATGCCAACCAGTTGCCTGAGCCGGTCGAGGCGATGATCGTGCGGTGCAAGAAGGAGAAGCCGCATTGGGGTGCCAGGAAGATCCGAGAACTACTGGTGAAGCGCTTGGCCGGCGATGTGCGCGTACCCGCCAAAAGCACGGTGCATGCCATTCTCGATCGGCACGGCCTGGTCGCCCATGCGCAAACGACAACGCCATCGAGCCGAAGGGACAGCCTTGTCGCCGGCCTTGCTGCCGAACGATCTGTGGTGTGCCGACTTCAAGGGCGAGTTCAAGCTTGGCAATGGTCAATACTGTTACCCATTGACGGTCACCGACCAGCCCTGAAGCCATTGCGCTCGATATTGCGGCGCGTCTTCTGTCAGGATCTCGCCTGGACGACGAGGAGGTGCGCGAGGCAGGCAGGATCCGAGAACTTTTTTTCTCGCGCAAGAGTACGGCGGGGGGCGAATTGCGGCTGACCCAGCCTCTTGTCAACCCGCAATATCAATATTTACATGACTACAGAGACGCGCCCAAAGTGACGCCAAATCCAGCAATCTCGCCCCCTGCAGCTAAATCAATCGGGTAAAGTTCGGATTAAGCGATGATCTTCGCAGCCCTGTGCCGACGGCTTCTGCAGACGGAATGCCTGCACGCTCGGCGGCGGCGTGGGCACAACGGATTGTCCTCACTGAGATGATCACTCTCGTGCGTCAGGCAGGAACTTGAAGTTGTGCATTCGCAACATCGTGTGGAGAGCGGCCGAAATCGGTGCGGTCATGGGCAATTCCTTTGCCGCCGCCCCTACCCCGCCGATGCTCGTTCGACGTAGCGTAAAATTCTGGTCACGGTCGGTCGACTAACGCCTGCCTCTCGGGCGATACAATCTGTTGACTTACCTTCGGCCTTTAGCCGTAACACTTCCTCGGATTTGTGTCTCATGGCGTATGCTGACGAATCGTGTGCCGCCATCATGCCGAAGGATATGGCATTTTTGACCGCTGAGGCTTCGCAATATTCGGTATTGATAAGCGCCATAACACGCTCCCTTGCAATCACTGGAACATCAGAATCAATGACGTCAATATTGCTGCGAGTAAATTCAGACCTTAGCGGTATCTGATTCAAGCTTTATTCGGTACAGGCGATCAGGTGCGCATACCGCTCTCGTTCGAGCAAGGGGTTGATTTTGGCGCGTTGGCGCGTATGCCGACTCTCAGTACATGAAGGCCGTTCGGCATCGTTATCTGAATCGCGAGTAGAATAATTTCCAACGAGATCGGCATGTTCACTCGCGCCGCGCGCTCCGTCGAAGCCTTGTGGAGATAATGTCGGCAAATCATTACGCTCTTCAAACCACAGGAATGTGCCGGCTACTTCGTAGAAGCTACATATGACCCCGATTAAGATGGGCGCGCCCTAGCGTGGCGCTGAAAGTTCGGTCGCGTTCTGAATGAGCGTCATCCCTGTAATCTCCGAAAGCTCCGCCTCCGTCGTAAAAAGGTTCGGATACGCGCTGAGTTTCGTCAGCGCGTAAATATCCTCGTCAATCTGCTTGCGCGTTTTTCCGACCTCATTGTACGAATGCCCCATTTTTGTAACGGACATTCCTGACACGACAATGCTGGGAGCGCCCAGAAAAAGGCCATAACAGATGGCCGCCACACCATTTGTAGCCTTCCCTATTTTGCCGATGCCTTCAGGGATCGGCCCGACAATCTCGTTCATAATCGCGTTGCGTTCGTCCTTTGTAAGTTTCTGCAGGGTGCCGACACGGACATGCGGCTTTAACAACAGTTGAAGCCGCATGATCGCCGTCGGTGCGGTGTGAAACCAGACTAAACCGCGGGTATTAAGCCTTGGGTGCTCCAGCCAGGACTTCCGTCGCTTGCGAATTGTCAGGTCGGCCCGGCCGAAACCAAACATTTCAGCTGTGCGGCCGGAATTGTTGACGTCCACACGTGCACAGAGTTCTATGAAATCGTTGGTAATCGTTGGATTCGGGGCGGACCCAAAAATCAGCCACGGCCTGTGCCGAATTCCGAGCTTGTCGAGCCAGGCGGTGTGCCGCCGCTTTAGTTCTAGAAGGCGCTGTTCCGTTACAAAATGGTGCCGCGTCATTTCTGTTCAGATTCGCAGAGTTACGGTTTCAGTTAAAGAGACTCGCGATTGTGAGTGATCATGTCAATCGCCGCTCAGCCTGGCGCCAGATTCATCGACCTTGAGCGCAGCCGGCAGCTCTGCCAGTCCAGAAAATGCGGCCATTGGTTGAAAAACTCCTATCGGAATTTTTATTTTGCCGTCTCTCGAAAAAACCAGATTGCTTTTTGGTATTGTTCGAGGCGGTTGCATTAGACTATGCTGCATCTTCGCAAACGTGCGCGCTCGCTCTGATCAACGACGCAAACTTTGAGATTTGAACCGGCAATGAGACGTGTGAATGGGTAGGACCGCCGTTTATACATTCACGGACAAGTACATGCTGCCTGCTGCTTGTTGCGCGCTTCTGTCAGTCGCACGGCACTCGCGCGATCGCGATATGGGGCAGGTGATTGTGGGGATCGATCTTTCGCCAGAACATAAAGCCTCAGTTGCGGCATTCAACGCAAGACATGGCAGCAGCATCACAATCGTCGATTTCACCTTGCCGACGGACCTTCCTGAGGCAAGCGGGCGTTGGACGAAAGCGACCCTTGCACGTCTCTATATCGATGAAATCATTGATGAATCCATCGATCGCGTCCTGTACATCGACGCGGACGTATTAGTGGTCGATCCTATCGACGCAATATTTCAGTCGGATCTTCACGGCAATGTAATTGGCGCCGTCGACGATTACGTCACTGCTTTTCCTGACAAGGCCAAAAAAAGAGAGTTGAAGCTTGGTCTCAGACATGGACCACGATACTTCAACGCCGGGGTTATTCTCCTTGACAGTAAGGCCGTTCGTACCACGGGGCTCTTCAAGATGGCACGCGAACTACTGCAGTCCGGAGCACGTTACGACGCGAACGATCAGGATGTACTTAACATTGCTTTTCAGGGAGCATGGGAACCATTAAACCCTCGGTGGAACGTGCAGACAGGCATCATGCCATTCGTGCGCGACCCGGTGATCGTTCATTTCACCGGACGCCGAAAGCCTTGGCAATCCTCGATCCGATGGATGCACACTCCCTACGCCCACGAATATCGTCAGATGCTACTCCAAACATCTTGGGCAGAATTTGTGAAGGAACGCCGCGTGCAACGGAAAATCGCCGATCTGCTTCTTTCCTTGGGTGGATACCTCGGCGGCGTTTACCGCGCAGGAAAAGTTAAGGCATATTTTGGCGATCAACGACGTTTGCCCGATGCCTGACAGCTTTCCAGACCTGTATAACACCCAAAGCAACGAAGCCTGGCGGGACTTCTTCGAGAAGCATCAGCACATCGTTTTGGTCGCAAATAGTGACGTCCTCGACCCCCGTTCGATCCGCTCGCATGTGCCGGACGACACCTTGTTTATCTTCTTCAACAAAGCCTACAAAGTCCTGCACGAGAGTTTCGCCGGACGTTCGATGCTCGTGGCCCGCAGTGGATCGATGGGAGCAAACATCGTGCACCGACATGAGGTCGACGATGTCTTGCGATATTTCTCGAAATGTGAATTCGCAGGAATACTCAACATCCGGACGGCAGCCGACGAGCGCTTCAGTCCCGCCTCAAAATTCAACGGCGCCAAGGTGTTACACGCCGATCTTGAACCCCTGATGTCGACCAAGTACCCGCCGAACAAAATACCGACGAGCGGGTTTGCGTTGATCGTCTGGATGAGAGAACTCCAGATAAAATCCCAAATTGTCTTGGCCGGTTTCTCAGGGCGACGAAGCCCGCGATGGAAGGTCTTCGACGTGCACGACTGGACGTTCGAGAGAGCCTATCTACGGCTTCTGGCCGACCGTGAGGTCATTACGAATTTCGGCCAATTGACATCGACGCGGTTCGAAATTCTGAGCCAACAATTTCAAGATGCGAGCGCAGCGGAAATTCAGTCGGCGATAAATGAAACACTTGCAGCGCGGCTTGATGACGCTCTCGGGCATATCGATAGTTTGATGTCGATTACCAAATGGCAAAGAGCATTGAATTCTGCGTTTCGACGAATTCGACCAAAAACCCGAAAGCAGCGCAGCCTGGATCGCAACAAATAAGCCGCTCACTTTCCGTGACTTGCCAAACAACCACGAGTCCCGAACGAGAGGAAAACACATGACGGAAGTCGTCAACATATATGTCGGTTTCGATTCGAAAGAAGTCGTCGCTCACCACGTGCTGTCGCAGAGCATTCTGGAGAGATCGAGTGTGCCGGTTCGTATAACGGCGATCTATCTTCCAAACCTCGGAAAGGTCTTTACGAGAGAGCGCAACGCACTGCAGTCGACTGAGTTCTCGTTCTCTCGCTTCCTAACGCCATACTTGAGCTCCTTTCAGGGGTGGAGCCTCTTTATGGATTGCGACATGCTCGCGAGAGCAGATATCGCTGAATTGTGGGCACTCAGAGATGACCGCTTCTCAGCCATGTGCGTCAAGCACGACTACCAGCCAAAAATAGAGACGAAGTTCCTGGGCCAAACACAAACGAAATACGAAAAGAAAAACTGGTCCAGCTTAATCCTCTTCAACAATGCTCGGTGCAAAGCGTTAAGTCCCGAGTACGTGAATACCGCGACCGGCCTACAGTTACATCAGTTCAAATGGCTTGAAAGCGATGATCTGATCGGTGAACTGCCGGTCACATGGAATTATCTCGTGAATGAATATGACAAGAGAGATGATGCCAAAATTGTGCATTTCACGGACGGCGGCCCGTATTTCGACGAGTATAAGGATAATGATTACGCCGACGAGTGGTTTGCGACAAGAGATCGAATGCTCCATGTTCAGCAGCGAACATGAGCGATTGCGCTGACGGCTCCACCCGGAAGGGCCGTCTTCAAGAGACCTGCGTAGCCGTCGGCACCGGTTGCCACAGGGGTAGACCGGTGGCCTCAGATACATTCGGATCAGCCGTGAAAATCGGCATCCCCAACTTAATCAATCGCCGGATCATGTTCATATCCGGCTCTGAATGTTTTCGTGCCAGTCCAACATGATTATACGCGTGTCCCGCTGATGATGGATCAATGCCCGACAAAATCACGGCAGACGCATTGCTATTGAGAGCGAGTAAAGCCGCGATAATGCCGTTCGAGTATTTCGTCGAGGCGTCGAGCTCGAAATTAAGAACTCCACTCACCTTCCGAACTAGTGAAACTCGCCTATAACGGTCGATAATCTCAAGATTGTCGCACCGGTAATCAAATGCTCGCAGACCCTGCTCGAGTTGGCGCCGGCCATGGCGCCAAAGCATAAGATAAAGAGTTCCAGTCTCCCTTCCCCTCAAAATCCGGCGGACTTCGCGAGCATTTGTATTAAGCCCTTCAATCTGGTTGTACTGCATGATCGTTATGTGTGGCTTGGCGACGCCCCATGATTCCACCGTATGTTGAGAACCATTGATCGTCACGATTCGATACGTGTCATCCATGTTGGCGGGCATGTTCGCCTGTGGCGCCGATCCGACGACCGCGACAATCTTGCCGGTCAGTGTGGGATCAAATACAGGCTCAGGCCGCACTAACAGATATTTTATAAGCCGATAAATCCATTGCTTGGCACGGAACACGTGGCCGTGCTGGATGTTTTCCAAATCATCATTCTGCAAGCTCAATCACCCTAGATTGCCAAACCAGAAGTAGCGCGTTCATGCGCCGATCCCGAAAATGCCGTCGTCATCGGTCATTATGCATGACCAGACCCCTTGCCCATACTGATTGAACGCGAAATTCTTTGCCTCATCAACGGTCGAAAAATAAGCCCATTGCATAGGATCTTCTCTCCGGAAACGCCGAGGAACGCTTCGACGTCCGTATCCTCGCCGGCGTGAAGAGGTCCTCCTGCCAAACGATGCCATAGGCCTGGCGGAGATCGTCGCCGAAACTCGCGTCCTTGGCAAGCATGCGGATCTTGGTGAGCGCTCTCGCGACCTCCCACCACGAGGCCTGTTACTGCTTCTTCGGCTTGTACTTTTTCCAGACTTCGGCCTGCTCGTTGTAGCTCGCCGCCGCAATGGTGCGAAGCTGCTGCTCGGACGGCAAGTCGCCGCGTGCCATATCTTCGAGCATGGCGGGAAAGACGTTGGCGAGCAAACGCAGCCGACGGATCTGGCGAACCGAAAGAGCCAAGGCGGCTGCGACCGATTCCTCTGTCCAGCCGAGCGCCACCAGGCGCTCGATGGCACGCCATTGGTCGACGGGGTTTAGTGGTTAGGTTATGCGTCAAGTGTCCTGTTTGGTCGATCGTGTTGATTATAGCGTCTTCGTCACGAGAACCTCTCGACGTGTATCTTTTGGTCCCGCTGCTCTTTGGCATCAGGTGTCAAATTCGAAAGAGAACTGGAGTGGGCTTCGTCAAGAATGTCGCAGAAGGTGGATTGCCGTCGACGGTGAGTTTCTAACCGAAGACCGGATTGCACTATCTTCCGGAGCTATCGTGATAGCGCCGGAGCAAACCGAGGCTTTCGACAGCCACCTCGGTGATCCTCCAATTTGGGGAAGTGTTGCGCTCGCTCCGTTCTGCTAAGCTGTCCGCAGACAGTCGAGGAAAATGCCATGCCCAGCCCCTTGCAACAGATCATGAGGTTAGGATTCGGGTTCGCCGTGTCACAGGCGCTGCGCGTCATTATCGAACTCCGCGTCCCCGATCTCCTGGCCGCCCGCGAGCAGTCGGTGGATGAGTTAGCGGCTGCCACTCAGGCAGATGCTGACGCGCTTTATCGTGTAATGCGACTTCTCGCGCCTGAAGGGGTCTTCACGGAAGTATTGCCTCGTCATTTCGAGTTGACGGAGCTTGGCGCCGCGCTGCGCTCTGATCGCCCGGGTCCCGGTGACTTCGTCCGTATGATCAACAGCGAGGCTTATCTTGCCTTCGAGCAACTGCTGTATTCTGTTCGCACAGGAGAGCCAGCTTTCGACAAGGTGTTCGGGAGCCCAAGGTTTGACTGGCTGTCAGAGCACCCAGAGCAGGCTGCCTTGTTTCAGCGTGCCATGGTCGCCTTGAGCCAAGGCAGCAACGAGGCCGTGGCCGAAGCTTATGATTTCAGCCCGTTCACGCGGATCGTCGACGTTGGCGGCGGACATGGCCAGCTTCTCTCGGCGATCCTGGCCCGTAACCCCCATCTGAGCGGCGTGCTTTTCGATCTGCCTTCGGGCGTCGCGGCAGCACAGCAGGGTGCCGGAGGCAATCTGCCGCGCACCGAATTTATCGCAGGTGACTTCTTTGAGAGCGTCCCCAGTGGTGACGTCTACGTCATCAAGAAGGTCGTTCACGATTGGCACAATGAGCGTGCCGCGGCCATCCTGCGAAATTGCCGCAAGGCTATGCTACCGGACGCAAAGGTGCTTGTGGCCGAGACGCTCGTGCCACCGGGTGACGAACCGAACCAGATCAAAGGAATCGACGTGGTCATGCTCGCCATCACCGGCGGCCTGGAGAGGACGGAGGCACAGTATGCAAGCCTGTTCGACGCCGCGGGGCTACGGCTTGAACGGGTGATTCAGACCCGGGGACCCATTTCCATCCTTGAGACATCTCCAGCCTAAGATAAATACGATCAATGCTACCGGAATGTGCGGGCAAGCGAGGCGCATCGCCTTGCGAGGGTCGCAGGCCTGATGTCGCGACGGTCGCGATTGAGTGCCAGCGTCAGCCGGAGTCTCGGAATGCGAACAACTTCTCTTCTTTCCCTCCTCATCCCTCCTGGTTTACAACCCCAGCCATATCGATCGGGCGTTGATCTACGACAAACGCAGGAACTGAAACCGCAGCACACACCTTAGAACCTTGACAGCATATAACTTCGAGATCATATATGACTGAGGATTGGAGAGTTCAGCTCCACGACGAATTCGACCCGGAGTTTGCCGCGTTGCCAGAAGAGGTGCAGGACCAGATCTTCGTGGCATTGCCGCTCTTGAAGGCCTACGGTCCACAGCTCGGACGACCCTATGCCGACACGCTCAAGGGCTCTGCCCATGCGAATATGAAGGAGTTGCGGTTCAAGGCGGCGGATGGGGTGTGGCGCCTTGCCTACGCTTTCGACCCCAAGCGTCGCGCCATACTTCTAGTCGCCGGCGACAAGTCCGGCGTCAGCCAGGCGCGGTTCTACAAAGTGATCATTGCGAAAGCCGACAAGAGATTTACGCAGCATCTCGAGGCAATGAAGGAGAAAAAGAATGGCTAGAACATTGGATGAGGTTCTTCAGAACCTCCCCGCGGAGCGCCGCGAGCGTCTCGAACGCCTCGGCAACGAGCGCCTAGAGGAATACCGCACACTTCAGGACCTCCGGAAAGCTCGAGACTTGACCCAGGTTCGCATGGCTGAAACGCTTGGCGTAAAACAGGAGAATATCTCGCGGCTGGAGAAGCGAAGCGATCTGCTGTTGTCGACCTTGCGCGGCTATGTAGGAGCCATGGGCGGCACGTTGGAACTCGTCGCCCGGTTTCCGGACCGGGAACCGGTGATCTTGTCGTCCTTATTTGACGATGACGCCGAACCAGCATCGAAACAAAGAACGCCGAGAGCTCGCGTTAAAAAACACCGCTCGGCGGCCTGAGTCGATCGCCGTCTCGGGCTCCTTTTTTAATACGTCAGCACAATCGAGACAAAAAGGGCGCTCGACCCTTTCGGGGAGCGCCCTTTCAACCCGGACAGCATCGAACGCTCCAACCGGAGGTCAAGCAAGAGGCTGTCAAAACGGGAAGTGAGCTCTAAATGAGACCTGCATTGGGCCGATTTCAAGTGGCACGAATCTTCACCGATTGCTATCGCGCGAGCCATGCTCGTAATTCGAAATCGGAGCCGGACAGAATGACATCACGCAGATCCATAGCCGAGCGGGTGATCGCGCGGGCGATTATTAAGGTCCTGCGGGCTCTCGGAATTAAACTAACGCCTAAAGTCGACACGTTAGCCCACGGTTAGCAGCTGTGCATCAAGAGTGAGGGGGTGCGTCGAAAGCGCAACATGTTGGAAGATCGGTTTCTCAAGCGCCTGAGTAAGAAAGCCCGGAAGGGATTGCGGGGATGGCCAATTGCGACGATCGCCTTCTACGGTCCGAACCTGAGCCAAGCGACAAAGGTCGCTGTTGGCATCGTCCCATCCGAGAATGCAGCGGTGGAAGAGTTGCGCGACTGGAAAGTGGAACGTGGCGATGTCCGCGCCGACCCCGGCATTGCCCGTGAGATACTCGAATTTATCGAGGAACATCAGGCGCGATCCGTCGTGATGACCGATGGCATCATTGGGTGCCCTCACCAACAGGGGATCGATTACGAAGGCGAATGGTGTCCAGTTTGCGAGTTTTGGCACGGACGAGATCGCTTTACGGGGCAGAGGGTCCAATAGTTCTGTTGCAAGTGGAGGCTTATCGTAGTCTATCAGAGACGACGGATTGAGACGGCCGTGAGCACCGATAACGCCGGCCCAGCTAACGCGGCTTTTGAGTTGCCTTTAACTCGGCCCTGTCGGCCCGAAGCCGCGAAAAGGGCCAACTTGACGAACGAAGACAGTATATCGTGACAACGAGATTGGTCGTTGCAAAAATCGGTCGCAGAAAAGCGATTTTAATCCGGGATTTTCGCGACGACGGAGAAGACGCACCTATTCCTGCAGAACCATTTCTTGCACTCGCGGCGAGTCGTTTGACGGATTGACGTGTCCGGCATGTTTCCGAAATCGGCGAAAGTGTAACAAAGCGCAGCCGCGGACGGACGGACTTTTTTCCAAAAACGTCCGAAATTCCTGGAGTTAGCCGATGCTGACCTCGGCCGCCAGTCCACCTCCGGCGCGATTGTAGAGCCTGACCGAGCCGCCGATCGTCGCGGCAAGCTGCTGGGCGATGGCAAGGCCCAGACCAGTTCCGCCGGTCTCGCGGTTGCGGGATTGCTCAAGGCGGAAAAAAGGCTGCATCGCAGCTTCGAGCATCTCTTCCGGAATGCCGGGTCCGCGATCCAGCACCGTGATGATGATATTGCGCTCGCCTTTTCGCTCCACGCTGATTTCGGCGGCACCGGCGAATTTCAGCGCATTGTCTATGAAGTTCGACAGGATGCGGCGTAACGCATGAGGCTTCGTCGTGGCCGTGCCTTGGACGGGGCCGGTGACGGTCACGGACTTTCCGGTATCCTGATAGTCGTACGCAATGCTGTCGATGAACGACGCAAGCTCAATACGGGAGGTCTTCTCACCATTGCCATGCGAACTGCGCGCATAGGCTATGCCGTCCTCCACGAGCCGTTCTATCTCGCCAAGATCATGGAGGAGCTTATCCTTTTCGGGCGAGTCGTCCGCCATGTCGGCGCGCAGCCGCATGCGAGTGATCGGTGTCTGCAGATCGTGGGAGATCGCCGCGAGGATCTGTACCCGCTCTTCGAGGTAATGGGCAATGCGGTCGCGCATGGCATTGAATGCCCGCGCGGCATGGGCGACTTCGCGCGGCCCCGTTTCACTGAGCGGCGAGGCTTTCTTGTTCGGGTCGAGGGCATCAGCAGCGGCAGCGAGGTCGCCCAGCGGCCGGATCGCCTGGCGAACCGCAAGCCAGGTGCAGAGCACCAGAAGCGCCATCTGGACGGCGAGCACATAGGGCAGCCATTCGGCGATCGGCATGACGCCGGTCGGCGTGACGTCGATGGTGAGTGGCGAGCCGTCGGAAAGCGTTAGATGGCCCTGCAGCCTTTTGGCGTCGCCGGGAATGGATTCGATGCGCAGCGGAAGCCGGTGCCCGACTGCCTCCTCGATCCTGCCGGCGATCTCGGCTGCCCGCCCGGACATGTCCGGCACTCCGGGAAGGCCCGGCCCGAGCACGACACGGTAATTGCCGCGGCTCAGGCGATCCAGCCAGTCAGCCCTTTCATTTGCCGGCAGACGGTCGAGGATCGCGATCGAGGTCGCAATGTCACTTTCGAGCGTACCGAGCATGACGGCCTTCGCCGACATGTAACGCTCGAGGAAGAGCACGCTAAAGGAAAGGCCGTAGGCGATCGTAAGACCGGTAAACAGGATGAGAAAAAGCCGGGCGCGGAGCGTGCTTGGCCACCCGCCGGGACGAGACATGCCGTCCGCCTTCATAGCTTGGGCTCCGCGATCTCGATCGGAACCGCAAAGACATACCCTTCGCTGCGCACCGTCTTAATATAGACCGGCTCACGCGCGGCGTCGCCGAGCCGCTGGCGCAAGCGGCTCACCAGGAGGTCGATCGAGCGGTCAAACAGGTCGGCATCACGGCCCTGGGTGAGGTTCAGGAGTTGGTCCCGGCTGAGGACGCGCTGCGGGTGGTCGATAAAGACGCGCAGCAGCCGGTATTCGGCGCCGCTCAGCGCAATCTCCGTTCCCTCCCTGTCAAGGAGATGCCGGCCGACCGTGTCGAGCCGCCATTCGCCGAACGCCAATAATTGGCCTGCCTCGCTGATCTGCAGGTTCGGCGGCAGCATGCGGGTGCGCCGCAGCACCGCCTTGATGCGGGCCAGAAGTTCGCGTGCGGCAAACGGCTTAGGCAAATAGTCGTCGGCGCCCATTTCAAGCCCGATGATCCGGTCCATTTCGTCGCTGCGGGCCGTCAGCATCAGGATCGGCGTCGCCTTGTGCTTGCCGACCCGCAACTCCCTGCACAATACGAGCCCGTCATCGCCCGGCATCATCACGTCCAGCACAATCAAGTCGACCGCATTGGCATCGAGGAAACTGCGCATCTGGCGACCGTCCGCGGCGGCCGTCGCGCGAAGGCCGTTCTTCTTAAGATAGCTCGACACCAGTTCACGGATCTCGCGGTCGTCATCGACGATCAGGATATGGTCGACATGCTCCATCTTCGGACCCTCAAATCCTTTATCAGCTCCGGGCGAGATCGTAGCCCACTGCTTTTCTTAAACACTGATCGGGCTGCCGCGAAGTGTGGAAATGCTCTGACGGCAGCCAAGCGGGCTTCAGAAGCGATCGACATCCAGGATGGCCTGCGCGAAAGCCTGCGGCGCCTCCTGCGGCAGGTTGTGACCGATGCCGCCGGTAATGGTACGATGTTCATACTTGCCGGAGAACTTCTTCGCGTAAGCGGCCGGTTCGGGATGCGGCGCTCCATTGGCATCGCTTTCCAGGGTGATCGTCGGCACGGTGATGACCGGAAAGGCGGCGAGCTTCTTTTCCAGTTCGTCATATTTGGCCTCACCCTCGGCAAGTCCCAACCTCCAGCGATAATTGTGGATCGTGATCGCAACATGGTCCGGATTTTCGAAGGCCTGAGCCGAGCGGTCGAACGTCGCGTCGTCGAAACGCCACTGCGGCGAGGCGAGCTTCCAGATCAGTTTTGCAAAGTCATGCCTGTTGGCCTCGTAGCCGGCGCGGCCGCGTTCAGTGGCGAAATAGAACTGATACCACCAGGAAAGTTCGGCCTGCGGGGACAACGGCTTTTTGTTCGCTTCCTGGCTGCCGATCAGATAACCGCTGACGGAGACCATTGCCTTGCAGCGTTCCGGCCAGAGGGCCGCCATGATATTTGCCGTGCGGGCGCCCCAGTCGTAGCCGGCGATGACGGCGCGTTCGATCTTGAGCGCATCCATGAAGGCGATCATGTCGGCGGCGATTGCAGCCTGCTGGCCGTTGCGCGGCGTATCCTTGGAGAGGAACTGTGTGCTTCCGTAACCGCGCAGGTATGGCATAAGTACGCGATAGCCGGCCGATGCCAGTAGTGGCGCAACATCCACGAAACTAAAGATGTCATAAGGCCAGCCATGCAGCAGCAGGGCGACAGGGCCATCTGCCGGGCCAGCCTCGGCATAGCCGATATCAAGCATTCCGGTCCTGACCTGCTTCAATGTCTCGAAAGAGATATGCGTGCCGGCCTTGACGGCAGGCAGTGCCGCCACGGGAACCTGGCGCGACTGAGCGCCAGCGGTCCTGCTGAGGCCAAATTCGACCGCTGCCACCGTCAGGGCGGCCATGCCAAAGAAACGACGGCGATGGTGATTGATCTCACTGGACATTGGCTTTCTCCGATTTGAGTTTGATGGCGGCAGAAAACGGCCGGCATGTATCCCCGATGTTTCGCGCATCGCGTCCTATTGCATGCGGATGTAGCATCAAGCCCTCCGGATACATTCCGATACAATTCACCTGCAGCCGGCACACCAGGACGGCAAGCTCCGCCGGCAATTTGTGTCGCACTGTAGCACCGGGCCGATTTCTACACTTCGGTACAATTCCCCTTAAACCGGACACATCCTGGATACGTCGCACCCGCCAGATTAGCCCCGTTGCTGGTCGAGCCGCATCGCCGTCCAGAGCCCGACATTTCGGTTTCAAAGGAAACGATGATGACGCTTCTTATCATTGCCTATCTCGGGGGAGCGCTGACCATTCTCAGCCCGTGCATCCTCCCTGTCCTTCCATTCGTCTTCGCCCGCGCTGGGCAACCTTTCGTCCGCAGCACGGTGCCGATGCTGATCGGCATGGCCGCCACCTTCTCGCTTGTTGCGACACTTGCCGCGGTCGGCGGCAGTTGGGCAATCCACGCCAATGAATACGGCCGCCTCGCCGCAATCGTGGTGCTTGCCATCTTTGGCGTCAGCCTTCTTTCGCCGCATGTGGCGAGCATCGTCACCCAGCCGGTGGTCGACTTCGGCAACAGGCTGCTGAACGCCTCGGGTAAGTCGGGTTCCGCACGGACTGCGGCAAGCTCGCTCGTGCTCGGTGTTGCGACCGGCCTGCTTTGGGCGCCTTGTGCAGGGCCGATCCTCGGCATCGTGCTCACGGGCGCTGCGCTGCAAGGCGCCAATCTTGAGACGACGTTCCTGCTGCTCGCCTATGCTGCTGGCGCGGCGACCTCGCTTGCAATCGCCCTTACTGCCGGCGGAAAGATCTTTGCCGGCATGAAACGGTCGCTCGGCGTCGGCGAGCGGATCCGCCAGGTTCTGGGCGCGGCCGTGCTGGCCGGCGTCGCCGCCATTGCGCTCGGCTTGGATACCGGCCTGCTGGCTCAGCTTTCCTATGCCAGCACCACCTCCTTCGAACAGGCCGTGCTCGACCGCCTGCATGCAAAGTCCACCGCCGATGCGCCATCCAAGGCCGCCAGCAATGACCGGACGATCGCAGCCGCCGATACGAAGCGGCCGTTCCGGAGCGACCTGCCCGTCGAGGGCCCAGCGCCTTCCCTGGACGGCGCCGTCGAATGGCTGAACTCGCCGCCGCTTACGACAGAACAATTGCGCGGCAAGATCGTGCTTGTCGATTTTTGGACCTACTCCTGCATCAACTGCATCCGCACCACGCCATTTGTCCGTGCCTGGGCCGAGAAATATAAGGAGCAGGGCCTGGTGGTGATCGGCGTGCATGCCCCGGAATTTGCTTTTGAGAAGAAGATCGACAACGTCAGAAAGGCGGTCGACGACTTCAAGATCGCCTATCCCGTCGCGATAGACAACGACTACCGCATCTGGCGTGCCTTCGAAAACAGCTACTGGCCGGCCCATTACCTGATCGATGCCAAGGGCCAGATCCGCTACCACCACTTCGGCGAAGGCAACTACCGCCAGACCGAGCAGGCCATCCAGGATTTGCTGCGCGAAGCTGGAAGCGAGATGGCGGCCAGCGCACCGGTCAGCCCCAACGCGAAGGGCGCAGAAGCAAGCCCCGACCTTCGCAATGCCCGCTCCGGCGAGACCTATCTCGGCTACAAGCGCGCCACCAACTTTGCCTCCCCCGAAAACCTGCAAGCCGACGCCGCCCGCGACTACTCGGTCGCCGAGCCGAGCCTCAACGAATGGGGCCTCTCCGGCAGTTGGACGGTCGGTGCGGAACAGGCGACCCTCAACCAGCCGGACGGCCGCATCGCCTACCGGTTCAGCGCCCGCGACCTCCATCTCGTCCTCGGTCCGGGTCCGTCCGGCAAGCCGGTCCGCTTCAAGGTGACAATTGACGGCAAGGCTCCGGGAGCCGACCGCGGAGCCGATATCGATGCCAACGGCGACGGCACAGTGACTGCGACCAGACTCTACCAACTCGTCCGCCAGTCCGGCGACGTGGAGGCGCGGAACTTCGAGATCCGTTTCCTCGATTCCGGGGTCGAAGCCTACGCTTTCACCTTCGGCTGACCATCCCATCCCTCATCCATAACCTCAAACAACAGGAATAATCCCATGAATCACCTCTATCTTTCCACTCTCGCCATCGCATTCGTCTCCAGCGTGATCCCATTCGTAGCCCAGGCCGCGGACGTGAAGAACATCGTCATCGTCCGCGGCGCATTGGCCGACGGCTCCAGTTGGCGCAAGGCGACCGAAATCCTCGAACGGCGCGGCTTCCATGTTACCATTGTCCAGGAGCCGATCACCTCGCTCGCCGACGATATCGCCGCGACCAAACGGGTCCTCGACCTACAGGACGGCCCGGCCCTGCTCGTCGGCCACAGCTATGGCGGCATGGTGATCACCGAAGCCGGCCATAACCCGAATGTCGCCGGTCTCGTCTATGTCGCGGCGTTCCAGCCGGACAAGGGCGAAAGCCTGCTCAGCCTCGCAAGCTCCAAGCCGGCCGGCGGCATGAACATCCGCGAGACGACGGACGGAAAGTATCTCTATCTCGATCCCGCCGCCTTCGCGAACGACTTTGCCGCCGACCTTCCGAAAGACGAAGCCGCGTTCCTGGCGAGATCACAGGTCTTCGCCTCCAAGGAAGCCTTCTCGGCCAAAGCCGGTGATCCCGCCTGGAAGACGAAGAAAAGCTGGTCGGTGGTCGCCACCGAGGACCGCGCCATCAATCCGGACCTCGAGCGTCAGATGGCGGAACGCGCTGGCAGCGAGGCGACCGAGATCAAGGCCAGCCATGCGGTCTTCGCCTCGCAGCCGGAAAAGGTTGCCGACGTCATCGAAAAAGCGGCGAATGAGGCTGGCAACTAACTGGCAGGCGGTCTCGTGCACCAAGCCTGCACGGGCCGCCGCCCCCTCTCGAGTGCCCCGACCAGTCAGCCACGAATCCGGCTCTTGTGCCCAGTTGAGGTGTCACCGGCGCATGCTGGATTGAGATTATTCCATCTCCCAAATTGAAAATGCCCGCACAAGGCGGGCAAATCCTTCCGTGCAGCAAGCTGCTATCGCAGCACTTCCAGTCCTTTTCGTTCGACGAGATCAAGTATCTTGATGGCCGTGCTGCTGGGCTTCTTCGTTCCCTGTTCCCACGCGGCAACGGTGATCTTCTTGACGTTGATGAACTGGGCAAACACAGCCTGGCTGACCTTGTTTGCGTTTCGGATCTTCTTGATCTCCTCGGGCGTGTAGTCACGAAGAGGAGGGAGGCAAAGAGCGTCGAACTCCCTCATCGTCACATCGTCCACAAAGCCGGCTTCGTGCAGTCGCGCAGCAGACTTATGAACGTTCTTAAGGATCCTGCTCATCGCACTGAATCTCCAGTATCTGTTTCTTTTCAATCATTTCCGCGAGCTTTTTGTCGTCTGCAAGCATGTAGACATCACATAGCTTTCGAAGGGCTTCCTTCTCCTTCTTGGTGATATTTTCAGCCTCGTTCTTTGCGAAGCCGTGTACGAAAATGAGCCTGTCTGCTTAACGATGGCCGACGATAGTCCGATAGCTTCCACGCTTGCCGCGCCCCGGAGCTGCCACTCGCTTCTTGAGAAGAAAGCCACCCAATCTGGCATCGACCAATCCAGCTTCGATCTCCTTGGCGGCCGCACACAGCATGGCGTCTGTCACGTCGTACTCATCGGCCCAGTCATCGAACTCCAAATCCTTAAAAACTCTCACTGACAATATATATATTACTCCGTGATACAGATATCAAGTGAGATTTTCGGAAATCCCGAACCCGGGACGGCATCGCAGACGCAGCCGCTGGTTGATATTTGTCGGCAAACATAAATACTCCTTGAGCATTTTCAATCCCACGCAGTCTCTCACTTTCTGGATGCACCCTTTCCATTTTCGTCGTACCGTTGCGCAGGGACTTGGGGGCAAAATCCAATGCGTCATCGCACGAAAATTCGCAGGGCGCTGGGCGCCGCGATCGTCCTGCTATGCATATATTGGCTGCTTGCTTATTTTGTCGTTCCCGAGATCTGGATTTTTCGCGATGCCGACCGCGTTGCGAAGCTCGGCGACATGGTCACGACCACCGCGCAAGACATACCGGGCGATCCGATCAATGTCGGTCTCGTCGGTTCGAAGGAGGATGTGGTCCGTGCCTTTGCGGCCGCCGGGTGGGATCCTGCCGATAAAATCACCTTGCGCACATCGATCGATATTGGATTGAGCGTCGTGCTTGACCGGCCCGACCTCGACGCACCGGTCAGTCCGTTGTTTTTCGAGGGAAGAAAGCAGGACCTGGCCTTCGAGAAGCCTGTGGGCAAAAGCGCCGACGAGCGCAACCATGTTCGTTTCTGGCTGACGACGCAAACCGGGGAGGACAACCGTCCCTTATGGTTTGGCTCGGCAAGCTTTGATCGTGGCGTCGGTCTCAGTCACGACACCGGGCAGATTACGCATCACATCGGCCCGGATATCGACGCCGAGCGGAACCTGGTTATCGGCGATCTCCTCAAGACGAGCCAACTTCTGTCGAGCTATGAGATCGATGGCATCGGGGCGACAAGGACCGGTCGCAACGGAGGCGGCGATCCCTATTTCACCGACGGGAAGGCCCTCATCGGCGTGCTTCGGACGAAAAAAAGCGATTAATCATCGATGTCGTGACCATCCGTTTCTTGTCCGTCAGCTTGCATTCCGGAGATTTGCCATGCTTACACACCGAGCGCCTTATTGATTGCCGCGATAAGATCGGATCCGGCAAACGGCTTTCGCAAGTACGCGATGCACCCTGCCCACTCGGCCTCTGCCTGCAGGCGTCGCTCTTCGAGTGCTGTGATAAAGATGACCGGCAGGTTCGAGCGCGCCTCTTTCAGCCTGCGCTGCAATTGCATGCCGGACATGCCACCGTCCAAATCGATATCCAGCACAAGGCAGGCAACGTCGATGCTTTCATATTGAGCGAGAAAGGCTTCAGCGGATGCATATTCTGTGGCTGCAAAACCATAGGCGTTGAGGAGCCGTCCGACGCTCCGCCGTATGCTTGCGTCATCGTCTACAACGGCGACCGTGCGGCGCAGCTTTCCCATCTCAAGCCCCCACTCGTGACTATGTGAGAGATACACGATAGCCCTAATAGTAGGCGTGTTGGCGTTCGATTGATATTGCCCTAAAGGGAGCTCGCCGGGACGTTCCGCCCAGAAGGGATTCGTTCTACAGGACTGATACTGGCTGCAATCGACACGACTTCGGCAACGGACCGCACGCCGAGCTTTTCCATCACGCGATGGCGGTGCACCTTGACCGTACGCTCCGAAACGCCAAGGGCATGAGCGATCTGCTTATTGAGACGGCCACGGATGATCAACTCAAAGACTTGGGCTTCGCGCGCGTTCAGGCTCGCCACCAACGCCCGCTCTTCCTGACGCCGCTCGTGCTCGCTGCGCTGCCTCTCATATTGGGCCAACGCTCGCTCGATCGTTTCTATCAGCACCGCCGTCGATGTGTGTTTTTCCAGAAAGTCCTGTGCGCCCGCCTTCATCGCGTCTACGCTGGCCTTTATATCTCCTTCGCCTGTGAGGAAGACTATCGGCAACAGAGGTGCCCGCTCCCGCAGTTGCCGCTGTACTTGCAAGCCGCTCTGGCCCGGCATCTGCAGGTCAAGAAGAACGCAGCCCGGCTCGCAGTCTGAAAGGCAAGAGAGAAACTGATCGCCGGATTCGTAGGCCTCGACTTTGAGGCCATACGCGGAAAGCAGCCTCGCAGTCGCCGTTCGGTAGGACTCGTCGTCGTCTACAATATGGATGACCGGCTTCATCAAACGTTCTCCTCCCGCCGAGCCAGGGGCAGGACAACGCGAAAGATTGCGCCGCCTTCGGACCGGTTGGAAGCCGAGATCGTGCCTCCGTAGGTCTCGACAATAGCGCGCGCTATGGAAAGACCCAATCCGGTCCCGGCTTGCTTGGTCGTATAGAATGGGTCGAAGATTCTGGGAAGGCGCTCCTCTGGAATACCGTTGCCTGTGTCGGTTACACAGAGCGCGGCCTTCTCGTTGGCCAGTCCTGTCGCGAACGTCAGGGTTCTCCTGGGAGAACCGACATCCAACATGGCGTCCATCGCGTTGGTTGCCAGATTGAGGACGACCTGTTGCACGTGAACCTTGTCGGCACGTACGCGTAACTCTGCTGTAGGCTCAGCTGCTTTCAACGTAATGCCCCGGCGTTCGGCCTCACCGTGAATGATGCGAATGGCGCTCGACATGACGTCGTTGAGGTCGAACTCTTGCCAGTCGATCTCGCTTCTCTTCTTGAGCAACCCCCTCATCCTGCCAATGATATCGCCTGCCCGCTGGTCGTCTTCCTGGATGTCTTGAAGAATCTGCCGGATCAATTCCAGATTGGGGGTTTCGCTTCGCAGCAGCTCGAAGGCGGCTTCGGCATTGTTTCGGATGGCCGACAGGGGCTGGTTCAGTTCGTGGGCGATAGACGACGACAAAGCGCCAGCCGTTGCGGACTGGTTGAGATGAACAACCTCGAGTAGGTGAAGGCGACACCGGCGCTCCGCGTCACGGCGTCTGCGTCGCTCGAGTAGAAGGGTTGCTATAACGCCTGCCTGCATAAAAACGACGGCAAGGACCCCTGTCGCCGCCAGCCAATGTTCCTCCCAAAAGCCTTTCTGCTTGTACATCTGGACGGTACCCGGCGGCAGATCCTTCTCCGGCAGCCCCCAGCGCCGAAGTTGCCGGGCATCGACGATGAATGTCTGCGACGCGTTGACGTCCGCCACCGGCTTGCCGGCGATCGCATCGATGACGAGGTTTCCGACGGTGCGCCCCAACGTCTCGAACATGACGGTATTGCCGCCGACGACGCCGTGGTCGATGTATGTCTGATAGGGGCCGTAGACGGGCGCGCTGGCGGTTGCTGCAATCTGCCTCACCGCTTCGCGCGGGATGAAGTTCCTTCCTGCCCGATCTTTAAAAACCGTCAAGGCAAGGATGATGCTGTCGTAAGGCACATGTGATGCACGTTCGATGAACTCCTCGATCGTCAGATCTTCCAAATATGTCGTCTTGTATGATTGCGAGAATTCGCCGAGATCGGCACGGGCCGTCGCCAACCATCCCCGATCGAAGTCGGACGATCCGCCGATGATGTAGAGGTGTCGGGCATTGGGTTGCAGGTTGCGGGCCATTTCAGCGGTCTTCAGGATGTCGAATGTCGTGAAGGCGCCGATGACGTCATGCGGGAGATTGATCTTCTCGGCAGAGGAGTTGCCGAAACCGGCTGCGACTATTTTTGCGGTCGGTGCGATCGCGCTCCGGTTGGCCGATATGAAACTGGCAGACTCCCTGCCAAGCGCGACGACCACATCGGGGCGACGAGCGGCATACTTCTCGGCGAGGTATTGCCCCATGCGTGCGACATGGTCGCCTTCCGGAAATCTCGACAAATCCAGGAACTCTGAAAACAAATCAACCTTGCCATCTGTCGCTTCCAGCAAATGGCTACGCAACGCTTCTCCGGCAACCGTCGTCGCCACGAGCCTCTCGTCGTAGGGATAGAGGATGAGGATGCGCGGGACCCGGTCGATGATAGGGAACGATGTGCCGGAATTTGCCGCGTGGCAGTTTGAAACAATCAATGAGGCGGCCGCCAGCAAGAGGCCAGCACACTGCAATCGACCTGACCGCTTGCCCCACCTCATCCGGCTTCCCCCAAAGCCGCACGACGTTAACACCTTAGCAGTGTAATGTCATCTCACAAAATACTACCGTTGATTGGGACGTCGCATACCAGATTCCCTAAAGGGCAATATCGGCCACCACCTTCATCCACTAAGATGCGCGTCGGCCGACTGGGTAGTGCTCCGTCGGTTTATCGCAGTGTAAAGCCCGTTTCGCCTGATGCATGCAACCGCGCGGCGACGCCCGGTATCTGCTGCCATCACTTAGGTGAACGTCCAATCGAGGATTTGATATGAACAGCAGAATCCTTATCCGCTGCGTGGGAGCATTGGCTTCCTCCACCATTGCCTGGTGCGCAGCCTCATCCGTGCAAGCCCAGGACGCGCCCGCAAAACCCAACATCCTGTTCATCGTCTCCGACGACACAGGCTACGGCGATCTCGGCCCATATGGCGGCGGCGAGGGTCGCGGCATGCCGACGCCGAACATCGACAAGCTGGCAGACGAAGGGATGACCTTCTTTTCCTTCTATGCCCAGCCGAGTTGCACGCCCGGCCGCGCCGCGATGCAGACCGGCCGTATTCCAAACCGCAGCGGCATGACGACGGTCGCCTTCCAGGGCCAGGGCGGCGGACTGCCTGCAGCCGAATGGACGTTGGCGTCGGTGTTGAAGCGAGGCGGCTACCAGACCTATTTCACGGGCAAGTGGCACCTTGGCGAGGCAGACTACGCGCTGCCGATCGCGCAGGGCTATGACGAAATGAAATATGTCGGCCTCTATCATCTCAACGCCTACACTTATGCCGACCCGACCTGGTTCCCGGACATGGATCCGGCACTCAGAGCGATGTTCCAGAAGGTTACCAAAGGCTCGCTGTCCGGCAAGGCTGGCGGCGAGGTTAAGGAAGACTTCAAGATCAACGGCCAATACGTCGACACGCCGGTGATCGACGGCAAGGAAGGTGTCGTCGGCATCCCATACTTCGATGGCTATGTTGAGAAGGCGGCGATCGAGTTCCTGGATGCCGCCGCAAAGAAGCCGGATCAACCGTTCTTCATCAACGTCAACTTCATGAAGGTACACCAGCCGAACCTTCCGGCCCCCGAGTTCCAGCACAAGTCCCTGTCGAAGTCGAAGTATGCAGACTCGATCGTAGAACTCGACACTCACATCGGCCGGATCTTGGACAAGCTGCGTGAAACCGGCATGGACAAGAACACGCTGGTTTTCTACACAACCGACAACGGCGCCTGGCAGGACGTCTATCCGGACGCCGGATACACCCCCTTCCGCGGCACCAAGGGCACGCTGCGCGAAGGCGGCAACCGCGTTCCCGCGATCGCCGTGTGGCCCGGAAAGATCAAGCCTGACGTCAAGAACCACGACATCGTCGGCGGTCTTGATCTGATGGCGACCTTCGCCGCCGTCGGCGGGGTGCCGCTGCCCGACAAGGACCGCGAAGACAAGCCCATCATCTTCGACAGCTACGACATGTCGCCGATCCTGCTCGGCAACGGAAAGTCGGACCGCAAATCATGGTTCTACTTTACGGAAAACGAGCTCTCGCCCGGCGCGATACGCGTCAACAATTACAAGTTCGCGTTCAATATCCGCGGCGATGACGGAGCCTCAACGGGCGGGCTGGCCGTCGATTCGAACCTCGGTTGGAAGGGCGCGGAGAAATATGTAGCCACAGTGCCCCAGGTATTCGACCTGTGGCAGGACCCGCAGGAACGCTACGACATCTTCATGAACAACTTTACGGAGCGGACTTGGATGGGCGTGGTCATGGGCGAGGAATTGAAGAAGATCATGGCCACCTACGTGCAATACCCTCCGCGCAAGCTGCAAAGCATGGGCTACACAGGTCCGATTACGCTTTCGAACTATGAGCGCTTCCAGTGGGTGCGGGAGCAGCTTGCGAAGGAAGGCTTCAATATCGCACTGCCGAACGGCAACTAACGTTACACGGCGGCCTAGGATCACGCCTGGGCCGCCGGACTCTGACCGCCTCAGTGCGAAATTGGGCACGTGTCAGTTGGGCAGTTTTCAACGAGGTCGCAGGCCACCGGCCCCGCCTCGGGCAGTTGGGAGGAATTGAACAATGCATCGATTTAAAAACGTCTGGCTCGGTCTTTTGGGTTCCGCATTTGCCGCGATTGCGGCGATCGACCCCGCGGCGGCACAGGAAAAACCCAACATCGTCGTCATTATGGCAGATGACGTCGGCATCTGGAACATCGGCGCCTATCACCGCGGCATGATGGCCGGGCGCACGCCGAATCTCGACAAGATCGCCAATGAGGGCATGCTGTTTACCGACTACTACGCCGAGGCGAGCTGCACGGCTGGTCGCGCGGCCTTCGTTATGGGCCAACTTCCAATTCGCACCGGCCTGACCACCGTTGGCCAAGCCGGCGCCACTGTCGGCATGCCGGCGGAAGCAATGACCATCGCGACGGCGCTCAAGGACTTGGGCTACGCCACGGGGCAGTTCGGCAAGAACCATCTCGGCGACCGCAACGAGTACTTGCCCACGGTCCACGGCTTCGACGAGTTCTTCGGTTATCTCTATCACCTCGACGCCATGGAGGACCCGTCGCACCCCGGCTACCCGCAAGAATTGTTGGACAAGGTCGGCCCCCGCAACATGGTTCACAGCTTTGCGACCGAAACCGACGATGCAACGGTAGACCCGCGCTGGGGCAAGGTCGGAAAGCAGAGGATCGAAGATGCCGGTACTCTTTATCCGGATCGGATGGAGACGGTGGATGAAGAAATACGCGATATCGCGTTCAAATGGCTCGACAAAGTGAAGGCGGACAACAAGCCGTTCTTTCTGTGGCTCAATCCCACACGTATGCATATCGTAACCCATCTGTCCCCCAAATATGAGGCTTTGCGCAATTCAGAGAACGGATGGTCGCTTCAGGAAGCAGGCATGGCCCAGCTCGACGACATAGTGGGCGCAACCATGCAGAAGTTGACGGACATGGGCGTGGACGACAACACGATCGTCGTGTTCACGACGGACAACGGCACCGAGACCTTCACCTGGCCGGACGGCGGCAACACCCCGTTCAAGGGGCAAAAAGGCACCGTCTATGAAGGCGGCTTCCGTGCCCCCGCGATGATACGCTGGCCCGGCAAAGTGCCTGCGGGCAAGGTCGAAAATGGCATCGTCTCCGGCCTCGACTGGTTCCCCACTTTTGTTGCCGCTGCCGGCAATCCGAACATCAAGGAGGAACTGCTGAAGGGCAAAACCGTCGGCGACAAAACCTACAAGAACCATCTCGATAGTTACAATCAGCTGGACTTGGTCACCGGCAAGGGACCCTCGGCCCGGCAGGAGGTATTCTATTTTGGCGAAAGCACTCTCGGAGCGGTGCGCATAGGCGACTACAAGTATCGCTTCATTGACCAACCCCACGGTTGGATCGGCGTCAAGAACCAGCTCAACGCGCCCACCCTGACAAACCTGCGCCTGGACCCGTTCGAGCGCTTAGGCGATCCGGAAAACGGGACTTTGGATGGCGCGCAGGGAAATTTCATGGGCTGGTTTGTCTACGAGTTCTGGCGCTTCGTGTTCGTCCAACAGCAGGTAGCCGCCCTCGCCCAAACGGCAATCGAGTATCCGCCGCTGCAGAAGGGCGCAAGCTTCAACCTCGACGCTGTGAAGGCGCAAATCGAGGCCGCAGTTAAGCTGCGCGCGGGGCAGTGAAGCTAGTGTCAATCTGGCCGCCGATCGCAATTTGCGATCGGTCGCCAACATAACAATACGGAGTGTCACATGCTTGCGAAGTATGATCTCCCTGAACTGACCCGTCGCGTCATATTGGCTGCCGCCGCGGCTCTGCTCGTCGCACCGCTGGCTTTCGCCCAGACCGATCCTCTTCCCTCCTGGAACGACACCGCTCCGAAGGCGGCGATCGTCGCCTTCGTCGAGAAGGTGACAAAGGAGGGTTCGCCGGAGTTTGTCCCGGAACTGGAGCGCATCGCCGTGTTTGACAATGACGGCACGCTTTGGACCGAGCATCCGATGTACACGCAACTCGCCTTCGCGCTCGACCGCGTGAAGGCGCTTGCTCCGGAACACCCGGAATGGAAGGACACGCAGCCGTTCAAGGCCGTGCTCGAAGGCGACATGAAGACGCTGGCCGCATCCGGCGAAAAGGGTCTCCTGGAACTCATCATGGCGACCCATTCCGGACTGACTAGCGACGACTTCCAGAAGATCGTTACCGATTGGCTTGCCACTGCGCGTGACCCGAAGTTCAAGCGCCCCTACACCGAACTCGTTTATCAGCCGATGGTCGAGCTGCTCGCCTATCTGCGCGCCAACGGCTTCAAGACCTTCATCGTCTCGGGCGGCGGTGTTGAGTTCATGCGGCCATGGACGGAGCAGGTCTACGGCGTCCCGCCAGAGCAGGTTGTCGGGTCGTCGATCAAGACTGAGTTCAGGATGCGTGACGACACGCCGACCTTGTATCGCCTGCCGCAAGTCAACTTCATCGACGACAAGGCAGGCAAGCCGGTTGGGATCAACGAGCATATCGGCCGCCGGCCGATTGCGGCCTTCGGCAATTCCGACGGTGACCTTGAAATGCTGCAATGGACGACGATGGGCGGTGCGCCCGCGCGTCTCGGCGTCCTCGTCCACCACACCGATGCGGAGCGCGAATATGCCTACGACCGTGACACTGCATTCGGCCGCCTCGACAAGGCGCTCGACGCGGCAGCGATCATAGGTTGGACCGTTGTCGACATGAAGGCCGACTGGAAGCAGATCTTCAAAGATTAAGGCCTTGCGCGGCTCTGCGGTGACATTGGACTCCAACCGCGTTTACCGGGACAGGTATGCCGCCTGGCGGCGGCAGTTTTGCTGGCGGCGGTTTTCATGAGGGAGCTTTTGGCGGAGGCAGCTTCAGGGGCAATGACGTGCAGATCGGCGACACCAATATCAACCGTGCGGGAGGCAGCTACTGGCATGCGCCCGTCTATCACGGGGCTTGGTATCGCGGCGTCCCGGTCGCCGCTGGCGTGGTCGCCGGTGCGGCCATCGGAGCGGCAGCGGCGCGTCCCTACTATCCCTACTATACCAACGGCCCGCAATGCGGCTACTATCCCTACCCGCCTTGCTACTGACCCCATTCCCGTCACGCCGCCGCGGCGGCGTGACGTTTCCTAAACTGGTATGATGGAGCGATTGAGTGGCAGCATCTGTTCGGTCAGCGGCGGTTGGAAGGATAATCCTCCTGTTGTTGGTGTTGCTCGCGTCCACCGGGGGGAGCCTTGCGACCGATGATGTCGCGATGCCTGTCCCGGATCCTCGGATATCTATTCATGAGGGCTTCGTCGACGAGAAGACCTGCGCGTCCTGCCATCGCGATCAGGCGGCCGCTTTCGCGAAATCCGACCATGCAAGGGCCATGGCGCTAGCCGACGAAAACGCCGTTCGGGCAGATTTCAACAATTCCCGGTTTGAACATGACGGCACTGTCACGACGTTCTCCCGCCGCGACGGACTATTCCTCGTCAGAACGGACGGACCGGACGGCAAGGAAGCCGAGTTCGAGGTGAAATATACATTCGGCTATGAGCCCCTTCAACAATACTTGGTCGACACGGGAGGCGGCCGGCTGCAGGCGCTTGACGTCGCCTGGGACACAACCAGACAGCAGTGGTTCTGGCTCGGCAACAACACCCCAGCCAAACCAGGCTCGACCTATCACTGGACGGGTCCGTTCTACCGCTGGAACCGCACCTGCATCGACTGTCACTCGACCGATCCACAAGCGGGCTTTCAACCGGCGACGAACGAATACAAGTCGACCTACGTCGCCACGAGCATCGGTTGTCAATCCTGTCACGGTCCTGGCGCGAAGCACGTCGCCTGGGCGGCGTCCGGCAAGACCTCCTCCATCAGCAATCCAGAGTTCGGATTGCCGAAAGCCGACGCAAGCGCTTGTTTTGCCTGCCATGCAAGACGGACCAGGCTCCTAAGCGGCCACGTGGCCGGGAAGCCTTTCCTCGATTACTTCTCCCCGGCAATGCTGCGAGAAGATCTCTATTTTCCCGATGGGCAGATACTCGACGAGGTCTTCGAGTACGGCTCGTTTCAGCAAAGCAAAATGGCAAGGGCGGGCGTGACCTGTCTCGATTGCCATCGTCCGCATGAGGCCGGCCTCAAGGCTGCGGGCAACGCGCTCTGCACGCAATGCCACTCGGAAATCAAGCCCGAGCGCTTTGCGAAGCAGGATCCGACCGGACTGTTCGACGATCCGAGCCATACCCACCATCCAGTCGGCTCGGCCGGCGCGCAATGCGCCAACTGTCACATGCCGCAGCGCACGTATATGAAAGTCGATCCGAGACGCGATCACTCGTTCGTCATTCCTCGACCGGATCTGTCGGCGACCTTCGGAACGCCAAATGCATGCATGACCTGTCACGCGGGCAAGAGCAACGCGTGGGCAGCGGAAACCATGGACAAATGGTACGGAGCGGAATGGCGCAAGCGTCCGACGATCGCCCATGCGTTCGCGGGCGCCGAGAATGGCGAGCAGGCTGCTTTGGACGCACTCCGCAAGCTCGTCAACGATCAGGACGAGGCCGGGATCGTCAGGGGCAGCGCCGTTGCCAGAATGAGCCGAATTGACGGAGCGGACGTCACCGCTGACGTTCGATCCGCATCCGTGGACGCAGATCCACTCGTCAGGCTTGGAGCAGCGGAAGCCGCAGTCAACCTTCCGCCGGAGCGCCGGCTGGAGGCGATCGGCCGCCTGCTCAGCGATGAAACGCGCGCCGTGCGCGTAGCAGCGGCAACGGCCCTCGGAAGCACACCTCCCGACCTCTTCGGCAACCAGCGAGGCAACTTCGAAGCCGCAGTCAACGACCTTCGTGCCTACGTCGATACGAACGCAGACGTTGCGGAAACGCAGAGCAACTATGGCTTCTTCCTGTTCGGCCAGCAGCGGATGGCAGAGGCGGAGGCCGCCTTTCAGCGAGCAATCTCGCTGGACCCGACATTGGAAGGATCACGGGTTAATCTTGCGGAGTTCTATCGTGCCACCGGCCAGACCGACAGATCCGAGCAAACCTATGCCGAAGCAATCTCGGTCGCGCCCAATCGCGCCGATCTGCGTTACGGGCATGCTCTGTCCCTGGTTCGCAAGAAGGCGATTGATAACGCCATTTTGGAACTGGAGGATGCAATCCGGCTCGATCCTCAGAACTCCCGCTACAAGATGACGCTTGCGGTTGCCCTCGACTCCGTCGGAAGGACGGGAGACGCGCTGAACAGGCTCGATGCCTGGGCGGCCGCCGGCTCGGATCCCGATTTGACGGGCCTCGCGCTCCAATACAGTCTCAAGCTTCAGCGGTTGCCGGACGCGTTGAAGTTCGCAGAGCGCATGACCGAACTGAGACCACAAGACCAGCAGATCTCGGATCTGCTGAGGCAGTTGCGACAGGCTGTCAACCAGCAATAGAGGTTCCTGCCTGCTGAAATCCACTTTCTATTGCACAGTTCCGAGCAAACGATGTCGGGGGCCTTCTCATAAACGCCATTCATTTGCATGCGATCCTACTGCTGACGGGGCCCATCCGCGGCGTCGATCGGTAACGCCGCCGATCGACGCCCTCGGGGCGAAGACGGTTGAGGCCCGCAGCCAGCAGGGGCCGATTGTCGGCGTGTCCCTTCATTTCTGGGGATTGCAGTCGCCAGATGGGGAACGCCTTGGCGATGCTTCGGGAGTATCTTTAACGGCAACTCTGCGCTGACCGTGGTCGTGCGATTCAGCGTTCGGTCGTTCATCTGTGGACGCAACTACCAGAATTATCGATCTCGATGCTTACGAAACATCTCACCACAGCAATCTTCCCAGGCGATCTATTCGCCAGATCGTCCACATGCCGTCTCGGCTCTTTGCCAGCGACTAGCCATGAGCCGATCCCGATGTCATCCGCTTGCATGACAGAGCACGGCCCGAATACGTGCGAGGATGCGCCAGATGTAGCCCGAACCGGGAGGCAGCAAATGGACTTTCACATTCTCGTCGCCGCGCATATGGGCTGCCGTCGCCATCCCCAACGGATGAGCGCCGCTGCCGAGGACCAATACTACGGCGATAAGTCCAACCTGTTACGTCCGAGCGTCCGGCTGCTCGCGCCGATCGCCGTAACCGCCGGCATGATCCTGCTTCTGGTCGGCTTATCCGGACAAGAGGCGCTACCATGCCCTGGTGAGCCAGCCATGCTATATTGCGATCCGTTGCCATAGGAGGCCGCGAGATGGAAGACAGCGAGGCTGACCCGGCGGCGATCCTGGGAGTGATCCGCGCCGAGACCGATGCCTGGTTGCAGCGGGACTTCGAAGCATGGGCGGACCATTGGGTGCAATCGCCCCACACCCGACGCATGGAAGCTTGGGTTTCGCTCGGCGTGCGGGTGGACGAAGGCTGGGATGCGATCGCTGCACGGATTAAGAAAATCGTGGAGAGATTTCCGGAGAAACATACCTTTGCGGGCCGCGTCCGCTGGGAAAAGGTCAACGTCGTCATCGACCGGGACATGGCTTGGGTGACTTTCGACCAGATCGGCAGCGACACTGGCGAGGATCGCAAGCGCCAGCTTCGGATTCTTCACCGGATTGACGGCGTCTGGAAGATCGGCTGTGCAGTGGTGATGGAGTGCACGGTCGAGGAGGCGAGCTGTCCGCTGATAGAAGTTGACGCAGACGTGCGGATTCTCTGGACGAACCGGCTTGCGCGGGAGCGCATACTCGGCCATCCGGGCCTGGCCGCCGCCGCCGGAAGGCTGCGCGCCCGGCGGCGTGAACGCGACGTTGGGTTGCGTGACGCAGTGCGCTCGGCTTTCTGCGAGTTGCAGAGCCAGCGCCCATTGAACGTCGTGCCGAAACAGGCCTGGGCCGTGAAGCTCGGCGAGGATGCTGCGGGAGTGTCGCTCTACTGCTGGGTCCTGCTCGAGGATGGCAGGGTGCTGATCTCCTTCGACGACGCTGAGACGATCGAACGCCGGATCGCTTGTGCGCGGGAGGTCTTCAGCCTCTCACCAGCACAGACCCGACTTGCGCGTCTGATCATCGATGGCCTGGAACTCGCAGCGGCCTCCGATGTGCTCCAGGTCAGCGTCAACACGCTGCGTACCCAGTTACAGCGAATCTTCGACAAGACCGGCGTGCGAAGCCAGGCCGCGCTAGTCCGTACGCTGTTGAGCACCGAGGCTCCGACCAAATAAATTCAGCCGGCCTTGGCTGCCACGGTGTTGCTTTGCTTTTTCCGCGGTCTTTCGTTTGCGGCCGACGCCGGAACGGCGTCCGGCGGTTTCCCTACTGCCGACCAGCACGGCCGTGAATCATCGGCGCGCGACCGCCTTCCATGCGGGAGAGATCGTCGCCGCTTCCCTGGTCGACGCTGCCATTAATGGAGCCAGGATTATATTTGACGATCGCATCGCCGCTGCCGAGCTCGACCGCTTGATGGATGCTACCGCAGTTGGAAATGTTCGTATGGCTGGCGCCGTTGACGAGCACGCCCACCGTGATGAAGGCCCCGCTGAGTTGGTGCCGGCCAGAATATCGACGGCCAGTTCTTCGAGCCGGTGGTTGAAGAACCCTCGGGTTGCCATCGTCGGCGATGGTGTCGCCGGAGGCGGGAGCTGTGGGATTGCAGTCGTGAACGCAAAACCGGCTTGAGGAAGAAAGAAGACGCTGGCAAGCGCGGCCCTTCGGAACGAAACCGGCCCCTTTTTGCTGTGCGACTAACGGTGGACGCCGTCCGGCGGAAATACAACTCTACATATTAGAGGTACCGGTTTAGAGACACCGGCTACAGGCTGAACTACGGGCTTTTGGTAACATGTTCGTACATGTTCGCACCTACCGCAGTTTTATTTGAGAGCGATAGTGGGGCGGCTGAGTGCCCGCGATCTCATTGCGCCTGGCAATTGGCTTTCGGGCACTGAGCGATGTGAGTGAATCTGCAATGCGGCTCTGAACTCTGCAACGTCGCAACCCATCGAAGGAGACCAGCCATGCAAATACGAGGACTGCTGGGGGCAATCGTGCTCTCGGCCACGACCGCGCTGACAGTCGCTGGGGTGTCGCAGGCGCAGGAACAGGCCAAGCCGAACATTCTTGTCATTTTCGGCGACGACATCGGTCAGACCAACCTGTCGACCTACAGCTTCGGCCTCATGGGGTATCGGACCCCGAACATCGACCGGATCGCCAACGAAGGCATGAAGTTCACCGACTACTACGCCGAGCAGAGCTGCACGGCCGGTCGCTCGACGTTTCTGACCGGCCAATCGACGCTGCGCACCGGCCTATCCAAGGTAGGCCTGCCCGGCGCGGATGTCGGGATCCAGGCGAGCGACGTCACCATCGCCTCGGCGCTCAAGGACCAGGGCTATGCCACCGGCCAGTTCGGCAAGAATCATCTGGGCGACCGCGACGAGTTCCTGCCGACCGCCCATGGTTTCGACGAATTCTTCGGCAATCTCTACCATCTCAATGCCGAAGAGGAGCCTGAAGACTTCAACTATCCGCGGGACCCTGCCTTCCGCAAGCAATTCGGCCCGCGCGGCGTCATCAAGGCGTCGGCCGACGGCAAGATCGAGGATACCGGGCCGCTAACGCGCAAGAGGATGGAGACCGTCGACGACGAGACCTCCGCCGCAGCGATAGACTTTATCAACCGGCAGGCTCAAGCGAAGAAGCCGTTCTTCGTGTGGATGAATACGACGCGGATGCACTTTCGCACCCATGTCCGGCCCGAGAATCGCAGCCAGCCAGGCTTGACCGCGCTCACCGAATATGCGGACGGCATGATCGAAACCGACAAGGTGGTCGGCACCATCCTCGACAAGCTCGACGAACTCAACATCGACGAAAACACCATCGTCATCTACACGACAGACAACGGACCGCACCAGAACTCCTGGCCCGATGCCGGCACGACGCCGTTCCGCAGCGAGAAGAACACCAACTGGGAAGGCGCATTCCGCGTTCCTGCGATGATCCGCTGGCCGGGACACATCGAGCCAGGTTCGGTCGCCAATGGCATCTTTTCAGGCCTCGACTGGTTCCCGACGTTGCTCGCCGCCGCCGGCGATGCCAATATCAAGGATCGGCTGCTGGCCGGCGCGACCGTCAACGGCAAACAATACAAAAATCACCTCGACGGCTACAACCAGCTCCCCCACCTAACCGGCGAGACCGACGAGGGCGCCCGCAAGGAGTTCTTCTACTTCAACGACGACGGCGAGCTCGTGGCCATGCGCTACGAGAACTGGAAGCTGGTGTTCTCGGAGCAGCGGGCAACCGGCACCCTCCGGATCTGGGCCGAGCCCTTCACGCCCCTGCGTGTGCCGAAGATGTTCGACCTGCGCGCCGACCCATACGAACGTGCCGACATCACTTCGAATACTTATTATGATTGGGTGCTTACGCGTGCATATCTGGTTGTTCCAGCGCAAGCCTTCGTTGCAAAGTTCCTCGGCACGTTCGCCGAGTTTCCTCCGGCGCAACGTCCCGCGAGCTTCTCGATCGACCAGATCCAGGAGCGCGTAACCGAGCAGTTCAACAGCGTCGGCGGCGGCCAATAGCGACCCGCGTCGCAACGACAACGTTTCCGACCCGGCACCGCAAGCGATGCCGGGTTCTCACCAGTGCATCCGACAGCGACGGAGCGTGCAGCCAAGACAAGCATGAGCGCGCACGATGACGTCATTGCTCTCTGCAAGCGTATCCTTTCTATGTCCCGTGGAAAATGAAGCGTGGAAGTTCGCAAAAACGCGGACGCATTGCCAAGAGCAAAGCACTTTCGTCTTGCCGTACACTGCCGACAAACGGGCGTCGCTGCGGCGCTGCCTCATGCTGCTTCGCATCCGCCGCGGCGGGCTGTCCGCTTTTCAAAACGCGGCTGATTGAGACGACGCGAGCAAGACAAGCAACGATCCCACGGCATCGCGTTCGTCAGTGCAATGGCGTGATCGGCAGAGTTATCCACCGTCCCAGCTGGGATTGAGTTGCGGCAGGATCCTGCCGCGCCAAAGGCTGGGTTTGGGATCAGCCCCGATCAGCCATGCGCTACGCGCTTTGCGAATGCCGGAGCCCAGCCGGTCGCCCGATAGATGTGGCGGACCAGCGTTTCCGTAGAGCGCCTGTTGTTGAGCATCGAAGGCTTTCACAGTTTCTTCGTCGCCGAAACGAACGAGCCACGGCCGCAGGGGCACGACACCCGCCTTGCGCGACCAGCGATCGAAGGTTTTGGCGATCTCCAGCGGCGATCCGTTGTGGCAGGCCTGTTCGACATGGCGGAAAAGGGCAGCTTCGGAGTCGCGCGATTCCGATCGGCGCGACTCCAAGGCTTCCTCCAGCCTCGTAAGCCCCTGGGCGAGAAGCCAGATGGCAACCCCCGTGACCAATGCAACAGCAGCGGTCACGCCGGCGAGAAGCCAGTTGAACGGCGAGGCATCCGGCTCAGGCCCCGGCGGCGCCAGAGAGCTCACGGGAGCGGGCGTCGCTGCAACGGAAACAGTGAGCGAAGGGGCCGAAGCCGATTCGGTTGCCGCCGTCGCCGGATCGAACCAGCTGAGTTCGATCGCCGGGAGTTCGTATTGCCCGGTGTCCTGGAAAAGATATTGAACCACATCCTTCCTGACACCAGCGACAGGCTGCCCTGTCCGATCTGTTTCCTCAGACAAAACCGGGTCTTGCCGGTAGGTGCGGATGCCTTGGGGTACCGGAAATTCCGGGACCGGAATCATCATCGCGCGAAGGCCTTCTGCGCGAACGGTAATCGTCCGGAGCAGCGTATCGCCGGCCTTCAACGTTTTGGGATCGCGGTCGAGATCCTGCGTGATGGTTAGCTTTGCGGCCACGACGCCGGAACCACCGGTCGCACCGCCGGGGGCTGCCTTGACGGTGAACCGCAGCGGCGGCAGGCTTGCCTTGCCCTGTGTCGTCTGGCCCGGAACGGCGGCATAGCCGAAGGTGATCTCCGCCGGCGGCAGGGTGAATTCGCCGTCTCTTTGCGTGGTAATGACATAGGTGCGGCGGATGCCGGAATAGCTTGTCCCCTCGATCGTCTCGTTGAGGTTCAATGCCCGCCCATCCTGCAGCGTCACAATCGCGCCGGGCAGATCGATCGCCGGAAACTGGGGCGGCTGCAGGAAATAGTTGGGCACGAGCATATCAACATCGACAAGCACCTGCTGGCCCACATAGAGCGTTCTTTTGGATTGCAGCGTCGCCCGGGCAAGCGGGTCGGCGGTAAGTGCCGGCGTGGCGACCGAGACGCACCAGAGCAGCAGGGCGAGGTGAACGCAGCGCGACCAGATGCTCATTTCGGCTTTTCTCCCGAAGCTTCGATCGCGAACTTGCGCGCCAGGAGATCGGCCGGCGACACCTGGATGTTGCGCATCCACATCTCGGCGGTTTGCGCCGCGACGTTGACCTGGCCCTCCTTGCCCTTCTTCCCCTTGTCGTCGAACTGGATCTGGTCGGGGTCGAGGCCCGCCTGCTCCTGTTGCTGTTCCTTCTCCTGGTCGTCCTTTTCCTTTTTGCGCCGTTCGGCCAGCTTCAGGTTGGCCTCAGCCTCGGGCCAGGCCGGCCTCTGCTTTAGTGCCTGCTGGTAGGCGGTGATGGCCTCTTCGGCCTTGTCGAGATGCATCAAGGCATTGCCCTGATTGTAATAGCTTCCGGCATCGGTCGATTGCGCGAAGGCATCGATGGCGTCCTGATGTTGGCCGGCGCGATAGAGCGCCGCACCGCGCCAGGCAACGTCTTCGAAATGATCGGCGGCTGCGCCATAATCGCCGCTCCGGAAGGAGCGCTGCCCTTGCTGATCTTGCGTCAACCAGGCGTCAACAAAGTCGGCGGCCTCTGCCTTCGTCGCAACACCGAGGGGAAGCAGCAGGACGACAAGCATTCCCAACCAGTGGATCTTGTGGCCGCGGCGGAACGTCAGAATGACGAGCAGGGCGATCGGTATCGTCAGATACCAGCCGAAATCGCGCCAACGTTGCAGCCCCTCGTCTGTCTTCTGAGTAAAGGCGCTCTGGATTCGACGCACAATCCAGTCGACATCCCCGTCATCGAGGGTAACCGTCGCGACTTGCACGCCGGAAACGGACTGTAGCCCCTTCAGCGCATCGACATCCAGCCTAGCCTGGACGCGCGCGCCGCTGGCATCGGTCAAATACTCGCCGTTGCCGATCCTGACGGGGCCGCCTTCCGGCGTGCCGACGCCGAGCACCATCAGGTCGTTGCGGCCCTTGTAGTCGGCAAAGGCCGGGAACGAGGCGCGCTCAACGCCATCCGTCATGAACAGAATGGTGCCGGGCGCTGTTTCGTCTGCCAGTGCTGTCTCGATGACTTCCAGCACCTTGGCCGTGTCCTTGCCCTGCACCGGCATCAGCGCCGGTGAGAGAGCGGCGACGTAGGTTGCGACGAGAGAGGCGTCGTCGGTAAGGGGTAGCACCATATGGGCCGAGCCCGCATAGGCAAACAGCGCCGTGCGTGCGCCCTTCCGTCGCTCCATGATGTCCTGCACCTTGAGCTTGACGCGTTCGAGCCGGGTCGGCGAGATGTCGGTCGCATCCATCGTCGGGCCGAGATCGATGGCGATGGCGAGCGGAGCCCGGTCCTCGACGAAGGGCGGACGCTCCTTCTCCCAGGTCGGCCCCGCCGCAGCGATAGCCGAGAGGGCAAGCAGCCCGGCGATGAGGTGGACCGGGCGCAGACCACGGGTGCGGACGTGGTCGATCAGAAGATGTTCGAGCAGGTTCGGGGCGATGAGATTTCGCCAGCGCGCCCGCATATCCGTCTGCCGGTCGATGAGCCAGACGAGCAGCGCCGCCGAAACCACGGCCAGGAGCCACCAGGGACGCAGGAAATGAAAGTCGGTGATCATGCCTCGGCCTCCTCATCTCCTCGGCGCGCGGCATGGGCCGAGACCATCCACATCAGGAGGTGATAGACCAAGACGAGCAGGATCGCGGCGCCGAGGGGGTAATGGAAAAGCTCGATGCGCGGCTGCCAGCTCAGCGTCTTCTGGTTGGCGGGCGTAATCTGGTCGAGCAGGACGTAAATATCGGCGAGCGCCTTTTCGTCGCCCCCGAAGAAATAGCGGCCGCCGGTCGTGGCGGCGATTTTTTGCAGCGTCGCGGCGTCGAGCTTGTCCTCGCCTTGCGCATTCGGATCGCCGATACCGACGGCGTGGATCAGGATACGGTTCTCCTTGGCGATGTCGGCCGCCTTGTCCGGCGCCATCTTGCTCGCCGTGTCGTTGCCGTCGGTCAGGACGATCAGCACCTTGTCCGGCGCCTGGCTTTGCTGGAAGAGCTTGATCGACAGGCCGATGGCGTCGCCCAGCGCGGTCCTTGGGCCGGCCATGCCCGGCAGCGTATCGGCGAGCATCATGCGCACCGTGCCGTGGTCCATAGTGAAAGGCACGAGTGGATAGGGCGCATTACCGAAGGCGATCAAGCCGAGACGGTCATTTGACCGTTTTTCGACGAAATCGGCCACGACCTCTTTCACGGCATCGACACGGGCCCGCACATTCCCCTGCGGATCGCTAAAATCGCGGGTATCCATGGATTGCGAGAGGTCGAGCGCCAGCATCAGGTCACGCTGCGGTTCGGTCTTTTCGATCGGCGGTTCGACGAATTGCGGCCGCGCTAATGCGAGCAACACAAGCAGCCAGCAGATGGGTGCAATGATCTTCTGAAGCAGATTGGCCCGTGGCACGACGGAGCCTTCCGTCGCGCCGATGCCAGCCGCCTTGGTGATATCGTCGAAGAAAGGAATGCGGACCGCCGGCGTCTGCTCGCGATAGGGCGGCAGCAGCCACCAGACGATCAGCGGCGCCGGAAGGAGAAGCAACAACCAAGGGTGATCAAGGGCGTACATCGTGTGCCTCGATCCACTGGCGGGCTGCGGCAAATACGCGCCGGGCCGCGGCGTCATTCAGCAAGGGACGACCCGACAGCCGATATTCAGTTTCGGCAAAGAAGTGGTAGCTCCCCGCGTCGATCTGCGCCTTGCCGGCGTGGTCTCGCAGGAACTCTCCCCATTCCCGACCGCTGAGCGATGCGACCTGTTCGCGGGGCCAGACGGCAAGCGCCGTGCGCTTGACGATCGCGGGCAGCATCGCCAACGCCTGCAGACGTTCGGCATCTCCCCCGATCCGGGCTTCCAGCGCGGCGAGATCGGCAAGCGCATCCCGCCGGTAACGGTTTTGTGCGTGGCGGCGAAGCCAGCGCCAGAGTGCATAGGCGAGGACAAGCACGACAACGCCTGTCAGTGCGGCCCAGCCCCAGGTCGCAGGCATCATCGAGACCGGCTGGGGCAGGACAATATCGGCCATCTGTCGCAAGGTGGCCTCGAGCATCGGATCTTTCGGCGGCGTAGTCGGATCCATCACCGCCTCCTTTGCCGCCAGGCAAGCTGGCCGAGCAGCGAGCGCAATTGGGGGGCAACTTCCTCAGCTGCGGAAACCGCCAGCATCGGCAGCCCCATGTCCCGCTGCCAGGAGAGCAACTCGCGGCCTCGGTTGCGCGCGAAACTGTCGACCGCATCGCGCACGGTGTTTCGTGAAAACTGCAGCTCGGCCTGCAACGCGCCGCCGCTCACCACCATCTCGCCCTGGTGCGGCAGCTCTAGAAGGAAGGGATCGTAGACAAGGATGCAGATGACGTCGTTTGCCACCGACATCTTCAAGAGAAGATCGCGAGTGGCCGGGCTGTGGCCGTCGAAGTCGGAGACCACGATAATCAGGTGATCGTGTTGCGCGACAGCCGCGACCTTCGACAACACGGCATCGAGCCGAGCCGGCGTCCTCGGCATGTCGGACGTCGCGCTGAGTGCCTTGTTCTCTTTGGAGATCGCCTCAGAGAAGCGAATGACGGCTTCGCGGCTGCGGTGGGGGCGCAGCGCTTCCTCCGCGACGTCGTTGAATACAAGGCCTCCGACGCGATCGCCGAGCGCCGTCACGCGCCAGGCGCACAGTGCTGCAGCCTCAGCCGCTGCGACCGACTTCAGCGATCGCCGACTGCCGAAGAACATGTTGATGCGTTGGTCGACGATGACCAGCGCCGGCCGATCCTTCTCCTCGTCATACACGCGCACGAAGGGCTTTCCGGTGCGAGCCGTAACACGCCAGTCGATGGTACGGATATCGTCGCCCGGCAAGTAGTTGCGCAGCTCTTCGAAGCTCAAGCCCCGGCCGCGTATGCGTGACTCATGGCGGCCGGCAAGCAGGCGATGTACGGGCGTCTTGCGCAGGAAAGTCAGATCGCGGGCGATCGGCTCGAGCGCAGCGAGGTCATCGACGCTGACATAGACGCCTTTCGTGCCGGTCTCCGTCGATCGCTTGATCCCCGTCGTCCTGGCAAAGGCGGACACAGAAATTGCCATTGCAGTCCCTCCCGGTCAGGCAGTCGCCACCTTTTCCACGATCCGGTCGATCGCCTGGTCCGCCGTAATGCCGCCGGCATGGGCTTCGTAGGACAGTATGAGCCTGTGGCGGAAGACGTCGTTAACCGTCTGCTGTACGTCGTCGGGCGTGACAAAATCGCGACCATTCATCCAGGCGTGGGTACGAGAAACCTTGTCAAGGCCGATAACACCGCGCGGGCTGACGCCGACCTGCACCCATTTGGCAAGATCGGCATCGATCTTGTCGGGATAGCGGGTCGCCATCACCAGCGCCACTATATAGTCCTCGATCGCTTTCGAGACCGTGATGTCGGAGATTTCCCGGCGGGCAGAGAGTACCACTTCAGCTGCGAGTTTCTCCGGGCCGCCGCTGTGACCATGGGCTTGTTTCTCTTCGGAACGCACCAGCTCCATGATCGCTGCTTCCGACTTGGCATCCGGATAGTCGACACGCACGTGCATGAGGAAGCGGTCGAGCTGAGCTTCCGGCAGCGGGTAAGTGCCTTCCTGCTCGATCGGGTTCTGGGTAGCCATCACCAGGAACAACTCTGGCAGTGGATGGGTCTGGCCGCCGACCGTTATCTGCCGTTCCTCCATCGCTTCAAGTAGGGCTGATTGCACCTTGGCCGGCGCGCGGTTGATTTCGTCGGCAAGGATGAGGTTGGCGAAGATCGGTCCTTCCTGGAATTTGAACTCGCCCTTGCCCCCGGCGCTGAAATAAACTTCGGAGCCGGTAATGTCAGAAGGAAGCAGGTCTGGCGTGAACTGGATGCGAGAGAGGTCGGCCTCCAGGTTCTTGGCGAGGCTCTTGATCGCGCGGGTCTTGGCAAGACCCGGCAGCCCTTCCACCAGAAGATGTCCGTTGGCAAGCAGGCCGATCAGCAGCCGCTCGATCATTGCCTCCTGACCGATGATCGATTGTCCGATGCGGTTGCCAAGAGTCTGAATGTCTTCCCGATGTGCCATCATGTTTCCCCGAATGGGCCTGGACGGAACGTGCGCCGGGCCAATGGAATGGGCGAACAGTCTACGGGATTTTCACAAAATCTCCCGGCTTCCACGTTTTGCCTACGACGGCCTTCCTCGGTCATTACAGCAGGAGGATTGCAAAGAAACCTTGGTCGGGATCGTCTTTTTCCAGCTCTTGCCTTCGCCTGGTGTCGCCCGTTGCTAGACCTACTTTTCAAGCAGTGCCGTAATCACACGCTCGGAGAGGAGGCCTTTCTCAACCGGCGCGTTGGCCAAGGCTTCCGGCGTCATCGCCGTGGGGGCCGGTTTGAGCGAGAGCTGAACTGGCCGGTACAGGAGCGAGCGCGAACATTGCCAAATGACGTTTCATCTTTTACCTCGATATCGGTCATGCTTCGCCTCCGCAGGAGAACAATTCTCCTGCTTTCGCGCTAGGTACGAACAGGTGCGAACGTGTATCATTTTGCTGACGCAAGGATGTGCGATCACTTTTTTGGCAACCGAATTGGTTCGCAAGTTGAAATTGAGGTGGAGTTTCTATCTTCTTTGAAGTTGAATGATCCGGCAGTTTATTAGCAATCGATCACGGGGAGTGAAGTCGCATGCTGACGAACGGCTTGACGGAGCGGGTTAAGACGCCCGCATACGCCTATCCGGGTGAGGCAGGCGTAAGGGAGGAGTTGCAACGGGTTCTAGCCAGCACCGCTTTCAAGGCGACGCCGCGCCGCAAGAAACTTCTTCAGTACCTCGTCGAGGAGTTGCTTTCCGGCCGTGCGCGCGAGCTGAAAGGCTACACGATCGCCACCCTCGTTTTTGGCCGCGACGAGAACTTCGACCCCCAGACCGATCCGGTCGTCCGGCTGGAAGCACGCCGCCTGCGACACGACCTGGACAGCTATTACGTTTCGGCTGGGCGGGGCAATCCGTTGCGCATCTGCATTCCGAAGGGGCAATATGCTCCAGCGATCGAAGCGGCGGAGACCAGTACCGCTGTCTCTTCCGCCGTGCCGACCGAAAGCGACGAGGGTTCCCGCGAGCCCGGCGCCCGAAACGACAGCATCCTGCCAACGTCCAAGGTCCTTCGCCATGCGGTGCTGGCTGCGCCAATCGCCGTCGTGTTGATTTTGGCGGTTGTCGCCTACGCAGTGTTGCTTCCAAAGCCAAGCTCTTCGATGCGCGATGTCGGCGCCAATGGAACGGCCCTTGCCGTGCTGCCATTCGACGCGGATGGCGACTATCCCGCTAAAGTGCTTTTAGCCAACGGCATGGCTGATGAGATCATGAGCGGCATCAACCGTTTCGGGGTATTCCGCCTCTACATGCCGTCAGCGGGCGACAAGAGCCTTTCGGGCTCTGATCCCATCGAAATCGGCAACCGTCTCAATCTTGCTTATGTGGTGAATGGCATGGTTGATGCCGACGCCGCCGCGGGAACGCTCAACGTGAACGCGCGATTGATCGATGTCCAGAGTCAGCGGATTCTCTGGATCGGTAGCTATGACCGCAATTACACCGTTGATTCACTGCGCGCCGTGCAACGCGAGATTGCCGCTGCGGTTGCCACGGCCTTGGGACAGCCCTATGGGGTGCTGCGTACGGACGAGAGTACCCGGATGGCGGGACCTGCGTCCGACATGTCGAGCTATCAATGCGTGTTGCGCGCTTATGCCTACCGCCGCTCCTTCAAAAGGGTAGAGCACGAATCCGCCCTGTCTTGCCTGGAGCAGGCCGTGCAGCGAGACCCGAAATATGCCGAGGCATGGGCGATGCTGGCCTGGCTCTATATGGACGAAGGGCGCTTCGGCTGGACAGCCGACGGGAAGGAAGAGAGCGCCTATCATCGCGCGCTTGCGACGGCGCGCCATGCCATTGCGCTCGAGCGCGACAATATCTCCGGCCTGAAGGCGCTTGCGTCGACACAGCACTACATGGGCAATTATGCCGCGAGTGTGCGCATCCAGCGCCAAGCCCTGGCGATCAATCCCAACGACCCGGACACGCTCGCCCAACTCGGCTGGCGGCTGGCGGTGCGCGGCAACGCCGCGGAAGGAATTCCCTTCCTGCGGCGAGCGATCGAACGCTCAGTCAATCCGCCCGGCTGGTATTACCATTTGATTGCGATCGACCAGTATCAGAATGGACAGTATGAGGAGATGCTGGCGACCGCGCAGCGCGCGACCATTGACGGTTCGGGCATCAGTTGGTCTTTCGTGGCCATAGCCGAAGGAGCGCTTGGCGAGGAGAACGCGGCGCGCAAGGCGCTCGCTAAAATGGCGGAAATTTCTCCGCAGCTTGCCCGCGATCCGGCTGCTGGCTATCGCCGCCATCAGGCGATCGACAGCATCGTGGACGCACTGGTTTCCGGGCTTCGCAAGGCAGGCTGGAGTGAGCTCGCCGGAAATAAGGACCCCGCCTAGGGAGGCCTGCGTCACATCCTGCCTGCCGACGGGCTTATTTCCGAACGACACAGCGGAAGCCCACATGGCTTGTGGACGTGTCGGTCTCCTGCGCATGGCGTGCGGCAGGACGGTAGCGCCGGCAGTAGTTCGGCGCGCACAAATGCGATCCGCCCTTAAGCACCTTGCGGGGGATGGCGAGCTCGGCCTGGGCCGGGTTGATGCTCGCGTCAGCATCGAGGTTGCGCGGATTGAAGGGGATGCAGCAGGGCTTCGCGGCCGCTTCCGGATGGCGTGTCGTCCAGAAATCCGTCGTCCATTCCCAGGTATTGCCGATCATGTCGTAGAGGCCGTATCCGTTCGGCGGATAGGAACGGATCGGCGACGTACGGTCGTAGCCGTCCTCCAGCAGGTTCTGGGTCGGAAAGCCGCCCTGCCAGGTGTTGGCCATGTGCTTACCGCCAGGAGTCAGTTCGTCGCCCCATGCGAATTCCGCCTGGTCAAGCCCGCCGCGGCCGGCAAACTCCCACTCGGCTTCCGTCGGCAGCTCTTTGCCGGCCCAGGCGGCATAGGCTTCGGCGTCGCAGAAGGCAATGTGCACGACGGGATGATCGAGGATCGTGCCGATGCTGCTCTTGCGGCCAAGCGGCCGGCGCCAGTTCGCGCCGTGGGTGAATATCCACCATTGCGCGATATCGCGTCCCTGTAGCGGCTTCGTCGGCGGCGTGAAGACGAGCGAGCCAGCCCGCAAATTCTGCTGCGGCGCGCCGGGATAGTTGTGCGCCTCGGGTCGCTTTTCGGCAAAGGTGACATAGCCGGTCGCATTGACGAAGGCGAGAAAATCGCGATTGGTGACGGGCACTTCGTCCATCCAGAACCCATCGACCTTGACGGGATGGGCAGGTGCCTCCTCCGGGTAGTGATCGTTGGATCCCATCATGAAGGTTCCGCCGCCGATCCAGACCATGCCCGGCTGTAGGCCTTCCTGTTCGACGCGCAATTCGGATATCTGCATGTGTCGTCTTCCTGTGCTTTTCGCTGAGGGCCAGTCTCCAGAAGCGCCGAACCCGCGATCGTTGCTCTCTCAGCTATTTCTTGTCGTCCACCGCGACCGCTGTCTGGCCCTCTCCCTTTTTCGCGTGCTCGGCTAGCATGTCGTAGGCGACGTAGTATTCATAGATGTTGCTGACGTACTGGACGGTTTCGCGTCCGACGATGGCAGCCGCGCCGTTTTCGACATTTCCGAACCAGCGGTTCTCGTCGAGCCCCATTTCCCTTGTCTGGCGCGGAATTTGCGCAGATTTCCCGGCCCGGCATTGTAGGCGGCGAAAGCAAAGAGGAGCTGTTCGCGCGGCGTCAGCTGCGGGTCGGCGATATAAGTGTCGATCAGATGGCGCAGATACTTGTTGCCGGCCTGGATGTTGCTGTCAGCGCTCGACGAAATATCCTTGATGCCGAGGCGGCGCTTTTCCATCGCGCCGAAATCGCCGGTATATTTACCCAGCGACATCGCCGTTTCCTGCCCCGTGGCAGCGCCAGGAATGAACGCGACGCCGACCAGCCCGCACAGCATCCGGAGTACGGCGAAAAACCGGTTTTCCATTAGGGCCACCTTGTCATTCTTCGACGGCTTGCCAGTCGTCGTTCGGATTGAATGTCTCGATCTTCGCAGCTATGTTCGACGTGTCGTCGCCCAGGTCAACTTCGTAGATGATGCCGTTCTTGTTGACGACGAAGGTCTTCACCCCGCTTATGCCATAATGGACGGGCCATGCCACCAGCCCGAAGTTGGCGACCATGTTGCCGTTGATGACATAGTCGTAGGCTCCGCCGGCAATCGCATCTCCCTGATGCGTGAGGATGCGATAGCGATAACCATGGAATCCGTTGCCGGCCTTGGCCGCCTTCAAATCTTCGCCGTCGGCAAGCGCCGGGCCGGCAGGGCTTTCCTCGCCACCGAAAGCCTCGGCCGGCCAGTAGAGACCATCCTGCGTGCCTTCGCTGCTGATGAGATTCTGCGCATATTCCAGTACACCATCGTCGTCGTGATCGGCGAGGGCATACTGTTCCTGCGCGGCGACATAGTCATGAATGGTGTCGATGGTTGAAAGTTCGTTGGCCCCGACCCGGCGATTTGCCACCTCCTCAAGCCCGACAAAGGTATCGAACGCCCATTTCCCGTCGTCGCCCTTAGAGATCGGGAAGGGGAACGGCCACCGCTCGCCGCCGATTTCCAGAACCTTGCGCCCGTTCACATCCTGAACGTCCAGCTTCTCCTTCAGACGCGCCTTTATGTCTGCGTAAGCCTCCGTCACGCCGTCGCTTGACTTGGTTTTGGCGGCGTCCAGGCCGAGCAGGGTTGTGAGCTTGCTCACGTCGCCGCCTTCGACCGTCGATTTGAACGCATCGACGGCTTCTTCGGGCGTGGCGAAGGTCGGTGGCTCCTGCGCGGAAGCGAAGTCCGAAATCGACATGTTTTCGTCAGCGGTTTGTGCGTGGACGACCGACGCCAGCGCTGTGCCCGAGACAACTGCGGCGCAGGCCAGCGAGCGAAGAATGTTCTTGTAATCTGTGTTCATTGTCAGCTCTCCCTTACGCCCGGATTATCGGCGGCGTCCGCCACCGTGCCTGACCATCTTGTGACCGCCGCCGCCGCGATGCCCGCCTCCCATGGAATGCCGGCCACGGTTGGAGGACAGGTTGGTGTGGTGGCGGTTTCCGGGATTGCCGAGCACCGAATTGTGTCTTGATGGGCGGTTCTGGACTCGCGCGCCCGCCTTCGGCTGCTTGATCTGTCGCGTTACATTCTTTTGGCCCGATCCTGCACGTACATTCGACGCCTTCTGCCGGTTGACTGAAGCATTTTGCGCTGCGTTGCGCGGGCGCTGGTTGGCGGCATTGGTGTTTCGGTTGCGAACCCGGTCTGCTTCCACCTTGCTCTTGCGGATGTCGTTTGCGGTAATCTTCGGTCGGTTGTTGACGATCTTATTGCCGCCTTCGCGGCGAATATCCTTCGCCTTGATGCCGATGTTGTTCTTGCGGTTTGCCTTGAAGTCGTTGCGCATCGCATTGTGGTCGATGCGATTGAACTGGTTCTTGTCGAACTTGATCTTGGACCGGTCGACGTTCTTCCAGTCGACATCGCCCATCTTGAACTTGTCGCGGTCTATGTCGATGTTGTTGAAGCACTTGTCGCAATCGATGTCGACGTCACCACCGTGCCAGTCGCCACCCCAGACGCCCCAATCGTCCCAGTCGACCACCGAGGCCCAAATTGCCCCCGTGACGGCGCCCGCAAAGAACGTTGCCGTCGGGTAGTAGTAGTTGGGGTATGGATCGGGATAGTAGCTGATCGGAGCCGTCGGATAGTCCGGTTCATAGAGCATTTGCGGCTCGTATTGCGGCACATAAACTTTCTCGGGATCCTTGGCCTGTATGACGACGGTATCGCCCTGGTTGACGACGGTGATCTTGTCGTCGCTTTTGATGACGTTATCCGCAACCGCCTTGTCGCGTAGCGTCTGTATGGAGATCAGCACATCCTTCTGCTGATAGGTGAGAGCGCTGCCGAGCGCCTGCGTCCATTCGAGATCGTCGCTCATCATCTTGACGACCTGCGGGTAGTTCAGAAGGGAAATGACACTGCCATCCCAGCTATCCTTGGGCTTCAAGTCCTTGTTGGTCTTCGATTGATCGAGAAACCGTTGCGCTTCCACGATCTGCAGCGGAAAGATCGACGCCGAGGTAATCACAGCGACGAGCTCGTCGGGATAAAGGGCGATGCGAGCGACGAGCACCTCCAGTTCGTCTTCCGTAAGAAGATCATCCGCACCCGCATCCGCATTGGCCGCAGCTGCAGCCGTTTGGGAAGTATCCTGCGCCGTTGCTTCGGACATTAAGACAGGCGTCGCGGCGACCGACAACCAAAGCGCTGCCGATCCGAGCGAGCGCCCGATAAGGCTTAAAAGGTCTGACATGCCATCAACTCCCAATCCGTGGTCCTGAATGCGTCTGCACGTCATTGCGCTTCGTGGGCACTTTGCGGCTCTTGACAGTGTTACCGCGCGCCGTCGATGCCTATTGCGGATAAACCTGTTTCCAGTCGCTCTTCATGCTGGCGATTGTCCAACCGCGTTTCGGCCCTTCGTCCAGGCCCTTGTCCAGGCGCCCGATATGGGACTGGCGATCATAGGCATATTCCCGTTCGGCATCGTCGTGGTGAACGATCAGCCCGAAGCTGCGCCCCGGGCGGGACGTCGTCCATTCCAGCATTTGAAAGTCGCCGTCCGAGTTGCCAAAAGCGGCAATGGGGTGACGGCCGATATGGGTATAGATGCCAACCGGCTTGCCCGGTCCGTCATCGACGAAGTCGATTTCTGGCAAGCGGACGATCGCTGGTTTGCCGTTCGTCATCTCATATCTCGATTTGATCGACGAACCGACGACATTTTCCGGCTCAATGCCATAGACGCGCTGTGTCCAAGGTCGCATGAACTCGATGCCCCCACCCGAGACGATGAACACCTTGAAATCATTGGCCTTCAGATAAGAGACCAATTCGAGCATGGGTTGATAGACCATTTCGGTGTAGGACTTGCCCGTCTTCGGATGTTTCGCGGCGCCGATCCAGTCGCTTGCGATTTTCGTGAAGTCGTCGCTGGTCATGCCGGCATGGCTGGCACCGATGAGCTGGACCAGCCCCTTCTCGCCGGACGCAGCAACGCCAGCAACATCGCCTGCCAGGACGGATTTGAACGGTTCGGTGTCCTTCCATTCAGGATGGTCAGGCGCAAGGGCCTTGATCCGGTCGAACGCAAAAGCAAGCTGGACATACATGGGCTGTTCGCCCCAGAGGGTCCCATCGTTGTCGAAGACTGCGACGCGCTCGTCAGGCCCCACGTAGTCGGTGCCACCTGCGCTCGTGACTGCCGCGACGAAATCGAGGATGCTCTGCTTCGTTGCACCGTCGTTCCAGGACGGGAGGTCATCCGCCCAAGCCACAAGCGGCGACAGCATCAGCATGAGTGCGGCGACAGGCGCTACGATCCTATGTAATCGAGACATAAGGGAACCTCCGAATTCGGCCCGAGCTTAGAGAAAGAGCGAGGACAGTATTGGCATGGTTGGCATTGGTCATCGTCGAGAAATTCGCGACCGGGCATTCCCCCTGTATCGTCAACTGGCCCCTAGCTCTCGTTTTCCGGGTTGGCGTGGCGGACTGCTTTCAGCGCGCCATGGATGAATTCTTCAATCTCCGCTTCGATTTCCTCAGTCAGCTGCTGGAAATCGCGCGCCCTGCCCTCATCCGCCCGCCAACGTTCGAGTGCACCTCGCGCGGTGGCGTAATCTTCACAAAGGCTCCGGAATTCCGGCATTCGTGCATAAAGTCTTCGGACGATCAGTTCGTGCGTTGGGAATTTCCTAACAACCGTGGCCAACTCCGACATGATGGCAACCTCGGACTAGTCCCCGATACGAGTAGTGTTGCTTGATTTCGCCAAGGGGGGAGGTGCGAACATGTACGAACATGTTCCCCAGAAGCGCGCCGATGTACATTATGCAAGATGAATCGCAAGCTCGCTGCTGAGGGAGGCTTTTCCCGCCCGTGATCTTGCGTCATTGGCCGGCCTGGAGTTGGCGAGCGTCAAAGCGGGGTGCGCACGATGACCGATACGCATTCGTCTTCGTCCGTCGGAGCCACGGCTTCGCCACAGCATCGCGACGAGCGGAGGATCGGCGAGTTCCTGGCATCGCATGGCGGGCCTTTTTATCAGCTGCAGGTGCAGCTGAAGCTCCTTAAGGAAAATAGCCTGCGTGCTGCACCGCGCGCGGCCCTCTTCGTCGCCCTCGCCTGGGGGAAGCATGCGCAGAGCTGAATTCCATTTCCGACAAGCGGCATCGATGGCATATCTGGGTGCGGCGCTGATCGCTGGCCTCTGCGGGGTAGCCGGCGACGCATTTGCCGCGAACTGCAGTTCCCGCGGCGGCCTGGCCTATCTCGGCAACACGAAAGGGGCCACCGGCTCCGTCTGGCTTTCGGGAACGAGCGCCGGGTCTTTCGGTCTCGAAGCCGCGCAAGGCAATCAGACGGTTGACACCTGGAGCAAGAGCCAGCGCGGCCTCCATCTCTCGCTTTCGCCGGTCGTTTCAAACGGCAACGGTGGCACGCACAAACTCTATGATATATCGAGCGGAAAACCGTGTCTGCTCGACACGCAGAACCAGATGCGTAGTGGTATCCTTCCGAACATCGACTGGCCGGACGGACGGCCGGATGTTGGCCCACAGCCAGTCTTCCCGGGTTTCGACTGGCCCGATGGTCGGCCGGACGTCGGCCCGCAGCCGGTGTTTCCGGGTTTCGACCGGCCCGATGGCCGCCCGGACGTCGGCCCCCAGCCGGTCTTCCCGGGCATCGCCTGGCCTGATGGCCGCCCCGACGTCGGCCCGCAGCCTATCCCGCCGGATTTCAATTGGCCCGACGGGCGGCCGGATGTCGGCCCGCAACCGGTGTTTCCGGGGGTCACGCCGCGCACCCCGACCGCCATCAGAGGCGGCCGCGTGGTTGCGGCCCGGACGCCGGACACCTGTATCGACCCGCGGTCGATAAATTCCAACAAGCAGCAACGCGACCTGCCGATCTGCCGGGACCTCGCTGCCGAAGAAGCCGCCGCCCAAAGCGCCGACCGATCACCCCAGGTGCCGTTGACGCCGGGCCGCGATCTGCCGGCGCCCTCGCTCTGGAACTTCTGGGCGGATATCCAGTTCGCAGACATATCCGACGAACGTTATGACCGCGACAGCGGCACGCTCGCCCGCTCGTTGACGATGGGTCTCGATCGCCGCATCACCAACGACCTCGTCGTCGGCATGACCGTTTCCCTTGAGAACAGTTCGACCGATGCGTTCGACGGCACATTGGGCATCGACACGGAGGGCTTTAGCTTCGGCCCCTATGCGGCCTACCGCCTGTCGAAACACTGGGCGATCGAGGGATCGCTGACATACGGGCGCTACAACAACGATATCGACCTGAGCGTGCTGAGTGGCCGACAGGATTCGGAGCGTCTTGCCGGTGAAATCTCGCTCCACGGCCAATATAAAGTCGATGCCTATTTCATCCGCCCCAAGGCATCCGTTAGTTGGTCCCATATCGACAGCGACGCTTACGACCTCTCGGGCAGCATCCTCAACATACCGGTCAGCGTTTCCCTTCCCGGCGACAGCTTCAATTATGGCGTCCTCGATCTCTCGACCGAGGTCAGCCGTTACTTCCGTCTGCCGGACGGGCAGCCGTTCCTTGTCTTCGCAGAGCTTGGCGCGCAGTACGAATTCGAGCGACCGAACGACGGCAAGATACTGACCGGCGACCTGTCGGAAGTGACGCCTTCGCCCTGGGCGTTTTCGCTTCGCTCCGGATTCAGAATGCTGCTCAACGACAATTTGCAGATCGAAGCGACGGGCGGCTATCTGAGCTTCGGCCAGAAGGACCTCGACGCCTGGGAGGGCAAGCTCCACGTGTCATGGAGCTTCTGAGAGTGCTATGCTTCAATTGACTGACTGGCTGCCAACAACGTCGACGTTAACTCTTCGGCTCCGGTTGCGACAGCAAAAGCGCCGGAAGTGGCAAGCAAGGCCTTCCTTGCCGGCCTTGGGTCGGCAGGATCGACGAAACCTATGGCGATCATGCCAGCGGAAACCGCCGCCGCAACGCCATGCGGGCTATCATCGACCATGACGCAGCGTCCCGGTCGCGCCGAGAATTTCTCGGCGCAATGCAACAAGAGGTCGGGGGCCGGCTTTGGCCGGGCCACGATCTCAGCGCTGAAAACCCCCGGGTGAAAACTCTGCCAAAGATCGAGTTTGCCGAGACTGGCGCGAAGCCGGTGCATCGTACTGTTCGACGCAACACATTTCGGCCGGCTCAAGCTGGCGACGATCTCCCCGATGCCGGGCATTGGCATCAATGATCGCTCGAATTCGGCATAAAGCCGCCGATGCCAGGCCTGGAAGATGCTTGCGACGTCGCCCAAGCCATAGTCGCGCACGCACATGTCGCGGATCACGGCTTCCGAATTGCCAGTGAATTTTACGTGGGCTTCCGAAGGCGTGATTGCGACACCCGCCTCCTGCAGGGTTTCTGCAAGTGTGCGGCTCGCGATCGGCTCACTGTCGATGAGGACACCGTCGCAGTCGAAAATAACCAGATCAATGTTCTGAAGGAGATCGGGGTTGGAGCAATCGGAGGCGCCGGTGCAGTCTGTCGCCGATAAGGACACGTTCACGAACCCCGCACGCTAAGGGCAAGATCCGGCCTGTCCGTCGTGATCTGCCGGACGGGTTTGGCCAGCCAATAGGCAAGGTCGGCACTGTGATTTGGCACCCATGCTCCGAGGCGGTCGAGGGGAATCAAGGATGTGATCTCGTCCCAGTGTGTGGCAAGGAGAGACTTCTCGATGGCAATTATATCAGATAGTTCTTCAATTTTCTTAAGGCCAGATCTGAGGCCAAGGCGCTCGGCGGCTGCGCGGTCAAATGACGACAGCGTCCGGATATGCGGCGCAACCTCACGGACAGTTTGAAGAACGTCAGAGTGGAAACTCGTCAGGAGCGAACGGCCGGCAAGCCCGAAGCTATCGACGAGGCTTGCCGCCCTCCTCTCAAGGCCGGAGTAAGCAACGCCATTCGCGTCGACCTTCAGCTCGATATGCAGCTCAAGGGAGCTGTCCTTGAATATCTCGAGGACCTCTTCAAGCGCCGGTATCGCGTCGCCGTCGCTGTCTTTCAGCGTGACGTTTTTGTGTTCGCCTGGAGCAAGGTCACAGACCGGCCCCGTATGATCGGTCGTGCGATCAAGCGTCGCGTCGTGGATGACGAGCAGTTCGCCCGAACGGGTCAGGTGCACGTCAAACTCGACGCCGTCGACGGGCATTTCAGAGAGCTTGCGGAAACCCGAAACACTGTTTTCGGGCCAGAGATTGCGGCCGCCACGATGGCCGATGATGTAAACCATGTTCGGAATTGTCCTTGTGTCTGGGCAAAGGCTTACTTGCCGGAATCCACCAGTCCCTTGGTAAACCAGCGTTGCATGAGGAGAATGACGGCTGCCGGCGGCAGCATGACGAAGAGAGCAGCGCTCATGGCGATGTTCCACGCAGGCACCGAATCCGACACCGGGACCAGCTCCTTGAGACCCAGAATTGCAGTCGCCATGTTCTTGTCGGTGGTAAAGAGCAGCGGCCAGAGATACTGGTTCCAGCCATAGAGAAAGAGGATGATTGCAAGTGCCGCAATGTTGGCGGTGGAAAGCGGCAGCAGCACATCCTTGAAGAATTTAAGGGGGCCCGCGCCATCGAGTTTCGCCGCCTCGCAGAGCTCCTCAGGCACGGTCAGGAAGAACTGGCGAAAGAGAAATGTCGCCGACGCGGAGGCAATCAGCGGCAGGATCAGGCCGCCATACGTGTTCACCATGTTCCACTTCAGGGATGTTTCAATACTGTAGCCGGTCAGAGCCTGTACCAGGCCGGAAAGACCGGTGATCCCCGAAAGCCAGCGGATGGGACCGGCGGCGTCAGCGACGGCCTCGTAAGTCGGGATGATGCGGACTTCCACCGGCAGCATCAAAGAAACGAAAATCAGCCAGAATGCGGTCATGCGGAATGGAAAACGGAAATAGGTCACGGCAAAAGCCGCAATCAGCGAAATTGCCAGCTTGCCGATGACGATCCCGCCCGTAACGATGATCGAGTTGACGAAAAGCCGCGCAAAGTCGCCCTGCTTCCAGGCGATTGCGACATTCTCGATAAAATGCGAGCCCGGTACGAGCGGGAAAGGAGCCTGCTGGACCTCTTCCAGCGTGAGCGATCCTGCCACGAAGGCAAAGTAGAGCGGCAAGCATACGAAAGCGGCGCCAACCAGCAAGACGGCGTGACAGAAGATCGAAAGGCCGAGATTGCGTTCATCCATGGCTACACCTGATAATTGACCTTGCGCTCGAGCGCGCGGAACTGAAGGACGGTGAAAAGAACCGCGACGATCATCAAGATCACCGACTGGGCAGCTGACGAACCCAGATCGAGCTGCACAAACCCGTCCTGATAAACCTTATAGACGAGGCTGTTCGTGGCGCCCGCCGGCCCGCCGCGCGTAACGGCATCGATGATGCCGAAGGTTTCGAAGAGGCCGTAGACGAAGTTCATGACGGCCAGGAAGAATACCGTCGGCGAGGCAAGCGGCAGGGAAATGGTGAAGAACCGCCGAACGGGTCCTGCGCCATCAAGCTTGGCAGCCTCCAGCAGCGAGGCTGGAACGGCGAGCAATGCGGCGACCAGGAAAATATAATCATAGCAGACGTTCTTCCAGATCGACGCAATCGTCACCAGAAGCTGTGCATCGAACGGTCGCCTGTTCGGATCCCAGGCGATGCCCAGAGCATGCAAGAACTGTGCGACCGGACCGACAGCCGGATTGAAGAGAAAGGCCCAAAGCACGCCGGATATGACAGGCGCGATCGCATAGGGCAGCAGGATGATGCTCTTGTAGATGCCGCGACCGCGGATGACAAAATCGGTCGCGAATGCAAAGAGCCCCGCAAGGCTAAGCGTCGCGATATTCTGGAGGAGCGTGAACCAGAGGGTAAAGACGGCGCTGCTTCTATATTCCGGGCTTGCAAGCAGCATCCGAAAATTCTTCAGCCCGACGAAGATCTGCAGCCCGCCGAACGGGTCGACCTGCACGAAGGCGAGCGACAGTGCCTTGTAGGAGGGAATGAAGAAAAAGAAGAGCAGGATCAACAACTGCGGCGCAACGAGCAGGCCCGCAAGCCAGGGCTTGTTGAAATGCGCGGCCTTGAGACCCGCTTCCGGCGCGCGCGCTGTTGCCAGGCCGGAAAATGGCCTTCCCAGGATGCGGAGGCGCCGTGCAGCGCCTCCGATTACCTGCACGGGATTACTTTCCCGCATGGAGCTGCTCGTATTGGCGAAGGATCTGATTTCCGCGGGAAGCCGCTGAATCAAGCGCCTGCTGGGCCGTCTTTTGGCCAGTCCAGACCCCTTGAATCTCTTCGACAAGAAGCGCCATCGACTGGTTGTGATTGCCGAAACGGAAGCCGCGGGAATTATCGTCCGGCGTGCCCCTGGAAAGCTGCAGAATGGCGATCTCGCGCGTCGGATGCTCCTTGTAATAGCCTTCCGCCTTGGCCTGCTCGTAGGCTGCGTTGGTGACCGGCACATACCCCGTCTGCTTGCTCCACCAGACCTGTGTCTTCGGTGAAGCGACGAAATTCAGGAACGCTGCTGCACCTTTATATTCGTCCTCGGATTTCCCCTTGAGCACCCAGAGCGCGCCGCCGCCGATCGTGCTGTTCTTCGGTTCGATACCCTTCTCGTGCGGAAGGAAGGTCGCGCTCCATTTGAATTTTGCGCCCGCCTCCACCGCGGCATGCGCGGCCGTCGACGCGACATAGGTCGAGCAGGTGCCCGAGATGAAGAGCTGGTCTGGAGACAGTCCCTGGCCGGCGATCTGCAACACGCCATCGTCCATCCACTTTTTCAAGCGTTCCACCTGACCGACGATCAGCGGGCTCTTATTGAAGACGAACTCGGTATCCAGCCCGCCAAAACCGTTGGCTTTGGTGCCGTACGGTTGGTCCTGGATGGCCGCATAATTCTCGATCAGGCTCCAGTAGAAGTCATTGGCGAGCGCCATCTGGCATTTCGAGATGCCTTTTTCCTTGATCGTATAAAGCTGCTTTTCAACTTCCTGCCACGTTTCGCCCGGTTTTTCGAAGCCGGCCGCCTTGAACTGCTCGGCATTGTACCAGAAGATTGGAGTCGAACTGTTGAACGGCATCGCGGCCGGCTTGCCATTGATGAGATAGAAGCCCGCAACGGGTGCAACAAAATCGTTCCAATTGATCTTGAAGCCTTCCCGTTCCATGAGTTCAGGGACCGGAACAACCGCGCCGGACCGGTACATGGTCTGGAAGCCGCGTTCGGCAGCCTGGATCAAAACAGGCTGCTGGCCAACGCGATAGGCCGCAACCATCGCAGCCATGGTTTCCTCATAGTTGCCCTTGCTGACGCCGACGACCTCATACTTGTCCTGAGAGGCGTTGAAATCGGAGATCAGCTGTTTGGTGATCTCGGCAAGCCGGCCGTTGGCCGCATTCCACCATTCGACCTTGACCCGATCTGCGGCGAGCGCATCTCCAGCAATCTGCAAGCCTAAGACCAGCGCTGCGGCACCAGCCGCAACGGTTTTGAAGGCCCTCCCGAGCGGGCCGTTTTCTAAAGACTTATCTGTCATCTCGTTTTCCTCTCCATCGCCTGCTGTTTGTGAACCGGTTTTGTCGGCCGCGGCTGACCCCTCCCAAGGTGGCGATGAAAACAGGTTAGGGGCGACTTGTTACAAATGTCAATAGCGTGTTACAAATGTATGACAGGCGCACGGGAGGAACGAATGGCAGCCATAGAACTGATCGATCTGAAGAAGAATTACGGGCAGGTTCCAGCGGTCAAGGGCGTCAACCTGACAGTCGCCGACGGCGAAATGATCGTGCTTGTCGGACCTTCGGGCTGCGGGAAGTCGACGCTTTTAAGGATGATTGCCGGCCTTGAGAGCATCAGTTCCGGGCATTTGCGCATCGCCGGAACCGACGTCAGCAATGTCGAGCCAGCAAAGCGCGATATCGCGATGGTTTTCCAGAACTACGCGCTTTACCCGCACATGACGGTTCGTCAGAACCTCGAGTATGGATTGAAAAATCGTCGCGTCGCGCGCGTCGAAATCGACCGGCGCATTGCCGAAACCGCAGCGATCCTGGAAATCGGCGCTTTGCTCGATCGCCGTCCACGGCAACTGTCAGGCGGGCAGCGCCAGCGCGTTGCAATGGGCCGGGCAATCGTGCGCAATCCGACCGCTTTCCTCTTTGACGAGCCGCTTTCGAACCTCGACGCGAAGCTGCGCGTGCAGATGCGGGTGGAAATCCGGCGCCTGCAGCGGCGGCTGAAGACGACAAGCCTCTACGTGACGCACGACCAGCTGGAAGCAATGACGCTCGCTGACCGTCTGGTCGTCATGAATGGCGGACGGATCGAACAGATCGGGACACCGATCGAAGTCTATCAGCGCCCGGAAACGCTCTTCGTCGCAGGCTTCATCGGATCGCCGCCGATGAACTTCATCGACGTTGGAACGAACGGCACCATTGCGACGGACGAGCTCGCTATGACCGCCGACGCCGATATGATCGGCATTCGTCCAAGTGCCATCAGGCTCGGCGAAACCACCTCGCCTGCCCTTCGTTTCAAGGGCACGGTCGAACTCGTCGAAACGGTGGGCGACGAGAACCATGTCCATCTGCGCCTCAACGATGCGAAGGACGAACTGATTGTCGCAAGCATTCCGGGCGACCAGAGAATTTCCGACGGTGAGACGGTTTTGTGCTTCGCGCTGGAAGACAGTCTGCACCTTTTCAACAGCGCGACAGGCCGGCGGGTCAACTAACTGAGATGCGCGCAAAAATCACCGAGCCACGGCAATTGACAAGAGCGGCCAATCTGGTGCCCATAGCGGCGAAAGCAGAAGTTGTAAGAGCGGTCCGATGACACAGGCAAAAGCGGCCGGCGCGCCAGCTGCACTTCCCGACGAACAGATGCAGGTTCGTGTGGTGTGGCTCTACTTCATGGAGGGGCGCACTCAAGGCGAGATTGCCGACGCGCTTTCCACCAACCGGCTTCGTGTCAACAAGATCATCGCCGAAGCCCGCCGCTCCGGCCTTGTGACGATCACCTTGAATTCGCGGCTCACAACCTGTGTCGAACTTGAGCAGAAGCTGATTTCGGAGTTTTCGCTGAGCCGGGCCATCATCGTGCCAACGCCGGCAGATCCCGATCTGATACCGGTGCTGCTCGGTCAGGCAACGGCGGACTATATCGCCCAGCTGCTCAACAATAGCAAACTGTCGGGGATTGGCGTCGGCTGGGGAGCCACACTGCGCGAAATGGTGCGTCACATGCCGTCCATGCGCCGGCCCGATGTCTGCGTGAATTCGGTGATGGGCGGACTGACGCACGGGATCGAGATCAACACGTTCGACATCGCAAGCGACCTTGCCCGTCAATTGAACGCGCAATGCGCCTATCTTGCGGCTCCCATTTACGCCGGCAGCCCGGAATCCAGAACGGCAATCGTAACGCAGGACGTATTCCAGGCCGCTTTCCGGCAGATTGCAGCAAACGATCTTGTCGTGCTCAGCATCGGAGATATGAGCGAGCGCTCACTTCTGATGCGCTACGGCCTGCCGCAGGACGTTACAATCGACGAGCTTGTCGCCGCCGGCGCTTGTGGCGATGTTCTGGCGCAATTCATCGACAGGAACGGAACCCCGATCGATCACCCGCTCAATCGAAGAGCGATCGCGCCGCCGCTGGAAGCGCTGCGCAAGATTCCGAACGTTGTTTTCGCCTCGGGCGGTATCAACAAAGTCGAGGCCATTGCCGCTGTCCTCTTGTCTGGACTTGGAACCGTCCTCGTCTGCGACGAAGATACGGCGCGCGCAGCTCTTTCGCTGGCAGCTCGCGCGGGATCGCCCGCGGAGTTGTCATGAGATGCATCGGCCCCTAGCGCCCGCGGAACCGAAAAGGGCATTGTGACCTTCACCTAACGTGCGAACCGCGCGCACCGTTGGTCTTCGCCACAGATCCCTAACGCGTTTTGGTTACCGCGGCTTTGACATGTTGGAGCTGTGACGATCGACAAGAACCGTATCTAAGCAAGTTGGTCAACCCTTGACCAACCCAGTGTATCACCCTTATCCTTTCCTAAAATGAAGCGCGTCGTTGGCAGATCCGCTGGGCGCAATCGTCAGGGAGAGCCCGCATGGCCGTCAACGTCAAAGTCGCCGAAGCAAAGACACATCTGTCGGAGCTGCTTTCCAAGGTGGAAGCCGGCGAAGAGGTCATCATCTCGCGCGGCAACACGCCTGTGGCCCGCCTCTCCCGCATTCGCCGCGAAAACGACGTTGATGCACTGATCGCCGAGATCAAGGCCCAACGCGCCGGCCGGCCGCACACAACGCAGGATGAAATTCGTCAGTGGCGGGACGAAGGCCGCCGCTACTGATGTCGTTTATTCTCGACGCCTCCATTGCCGCAGCCTGGTTTCTCCCCGACGAACAGCACGAAGCCACCGATCAGCTGATGTCCAATCTGCGCTCGACAGTCGGCTTCGTGCCCAGTCTTTTTTGGTTCGAGACTCGCAATCTCTTTCTCATGGCCGAACGACGCGGCCGACTGCGGCGAGGAGAAGCGCTGCTGGTAATGACCCAACTGCGAGCCCTATCGATCGAAGACGCCGGCTCGGGCGGTGACGGGCGGGTGCTCGAGCTGGCCAACCGGCACAGCCTGAGCGGCTATGATGCCAGCTATCTCGCATTGGCGCTGGCGCAGGGGATATCTTTGGCAACTGCAGACCGCAAGATGGCAGCCGCAGCTCGGATCGAAGGAGTGACTGTCCTTGGCCCGCTCGAGAACGAACATTAAGACTCGATCTGATCTGAACGCGCGCCGAAGCGTCAAGGTTGACGGTCATGCTGCTGCCCCTACACGTCAGGACGAACGGGCGCCTGCCACAGTGCATCGCTTGCGTCGATCCTCGCGGACGTCATCGTTGTGCACCCGATGTGTCGATCTTTTCCGCAAGCCAGATCTTGATGAGCGACTGATAAGGAACGTCGCGCTTGCTGGCTGCGACCTTGATCCGCTCAAGCAGCGCATTCGGTAGTCGTAGCGAGATCGATGTGGAGGATGGTTTCAGGTTCGGCAGACGAACACGCTCTGCCTTGCTCCAGTCGGTATGATCGTCGGAATCCTGGCTTTCCCAGAAGGCGCGTTCTTCTGCTTCCGTCTTGAACCCGAATTCCTCTGGCACATTCCCAATGACGTGAACGCCGGCACATAACCGAAATAGAGGACTGATGATTTAAGTGGCGCAAGGCGCCCAAAGGATGTGCAAGTGCATGCACTTTCTGCGGCGGAGGAACTCCTGCCTCGATTAATTCACGCAAAATCAATTACTTAAAGTTTGGCACGGCTTTTGCTTCTCAATCTGTAGAGTTGGTGGCTAGGGTTCCGGCGCTTCGACAAGCGTGCTGGTCCGAGAGCTGCCACCGGTTGGGGAGACATCCCGCCGGGCACGGCGGGACAAAAGCCCGGGAGACCTCGTTAGCCAAGGGATTGGCGGCGCGATGGTCCATGCCGATCCCTTTTTGAAGAAAAGCAAAAAAGGGAATGTCAATGCAGACTTTTTCGACGATGCTCTCCATCACCGCGCTGGCGGCTTCGCTGGCCTTCGGTACGACATCAAACGCCTTCGCAGCACCGAAGACCGACTTCAAGGTCGCCTGGTCGATCTATGTCGGCTGGATGCCGTGGGGCTACGCGAACGATCATGGCATCGTCAAGAAATGGGCCGACAAATACGGCATCAAGATCGAAGTGATCCAGTTCAACGACTACGTTGAATCGATGAACCAGTACACGGCCGGCGCCTTCGACGCGGTCACGCTCACCAACATGGACGGCCTCTCCATTCCAGCAGCTGGCGGCGTCGATACGACCGCCGTCATCGTCGGTGACTTCTCCAATGGCAATGACGCGGTGATTCTCAAGGACAAGGCCAGCCTTGCCGACGTGAAGGGCCAGAACGTCAACCTCGTCGAATTTTCCGTGTCACACTATCTGTTCGCCCGGGCACTCGAGAGCCTCAAGCTGACCGAACAGGACGTGAAGATCGTCAACACATCGGATGCCGACATGGTCGCCGCCTACAAGACGGCGGATGTCACGGCGATCGTCACCTGGAACCCGCTCGTCGCGACCATTCTCGAAGATCCGACGGCCAAGAAGGTTTTCGACAGTGCGCAGATCCCCGGAGAGATCATTGACCTGATGGTCGCCAATTCCGGCGTGCTGAAGGACAATCCGAATTTCGGCAAGGCCCTCGCCGGGATCTGGTACGAAACCGCGGCGCTGATGACGGCAGACAATGATGAAGGCAAAGCAGCGCGCGAAGCAATGGGCTCCGCATCCGGCACCGATCTGAAGGGCTTCGAAGCCCAGATCGCCGCCACCAAGCTGTTCGACAAGCCGGCCGATGCGGTCGCCTTTACGGCATCGCCGAGCCTGCCAAAGACGATGGATCTGGTGCGCAAATTCCTATTCGAAAAAGGCCTGCTCGGCAGCGGTGCCGCGTCCGCAGACGTCATCGGCATCGAAATGCCGGACGGCAAGGTTCTCGGCGACAGCGGCAACGTCAAGCTACGCTTCACGGAGACCTACATGAAGGCCGCCGCTGACGGTTCGCTCTGAACGATCTCCAACGGCGGTGCGGGTTCCCTGTACCGCCGTTTTCCTTTCATCACCGGAGCCATGTCATGCGCTGGATCAACACCAGGCCGAGCCGGGGTGCACAACTCACCTTGACGCTTCTGCCATTCGTGCTGCTGATTGCCGCCTATGGGGCGGGATCGATCGCGCGGCTGGCGGAAAATCCCAACGATAAGCTACTGCCCGGTCTCTCGGTGTTTGCCGATGCGATCAACCGGCTGGCCTTCCTACCGGATACGCGCACCGGCGACTACCTGCTGTGGTCTGATACCGTCGCTAGCCTGAGCCGGCTTTTCGCAGGCCTCGGGATTTCGACGGCAACGGCGCTGCTGATCGGCATGGCGATCGGCATGCTGCCCTATCTGCGTTCGCTGCTCGCGCCCTTCGCGGTCGTGATCTCCATGGTCCCGCCGCTGGCGCTGCTGCCCGTTCTTTTCATCGTCATGGGTCTTGGCGAAGCCTCGAAAATCGCACTGATCGTCATCGGCGTCGCGCCGACGATGATCCGTGACCTTGCCCTCAAGACGCTGGAACTGCCGCGCGAGCAGATCGTCAAGGCGGAAACGCTCGGAGGCTCGTCCTGGCAGATTGCCCTACGCGTCGTGCTGCCGCAAATTCTGCCGCGCCTGATCACATGCCTCAGGTTGCAGTTGGGACCTGCCTGGCTGTTCCTCATTGCAGCGGAAGCGATTTCGTCAGACTCCGGGCTCGGCTATCGCATCTTCCTCGTCCGCCGTTATCTGTCGATGGATATCATCTTTCCCTATGTCGTCTGGATCACCCTGCTTGCCGTTCTGACCAACTTCGTCCTCGATCGGATCCGCATCGTCGTCTTCCCGTGGTCCGAGCTGGAGAAGCAGGGATGAGCGAACTGATCATCGACAACGTCTGGAAGGAATATGGCGACCAGATCGTGCTGGAGAACGTGTCGTTGACAGTCGCGTCCGGCGCCTTCGTCGCGCTCGTTGGCCCCTCCGGTTGCGGCAAGTCGACCTTCCTTCGCATGCTTCTTGGCCAGGAACGGGCGACCAGAGGCACGATCCTGTTGGACGGCGAGCCGCTGCCGCCCGAACCGGGTCCGGATCGCGGCGTCGTCTTCCAGCGCTATTCGGTGTTCCCGCACCTGACTGTGCTCGGCAATGTTCTGCTCGGCAAGGAACTGATATCCTCGCGATACAAGGCGAAGCTTTTCGGCGCAGCCCGGCGATCAGCCCTCGAGGAATCCCGGCAATTTATCGCGGAAGTCGGCCTTTCCGGCGCAGAAACCAAATATCCGGCGCAGCTTTCCGGCGGCATGCAGCAACGGCTGGCGCTGGCCCAGGCACTAATCATGAAACCGAAGGTTCTACTGCTCGACGAACCCTTCGGTGCGCTCGATCCCGGGATCCGCGCCGAAATCCACACGCTGATGAAGCGGCTCTGGAATGAAACGCAGATGACTGTTGTCATGGTCACGCACGACATGCGCGAGGCCTTCACACTCGCCACCCGCGTCGTCGCCTTCGAGCGGCCACGCGACCGAGCGGAGGAAAAACAGCGCTACGGCGCGACCATCACCAAGGACATTGCCATTTGGCCGCCGCGCCGTGCGGGCGAGCCTTCACACTTTAGCCCTGACCGGGACGGCCCGGTTGTTTTGCAGGGCCCTCGCCGGGACGACCCGTCTTCCAGCCCGTCAGGAGAAAGATAGCCATGCACGTCCGACGTTCCGCAGAGGAAATCGCCGCCAACCGGCAACGCTACGAAGAACACCAGAGGAAGGGCTTGGAGTTCGCCCCCAAGGCGCTGCCCGTACCGAGCCCACTACCTGCGCCCGCAATCGAGGCTGGCCGCGTCATCCATCAGGAAACGATTCCGGGCGGCTGGTATTGGTCGACCCTGTTGAAGCGCGGCGAGGCGCTGCGGATCGATCAGCAGGAGGGCCTATCGACCGTCGCGCTGATCGCCTGGAACGCGGCCGACACCAGCGAAAGGCTCAATCTGGTCGATACCGTCAAGGTTCAGTGGACGACCGCGCTCGGCAAGGGTCGGGTGATCTTCTCGGACATGGGCCGCGCAATGTTCTCGATGATCGAGGATAGCTCCGGCGCCCATGATTGCCTGATGGGCGGATCGACGGCCGCATCGAACGCCGCCAGATATCCGGGCGCAAATACCCGCAACACGCGCGACAACTTCATCCTCGCAGCCGGAAAGCTCGGTCTAGATCGACGCGATATTCCCGGCGTGCTCAATCTTTTCGCGCCTGTCCAAATCGATGATGCCGGCGGTTTCCACTGGCAAGGCAAGGCATCCAACGGCGGCGACTACGCCGAGTTGCGAGCCGAGATGGACCTGCTCGTCGGTCTCTCCAACTGCCCGCATCCGCTGGATCCCAATCCTGTGCATGCGCCGGCACCGGTGACGGTCACCCGTTTCCGCGCCGCTGCGCCGGCAGCAGACGATCTTGCCCGCACCGCCACCGCCGAAGCCGTCCGCGGCTTCGAGAACAACGCCATGATGCAGGCTTGAGGAGGCCGACCATGATCGATTTCATTCAGACCGACGCCTCGCGTACCGCCGAAAACGCAGCCCAGGATCATTTCATCCCGGCCGAAGCGCCGTGGTCCGGCGTCGTGCGCAGGGGGCAAACGATCCGTATCGAGGACAGCTACGGCCAGCAGGCGATCGACACGCTGTTCTACAAGGCCGACGATTTCGCCGAACGCTATTCCAACCAGGACACGATGCGGGAACAGGGGGCAGCCTATGTCGGAACCGGAACTCGAATCATCTCCAACGAAGGCAATGTCATGCTGAGGATGACGGCTGACAGTTGCGGCCGCCACGACACGTCGGCCGGCGCCTGCTCCTGCGAGAGCAACACCGTGCGCTTCGGCCACGGCACCAAATATCTTCATGCCTGCCGCGACAATTTTTTGCTGGAGGTGATGAAGCATGGCATGAGCAAGCGCGACATCGTGCCCAACATCAACTTCTTCATGAACGTGCCGATCAGCCCCGATGGCAAGATGACCATCGTCGATGGCATCTCCGCGCCTGGCGACTATGTGGAGCTGGTGGCCGAGATGGACGTGCTCTGCGTCATTTCCAACTGCCCGCAAATCAACAATCCCTGCAACGGCTTTGATCCGACGCCGATCCGCGTGCTGATCTGGGACGCTACACCAGGTACCGTGGCCTGAGCATGTTCAAGAAGGTCCTCATCGCCAACAGGGGCGAAATCGCCGTCCGGGTCATCCGGACATTGAAGACAATGGGCATCGCCTCCGTCGCCGTCTATTCCGACGCCGACCGGTTCACCATGGCAACACGGCTCGCGGACGAAGCGGCGCGCCTGGGTCCGGCAGCGGCCACGGAAAGCTATCTGAACGTCGACGCCGTCATCGCCGCCTGTAAGGCAACGGGCGCAGAGGCCGTGCATCCGGGCTATGGCTTCCTCTCGGAAAATATCGACTTTGCCGAGCGGCTCGCCGCCGAGGGCATCGTGTTCATCGGCCCGCGCCCGGAGCATCTTTCGGCTTTTGGCTTGAAACATACCGCACGCGAACTTGCACAGCGAAGCGGCGTGCCGCTTCTGCCGGGCAGCGGTCTGCTGGAAAGCTTGGAGATCGCGTTGACGACGGCCGAGACGATCGGCTATCCGGTCATGCTGAAATCGACTGCCGGCGGCGGCGGCATCGGCATGCAGCTTTGCGCAGATCCGGCTTCACTCAAGACCTCCTTCGAAAGCGTACAGCGCACGGCGCGCGCCAGCTTCGGCGATGCCCGGGTGTATCTCGAGCGTTTCGTCGCCGACGCCCGCCATGTCGAAGTGCAGATCTTCGGCGACGGCAAGGGTAAGGTCGTGGCGCTCGGCGAACGGGATTGCTCGCTGCAGCGGCGCAACCAGAAGGTCGTTGAAGAAACTCCGGCACCGGGCCTTTCGCCTGCAACACGCGCGCGGCTGCACAAGTCGGCAGTCGATCTGGGAAGCTCGGTGTCTTATGCATCGGCCGGCACGGTCGAATTCATCTATGATCCGGCGCGAGGGGAATTCTACTTCCTCGAGGTCAATACGCGGCTACAGGTGGAGCATCCGGTAACCGAGGCCGTTTTCGGTATCGACCTCGTTGAATGGATGATCCGCCAGGCCGCGGGCGAGGATGTGCTTTCGGGTGCCGAAGCTCTGGCACCGAAAGGGGCGTCGATCGAAGTGCGCGTCTATGCCGAGATGCCGCACGCCGACTTCCGCCCGAGTGCCGGCTTGCTGACGGAGGTCGTGTTTCCCGCAAACCCTCGCATCGACGGCTGGATCGAAACCGGCACGGAGGTGACGCCGTTCTACGATCCGATGCTTGCAAAAATCATCGTCGCGGCCGACGACCGTCCGGCGGCGATCGCAAAACTTCAGGCAGCGCTTGCCGCGACGTCGATCACCGGGATCGAGACGAATCTCGACTACCTTCGCGCAATCGCCGCTTCCGATCTTCTCGCAAGCGGCAACGTCGCGACGACGGCTCTGCCCGATTTTGCCTTCGTGCCGGATGTCATCGAGGTTCTGTCCCCGGGCGCCCAGTCCAGTCTCCAGGAACTGCCCGGCCGCCTTGGCCTCTGGCATGTCGGCGTGCCGCCGAGCGGCCCGATGGACGAGCGATCCTTCCGCCATGCCAACCGTCTCGTCGGCAACGATGACACGACGGCTGCCTTGGAGCTGACCGTGTCCGGCCCGACACTGCGCTTTTACACCGATGTGGTGATTGCACTCGGCGGAGCGCACATGCCGATGACCTGTGATGGCCTTCGTCTGCCGCACGGCACGGGGGTGACCATTCGCGCCGGACAAGTGCTCTCCATCGGCGCCATCGACGGTCCCGGCCAGCGCGCCTATCTTGCGGTCGCGGGTGGCTTCGCGGCGGCGGTCGTGCTCGGCTCGCGGGCTACCTTCGATCTCGGCCAGTTCGGCGGCAACACGACCGGCACGCTGAAGACCGGTCATGTGCTGCATCTTGCGCGGCAGACACCCGTCAAACCACCGCAGGCTGCTAACGAGCCCGCCGACCTCACGCGCGAATGGGACGTCGCCGTCCTCTACGGCCCTCATGGCGCACCGGATTTCTTTCGGCAGGACGATATCGACACCCTGTTTTCCACCGCCTACGAGGTGCATTTCAACAGCGCCCGCACCGGCGTCCGCCTCATCGGACCGGCACCAGAATGGGCACGCAGCGATGGCGGCGAGGCTGGGCTTCACCCCTCCAATCTGCACGACAACGCCTATGCTGTCGGCGCGATCGATTTCACAGGCGATATGCCGATCATTCTCGGTCCGGACGGCCCGAGCCTCGGCGGATTTGTCTGCCCGGCGGTGATTGCACGCGACGAGCAGTGGAAGATGGGTCAGTTCAAACCCGGTGATCGCATCCGCTTTCATGCGCTCGCTCGCCCGGACGATCCCGTCGCGGGCCCCGTTGTCCATCGGGTTTCGGATGTTGGCTCGGCAATCGTCGGAGCGCGGGACGAAGGCCCTGTCTGCGTGGTCTACCGCCGCCAGGGTGACGACAACCTGCTCGTCGAATATGGCCCGATGGCACTCGATATCGCGCTCAGGCTACGCGTGCACCTGCTGATGAAGGCCGTTGTGGAAGCGCGCCTTCCCGGCCTGATTGATCTCACCCCCGGCATCCGCTCGCTGCAGATCCACTACGACGGGACAATGCTGACGCGAAAGCGTCTGCTTGGACTGTTACACGAGATCGAGACGACACTGCCGCCCGCGCAGGACGTGACGGTGCCGAGCCGCATCGTCCATCTGCCGCTGTCATGGAACGATCCGGATGCCGAGCTTGCCATGCGCAAGTATCAGGAACTGGTGCGCCCGAACGCGCCTTGGTGCCCGTCGAACATCGAGTTCATTCGCCGCATCAACGGATTGCCGGACGAACAAGCGGTCAAGGACATCGTCTTTGATGCCAGCTATCTCGTGCTGGGTCTTGGCGACGTCTATCTCGGCGCGCCGGTGGCAACACCAATCGATCCGCGCCACCGCCTTGTCACCACCAAGTACAACCCGGCCCGCACCTGGACCCCGGAAAATGCCGTAGGCATCGGCGGCGCCTATATGTGCATCTACGGCATGGAAGGCCCAGGCGGCTATCAACTGTTCGGCCGCACCATCCAAGTCTGGAACACCTGGCGGCAGACGCCAGAATTCGCCAAGGGCAAGCCCTGGCTGCTCAACTTCTTCGACCAGATCCGCTTCTTCCCGGTCAGCCATGAGGAACTGACGGAGGCCCGCGCCATCTTCCCACATGGCGGTTATCCGGTGCGGATCGAGGAGACGGAATTCTCCTACGGAGCCTATGAGAAAGAACTGCACTCAAACGCTCAATCGATCGGCCGCTTCAAGGCGACGCAGCAGGCGGCTTTCGACGCCGAGCGGCAAAGCTGGATAGACGCTGGCCTCGACAGTTTCGTCAGCGACGAAGGCACGGGAGAAGGCCTTGACGGCGATATTCCGGCTGACTGCTTCGGCGTTGCCAGCAGCGTTCCGGGCAATATCTGGAAACTGCTGGTCGAACCGGGTGCTTCCGTCACCGCCGGCGATACGGTTGCCATCATCGAATCCATGAAAATGGAAATCAACGTCACTGCCCACGCGAACGGACGCGTCCGCGATCTGCGCGCCGGACCCGGGCGCAATGTTAAAGCCGGTGATATCATCGTCGTTCTGGAGAACTGCTGACATGCTGCCGACAATTCTCGACCTCTCAACCGTTCGTGCTGCCTATCAATCCGGCCTGACGCCGCTCGATCTCGTTGAAGAGGTGATCAAGCGCCGCGCCGCCTCCAGGGATCCGGCGATCTTCATCACCGCCACGCCGGAGGAGGATTTGCGCTCTGCTGCCCGCGACCTGATGGCGCGCGCGCCCGAGCCAAACAGCTTGGCCCTCTGGGGTATCCCCTTCGCAGTAAAGGACAATATCGACGCCGCTGGCCTGCCAACCACAGCCGCCTGCCCGGCCTTTGCCTATGAGCCGGCTGCGGATTCAACCGTGGTCCAGCGCCTCAAGGCGGCAGGCGCTATAGTCATCGGCAAGACCAACCTCGACCAATTCGCGACCGGGCTCAATGGCACGCGCTCTCCCCATGGCGCACCGCGCTCCGTCTTCGACCCGGCTTATGTGTCGGGCGGTTCGAGCTCAGGTTCGGCGGTCGCGGTCGCCTCCGGCCTTGCGACCTTCGCGCTCGGCACGGACACGGCCGGGTCCGGTCGCGTACCCGCCGCCTTCAACAATCTTGTCGGCATCAAGCCGACCCCTGGGCTTGTGCCGAACGTCGGCGTCGTTCCAGCCTGCCGCAGCGTGGACGTGGTCACCGTGTTTGCCGCCACGGTTGGCGATGGTGTCGCGATCCGCAAAGTGATGGAAGGCTACGACGCAACCGATCCCTTCTCGCGTCACGCCGTGCCCGCAGTCCTCCCCGCCACCGGCTTGCGGATTGGGGTGTTGGAGTGCACCGAGCGAGAATTCTTCGGAAACGGGGATATCGAGGCGCTTTATGGTACGGCGATCGAGTGCGCGAAATCACTTGGCGCGACCATTGTGCCCTTCGATTATGCGCCGTTCCGGCAGGCGGCGGAACTTCTTTACAATGGCCCGTGGGTCGCCGAACGATTGGCAGCGGTCAAGGACTTCCTGACCAGCAACGCGGATGATTTCGACCCGACGGTTCGCACCATCATCGAAGGCGCGAAGGCCTATGATGCCGTCGCTGCCTTCGAGGGTAAATACAAACTCGAAGCGCTGCGGCAAAAGACGAAGGCCGAGTGGACGAAGGTGGACATCCTGTTGCTGCCGACCGCGCCCACAACTTACACGGTCGAGGAGATGCTGGCCGATCCGATCGTGAAGAATGGCCATTTCGGGCGCTACACGAATTTCGTCAATCTCTACGACTATGCCGCAATCGCCATTCCGGCGGGCTTCGGGCACAATGGTCTGCCTGGCGGCGTGACGCTGATCGGCCCGACATTCACGGATGATGCACTCGCCCCGTTTGCCGACGCCATGCACCGGGCGCTTGGGGCCGGCATGGGCAAGGACAAGAAGGCATCGCTCCCAGAAGAAAGCCGGGTTGCACCGCTTGACGACGGCTTTGTTCCGATCGCTGTCGTCGGCGCCCATTTGACCGGCATGCCACTCAACCACGAACTCACCGGACCGGGTGGATATCGCCTGAAAACCTGCCGCACAGCCGGTGACTACAGGCTCTTCGTGCTGCCGAACACTGTACCGCCAAAACCTGGCCTCATCCGCGAACCCGGTTTCGCCGGCAACGGGCTCGAGGTCGAAGTCTGGGCGCTTCCACCCGCAGCCTTCGGCAACTTCGTCCAGAAAATTCCGGGGCCGCTCGGCATTGGAAAGGTAACTCTCGAAGATGGCAGCAGCATCTCAGGTTTTCTCTGTGAGGCTTATGCCGTCGCAGACGCCGAGGAAGTGACCGCGCTCGGCGGATGGCGGGCTTACGTCGGGACGCAAATGGCAAGCTAAAGCCAGAGGGATGACAATGGCGATTGCAAATATGATTATTCGTCTTCTCCGCGACGGATTCATTGCTCGAACCCAAACCATCGGCCTGAAATAACGCCGAGGGCAGCGGGATTCGTACCTCAGGAAGCGGGGCTGTGCCAGATTTGGTCGTGGAATCGAACCGACGCGGCTCAGGCGGTTTGTCGCATTGAGGCGGCGGAATGAATGATCAAGCTAAATCCGATCGGTGGGTGATCCACCCGCCCCCGCTCCTCCCTCGCAACCCGGACCAGCCGGTCGGATCGAGGGCTGACCGTCGGAGTGAGTGACAAGCCCCTGACTGTCGCATTTCTCTTATGTTCGTTTGCAAGCTCTTTGGTCATGATTTTTCCTTTCCGGTTTTGACGACGAAAGCACATGCGCGAAGCTGTTGAACAAAGCAGGAGGCAGGGCATTTAGACGACGGTTGGCATACTCTTATGCGCGGGTTGGGTACCGCATTTCCGTGTGTTCGTCTGGGGCTGCCTCTGTCTAACATCGGGCATGGATTTTATCCGCCACATAGAAATGACGAGGGTTCCCCACCGGAGCCTGCCTCCATCTTTGTTCAACAGCAGATGTTTTGCTTCTCGACTGTTTGTCGCGTTTTGAACCGACGATAGTCTTTAGATTTTTGCTGTGGGAGCGACCTCCTGCCCGATCGCCCACAGGAACGCTGCCATTTCTCTCGCAATGGCGGTGACCGCGACGACCTTCGGCTTGCCGGCCGCCATCAGCCTGCGATAGCGCGCGCAAAGCCTCACCTGACCTTTCCAAGCAATCTCGCGAACCGTCTTTGGCAATCCCTCCAGCCGCGCCTGGATCCTCGAGCTTACGCGAGCCGGGAAGCGATATGTCCAGGCGCCTTCGATGAGGACCCGACGCGCCCTTGTGTTGCCTGCCTTGGTGATCCCACCACGTTTGACCCGTTCGCCGGTTGAGCTTTCCGATGGCACGAGACCGAGATACGCCATCAGCTGGCGAGGATTATCAAAGCGCCGGACATCGCCGATTTCGACGACAAAGGTGACCGCGGTCATGAACGCAACGCCGCGCATCGCCTGGTAGGCGGCCACAACCGGGGCCATCGACCAGGATGCCGCGGTCTCGACCACCAGCTTGGTCAACCTGTCCAGACGCACGCCGGCATCCTCGATGGCTTGGCAATATTCCGCCAACAGGATGTGGTGGGCGGGATGATCGAAGGCTTGGCACGCCAGCCATCTTTTATGGGCGCGCGTCCATGGTTTGCGGCCGGTATAGATCCTGCCATGACGCAACAAGAAAGACTGAAGTTGCTGACGCGCCTGCTTCAGCGCGTCGTTGGCAGCTTCCCGGGCCCGCACCAGGTCGCGGATCGCCTCATGGCCTTCATCCGGAACCCAGACCGCGGTCAGTTCACCCGCCCGGTGCAGGCGCGCCAGGCTTACGGCATCGCGGCGGTTGGTCTTCACCCGGTCGCCTGCACGCCTGGGCACCAGCGACGGCGCCACCACCACGCAGTCATGCCCCAGTTCAACAATCTGGCGGTAAAGACCGTAACCGGTCGGGCCGGCCTCATAACAAAAACGAAGCTTGGCTCCACGCTTGGAAAGCTTGGCGACCATCGACGCCGGCTCCGACGAGATATCGCCGAAAAACCGCACCTCGCCGTTACGACCGCCATCGGCAACCGCCACTGAAATCTTCAGCTTCGACGTATCCAAGCCGATGAAAAGTACGCTATTCTCTTTCATGGTTCGCCCTCGCTAAGCTTGGGGCTCGGCTCCGGCCAATCCAGAGCAACCCCCGATTTCAGCTTAACGCGGGGGCGGGCCACCTTCACCCCACGAACATACGGTCTAAATGGCTGAGGTCCGTCTGACGGCTGAAGACGCCCAGAATGACATTTCTACTTTGCGCCACAGCGGACATTCGTACCTTGCTGCCATAATCTGATCCGAACACGCGCCGAAGAGATCGGCGCACTCGATGCCGTCCTTCCTTTTGATCGACTCGAGCAGCTGGCGCTGTCCTCTTGTCCGGACTTGAAACCGTCCTCGTCAGCAACGAAGATAGGGCGCGCGCAGCGTTTTCGGTGGCAGCTCGCGCGGGATCGCCCGCAGATTTGCGGCATTGGGCAGCAACGCGCATCAAAAGCGGCTTAGAATTTGAGTCGAAGAGTAATTCCGGCCGAAATTCCGCCATACCTCCAGACGTTGACCGCCCGTTCTTGTTGATCGAAAGAAGCAAGTCGCGATCTTCTACAAAGCCAATAAAGAGTTCTTCGAGGTTAGTGTGCATGGTTCCAAGGATTGAAGATACTAACGCCGGTCGACTCAAAATCAGCGGCGTTGCGCGTTACGACCGTCATCCCGTGGACCAGTGCTGTTGCGGCAATATACGCATCGTTGATCGGTTGGGGATCTGGAACATGTAGTCTGGCTGCCATCCTTGCGACGGCGCCATCCACGGCCAGGATCCGATCCCCGAAGGCAGGCAAAACTTGTGTTTCAAGCCAAGCTCTAAAAATAGAGCCCTGCTCTGCATCGCGGCGCTCCTTTTGCAAAACGCCGATTTCAAGTTCATGAAGTGTAATTGCCGATATGAAAAGGGTGGCCGTCTCCAACGATTCAACCCACCGCGCAACGTTAGGATCAGCTTTGCCAAGCCGAACCTTGCGCAGCTCGGAAATGACGTTCGTATCCAGTAGCAGCATCAATCAAGATCCACCGGCGCTGCACGCTCAAGACGCGGCGGAATTTCCAGCTCAATATCCTCAAGTCCAGGCATGGCAAGCAGGTCCGCGATATTCTGCCTTTTCCCAGTAAGACGATGATAGTCCTCGATGCTCAGCAAAACCTGCGCTGTTCTTCCCCGGTTCGTGATGAACACCGGCCCCTGGCGCGTTGCCTTCTGCGCCCGGTTGGCGTTTTGCTGAAATTCGCGGCTCGAGATCGTTGTGATCGACATGGCAATACTCCTCGCGAATACCTAATGTTGACACATTAGAACATAGAGAGCCTATTGCAAGCTTTAAAGGCCAAAACTGGTCCGACCCGCACTTCTCGTCGCGGCCCGTATTCCCAGTTGTTGCTCGTTCAGATCAGCGCAGGTTGCTGAACCAGCGGCTTGCCCTTGAAGGGCGCGACGTTGATCTCCCCTTCCCGCTTGCGAGTCTGGGCAATGTCGTAGCTATTCTGCATCCGCATTAGCGTGTCCATCGACACGCCGAACGCCTTTTCGATCCGCAGCGCCATTTCCGGCGAGAGATGCGCACGCTCGTTCAGCACGGCCGACAACGCCGCCCGTGTAACACCGAGAATTTGCGCGGCACTCGTCACCGAAAGCCCAAGCGGTTCGATGATTTCACTTTTGATGAAGCCGCCGGGGTGGGCGGGACTCTTCATACGGATGCCCTGCGTCGCACTCATGGCCACCTCCTAGTGGTAATCTTCATAATCGAGGTCGATGATCTCGATTTCGGCTTGGTTAATCCGGAACGTGATCCGCCAGTTCTTGGTCACGAATAGGCTCCATGCGCCTTTTCGGTCGCCGGTGAGCTGATGGGCCTTCCAGCTCGGAACCGTCCGCAATTCGTCTTCTCGCTCCATGTCCTGCACGCTCTACGAGGCCTCTGAACATTAAAAGGGGCATGGATATACGGTAGGCAGATCATGAAAAATATGGCAAGTGCGACTTCCTGCACTTCGCATCGAAGCCTACCGAGCGTGCTGTTTCCTGTCGGCGGCGACCGGGAGCAAAATCAGCCCGCCTGCCCCCGGCACGCCTTCTTCTGGGGCGTCGACAAGAGAGCAGCATTCCGCTTGACTTGTCTAAGGATGGTGTCGTCGCTGATCGACATCCCGAGCCGTTGCATCAAGCGTTCGCCGGGCCGCCCGCCCGTATTATGGCCAAGCAGTCCGACTATTTCGGCGACCCTACTTGTGCGGCGGGCATATGGGGAGGCAATTGCTGGGATCCGGTCATTAAACGTTTGCCGTTTGCACTGCCGATGTGTGCAACGCTAGCGGCTCAACTGGAGCTTCACCGTCACGGCATTACCTTGGATCGGCAGGTCTTGAAGCCTGCGGTACGACCAGCCGTGCCGATTTCTACTCCGGCATCGACGATCGGGCATATGCCTGACATTGGCCCGTAGGCAGACACAACCCAGTTGCCTTTGTCGGCAATTACTACGCTCTGCACTTTAATACCCGGACCGAGCGACCATTTCGATTTCGTTCGCATGCCAGCTCATACCGGTATCATCGCTACGGATCTGTTAACCACACAAATTGAGGAAGACCCGATTTAAGTGCCCAGACATCGACGGAACGTCCGCATTCTCAAAATTAGCTGCCACGCGACACTATAGTACCCGGAACACCTCTTCTTACTTTAACTACAGCAGCGCAACATGGATGTATTTTAGTTCTTATAGAAGGCAAACTATCGCTATATGATTACTATAACTTCACTTTTTAGCTCTAAGTGGCTACGTGCATTTCAAATGTGTTCGTACTATAAACAAAAGTGCAGGCGAAATACAATAGCCCGCATTGGGGAGATGTCTGGCCATGTCTTCATGGATTGCTGTTGCATTTTCTAGCTTACTCTTGCACATGAGGAATTAACCTTCGACGTTGTTATTATGGCAACCTCTAGGTACGGCCATTCACCTATTACCTTCTAACCGAAAATGAACCAGCGGTCCCAATCGGCGAGACGATCATAGTCTATCGCGAGCCGCAAATTCAATGCGCAAGGGTAGACCGGGCGGCGCGTTTGGCATCTGGCGCCTGGATCCCTCCCCTTGTCGCGATTTAAACCGAGGGAGAACCTCCATGGCACTCGACATCACGACCCAAGACATCATCATCGACGAGACCACCGGTCTTACCGACGACGATATTGACCCGTCCGGTTCGCCGCACAATAGCAATACCACGCTGCAATATCTGTTAAGTCTTGACGCTACCGGCGGCCTAACCTCACCGGAGGTCGCCTTCCAGACCAACTTCGTGGTGGCCTCGGCGAGTGCAGGGGAAAACATCACCTCGGTCGTTCTCTCCCAGAACCTCAATGGAACCCCGTTTTCCACCACCGTCGGCGTGAACAGCGGCATTCAGACGGTCGATGGCAACTGGGTCTGGCTGTTCAAAAGCGCAGACCCGCTCCATCCAAACGTCGTGATCGGCGTCATCGGTACTTCTGATCCGCTCGTCGAGCCCGCTGAGACCGGGCCGCTCGCCTTCTCGTTTGCGCTGATCAACACCACCAACACCAATGCGGACCTGTACACGGTCCAGTACGTGCCGTTGCTCCATCCGGACGCCACCAACGCTGACGACCGCATCGATCTGTCCAGCAAGGTCTTCGCCTCGGTCACGGGCACCAGCGTGGCTAATTTCTCAGGCCAGAACGCCGCTTCCGGCAATCATGATTTCTACCTGATCAATTCGCCCGATGATGCTTCCAAGCAGCTTCTGGTGATAGGTTTGAACGGTGGCACCGCCAACGTCAGTACACAGGGCTTCGGCATCAACAACCAGAGCATCAATCCGAACGAAACGCTGCAGGTCGATTTTGTGACCGGCGGTAACCTGAACGCAGGTAGTGCCTCGCAAATCCAGTACGGCAGCCATCTCGAGACCATCACGCAGGCCGGGTTCACGATCAACCAGATCACGCCTTCCAGTCCGGAATTACGGGTGGACATCAGTATCAGCGCCTTTAACAATACGGGCAACGAGCAAGGCTCGGGCTTCTTTGACGGCACTGCCACGAGTGCCGTTGACATCGTTAGCCTCAAGTTGACGGGTCAATCAGGGTTTGCTGCCACCATCACCACCGATGGCACCTATATCACGGCAGGCGGAAGCGTCACCGTCACCGGACTGAGCGGGAGCGGCAACATCGTCACCATCACCGGGCTCGATAACGTCACCACCGTCGATATCACCACCAGCAGCCCAATGGATCGGCTGCAGGTTACGGGGGTCGATGCGAACGAAGGGCTCGACATCACCGAGTTCCATTTCTCGACGACGAATACCAACGCCTACAGTGAGGAGGTAGGCTCATTCATTAACTTTGACGACGATGGGCCGACGGCGGTGATCGTGGCGACCGGCAACAGCGTGGCGATGGACGAGTCGATCGGCGAGCGGCCGGCGAACTCGGCCGGCGCGGCGGATGCCAACGACACGGCGGATGACAATGTTGCGGGCAATCCGTTCCCGCTGGGCTACGGCACGCCGATCGGGCTGCTGTCGAATGTCGACCTGGTCAACACCACGACGTCGACGGGCTCGGACAATGAAGGCGCGACGACGCATGTGACGCTGTCGATCGTGGGCGGCAACGGAACGGATTCCTTGCTGCTGACGACGGACAACAGTCAGATCTCGCTGTTCAACGAGAGCGGCGTGATTGTCGGCCGGGTGGACAATCCGGACGGCACGTTCAATGCGACCGGGACGGTTGCGTTTGCGATCTCGATCAACGATCTGGGCGAGGTTACGGTCGCGCAGTATCTGTCGCTCAAGCACCCGACTTCACCGGACAATTACGACGAGTCGGTTAATCTCGGCAGCCTGGTGAACGCGGTCGTGACCGTGACCGACGGCGATGGCGACATCGCCACCCAATCGATCGGCATCGGCAACGCGCTCCAGTTCCAGGACGACGGGCCGACGGCGGCGATCGTGGCGACCGGCAACAGCGTGGCGATGGACGAGTCGATCGGCGAGCGGCCGGCGAACTCGGCCGGCGCGGCGGATGCCAACGACACGGCGGATGATAATGTTGCGGGCAATCCGTTCCCGCTGGGCTACGGCACGCCGATCGGGCTGCTGTCGAATGTCGACCTGGTCAACACCACGACGTCGACGGGCTCGGACAATGAAGGCGCGACGACGCATGTGACGCTGTCGATCGTGGGCGGCAACGGGACGGATTCCTTGCTGCTGACGACGGACAACAGTCAGATCTCGCTGTTCAACGAGAGCGGCGTGATTGTCGGCCGGGTGGACAATCCGGACGGCACGTTCAATGCGACCGGGACGGTTGCGTTTGCGATCTCGATCAACGATCTGGGCGAGGTTACGGTCGCGCAGTATCTGTCGCTCAAGCACCCGACTTCACCGGACAATTACGACGAGTCGGTTAATCTCGGCAGCCTGGTGAACGCGGTCGTGACCGTGACCGACGGCGATGGCGACATCGCCACCCAATCGATCGGCATCGGCAACGCGCTCCAGTTCCAGGACGATGGGCCGACGGCGGCGATCGTGGCGACCGGCAACAGCGTGGCGATGGACGAGTCGATCGGCGAGCGGCCGGCGAACTCGGCCGGCGCGGCGGATGCCAACGACACGGCGGATGACAATGTTGCGGGCAATCCGTTCCCGCTGGGCTACGGCACGCCGATCGGGCTGCTGTCGAATGTCGACCTGGTCAACACCACGACGTCGACGGGCTCGGACAATGAAGGCGCGACGACGCATGTGACGCTGTCGATCGTGGGCGGCAACGGAACGGATTCCTTGCTGCTGACGACGGACAACAGTCAGATCTCGCTGTTCAACGAGAGCGGCGTGATTGTCGGCCGGGTGGACAATCCGGACGGCACGTTCAATGCGACCGGGACGGTTGCGTTTGCGATCTCGATCAACGATCTGGGCGAGGTTACGGTCGCGCAGTATCTGTCGCTCAAGCACCCGACTTCACCGGACAATTACGACGAGTCGGTTAATCTCGGCAGCCTGGTGAACGCGGTCGTGACCGTGACCGACGGCGATGGCGACATCGCCACCCAATCGATCGGCATCGGCAACGCGCTCCAGTTCCAGGACGACGGGCCGAAGATCACGGTGCCGTTTGACGGTGACCCCGGTACCGCAGGTATCCAGCACGAGACTCTGGCTAACGTGCTCAACGCGTCGGCCACCGGAGCCTTCGGGTACGATATCGGCGCGGATGCCCACGCGGCCGCGTTCTACACGGGCGGCGGTTCCGACTTTGTCGACCAGAATGGTGCACTTGCCGGCGTGCAGATCGGACTCACCGGCACGATCACAGGCGGCGGAGGAGGCAACGTCCTTACCTCGAATGTGACGCTTGCGTCGGAGAGTCTCACCTCCGCGACGTTCAACTTCACCTTCACCTACGACAAGGACCCGGCGGCAGGCGTCCAGGCGGGCACGGCGGGCGGCACGCTCGTCTTCGACAAGGTTGCCGACACCTATACCATCAACCTGACCGATCCGCTCGAAGGCTTCAGCTTCGACGTTATCCACACCAGTGAGCTCTTGTCCAAGGAGCCCACGAGCAACACGGGTCACCCGCAGATCGTGGTGGAACGGTTGCAGGCGGATGACCCGAACACGCCCGATGACGAAGACTTCTACGTGCAGTTCACGGGCAACGCGATCAACAGAGCCAACCCGTTCCGCCTGACGAACAATGGCGAGGGGTCATCCGCTGACGCCACGTTCACCGTGGGTGGTCACGAGATGGTGAGTAACACCAATGAAACATGGGTGTCTGCGACGCAGAGCACCAACGGTGTCGCCGGTGACACGATCCAGAAAGATGAACTGCTCACGTTGCGGTTCTTCAACAGCAACGTCGGTATTCAGAGCGAGGCTGTCACCCCGACAGCGACCGCCGGCACCATGGCCATTAAGTTCGACGGCATCGGCAACAGCGAGGACCTGATGCTGATCCTCGATCTGATCGACAAGAACGGTGCCGACAACATCGCCGGCACCGCGGACGACAACTCCACGATCACGCGGGCCGTGTACGTGTCAAACGCCGACATCTTCAAGGCGGGTCAGGTCCCGGCCGCCTACAGCAGCGAGTTCACGCTCGACAACAACGACGGCCTCGTGATCATCGAGCAGAACGACTACAACGCAGCCGGCGAAGACTACGTGTTGCAGGGTGCGCAGATCATGCAGTCGGGCAACGGGATCACCGGCAACAACACCGCGATCGACCTGATCAGGACGACCGGCGCTGGCGGCGCCAGCAATGCGACCACCAATCTGGTGAACTTCGACGCCGCCGACAACGACGTGCTGAAGATCACGGACATCGGCTTCACCTCGACGGTGACCGAGACGCCAGAAGCCCAGCTCGCCTTCGCCTTCCAGGTGGAGGACGCGGACGCGGATCAGACAGCGATGCAGCACATACTCGTTGACGTCGCCTAACACTTGACCAACGGGGGCAGCTGGCGTTGCCCCCGTACTGCCATTGCACGAGGTGTCATGTCGGATACCAGAGATTAAATGATGAAAACCAACGAACAGGCCCCTGCTCTTCAGGTAGTGATGAAGGAGGCCGGACGCGCCATCTGGCCACTTATCTGGTTCAGCGGTGGCATCAACGTGCTGATGCTGACCGGTGCGCTTTATATGCTCCAAGTCTATCACCGCGTGTTGTCCAGCCACAGCGTGGAAACATTGGTGATGCTTTCGCTGATGGCGGCAGGGGCGCTTGCGACAATGGCGGGTCTGGAGGTGGTGCGCGGGCGTCTTCTGGCAACCGTCGGATCCTGGATGAACGCGCGGTTGGCACCCGTTCTCCTGACCGCATCGGTAGAATATGCCGCTTCAGCGCCTGGCCAAGTCAATGCCCGTCCGCTGCGCGACCTTGATCAAGTACGGAATTTCTTCACCAGCCCCAGCATTTTCCCGATCCTTGACGCGCCTTGGGCGCCACTGTTTTTCGGCGCCATATTTTTCATGCACCCTTGGCTGGGTTGGTTGGCGCTGGGCGGCGGGATCGTCCTATTTTCGTTGGCATTGCTGAACGAATGGCTCACACGCAAACCGTTGACCGAGGCAGCAAGCGCACAGTCGCGGGCATACGGCCAGGCCGAGGCGGCGATCCGCAACGCCGAGGTCATTCAGGCAATGGGGATGTTGAAGCCACTGCTGGAGGGTTGGAAGGCGCATCAGGACCAGGCAAACAGAGGACAAGTGCTTGCTGCCAACCGTGGCGGCGTCATCGCGGCGATCGCGCGTTGTCACCGGCTGGCCCTGCAAATGGGCATTCTGGGCCTTGGGGCTTATCTCGTACTTCGCAACGAGGCTTCACCGGGAATCATGATCTCCGCCTCAATCCTGATGGGTCGGGCTTTGTCCCCGGTCGAGCAGGCGATCGGCACATGGAAGGCCACGGTGGGAGCGCGTGCCGCTTATCGGCGTCTCACCGCAGTTGCCGGTGAGCACCCGGAGGCCACGCCGGTTCTGCCATTACCGCGACCGAAAGGTAAGTTCGAGGCCGACAACATTGTCCTTGTCCGACAGGGAGGCGAGCACATCCTGAAAGGGATCAGCTTTCGCCTCGAGCCGGGTGAAGCAATGGCGTTGATCGGCCAGAGCGCGGCTGGCAAGACGAGTCTGGCGCGAATATTGGCCGGTGCCTGGCGTCCGTCCGCAGGGCGTGCGTTGCTGGACGGCATGGACGTTGCCCAATGGGCGGCGGAGGACCGTGGTCATTATGTCGGTTACTTGCCGCAGGATATCGAGCTCTTCGCCGGTACCGTTGCCGAAAACATCTGCCGCTTCACCAAGCTCAGCCCAGTGATCTTCGACAAGGTTGTCAAGGCTGCGCAGCTGGCAGGAGTTCATGACCTCATCAAAGGCCTGCCGAAGGGCTACCTCACCGAGATCGGCGAATCCGGCGCGGTGCTGTCAGGAGGACAGCGCCAGCGCATTGGGCTCGCGCGAGCACTCTACGGCGACCCGGCCCTCATTATCCTCGACGAGCCCAATTCTAACCTCGACCGCGAAGGTGAGGACGCATTGATCGCAGCTCTCAGCGCAGTCAAGGCGGCTGGCACGACCGTTATCCTGGTCGCGCACCGACCGAACATCATGGAGACAGTTGACAAGATATTGGTCCTCAACCGGGGCCAACAAGACCTCTTCGGTCCACGTGACTATGTCTTCAATGAACTCGCCTCGCGCATCCGCAAGGTAACTCAGATGCCAACGATAGTGGCGAACTAAGCAAGGAAACGGAAACAGCCATGAAGGATATGAAGGTCGTTCCGTTGCCCGTTTCGCCACCCGCCGCCCCAGTTCCCCTGCGTCTCACAGGTGTGACGCTCACCGGCTTCGCGATCATGTTCCTGTTTTTCGGCATGGCCGGGGGTTGGGCGACGATTGCGCCGTTGGAAAGCGCCGCAGTGGCACCGGGCGTCATCAAGGTTGCCGGCGACCGCAAGCTCATCCAGCACCTCGAGGGCGGCATCATAGCAGAGTTGAACGCCGCCAACGGTGATATCGTCAGGGCGGGTGAAATCCTCGTCCAGCTCGACAACACACAGGCGACGGCGAAGCTTGATCTGATCCACAATCGGATAGCAACGCGTGAGGCGCTGGCCGCTCGTCTGCGGGCTGAGCGGGATGGCAAGGTCGAGATCGAATTTGATCTGGGGCTGCTCGCAAACCCCGCTAAAGCCGCAAGGGACGCGGTGGCCTCACAGCGTGACGTGTTCGCAGCAAAGCACCACAACTTAAAGGACGAGCGGGAAATCCTCAACCAGCGCCGTCGCCAGACCGAGGAAGAGATAACGGGACTGGAGGAGCTTATCATCACCGAGGACAAGCAGATTGAGGCGATCGAGAGTGAAACCAAAGACCTTGAAAGTCTCCTCAAGCGCGGGCTAGTCACCCGCGAGCGGAACCTGATGCTCAGGCGGCAACAGCGGGAGATCGAGGGGGAGCGCGCGACCAACGTCGCGGCGATCGCTCGTGCCAGAAGCGCCATGGCCGAGATTGACATGCAAATCCTGAACCTCAACACGGTGCGGCTGAACGAGGCGGTCCAGGAATTGAGCAAGGTCGAGGCGGAGTTGTTTGACCTCAGACAGGAAGAGCGTGCCGCCAAGGACGTGCTTGCCCGTACCAACGTCGTTGCACCAGTCGACAGCATCGTCATGGACCTGAAGGTCCACACGACGGGCGGTGTCGTGAAACCCGGTGAGACACTGATGACAGTCGTGCCCCTCGGACAGCAACTCGTGGTCGAGGCCATGGTCAGGCCAGAGGACGTCGAGACGATCGCCCCTGGACAGCGCGCACGCGTCAGTTTCCCGGCCTTTGCCCGCTACAATCTCCCTCCACTCGACGGCGTCGTGGAGATCGTGTCGGCTGACCGGATGGTGGAGGAGCGCACCGGGGCACCCTATTTCGCCGCGACCGTGTTGATCGATAAGAGCGAACTCGCCAAGCTGGAGGGCCGTAAGCTGCTGCCCGGCATGTCGAGCGAGGCGATGATCCGGACGGGTGCTCGCACCGTGCTTTCTTATCTGGCTGAGCCTATCACACAGAATCTCCGCCGAGCGATGCGCGAAAAATAGTTTCGCGGTATATTTCGTAGCCGAGCCTCGAAGAATGGATCGATGATGCCATAATTTCTGGGCTCGCCTCCTTGGCCCGTTTTGCTCGCGTTTTTCGTCGAGATATCGACGCCGTCTGCAACGCCATCGACCTGCCCTGGAGCAATGTTCAGGCGGAAGGTCAGATCAACCGCCTGAAAATGATTAAACGTGCAATGCATGGCAGGGCAGGCCCTGAACTTCTTGGAGCAAGGATGACGCCGATCAAAATGGCCGATCTCCACACAAAGTGAGGCAGACCCCGTGCCTGCCGCCCAAACCCTGCGCCAGGCCGATGCGTTAGCGGACATGGTGGTGGAGGAATTACGACGCCGACGTATCCTTATGCCGGCGCGCGCGGCACTCGAAGCCATCACGCATGTGGCGATAAGGCGCGGTGTTCGCATCGCTCACCGGGCCTTGGCTGGCGGACTGTCAGAGGTCCAGAAGGTCGAACTGGACAAACTTCTCGACCCGCGTGAGGGGACGGGTGTGACCGTTCTTGCCTGGGCGAGGTCACCAGCATTGTCGCCAGCCGCCGTCAACCTCGACAGGATCGCCGAGCGCATTCGCCTTCTTCGGTCGCTGGCCCTGCCGGTGACGTTGATGGAGCGCATTCCGGCCAAGGTCTTCAATGAATTCGCCGCAGAGGGGATGCGGATGAGCGCGCAGCATCTGCGCGACCTCAACACCGAACGCCGGCATGCCGTCCTGGCCGCGGCGGTGTTGCACCTTTCCCGCCATCTGACCGACGGCGCCATCGACATGTTCAAAAAACTCATGGGCATCTTGACTCGGCGAGCCGACAACCAGGCAGCCGCTCGCGTCACCCGGTCTGTCCGGGAGGTGCAGAAGCCGCTGAAGGACGTCTCGAAAGCTTGCCATGCGATCATCGAGGCCAGGGAGAAAGGCGAAGATATCGCCAAAGCGCTTGAACAGGTCATTCAGTGGCCGGTCTTCGCGACCAGTGTCCGGGCGGTCGATACGCTGATCGCGCCGGATGTCATCGACGGTAAAATCGAAATGCTCCAGCGCTATCCGACGATCCGGAAAATGGCGCCGGAATTTCTCTCTACCTTCGTGTTCCGCGGTCACGCCGTGGCGGCGAATCTCTTGCGGGCGCTCTCCGTGGTCGCGGATCTCTATCGTACCGGCAAACGGACGATACCGGACAACGCTCCCATTTCCTTCGCACCGAAAGGCTGGATGCCCCTTGTTCTGCAGGATGGCAAGATCGATCGCAGGGCTTACGAACTCTGCCTGTTCAGCGAGCTGAAACGCCGGCTCGATGCCGGTGATGTCTGGGTCGAGGGAGCCAAGCGCTTCCAGTCCTTCGAAAGCTTCCTCATCCCCACGCCGACATTCGAGCTGATGCGCGAGGAAGGCCCGCTTCCGGTTGCCGTCGATACCGACGTGGAAACTTACCTCCACCAGCAACGGCAGATCCTGAACGACGGACTGAGCGACCTTTCCCGTCTGGCCGCAGCCGGCCAACTCGACGATGTCGAATTGACCGGGGCGGGCTTCAGCGTCACGCCGCACAAGGCCATGTTTCCTGACATCGCGAAGTCACTGAAGCCGAAGGTGGAAAGCCGTCTGCCTGCGATCCGCATCGCCGATCTGTTGCTTGAGGTGGACGCCCGCACGGGATTTTCCAACACCTTCACCCATCTGCGCAGCGGTCGGACGGTTGACAACAAGCTTGCGCTCCTCACCGCCATTCTGGCGGACGGCATCAATCTCGGCCTCACCAGAATGGCGGATGTTTCCCCCGGAATAACCATGCGCCAGCTCGCCTGGGCGCACGACTGGCATATTCGCGAGGAGGGTTACACCGCCGCGCACGCCATTCTCGTCAACGCCCAGAGGCAATTGCCTCTCGCAAAGCTGTGGGGCGACGGAACCACATCATCCTCCGATGGTCAGTATTTTCCGACAGGAGGGCACGCCGAAGCGATCGGCGACCTCAACGCCCGCTATGGCCCCAATCCCGGAGCGAAATTCTATCGGTTCACCTCCGACCAGTATGGCGCTTTCTACATCATCGCCATGAACGCCAACGCGAGCGAGGCCATTTATGTCCTCGATGGTCTTCTCTATCATGGTAGCGATCTCGCCATCGAAACCCACTATGTCGATACCGGCGGGGTCAGCGATATGAGCTTCGCCCTCTGCCATCTCGTCGGCTTCCAGCTCGTGCCCCGGCTACGTGGTCTCAAGGATCGCAGGCTTTATCTCTTCCCAGGCGACACACCTCCCGAAAACTTGGCATCGCTCGTCGGCGAACCCATCAATGTCGAGCGGATCAAGGCAAACTGGAATGACATCCTGCGCCTCGTCACGACGATCCGCTCCGGCCAGGTCCGGCCTTCGACCCTGCTGGCGAAGCTGTCCGCATTCCCGCGCCAGAACGGACTGGCGCTTGCGTTACGCGATATCGGGCGCATCAATCGGTCCATCTTCCTGCCCCAATAGTGGCAGAGCCCCGAAATGCGCAGGAACGCGACCGCCGGACTCAACAAGAGCGAAGCTCAGAACACCTTGGCCCGCGCGCTGTTCTTCAACCGTCTCGGAGAACTGCGGGACAGGACCTTCGAGAGCCAGTTCTATAGGGCGTCAGGACTGAACCTTCTGATCAATGCCATCGTCTACTGGAATACGCTTTATCTCGAACCAGCTTTCGCCGAGCTCAACCGGGAAGGCATCGCCACGCCGCCCGACATTATCAAACACATCACCCCGCTCGGGTGGCAGCATATCAGTCTCACCGGCGATTACATCTGGACCCCGACGGACAGCATCGATCTCAGGCCACTGCGGCGCGAAACATCTATCCTCGCAGCGCGATCACCGTATGTTCTCAAAAGTCGGACAGATTCATCACTTTCGTGTCGTGATGCCAGTACGTCCTCGCGCAACACCGAGCCGTCGGACGCAGCTATCAGAAGCGCTTCGCGAAGCGCATAGAGAGGGCTTGTTCCGATGTCGCCGTAGACGACACCGAGCGCGCCAAGCATCAAGATTTTAAGATTCGGCTGGCCAGACGAGTCTTGGGCTGTCGGTTGCGTGGGATCGGCGCCGCTGTCAGCGTCGGCGTTGGCCATAAGAACTACTCCATCCAGAACTGGCGGGCCGCGATAGTTCTACTGCAACGCATAAGCAACTGTTTCGTTGCCGCAACCCGGTCATGATCCATGCGCGCGCCGCCTACCAGCCCGAAGCCTTTAGGAACCGATGTGCTATTTTCCGATACCGCCTTGGTAGGCGGAAATCAGAAAGGGTGCGGTGTCTCTGGCCGCGACTGAATCATGCTCAATCGCCTTCGCCGCACAAAGATCATCGAAGATGCTCTGAAGAAGCCGCAATGGGATTGATTTTTACGCTGTTTTCGAGATCGCGAAGGCCCACGTAAAGCTGTTTGACAAAGTCTGAAATTAGGCATGAAGTCATTGTCCGAGACGGGGCACCATAGGCAGCTTTGTCTATCGCGCTCCGCCGGGTGATGAGACGATGGATGCTGCGCGGCACAACGAGCCCGATCAGTCGAGTACCGCCCCGATATTGAACGGCGCGGACGGGTTCGGCTCGTTGTTCCACGTCAAACTTTCGCATGCACCAGACAGAAGCCTCGCGGTTGGCCACCCAGCCGCTTGTCTGGCCGCTGGTGGCACCCCCCGATTGCGCTATCGTGCTCCTCCAACGTCTGGTTCAACTAGCAAGCAGCAATCCACGTCTGAGCTGCGCTCGAGCGACCTTGCGCGGACGATGGAAGAATGCCGTAAAATAAAATCGAAAGGCAACTGCCATGCCCGATGACAGCAAGCATGAAGGCGGAGTGATCTACCACATACCCGGCCAGGACTATTTCGACATACGCGGATTGAGGCGCCACGCCGGCGCCTTCTCGCTTTGGGCTCTTGGCGTCGGCGCCGTCATCTCCGGTGACTTCTCCGGCTGGAATCTGGGCTTTGCTGTCGGTGGTTGGGGTGGCATGTTTATCGGCACCATCCTGATTACCGTCATGTATCTCGGCCTTACCTACTCGATTGCAGAAATGAGCCCGGCCCTGCCGCACACCGGCGGCGCGTATTCCTTCGCACGGACGGCCTTCGGTCCGTGGGGCGGTTTCATCACCGGCGTGGCGGAAAACATCGAATACGTGCTGACACCTGCCGTCGTGGTATTCTTCATCGGCTCCTATCTGACCGGGATCTTCGGCACTCCGCTCGGCTTCCAGCCGGCTTGGTGGCTAATCGGCTACATCGTTTTCGTGGGCCTGAATGTGCGGGGGGTGGAGCTCTCATTTAACGTGACAGTGATCGTCACACTGATCGCCCTTGCCATTCTCGCATTCTTCTTCGTGAGTGCCGTCCCGTTCATGGACTTCGGCAAATATGCAATGAACATTGGCGTCGATCCCACGACCGGCACAGCCGTCGAACTTCCGGACGGCGGCGGGCCGTTTCTGCCGTTCGGCGTCTACGGCGTTCTGGCCTCGATGCCCTTCGCCGTCTGGCTGTTCCTGGCGATCGAGCAACTGCCGCTCGCCGCCGAAGAATCGGTTGACCCGAGACGGGACATGCCACGAGGCATCATGCTCGGCATGTTCACGCTGATTGCGACAGGCTTCCTGGTGCTTATCATCAATCCGGCCATTCCAAGCGGCGCGTTCAAGCTTGGCTCGTCGGGCGAGCCTATCCTCGACGGCTTCCGTGCCATCTATGGAACGGGTTGGGCAAAGATTCTCGCACTGTTTGCCGTCGCAGGACTGATTGCCAGCTTCCACGCCATTATCTTCGCCTTCGGCCGGCAGATCTATTCGCTGTCGCGCGCCGGCTACTTCCCGCATTTTCTGTCAGTGACCCATGGCGCCCACAAGACACCGAACACGGCGTTGATCGCCGGTTCACTCGTCGGCTTCCTCGTCATGCTGGCTGTGTGGTTCACCCAGGGCGGCGAGCAGGCGGGCTCCTTCATCGGCGGCGTGCTTCTGAACATGGCCGTGTTCGGCGCGATGTTCTCTTACCTGTTGCAAGGGCTGACGTTCATCCAGCTTCGACGCGCCTTCCCGAACATCGAGCGGCCGTACCGCAGCCCGTTCGGCGTACCGGGTGCGGTCCTCACTGTTGTGATTGCGCTTGTCACGATCTTCTTCCAGCTCACCGATCCGCTCTATCAAAAGGGCGTCATCGGCGTGGCAATCTGGTATGCGCTCGCGATCGCATACTTCGCCGCTCATGGCCGCAAGACGCTGGTATATTCGCCGGAGGAGGAGTTTGCGGTTAAGCAGCGCGAAGGTGCAGCATCCATCGACCGCGACCTCGCCTAAGCAAATATGGTCGCCACCAGAGTTCCGGTAGCATCATGGCGCCTGAAGCCATTTTGCGGCTTCACCGTCAGACTGGCGGGTGCGCAACAGTATGCCCGATCATCACTATGCCTGCCAACATCAGGCATACGGCCGCGATCGCGCAGATCATACGAGCAGTTGGGAGATATCGGTTCATTCGGTCGAAACCTTCAAGGTCGCGTCCATCTTTTGTCATATGGATATTCGTGCCCGGCGCGACGAGAACCGAAGCATGAGATAACCTGCGATGCCAGAAACGCACGAGCCGATCAGGATGCCGAGCTTGGCCCGATCCTGAATCGCCTGGTCTTCGAAGGCGAGTTGCCCGACGAAGAGGCTCATCGTGAAGCCGATGCCGCACAGAAGCGCGATGCCCAGCATCTGCGGCCAGCTCGCGGATCGTGGTAAGCCCGCAAATCCGGCTCGCACCATCAACACGACGGCGCCGAGGACGCCGACGAGCTTGCCCGCTGCCAATCCCAACCCGACACCGAAAGTGACGGGTTCTGACAGCGACGCGAGCGTGACGTCCGTCAAGGAAACGCCGGCATTGGCGAAACCAAACAAGGGCACGATCACGAAGGCAACGGGACCCTGAAGGCCGTGTTCCAGCCGATGCAGGGGTGACTCCGAGTGTGACGCCTCGGGCATTCCTCGTGTCAGCTTCAGCGGGATGGTCAGGGCCAGAAGAACGCCTGCGATTGTAGCATGGATGCCCGACTGGAAAATAAGGCACCAAAGTGCAGCCCCCAGGACCAGGTAGGCAGCGAGACGACTGCCCCCCAATCGATTCATCCCTATCAAGGCGACGAACATGACCGCCGCGCCGCCAAGGGCCCAGTAGTTCAGGTCTCTTGCGTAAAAGAGCGCAATGATCACGACCGCCCCGAGGTCGTCGATGATGGCAAGGGCCGTCAGGAAGACCTTGAGAGTCACCGGAACACGCGGGCCAGCCAAAGAAAGCACGCCAAGCGCAAAGGCGATGTCGGTGGCCGTCGGGATCGCCCAACCATGTGCTGCGGTGGGATCGCTCCGATTGAAAGCAGCGTAGATTAATGCGGGAACGACCATGCCGCCAACCGCCGCAGCACCCGGCAGGATGCGGCGCGACCAACTTGAGAGCTGGCCATCCAGCATCTCACGCTTGATTTCCAGGCCGACGAGCAGGAAGAAAAGCGCCATCAGCGCATCGTTGATCCAGTGCTGCAGGCTCATCGGCCCAATAGAGACGTGCAGTGCAGCGAAATATGCGGAGGCCAGCGGCGAGTTGGCGATAACGATGGCCAGCAAAGCGACGATCATGAGCAGCAGGCCTGCAGACGTCTCGCTATCGAGAAATCGGCGGAAAGTAGAATGGATCAGGCCCTGGCCGCTCGGACGGTGTGACAAAGACAAAGGGTCACGCTCCCGTGTGAGAGTTGATCAAAGTCTCCGTCGTTTTCGGGAATCCCGTGGCGCACGCAGCACACGCCATCGCTTGCAATCTAGGTCATTGAACGCAGTCGTGCCACTAAAATCGATGTTATCGAAGCTAGATTGCTGCCGGTCGCGCGATGGGGTTGTTAGGGCTGTTACTGTCGCGGTTCTCCAAGCTGAGGTTGATTGTAACAACTCGATTTAGGAAGGTCGCCCGATCAAAATGAAGGAGTTCGGGATGGGTGAGAAACGCACGCGCGTCTACCACACCCTTGTTGAAGGTGCGAAAGACGGTCTTACTGACAAAGGGTTCTCCGAATACGTCCTCGAGACCTGACGAAAGACCTCGAGCAAGCGCATCGTGCGCGCTTCGCTCCTCGCGCTTACCGATCCCGACCTTCACGATCGGCACCTTCTTGATGTCGTCTACGCTTTGGCCGTCAAACACCGCCTCGACAACCTCGGCATCGCGAAAGATGACGCCGAAGACGACGACATGACGAAACCGACGCACTTAACCGAGGCACCTGCCCCGCCCGCGGCAAATCTATCCTCAACGAGTACCCTGGAATTCAGATGAAGAGGCCGAGAAACCGCATTTGGGTCATCATCATCTTCGCCGTGTGCCTCGTCTTGGCCGTGGCTCAACTTGCGCTGTCGATCGCTATCTATTTCGGACGGCTTCCTTAGAGCGGTTCATTGCTTTTCGGAATCGGTGCGGATTCTCAAATCTGCCGAATGTGATTCATCATGGATGCTTGAATCGAGGCCAGCATCGATGACGCAACCCTATTCGAATGATCTTCGTGAGCGCGTAGCGGCTCCAGTTGCGGCGGGTCAGAGCTGCCGGGTGGTGGAGCCGCATCGCACCTTCACCGTGGAGCGTATCGATCAGACCTCGCATCTGACGCTGCATCGGCTGGAGGATGAGCTGGCCGCCCGGTGTGACCGTCTCCCGCAATGTCATCTGGCAATTCATGCGCCGTGAAGGCCTGAGCTTCGAAAAAACGCTGTTCGCCCTTGAGCAGGGCCGTGCCGACATTGCGGATAGCGCATTCAAGGTGATTTCGCGGCCGAAGCGGACCTTGAGACGCGCATAAGCTTCGACTGATCCGCATTCGCGCAAATCGCCAATCGTCGAGATGTTCGCCTCGGCGAGACGGCAGGAGATGTATGGGCCGAGGCCGGCGGCGAACTCCGCACGATCTCGACGCCGACAGTGGACGCAAGCGGCACGGTAACCGGCAACAGCGGCTACACGATACACGGAGAGCTTGATAAACTGGCTATGAACATCGCCGTTGCGCGCAACATGGCCGGCGTGCGTTATTATATCGACTATTATGAGACGTTGCGCCTTGGCGAACGGATTGCGGTATCGATAATTGAGGAGCACCTATCGCTCTACCCGGAGCCGGTGATGATGCGCTTCACCAGCTTCGATGGCGATCAGGTGAGAATAAGCAGCAATGGCGACACCGCAAGCGTGCACGTGTATGACGCGACCGGGGCGCGTGGCGCATCAGAGAGTTGGTATGCGCGGTACGAGGACTGACGCATTTGGGCGGCGGGGCGGCCCGCTTTGCCAGGCGAAAAAACGGCAGTCTAACGTTTTGGTTCGAATGTTCAGAACGCCGAGCATCGGGGAAGCATGTCGGCTTCCGGGCCACATTCACGCGGGTCGATCCAGAGGAGCCACTGGCGGTTTGTGGCGCAAAGGAGCCATCTCGGGCTGTCTTGGCGGGCGACCGATTCCCTGAGGTTTATCGATGCGCGCCGCGGCGTGACGGCTGCCACCGAGTGCGTTGCGGTCCGCTTCGCTCAGCTTGTCGATATCGATCGTCATCGGGTACCTCGCGTTCGACCTCGCACCAAGCTGCCGCCGGCCTACCTCTGCGAGCACCGCAATGTTCGGCGCTCGATTACTTTTCCATCAGCTATGGCGTCGATCAGAAAATCTGACTCGGGCAAACGCAACTCAATGTTGTCAGTCCTTTTCCACCGAACGGTCCTGAGCCAGTCGACTGTCCATTGCAAACGCCATCGTTTTTCGCCGGACGGAATAGGGCCCGGCATTGCGAACGGCATAATCGCAGCTACCACCTCAGAAAGCGTCGGCCCGCAAAATACCCCGCAACGGCCACAATGAGTATGGCGATTGGATACCAGGTGGCGACGAACAACGGACTGTCGTCGGGGCAATTGGAGGCGTAAAGCGTAGCGGCAATACCGGCGGAAGCCAATGCCGCGATTGCCCCGGCTTGACCGGGGTGATCCGGCGCACCATGGCGCATGACCAGAAAGAGGAACACGGTCGGCGCTAACGAGAGGATCGGGATGACCGTCAGGCAATGCAACGCGTTGTGGCCAACCAGTCTGCTTTCCCACAGATCGGCTGGGGTGACAATCAACTCGATGGTAGCGGCGGCGATCAGCAGCGTTGGTGCCAGCAGCAGTAACCAGCGCCGAGCCGTTGCGCCCTCCCCTGGACGGATAAGGCTCTCCATCAGCGATGCCGCCACAAAAAACAGTGCCAAGGTGGCAATGAACTTGAATGCGAAGCGCGCAGTCAGGATGGCTTGAGCAAAATCAGGTCGAACACCCAGGACCGAAAAGAACACCAATCCCGCCACCAATGCGCCAGCAGCTGTCGCCAGAGCAAGCGCCCTCGAGAGATTGACGGGCCGCCGTGTGTCCTCTGATATCAGATTGATCAGGTCTTCCGTGTTCACTCAAGTACTCCGTTTGCGGCTGGCCTGACGAGAACCATCCCGTTTTGTCGTGCGACCTTGCGCAGGATTGGCTATCCTAGCATGATCAACCATCTTGCCATATCCGCAAGCGGATCTCGACCTCACGTTCGACATAACGCCATTCTTCGGTCGCCCGCAATCGAAGGAGCATGGCATCAAATTGAGGGGCGCTTTCCTCGGCGAATTCGAACCACGTGAGAAAATCGAAAGGCTCGCCAAGATCATGACTGTGATAGAGGCGTCGAGCGACCGCAGGCAAATAGTCCATCCCGATCTGAAAATGCGCCGACCTCTCCTGAATGATGGCCCTGCGCTCGTCCTGAGCAAGAGACCACCAAAGATCCGACTTGCGGATCGGGATCAAGACCGCAAGGCATGCCTTTGCGCGGCCCAGCGGAGGTTGGCGTTCTCCAAGCCGATCGAGTTCCACACGGGTCGTGTATCGCGCGCTGCCGGCTGTTCCGCGCAGAACCCAGGCAGCATGAGCAGGTAATATGACCTGATTGGTGTCCATGACACTAAGACGAGGCGCAACATCCAGACTCTTGCCAGCAATGGCGCGCGTTGCCTCGACCTGCCATTGGCCACTCTCACCAGCCACGAAGTATGTCGGCTTCACCATCCTGACCTACCAGCGCAACATTATGTGGCCAAGCAAAGCACCGGTTCCGGCAACTATCGAAATGGCGATCGGATACCAGAGCATTACAAAGAGCGGACTGTCATCATCGCAATTTGTTGCGTAGAATGTCGCGGCAATCCCTGCCGCTACGAGCCCGGCAACAGCTCCCGCGACCGCCGGTCGGGTGGGGGCAGCGTATCGAAGCGCGTAGAGAAAACAGGCAAGAGGACCCACCGATAAGAAAGGGATAATCGTCAGGCAGAGGCTGGAATTATGCCCGATCATGCGCGTCACCCATGTCTCAGACGGCATGACCAACAGTTCAAGGATCGCCGCTGCACTCATCAACAGAGCAGGAATCAATAGGCCCAATGCCGTCAACCGAACCGGGACGCCCGGTCTTCCAATCCGGAGCATGACTATCCCACCCGTCAAGGCAAGAAATCCCGTGATCACGAATTTGAACAGGAAGCGGCCGGACTCGATGGCCGTGCCAAAGTCCGCACGCAAGCCGATGACCGCGAAGAACGAAATGGCGGCGATCAAAGTGGCGGCAGTGGCAGCATGCATCAGGGCATGATCAAGATTCAGTCGAACCGGCGTATCCTGCACGAGCAGTTCGATCAACTCCTCAGTCTTCATGTCACACGCCCCGAATAGAGAGCAGCCAACCCCTTCAATGCCCTATGCAGGGAAACACGTACCGCCACCTCCGTCATTTTCAGCCTATCGGCCGTTTCCCGAACGCTTGACCCTTCAATCGATATCGATTGAACGATCGTTCGTTGCGGATCCTTGAGCTTGCCCAGAATCTGCTCGATATCGATGCGATCGGAGGCTGCGATGCGTTCGTCTGTTTTAAGTGTAGCAATGACGTCCTCAAGCGGTACCGACTGCCTGCCACGGCGCCGCAGGCTATCGACCACCTTGTTGCGAACGATTGCCGATAGCCATGGCCCCAATGGCCGTGACGGATCCCATGTCCCCCGCTTGAGATGGATAGTAAGCAGCACTTCCTGAACCACGTCCTCAGCCTCGCTGGCCGGCGCACCGAACTGGTCACAACGCTTCCGCGCCATCACCCGTAAATGTGGTGTGAGGGCCGTCAGGAATTTGCGATAGGCATGGCTGTCGCCCGCAATCGCGGAACGCAGCCAGGATGCCCATTCCTTTTCACGCGCCAGATCGTTCATCCGACATATCCTTCTTCGGCGGTTCTCGTGCAATTGTTACAGAGACCAGCCGGATTTTTTTGCGTGTGGGATATCGGGCCAAAGCGCGCAAGCGTTTGAACGTTCATGTCATCGATCATGAGATAAGATCGTCTGACTGTGATTGGGTTCCAGCAGTGCAAAAATGGGTCTGATAAGGCCTTCCAGAAGGTCTCGTTCAGGACGCGTGCGCGCAAGCACGCGAATGCCAAGCAGGGTGCCGAGGAGGGTGCCGGCCATGTCGGATGCATTTGAAGAGCGATTGATCGATCCGTCTTCCTGGCCTCTTTCGACGCAGCGCTTGAAGAAAGCCTCAACCTGCACCAGGACTTGAGCCACCACCCGCTGAAACTCATCATCATGGGGTGCTACCTCGAGCGCGGAATTGACCAACATGCAGCCTTTTCGCTTGGTATCGCTCAACGACCGCTCAATGATTTCGTTGAAGAATGCGCCGATCGCCTCACGCGGCGGCTTCGTCTCAAACCGGCCGACACGGTCGCCGAAGCTCCGTTCGACATAGAAATCGAGCGCTTTGCGATAAAATGCGTGCTTGTCGCCAAAGGCATTGTAGATGCTTGCGGTGGTCAGCCCGATTGCCTGGGCCAGATCACGGAGTGACGTTGCCTCGTAGCCATGTTCCCAAAACCGCTCTACAGCCAGCAGTAATACTTTTTCTTCATCAAACTCTCTGGGTCTGGCCATATATCCTGTCTCCCAGAACATGGATCGAAACGGGCGACATGCCCAAGAGCATTGCTAATTCTTTTTAAGACATCCGATCTAAAACTCAACCGTGTGTGGTTGATAATTGTGCGAAAATTGGCGCTGCTTTCGGGATTGCGACGACAAGGGATATGCAGCCTTCGTTAATTCGAAGATTCAGACGTTGACCATGGCGTTTCCAGTCGACTGCGTCCCCGAAGTTGGAGAATCCAGTGTGATGTCTCGCCGCTTGAAACGCTCGAGAGCATTCTGTCTGGTTGGCCCGCATGATTGTGCCGGGCTCCAACCTTTGGCGACTTTCTAATTCAATAATCTCAACGTCAGGCTGTTAAGGGCGGAGAGCAGCCCGACAACGGCAACCCCGAAGATCACGTAGCGCAGTTCTTCGAACGGGGTGCCGCTCAGATAGTCCAGACCATACTGCCACGCGAGGATGATCACGATGGTAGCCATCAGCGCCAGCAAAAGACCGAACAGATGGCGCCAGAATCCTCTCCCATTCTGGGTCATGCTCCCGTCTCCTCGCGGAAACTATCGATCTTGAAAATCAGCAGATCATCGCGGCGTTCGATATTTCCTTCGAGCACCACCGGTAAACCGGTCATGTCGAGCAAGGCCGCCGGCATCGGTCCTCCGTCCTTTGAAGCGAGAAGAAAGAAAATGTGGCCGTCCACGGGTGCAGTGGAAACGAAGACCGGTGGAACACCTCCGGAGATACACAGATTGGCGCAGGCCTTGTGCGCGAGGCCGGTTCCCGGCTTCATGGCGCCAGCACTGCATTTTCCGTCGCAGATCTCGCCCGTCAAACGCCACGAGCCGAGATTCTCCGACACGGGCGTAACCGGCAGGGCTGGTATTTGCAGTTTGGCTGCTTTCAGGTCGTCTTCGCCGCCGATCAGCAGCATGACCAGGTCTCCACGCTTAACGAAGATGCCACCTGCCTGTGCGGTTTTGCCCGCAAGTGGCAGCGCCCTGTCGTCAACCCCGAACTTGCCCGAGCCCGCCAGCATGACGGCGCGCGCGGGCTTTGTACCGTCGGCGGGAACACGAAGAATTGGATAGGGTTTCACCTCCATGGTGCCGACCAGATGCTCTCCGGAGAGTTCATCCGCATAACTGCCCGCCCCTGGACTTTCGGTATTAAGGGACAGCAACGCCGAAGTCGTCGCCATGGCGGCAATGAAGAACACAATGAACCCGATCATCAGCACCCTGACATCGGCTGGGACCTTCTTGAAGTAACCGACAAAAAATCCACGTTCTAAAGGCTTCAGCATCAAACCGTCCCTTCCTTTTTCGGCGCGGCAACCGCGGGAAGCAACTCCGCGGGGATCGCCAACGGCTCCAGCTTTGTGCCAAGAGGCAAAGGTTCCGGATCAACCAGAACGCTTGAGCCCTCCAGGCGAAGGCGATATTTGCGGATCCGCTCCCGGAACGGCGGTGGCGAACAACCGTCCTCGGGGCGATATTGATAGCCATGCCATGGGCAGGTGATAAAGCCGATGACGACCTTGCCTTCGCCGATGGGCCCGTTCTGGTGCGAGCAGATATTGGATACGGCTGAAAGACCACCCTTTGAACGGAAGACGGCAATGCGCTCGCCGCCCGGTGCCGCCCCGATGATCGCCCTGCCTTCGGCAATCTCGCTGAGGTCACCGACGATCACCCAAGGCGCCTCGGGGGCCTTTTTCGACGCAGCCGCGTCAGCCGATGTCTCTCGCCGACCTGCGATAAGGTGCAGGACGCACAGCGTAGCCAATCCGCCGAGCGACAAAAATGCCAAAGCAAGATCCCGGCGATCGATCAGAGCGCCGAGCGCCACATGCAGGATGACCGCAGCATAGGCGAAGTAGACGCTCATGTGGATCGCCTTCCACACCGGCGGCGTCAGGAAGGAAAGCCAGAAATCGTGGCTGGTTACCGCAAGGACCGCCAGAATGACGAGCGCGAAGACGCCGAAGAGTTCGAAAGGAAAGCCGGCGGTGCTCGTGAAGCTGGTATTGCTGGTGAAGAGCGCCGTGAGCTGTGGTGTTGGACTAAAGGAGAAATACCATCCGAGCACATAGTAGGCATGCGTGGCTGCAATGATCGCGGTCATCACGCCAAAATGGCGGCGATTGTAGAGGAGCGGAATGAAACGGGCATCGATCCGCGCCAGCGGCCCGATTGCGAGGACGATGGTCAGCATCAGCAGGGCCAGAGACCCGAAGGCACGCATCCGTTGGATCGGCAGGTCGGTATCCCGGAGCGCAGAGGATATGACTGGGCCCAGCCGCAGGAAAATAAGGATGTAGATGAAGATCCCGGCCAGCATGACCGCGTCATAGATGATCTTGGTCCTGTTCCAGATGACCGGCTTGTAGGAGAGGCTCACGGTTGCTTATCCCCCTGTGCTGCAGTGGCATCCAGGCGCACGGCTGGCGCATCGGCCGGCAGTTTCGGAACGCTCGCGAAGATAACGACAAGCATGATCGGGAGAACGACCGCAATGCCTGTCCAGATCACAATGTGAGCGCGACGGTGACGGCGCTGCATGCTAGCGTTCTCCCCTGGAAAGATTGGCCCACCGCCAGACGACCAGCGGCCAGAGGAGAACGAGCCCAGGGATAAGGAGCGGCCGAACCGCATAGGCGTCACGTGCTCCCGGATCGACCTTGTCGAATCCGAACAGCAGAAAGGCGACGGCGACGGCAAGACCGATGCCGGCCCAAAGCATCAATCCTGCGGAGACGGGATCGGACATCGAAACCATGGGCCCCTCAGATGCGGCCGGTCGCCGGTATGGCCGCACCAGTGACGATGCCTCCTGCAGGCGAAATGAGGAACCCTATGAGCTTGGCGATATCCGTTGGCTGAACCCAGCTGTTCGTCTTCGCATTCGGCATCGCCGACCGGTTTTGCGGCGTGTCGATCGTGCCCGGCAAAATACAGTTGGCGGTAATGCGCTTGTCGCGGTTTTCCGCGGCGATGGCTTCCGTAAGCCGTATCACCGCCCCTTTCGATGCTGCATAGGCGGCTTGATTGGCGCCGGCCTTTAGTCCCGGCGCTGCCGCGACATGGACGATGCGGCCGTAACCTGCCTGCTGCATCGGTTTCAGGACCGCCGCACTAATTGCATAAGCCGTTCTGGCATTCATGTGAAACAACTGATCCCACTGGTGCACACCCGTCTCATCGACCGGTCCTGTCTGGAAGCCGCCGACGGTATTGGCGAGCGCGTCGAGCCGGCCAAATCTCGCGAGCGTTTTTTCGACCGCCTCCTGGCATGACGTCAAATCGGCGAGATCCATGCCGCCGATCAGTAGGATTTCGCTACTCTCGGGCAGGCTATCTGCCAATTTTTCCAAGGCTTCCGAATTATGCTCAACGCAGACGAGCCGCGTACCGTTCGCCGCAAGCTCCCTGACGACGGCGCTTCCAAGGTTTCCTGCTGCGCCCGTAACCATGACAACGGGGCTTGTTCCTGTTGCTTCACTCATGATGGTCCCGCCCTTTCGAGTTGTGGCCGCCTGCAAAGGCCTGCCCCCGTAATTCGCGGCAGCACATGGTTTTGTTACATGTGTTTTTAGGAAAATTCCCGCCCGCTCGGCGACGCCCAGAAATATCGATGCGGCTGCGAAAAATTTCAGGACCGGCTGTAACGAACCACCTGACGCGACCGTAAAGGTCTCTGTCGGACGAAGGGTGATGGGATCTCGAGGGTTCTGATCGGCGTCCTCCTGAAGGAGCAAACGAATGAAGCGCGATGCTTACGGTCTCATGACCAGCACTGACAGCAACGAGGCACAACGGGCATTCGAGAATGCCGTATTTGGTCTGGCGGCGCATCGGCCAAGTACTGGTGTGGCCATCCAGTCAACTTTGGCAGCCGACCCCCATCATGTTGCCGGCCATGCGCTGAAGGGCTTTGCAAATCTGATATTGGCGCGGTCGGAGCTCGACGAACCGGCTACCAAGGCACTTGTTGATGCGCAGGCAGCGCTGATGGTCAGAGGCGGAGGAACCGGTGACGAGCGCACCCTTGTGAAAGCACTGGAGGCCGCCGTCGAAGGCTCGTTTTCGCGTGCGACGGATATTCTCGACGACGGTTTCGAGGATCGGTCGGTGACGTTCTTGCCTTTTAAGATTTCGCAGGCTCTGCGTTTCATGCTTGGCGATGCCCGCGGGATGCTACGGGCCAGCACGCGTGCAGTCGCCCGCCTTGACACCAGCACGACGGCGAAGGGCTTTATTCTTGGTTGCCACGCGTTTTCGCTTGAAGAGCATGGTCGGTATGCCGAGGCGCTTGCCGCGGGGCAGCTTGCGGTTGCTCTGCAGCCCGATGATTCCTGGGGCCTTCACGCCGTCTCGCATGTCTTCGAGATGCGGGGCGATACGGAAGAAGGCATTGATTGGCTCGAGGCGAACCGCAAGGCCTGGTCGCGCTGCAACAATTTCTCCTTTCATATGGCTTGGCATCTCGGTCTGCTACACCTGGAACGCGGCGATCATGATCGGGTGCTGCAGATCTACGACGACGACGTTCGCCCACAGCAAACCGACGATTTCCGAGACATGGCGAATGCTGTCTCGCTCCTGTGGCGGATGGAGCAATCGGGAGCTCATGTCGGTGATCGCTGGACCGATCTGGCAGAAATAGCCCATCGTCGAAAGGCGGACACGACCTTGATTTTTGCAGCTCTGCATAATCTTGCCGCCATGGTTGCCGTTGGCGACCGCGATGGAGCTGTGGAGCTTGTATCGCATATAGAAGCCAAGGCGCTTGGCATGGATGACCAGGGCCGCGTCGCCGCCGAGATCGGTGTACCGATGGCGCGCGTTCTCACGGGTCTCGATGCTCCGGCGGACCGCCACATGCTCGAACGCATGGTGGCGAACCTGCCAAAGATCGGCGGCAGCAACGCACAGCGCGACTTTTTCGTCCTCGCGCTCGCCAGGGCGATGGCGACCGACGGCAATAATGTCGGTGTTTCGCGTATCGGCCAGATTCGCCAGCGGCTGAAGGCCGACGACCGACTGTTCAAATCCATCGAACATTCGGTTGGCATGAGTTTGTCTGCCTGATCTCACTTCAAAGAAAGGAAAAACACGATGTCCATGATGGAAACGCAAAAGACAAGCGTCTTCCCTGAAATTCAACCGAGCCTCGGCCGGACGATTATTCTTTCCGGACTTGCCGCCAATATTACCTGGGAAATCTGGGCACGGCTGATCACGCCGTTGTGGGTTGGCGGACCGCTGGAGCCGGCTGCTCTTGTTCAATCGGTGTTTGGTTTCAACAATTTGTTGCTGGCCGAAATGATCCACGCGATCGTCGGTGTCGTTTTTTATCCGATCGGCTACCTGTTCATCGCCCGGCCGTTGCAGCGGCTGATCGTCCCCAAACTGCCATTACTGTTGACAGGTATCGGCTTCGGCATCGGTCTTTGGATCTTCGCCCTTTACGTCATGGCACACCTGTTTGGCGGCCAACCGGCATTTCTCGGTTTTGTTACACTCACCTGGGCGTCGCTGATCGGCCACATGCTGTTTGGTACGGTTGTCGCGTTCGTCGTCCGCCGCATGGAACGCTAGACCTGTTGGGACTAGGCCTGCCCGGTTCCGCCAACCAGCGGGCAGGCCTCTCAACATATTGGTTTTCATCACCAAGTCTAACACTGAACACAATTCAGTTGACCAAATTCGAGAGATTTATAGTGACCGCTGAAAGCTTCGTAACGCCGAGAGTTGCCGACATCGTCGCCAGGACGCTTCATGCCCATGGCGTCCGTCATGCCTTTGGCATGCCGGGCGGAGAAGTAGTCACGCTGATAGACGGCCTGGAGGCCTCAGGCATCGCCTTTCACCTTGCACGCCATGAAACCGCGGCGGCGATCATGGCGGCAGGCGCTTGCGCGATGACGCAAAACCCGGAACTTCTAGTGACGACGGTTGGCCCGGGCCTTGCCAATGCGGTAAACGGCATCGCCGACGCTGCCCAGGAGCGCGTCCCTTTGATCGTCATATCCGGCATTGTCGACCGTCCGACCCGCGCGCGTTACACCCATCAGGTGATCGACCATGCACAGTTGCTGCGACCGCTGGTCAAGGCTTCTTTCGAGATTGAGCCTGAGAGCGCTGCTTCCACGGTCGCTCGTGCACTCGCGCTTGCCACGACGGAGCCGATGGGTCCCGTCCATCTTGACCTGTCTCCGGCGATGGCTGCCGCGGTCTCGCCAACCTTGAATGTCATTTCGCCTCCGAAGCTTCTGAAGCCCTCGGTAACAGTGACGGATCCAGCCGTTCACACACTTTCCGAAAGGATTGGCCGGGCGCAACGACCACTTTTTATCGCTGGTCTTGACGCGGTGCGAGATCATGCCGGTCCGGCACTCCAGCACTTGGTCGAAAAAATTGGCGCACCGGTTATCACAACCTATAAGGCCAAGGGCATCATCCCCGAGAACCACCCGCTGTCGCTTGGCGCCGCCGGATTGTCACCGCTGGCGGATCAAATTCTACTGAACCTGGTCCGGGATTCGGATATGGTCCTGTTGATTGGATATGACCCAATCGAAATGCGGCTCGGCTGGCTGGATTTCGTCGGAGATCCAGCAAAGCTTGTGGAGATTTCCGATATTGCCCCGGACCACGGCATGCATCATGCCGGAACCAGAATCCAGACTGCACCTCGACCCTACCTACTGGCGCTGGCCGATATTCACGCGGGGCACAAGACCTGGACGACTGGCGAACCCGCCGCCGTGAAAAACGAACTTGCCCGTTTATTCGCAAGCAATGGCAGCTGGGGACCGCATGCAATTATCGAAGCGCTCAATGCAGCTGCCGGTCAGGAATCGATCGTCACCGTCGACAGCGGGGCGCATCGGATTCTCCTGTCGCAGAAGTGGATTGCGCCGCGGTCGATGTCATTGCTGCAATCGGCGGGCTTTTGCACCATGAACGCGGCCTTGCCGCTTGCGATCGGTGCCAAGGTCGCCGATCCATCGCGTCCGGTTTTCGCCGTGATGGGCGACGGCGGTCTTGAGATGGGAATCGGCGAGCTAGCTACGTTACGCGATCTTAATCTGCCTATCACCATCGTGCTTTTTCAGGATCGCAGCCTGGCGCTGATTGCCCTGAAGCAGGCATCCGCCGGTCTGAAATCGGCCGGCGTCACGCTCGGCGAAACTGACTTTGCCGCCGTCGCGCGAGGTTTCGGCGGTTATGGTTTCAATGTGGAGAATTGTGATGACTTCCGTAACGAGCTTGAGGCAGCCCGCGAGCGCGAAGGCTTTACCCTCATCGCCTGCAAATTCGATGCAACCGCCTACGACGGCGCCTTCTGAACCCACCCAGGCGACAGGTTCAGCCCCCCAGAAGGTCAAGCGCCCCCGTGATCCGCGGCTCGACTTTTTCCGTGGTGTCGGCATGCTGATTATCCTTTTGGCCCATATCCCAAACAACGGGTGGGCATTGTGGATTCCGGCGCGCTTCGGTTTTTCCGACGCCACGGAAATGTTCGTCTTCCAGTCGGGAATGGCCTCGGCCATCGCCTTCGGCTCGACCTTCGATCGCAGCGGTGCGGTTGCGCTCATTGCCCGCGTCGCTCAACGTGTCTGGCAGATTTTTTGGGCCCACATTGCGGTCTTTGTCGTCGTTGCTGCCATCATGGTTGTCGCCGGAACCCGCTATGACGGTGTCACCTATGTCGATAGTCTTAACCTCGTACCTTTCATGAAGGACCCGGGCAATCTTCTCGTCGGCCTGCTGACGCTGCGTTATGTGCCGAACTATTTCGACATTCTGCCGATGTACATCGTCATTCTGGCGTTGATGCCGGGAATGATCCTTGCATCAAAGGTCCATCGCTTTCTGCCATTCGCCATGATGGTTGCCTTGTGGCTGGCGACCCAGTTCGACCTGACCGGGCTGCCGGCGGAGCCCTGGTCGGATCGCCGATGGTTCTTTAACCCCTTCGGATGGCAGTTGCTGTTCTTCACCGGTTTCTTCCTGATGCGCGGCGGCCTTCCTGCCCCCGGCTTCGACCGCAGGTTGATGGCCCTTGCGGTTGCCGTCGTGATCCTGACCGTGCCGTTTGCCTGGGTACGGTTCCACGATGCGCATCCAGCCTTCCAAATGGCCGCTACCAAGCTTTTCCCCCTCACCGACAAGACCGACTTCGGCCTGCTGCGCTTCGTTCATTTCATGGCGCTCTGCTATATCGCCGTACATCTCGTCGGTAAGAAAGGCTCGCGGCTGCGCGGCCCTGCCGTGCGCGTTCTGACGGTAGTTGGTCAGCAATCGCTCGCCGTCTTCATCACCGGTATTGTGATTGCCCAGCCGATCGGTATTGCGCTTGATCATGCCGGTCGCACCACTTCTGCAGAGGCAATTGGAAACCTGATTGGCTTCGGCGTGCTCGTAGGAACCGCCTATCTCGTACGCTGGTTCAAGAGTTCCCCCTGGAAATCGTGAGAATCCCTAATGTCTGACCATCAAAAACCCGCCAGCCTCGAAGGTCTGCGCATTCTCGACCTGTCGCGGATTCTCGCTGGACCAACCTGCACGCAGCTGCTCGCCGATCTCGGTGCCGACGTCGTCAAGGTCGAGCGGCCTGATACTGGCGACGACACCCGCAGTTGGGGGCCGCCCTTTGTGCCGGATGCCGACGGTGGCGACAGTGATCTCAGCGCGTATTTCCTGTCAGCCAACCGCAACAAGCGATCAATAGCCATCGATCTCGCCAGCGATGAAGGTGTTGCACTTGTCGAGCGGCTGGCGGCTGTCTCGGACGTGGTGATCGAAAACTACAAGCCGGGCGATCTCTACCGGCGCGGACTCGGCTATGAGGATATTCGCAAGATCAAGCCGGATATCGTCTGGTGTGCGATATCCGGTTTCGGTCAAACCGGACCCTATGCCGAGCGAACCGGCTATGATTTTCTCGTCCAGGCGATGGGCGGCATCATGAGCATCACCGGCGAAAGCAATGCGGCCGGTGGCCGGCCCCTCAAGGTCGGCCTTGGCATCGCCGACGTGATGTGCGGCATGTATGCGACCGTCGGCATCCTCGCCGCTCTGCGCCATCGCGACCGCACGGGCGAAGGCCAGTATATCGATCTGGCGCTTTATGACACGCAAGTTGCCTGGCTTATCAATGCCGCGACGAACCATCTGGTTTCGGGAAAGGTGCCAAGTCGGATCGGCAACCGGCATCCCAACATCGCTCCCTACCAGACCTTTACAACGGCTGCTGGTGAAATCGCCATCGCAGTCGGAAACGATCAGCAGTTCGCCCGCTTCTGTACGGCGATCGGCTGTCCCGATCTGGCGGGCGACGAGCGGTTTCGCCGCAACCGTGATCGCGTTGTTAATGTCGATGCACTGGACCGGCTTGTGACCGAGGCTCTACAAGCCGACACCGCCGAAAACTGGGAGCAGCGCCTTGTCCATGCCGAAATCCCTGCGGGCCGGGTCGCCACGATCGATCAGGTCGTGACCAATCCGCATACCTTGGCGCGTGAAATGATCATGCCCATGGAAACAGTGGACGGACAAACCGTCCACCTGCTCGGCAACCCACTCAAAATGTCCGCAACTCCGGTTCGTTTCGATCGGGCGCCGCCGCATGTCGATCAGGATAAGGACGCCATCCTTCGCGAACTCACGATGCTCGAAGCTGCTCGCCGGACTTAAACTGTCGCTTGATCGTGTCGCGAAAAAGGTCTTTGCGAAGGACGCCGGAATGGGTCGTCTTGCCGATGACAGGGCGACGTGCCGACAAAGTTGAGGGCGAGCGCTTGATTGCCATCTCGCTTCTGACGCACTGTATTCGCGATCTCGTTGAGCCTGGCGTCACCTTCGCTCTGGGCGGCCGGCGTCGTCGTCATCAACCTGAAAAGGTCCCTATCCGCAACCGGGCGGGTAGGTGGTTCATGTTGGCATCGGGACTTACGGATCAGGTTGTGCCCTGACCTTATCCCAGTTTGCGTCGGCCTTTTTGATATACCCGCTGACGTCCTGCCTCCACGTCTTGAGGACGCTGTCATTGTAGTTGAGGTAGAGCTTGCCATCGACCACGGTAAAGGCTTGGGGTTCGGTCGACGCCTTGTGGCCTTGCGCCGTTCCAAAGGCGCAATAACCGCCATACTGCGGAGCAAAATGTCCCGGGTTGGCGGCGAATGCACCGCGATGTGCGGCGGATGCAAAGTGGAACGTCGCCCCTTGGTAGGTTGCCGTGTATTTGTCCGACCCTTTCACCGGCTTATGGTCGGTGAAATAGGCGACGGGATCATAGCCGTTGATGGCCACTCCATTCGTCGTAAAAATCTCCGCGGAATAGCCGACAGAGGCGAAGGAAAGTGCCGCCGCAAGCGGCAGAATGGGACGTAATGAGATCGTCATGGTGTTATCCTTCTGTTGAACGAAAGCGACCTGCCTTCTTCGTCACGGGATGCGTAGACGTTACATCCAGGCTGTTCACACCTTTGTGTGGAGAGGGATGGACCGATTACACACCTGTCGCCAATCCGGGACAGACAGCCATGTCATAAGCAGTTGGTCCAACGGGCCAATTCCTTACGCGCCAGGGGGCTTTGAAACAGTCTGCACAACATTGCGACAAATTGGAATGAGTGATTACCGTCTCGTTCCCACGGCTAATACCACCGTCGAGCGGAGCACAACCCGGTTGTCCGTTGCAATCCGATCGACCACCGTTAAGATCGCGTCATCCACCCGGCGACGGTCATTGTCATCGAGCGTGGCATAAGCACCCATGTAGCCGTGCAACTCTCGAACGTCGTCAAGATAGGACTGGCCAGCGGGCCCCTCCCAGACGACCTCGATCTCTTCAATCTCGAGCGCGGAGAGGCCTGCTCCCTTGAGCTCCGCGCGCAGTCGGTCCGGGTCCGCAAGCGTTGTGAACCCCTCGGGTGGCGCCGGCGGTGCCATATTCGGGTAAACGGCACGAAGCGCTTCCGCCATAACAAGGAAGGGGCCACCGCCAGGCAGCTTGCGCCACGTCGCAACGCATGCTTTACCGCCCGCGCGGGTCACGCGAACTTGTTCCGCAAGCCCTCGCCGCCAGTCAGGAAAGATGCTGGCGCCAATCAGCGAGAAGGTCGCATCAAAGCCTTCATCTTCGAGGACGAGCTTCTGCCCGTCCATCAGCCGGGCGCCGCTTGCCGGGAAAGGAGCGAGCCGTTGCGACAGAAGATTCACCATACCCGGCGCATTGTCGACAGCGAGCACCGCCGCGCCGCGCAGGGCCGCAGGCACACTCAGCGCTCCCGCCCCAGCTGCAATGTCAAGTACCTGCGTTCCCCATCGAATGTCTCCGACCCGATCCAGCGCGGCAGCGGCGATCTGGCCTGTATTGCGGTTCGCCGTCATCTCGTAGACGCGTGCGAAATCGTCCGTCATGTGGGGATGTTCGACAGTTGGCTCTGCCCGGGGAATCCAGGTTGATTCCGCATCACTTCTTACCGTCGGCCTGTCTGAATTCTGCATCTTAAACTCCCTCGTGTGGAACAATCAATTCATCGGCTCACACAGTGATCGACGCTGGCTGCTCAGTTTGATAACAGTCTGTCGTCAAGGTCATTGGTCTTTCCCTTGATACTTGGTAGCGACACTCCTGTTACGTCTGTCCGCACTGGAGCATCACATTTCGGGACTTCACGACCGCGTATGCGTCTGTCTGAACATGAGTTCATTGCGAACACATCGAGAGCGCCACTTCAATTCCAGCTCCCGGATTTTGCGGTCCTTCTCGGACACTTCCCTGATCATCTGCTCCATGCGGGCGTCGGCCGTGCGCGATATCTCCCAGAGAGCAGGGCGGCGATGATCAGCCGTGACATGACATGAGCCTCGGAACGGAAGGGGAGAGCGTTGACGACTTTCGTGTCCTCAGTCGCGGTCGACGAGGATCTTGCTGACCAGCGCCACGATCTGGTCGCGATGCGCCCAGGCTACCATCACGCTCAGCGCGAAGAGCACGATCGCGGGGACGGGCGAGCCCGGCAGCACGAAGAGATGGGTCAAGGTGGCGCCAACCATGATCGCGGCGAGCAGAAGCGCACCGAGCGAGGCCACAGCCGGGACGAATAGCGCGGCCGCGCCGATCAGCTCGAGTGTTCCGGTGAAATACCGAAACCACTGCCCGAGCCCGATCTGCTCGAAGTTCTGAACCAACATCGGCAGGCCGTAGAGGTTGGCGCTGCCGGCGGCGATGAAGGCCGCAGCAAGGAGAAGCTTGACGCTCCACAGTCCGATTTGACGCCAGCGCGGCGCGGGCTGCTCTGCCCGGGGGATCCAGGTTGATTCCGCCTCATTCTTTATCGTCGGGCTGTCTGAATTCTGCATGGTAAACTCCCTCGTATGGAACAATCAATTCTACGGCTGCGCATGCGTCTGTCTGAACATGAGTTCATTGCGAACACATCGAGAGCGCCACCTTCAATTCCAGCTCCCGGATTTTGCGGTCCTTCTCGGACACTTCCTTGATCATCTGCTCCATGCGGGCGTCCGGCGCGCGCGATATCTCCCAGAATGTCACGGTGAAAATCACAGGTACGGTGGCGGCAGTTCTATCGTCGATAGCTGCCAGTTGATCTGACTGCTGCGATGGACTTTCCGTCGCGACACGGCCCCAAAGCTTGAGAGTGCAACCGGCGCCTGTATCGCAGCGAACGAAGGCTTCCACCGCCGCTTCGCGTCGGACAACGGTGCGGCGAAACGCCGTGCTTTCGACGTGTATGCGAAACGTGGATCCATCGATGACATGGGGAAGCATCGCAACACTCGACACGGTCTCGAACACAATCCCGGGGCGTATCCGGGAATAATCGATCGCCAACTCCCGATGCGCCTGAACCAGATGAGCAATGCTCGGAGTGATCGCCTGCCCCCAGACGGCCGCGCCTTCTCCGAAATGATGAACAATAGCATGGCCGATGTTTGGACATGTAATTGACTGCAGCATGAGGGTGTTCCTTTGTAATCCTCGAACGATCCGTCAGCATCGCGTCGGATCAGGTTTCGCGACCTTGCTGCCTGCTAATTCGTGGGAATGCAGGCGGTTGTTACAAAGGATCTTCGTTTTTTTGCAGCCCGGTTCATTTGGGAAAGCCCACCGCTGTCAGGCCAGCATCAAGCATATCGGCCCGTGCCTCATGGCCGTCGTTATGGATGCACATGACACTGTCGCCCCGAATGCAGTCCGGGACATCGTCGCACTCGATGCTATCCAGCGTGACTTTCTTCGCAGCCTTCATGTCGCATTTGGCGCGCTCACGCAGAATGGCCAAGCTTTTGAGCGCATCGCCTTGATGGAATTTGGTGCCAATCGCCCGACCGGCGAGCGGAAATGTCTGATCCGCGGTCCCATGAAAATGTACCATTGGAGGAAGATCGGCGACGCAGTCATCCGGTTTTGGAAGAGGATTCCAGAACACGCCGGAGAAAGTCACCATCGCCGCGGCTTTCTCCCCCTGCTGGCAGGCGGTGTACCAAGCCATCGATGCGCCGATGGAAAAACCACCGATCACCGTCCGGTCCGGGGTAAAACCGTAGCGTTGCCGCAGGTCATCAAAGACATTCGCGATGAACGCCATTTCATCGCGACCCTGGCTGGGGCCGTGTGGAAAAGACCACCTCCCCTCGATGCCATCGACGGCTACATAGGCCAGATGATGCGCGAGCGTCATCTCGATCAGGGAGCGTTGCTGCATCTGCAACCTAGCGGAGCTTTTGAAACCATGGAAATAGACAAAGACGCCGCGAATGTCGCCATCTTGCGGCAACTCGATCCGATAGTTTCCGTCCTTGACCGTACAAGCAGTCTGCGCTCCGCAGAGCATTGCGGAAGAAACAGTAAGAGGCATGACGGCGATGAGGAGGAGAGCAGCGAGCGGGCATGTGCGCATGAAGGTATCACCGGTGCTTATAATGAGAAGTCTGTCAGAGTCCTGATGAGTGGCGAGCAGTTTGCGCAAGACATGTGCAATAGCGTGCGGGACCGCGTCTTCACGTCTGGTGTGTTGTGCCGACGCTGCAGGGAAAGTCTGGATCTCAGGTGCAGATCGTCGGCGTAAGCGCGCCCACGCCCCTGGCTTGTCGACGCAGGTTTCGTCGAAGAGCGGCTCTCGTCCAATGGCGACAGGTCCGACCTGCCAGGTCAAGCATTGCTTTTGCCGTCAGGCAGGTCAATGCCGATCGCAGCCTGATCCTCGATACTGCCATTCCGGAAACCATAGACGGCCGCGGTTCGGACGAAATGAGCGAGCCGGTCCAGCGAGACATCTGCGCTGTCTTGAGAAGCACTAACCGTTCCGAGGAAGTTCGCCATGCGCGATGTGGTTACCAGTACCAGCGAAACCTCATCCGGGCCATCATTTCTCATTGCGTGCGGTTCGTTCGGAGCAACTTCTATAATTTCACCCAGCCCATACGTCTGCCAGCTTCCTTCGAGCCATGCAGTAAATCTTCCTTTGACGATTACCATCGTTTCCCGGTCGCCGTGCCTATGAAGCGGTACGACCGTACCCGATGGCGCGATACTTCGGATGACGACGTAATCTTTCCGGTTTCGAGCCGAGAGGTCGACAAGCGGCCCCATGATATCGCGCATTTGCGCTCGCTGCCCCTCGAAAGTCGCGGATCTTGTCATCGAATACACTCCTTTATGCAAGTAAGGACGCTTCGAAGTGTTCTACCGAGCGCAGCGTGATTGGTGCCCATAAATTGTTCCTCAAGTTTGGTGGCCCTGCGCGCGGAAACCAGAAACGTTCCGGCCGCGCGGTGACCGGGAAGGAGGTGGGAAGTCCGTGTCACAGCAGGTATTTCGCGCGCGGGTCGCTGATCGTTACATCGGACGGCAAAAAAATGTCACCTTGTCCTGTGTGAATTCCGTCCACGTCGCTTTCGTCTCCGCCCTCGGCCAATCGGCTACGCGTTCCTTGCCGTGACCGCTTCTGAGTTCAGCCATTCGCGAAGTTCTGACCCGTTAGGAAAGGCGGACGCAGTGTCGGTGACGCCTTGGCGGTTTTGCCGCAACGGGGCTGAAGGGCCAGTTCGCTCTTGGCCTTTTGCTTGGTGCAGTCTGGGGTCCCTGCGTCGGCCCGAGGCGTGGCGCTGCCTCGGTTCTCGCGGCACAGGGGAAAGATCTCGGGCAGGTGGCGAGCGTGATGACCGCTTTCGGCATAGGGGCCGCCGCCCCCCCCCTGCTCCTCCTGGGTCTCGCATCCCGGGAGGTCATGATCCGCTGGCGGGACAAGTTGCTGCGTGCAGGTCAAGGCGGCAAGGCGGTGCTCGGTGGTCTGCTCTTCGTTATCGGACTTCTGATCCTGACTGGCCTCGACAAGCGGCTGGAACCTCTTTTGGTGGAGGTCTCTCCTGCGTGGCTCACGCAGCTCACGACACGCTTTTGATCGATAGGGGGCGGGGCAGGAAACAAATAAGCGAGATGGCCGATTATCAGTGGCCGGGCAGTCTTTCGATTCCGCACGACTCGCTCCCGCAAGCGTCTCGGAAATCCTCTGTTCCTCCATCCGATGGGCTGAAAATCCTGCCATAGGCGGGAGGCTCTCCCAACTCAAGATACATCACCGCTTCGCAGCTGCATCGGTGATTGCGTTGAGGGCGGTCGTCATCTTGTCCATGATGTCCCGCTTGTTCTCGATCCCGTGAGTGTCAGCGATCCGCGACGGCGGCCAATACCCGATCTGCACCTTGTTGCTTGCATCTTGCCAGACCAAGACGCGTAGAGGCAGATCAAGCCCCGCTGTCTGCCGGCCTTCCATCAGCGGCGTCCCAAGAATCGGATTGCCAAAGATGAGCACTGTCGTCGGCCGCAATTTGAACCCGCTTGCATTGGCGGCGGCGGCATGATCGACAATAGCGACGATTTTGGCACCGCGCTTTTCAATCTCGGCCTGGAGATGTCGTACCGTTGTTGCGAAATCGACCGCGCTTTCCTTCACGATTAAATCCGGGCTTTCGGCGTGAGCAGCCTGGTTAGCGACTGTCATGATGATCATCGCGGCCGTGGCAACAAGCGCTCGAAACATTCCATCCCTCCTTGGTCCGATCTTAACGTCGAACCCGATCAAGTTTCCCGCCTCGGTGAACACAATCACGCGAACTTCGGGCAGAGAATATTGTGCATATTAGAACATATGATCTAAAAAATCATGCCCTCGTTTCCATAAGGCCGGCGACGAAGCCCTCTGGGGGCGCAGTTACGGATCCTTTCAATGATCGGAAACTATGAGCTTGTTTCAGATGTTCGCGCGCCATTGTCGAGTTTTTGGGAGCCATTGCGCAAGCGACGGCTTTAAGAAGCAATGCGGCTTTCCCGACGCCGATTCCCATATAACTACTAAAGGATCGAGCGGCCAATGGCTGAAGCGGCCTGACGTCTTAGCTCAGGCCCTGAAAGGCTTGGGCGTTGCTCTCTCCCTTTTTTTCGTGAGCCCTGCCATGCCGCAATCGGCGAATGGCGACATTCATGTTGGCCGCTTTTCCCAAGGTTCGCTGTCAAGCTGGAGCAGCCGCTCATTCAAAGGCGAAACCAAGTATGAATTCGTCAAGGATCCCGATTTGGGTTCAACTGTCCTCGCCGCCACGGCTGACGCCGGGGCTTCGGGCCGCTACAGAAAGATAAAGATCGATCTCACCAAGACGCCGTTTTTGAACTGGTCGTGGAAGGTGACGCAAATCTTTCCGGACGTTGACGAGAATGTGAAGTCCGGGGACGACTTTCCGGCTCGCATCTATGTGGTGATCGAGCGTGGCCTTCTTGGGACGCGGTCACTCGCTCTCAACTATGTGTGGGCCAGTCGACATCGTGTGGGAAGTGAATGGCCGAGCCCCTACACCACTCAGGTTCTGTTAATGGCGACCGACAGCGGCACACAAGGGCTCGGATCGTGGGTTCGCCATAAGCGTAACCTCAGAGAAGACCTGAAGGGGGCATTCCGCGAAGACATCACGGAGATCGACGCCGTTGCAATTATGACGGATGCCGACGATCACAAGGGACGCGCACAGACCTATTACGGCGACATCTGGTTCAGTGCCGAATGATGGGTAGTTTTGCTACCCGGTCGGTAGCCATCGACGAAGCGCTGATCGATCCAGCGCTTGAGCCAAAGAGCAGGTGGGCCTTTGAACCATACGGGGCCGCGGATCATCACTGCCGATCTATGCCCGAGCCCGATAATGGCGAGGAACCGTCGTTGCGGCACAAATGGAATCGGCGGCGTGCCCGACAGGGCGGCGGCGAGATTGGCGAACAGGATGGGCGCCTGCCGCACGGCATAGACACCAGCACGCGGCAGAGAACGCCCGTCAAATGCCACGCAGTCGCCGACGGCAAAGACAGAGGTATCCCCAGCAGATCTAAGGAAGCGATCCACGATCAATGCCCCGTCACCGTCGACTGGGAGGCCAAGCCTGGCCGTAAGGTCGGGGGGCATCAGGCCCGTGGCATTGATGATGATATCGCAGTCCTGGGGCGTTCCACCATCGAGCAAGACGCCGCATTCCTTGATCGAAGTGACCGCGACCGGCCACCGGACGTCGATGTTGGCCGTACGAAGGTGACGCAAGAGCGCCGCTGCGGCACCGCGCGGAATGCGCCTTAGCGGCTCGGAACGGCTGTAGACCGTGATATCCATGCAGTGCCCATGCCGGTCGGACAGGGCACGAAGGTTGGCGGCAATCTCGATGCCGGTCACGCCGCCGCCGACCACTGCGACGCGAAGCGGATCGGTGTCGGCGCCGCGCCAATATTCCTCGATCCGTTGTCGAAGCTCAACGAGGGAGCGAACCGGTTTCACGGCGTAGACAGATTGTCCCATCCCGGGCAACGGCGGCGGCACGCTTCCCAGATTGAGCGAGAGGAGGTCGGCTCCGATCCGTCGCCCTCCTTCGAGCACCACCTCTCGCGCACTGCGGTCGAGTGCGATCATCGTACCACGATGAAGCGTTGCGCCAGTGCCGTTTACCAGCGCACTGACGTTGACATGATCCGCTTCTGGCGGGAAAAGCCCGCCGAGCATTCCGGTCGCCATGCCAGAGTACCAGAAGTCGTCCTGCGCGACGACGGTGACCTCAGCTCCTAAGCGTACGAGCGCGCCAATATTCTTCAAGATATGGAGATGGGCGTGGCCCGCCCCTACGAGTACGATGCGCTTGCTCACGGGGCCTGCCAGCGTTCAACCATGGCGACCGCCGACCGGGCGATGCTGCGAAGCCGGTCTTGATCTCCACCCGCTCGCGCCAAGACCCGAAGCGTGATGACGGCAGATAAGATCAGACGGGCTGTCGCGCGCGCGTCTCTCGATTGCTGATGGTTCGGGCTTGCAGGAAGGCGTGCCAGCGCGCGATAGAAGCCGTCCTCGATTTCGCGCAGGCTTTCCTCAATCAGCTCAGCAAGTTCCGGATCCCAGGGTGCCACCTCCATCGCCGCATTGACGAGAAGGCAGCCACGACGGTCTTCTAGCGAAGCCTCTATGAGACGGTCGAAAAACGTTCGGATCCCGCTGATCGGGTCATCGCTGGCATCAAGCTCCGCGACCCGTCGCCGCGCATAGGTGTCGAGGTAAGTTTCCAGACAGCGCTTGAACAGGGAACGCTTGTCGCCAAAAGAATTGTAAAGGCTGGCGCCGGTGATCGACATCGCGCTCGCTAAATCCCGCACAGATGTCGCCTCATAGCCGCGACGCCAGAACTGGTCCATTGCCGCAGCCAACACTGTCGGCTGATCAAATGCTCGCGGTCGTGCCATCTGATTTTCTCCCGACCCACTTCATTTTTCCAGTCCCGGCCAGATTGTGATCCAATAGTTTTAGATCGGTTGATACAAAACGCAACGGTTTCTCGACTGCCGCAGCCTAAACTGGCCTCGGATTCATTCTGAGCCGTGAATCCATGCGGGGAGGCGATGTAACCCCGGACACTCTTCCGCAACGGGGCTCTGTAACTTTTGACCCCATCGAAGCGAATTACAATATGGTCGCTGTAATCGGCGGCGTGACCAACGAGAGAGTCCAAGCATGCGTGGAATGTACCATCGGATGCGCTCGGTGATATTGAGGTGCTGGTTGGTGATCATTGATGCATTGATCGGAACGGCGACGCCTGGTTTTGTTTCCGCGAGAATTCAGTCTGCCATCGCTCGGGAGCAGCAGAACGGCGAAATTCTGATTGGTTGGGTCCAGGCGGCAATTATTCTCGTTTGGGGCTTGCTATACGCGGTTTCGCGCAAGACGTTTCCAGCGGATGCCTCATTCGAGCCGGTACCCTGGACACTTGCTTTCTATGCGATCTTCCTTTCTGTCCGGCTTTGGCTCGCCTACGAGCGCCGATCCGGCGACTGGTTGGTCGCGATTTCAATTATTGTCGACATCGCCGTTCTGATGCTTCTGATCTGGAGCTTTCACATTCAATATAGGCAGCCGCCGGCCTTTTACCTTAAAGCACCGACGCTTCTTTACATTTTCATCTTCATCACTCTGCGGGCGTTGCGTTTTGAGGCGCGCTGGATCTTGTTGGCGGGATCGGCAGGCGCTGTCGGCTGGTTGCTCCTTGTGTTGTATGCGATCACAAACGAGGGAGGCAAAGGTCCGATAACCCACGACTACGTGCTGTACATGACGTCTCCGACCGTGCTGCTGGGGGCCGAGTTCGACAAGATCATTTCAATTCTAATGGTGACGATCGTCCTCGCCGTTGTATTGCAGCGCGCGCGTAGGCTCTTGGAGCGCGCTGCGATCGATCATGCAACAGCAGCTGAGCTTTCTCGCTTCGTCGCTGCTGACGTGGCGGAAACGATCCGTGGAGCCGAGACGTCGATCCAGCCCGGGCAGGCGGAAATTCGGCCGGCGGCAGCTGTGTTCATTGATCTACGCGGCTTCACAGCTCTTTCCCATCAACTCCCGCCGGCGGAGCTGATGAGCCTTCTGGGTGACTATCAGAGGCGGGTAATACCGTTGGTGCAGTCGCATCGCGGATCGATCGACAAGTTTTTAGGTGATGGGATTCTGGCGACCTTCGGGGCGGTCCTTCGTAGCGAGACGTACGCGGCGGATGCGCTGCGAGCTATCGATGTAATTGTCTATGACCTCAACGAGTGGCGATCGCAGCGTCGAGCGGCCGGCTTGGCGGCGCCCGCCATAAGCGTTTCGCTGGCGACAGGCGACGTGCTTTTTGGCGCCATTGGGGACGAGACGCGCCTCGAATACACCGTTATCGGTGATGCGGTGAACACGGCGGCCAAGCTCGAAAAACACACAAGGGTGGAGCAGGTAACTGCTCTGACTGACTTGGCAACCTCCAAGCTGGCACTTGCCCAAGGATATTCCGCACCGCGGTCGCGGGAAATTCGCAAACACCGCCGCATCAACGGCATCGAGCGTCCCCTGGATCTCGTCGTGATTGCAAAATGACGTGCTGAACTCTGGTCCGATAGATCTAGGGACGAACGTGCATATGCACCTACCAAAACATCACGTCTCACCAGCGGGATCGGGCTTTTTATCCATCGGTGGCGGCGCAGAAATTACGACCCTTGGTTGATTGGCACTGCGGCAGGCAATCACAATGGCGCGATCACAAGACTCTCGGCTTGCCAAGTAACTCTGACATCGTCAGTTTTAGATCGAATGATCTAAAACTGCTAATACGACTGTTGAAACGAAGGAGCCGTACGATGAACATTGCTTTTCCTCATCTTCTTCCGCGCCAGGCTGTCCCCGAACTGCGGGTACCAGTCGTCGGGGGCCGCATTTATGACATCCGCAAGGAAGCGCCGGCAGCGTTTTCGCTGATTGTTTTCTACCGTGGGCTCCATTGCCCGATTTGCAAGACACAGCTCAAGGATCTCGAGGCGAAGCTTGGTGAGTTTGAGCGTCGAGGCGTCACGGTCGTTGCAATCTCAACTGACAACGAAGAACGAGCGATCCAGACAAGTCTTGATTGGCACCTGCCACAACTCCACATCGGTTACGAGCTGCCCCTGGCGGTCGCTCGCGAATGGGGGCTTTATATTTCCCGGGGCCATGGAAAGACGTCGATTGGGGTTGAGGAGCCCGATCTCTTTGCCGAACCGGCAATCTACTTGGTGCGGCCGGATGGTACGCTCTATTTCGGCAGCGTTCAGACCATGCCGTTCGCACGCCCGCATTTCGCGGACATTCTCGGAGCGATCGACTACGTGTTGAAGAACAATTATCCCGCGCGCGGTGAGGCCGATGTAACTTTTGAACCCTTGGAAGCGAAGTAGAAACAGAAGAGTTATCATTTCGGCGCCGTGGGTGGCAGCCGTCCACCCAGGGAGCACCGTTTGAAACATGGATCGTACCGGAGCAATTCGCCGCCCGACCAAGACTCTAGGCGCCGCTTTCCTTTTTGCGGCAATCATTATTCTGGGCCTGCTCCTCAAGGATCATCTTGATCTCGCGGAGATCACGGCCCGGCTTGTCGCCGCGAAGGACTGGATCAGATTGCATCCGGCTCTTGCGGCGCTCCTGTTCGCCGTTGTCTATGTCGCCGTAACCGGCTTGTCGCTGCCCGGTGCAACGGTTCTTACCCTCATCGGCGGCAGCTTGTTCGGTCTCTGGGCAGGAGCCCTGCTCGTCTCCTTTGCCAGTGTCATCGGCGCGACGATCGGCATGATCGTCGCGCGCTATTTTCTTCGCGACACCATTGAGCGACGTTTCCCCGACGTCGTTGCCAAGGTCGATCGCGGCATAGCAGCGGACGGCGCTCGCTACCTGTTTGCCTTGCGTCTCATTCCGGTCATCCCCTTCTTCCTCGTCAACCTAGCGATGGGTCTGACGCGCATGCCTGTCCGCACCTTCGCCTGGGTGAGCCAGCTCGGGATGCTCCCCGGAACAATCGTCTACGTCAATGCGGGCAAACAACTCGCCTCGGTCCAAACCGCAGGCGACATATTAAGTCCGCGCATCATTCTCGCATTCGCGGCCCTGGCAGCCTTGCCCTTCGTTGCCAAGGTGGGGAGCAACTGGTGGAGCCGACGCAATGCGCTGCGAAATTGGCGGCAGCCTGACCGGTTCGACTACAACCTCATCGTGGTCGGTGCCGGTTCGGCTGGCCTCGTGACTGCTTACATCGCCGCAACCGCCCGTGCCCGGGTCGCACTCATCGAACAGGGCGAGATGGGCGGCGATTGCCTGAATACCGGCTGCGTCCCCTCGAAGGCGCTGATCCGGTCCGCAAAGCTCTCAAAAGAAGGCGCGCATCCGGAGCGCCTGGGGCTCAAGGGGCATTTGGAACCCGATTATCCGGCGATCATGCGCCGGATCGAGCGCGTGATCGCACGCGTGGCGCCACATGACTCGGCCGAGCGATATCGCGATCTCGGCGTCGACGTGGTCAAGGGCCACGCCAGGATCGCCGACCCCTGGACCGTCGAGGTCGATGGGCGCCGCATGACGGCGCGACGGCTGGTGATTGCAACCGGCGCCGAGCCTGCTATCCCGCCGATACCTGGGCTTGCTGATGTCGAGCCCCTGACCTCTGAAACGTTGTGGGGCCTGAGAGAGAGGCCAGATCGGCTGCTCATTGTCGGCGGCGGTGCGATCGGCTGCGAGCTCGCGCAAAGCTTCGCCCGGCTTGGATGCCAGACAACGATCGTGGAAGCTTTGCCGCGATTGCTCGCCGGCGAGGACGAGGATGTCAGCGAAGCGATAAGAGGGCTTCTTTTGGCGGACGATGTCACCATCATCACCGGTGCCAGCGTTGGTTCGTTCGTGCAGGACGGCCAATCCCGGAAAGCACACCTCACAAACGGTCAGGAAATCGGCTTCAATCGTGTTGTTGTCGCCGTTGGCCGCCGTCCGCGTACGCGAGGGTTCGGTCTCGAGGAGCTTGGTCTCCTGGAGGAAGATCGCCTCATCGTTGATGACCGTCTGAGGACTCGCCTGCCCACCATATACGCAGCCGGTGACGTCATCGGGCGGCTGCAGTTCACCCATGCCGCTGGCCACTATGCCTGGTTCGCTGCGATGAACGCCCTCTTTGGAGACCTCAAGACCTGGAAAGCACACACAAAGGCGTTCCCGGCGGTGATCTACACCGATCCGGAAATCGCTCGCGTTGGGCTGAGCGAGGTAGAAGCACGAGAAAAAGGCGTTGCTTACGAAGTGACCCGATATGACCTTGCCGAACTCGACCGGGCGATTGCCGACGAGGCGAATGCGGGCTTCATCAAGGTCCTGACGACACCGGGCAAAGATCGGATTTTGGGCGCCACGATCGTCGGTGCCCGCGCCGGCGACATGCTCGGCGAATTCACACTCGCGATGCGGCACGGCCTCGGCCTCAATGCGATCCTTCGAACCATCCACCCCTATCCGGGCTGGATGGAGGCGGCGAAGGCAACGGCCGGTGAATGGCGTCGCGCCCACGCGCCGGCCTGGGCATTGAACGTGTCGGCTCGTATCCTTCAATGGCTGAGGGGGTGACACGATGTTCGACCGTCATCTTCTTCCCTTGCAGAAGCGACTGCTGGATCCGCCTGCGGCACTGCTCGTGAAACTGGGCATTTCCGCCGATACCGTCACGGTACTCGGCTTTGCTGTTGGGGTGTCCGTCGTTCCGCTTCTGGCTTCAGGTCAATACGCGGCTGCGCTTATCGTGATTCTCGTCAATCGCGGCCTCGACGGCCTCGACGGCGCGCTCGCGCGACGGACGCAACCGACCGATCGTGGCGCGTTTCTCGATATAGCGCTCGACTTCGTCTTCTACGCACTAGTGCCGTTCGGGTTCGCTCTTGCTGACCCAGGAGCGAACGCGCTGGCTGCGGCAACCTTGCTGGTCGCGTTCGTCGGCACCGGCAGCAGCTTCCTCGCCTTTGCCACTATCGCAGGCCGACGGGGCCTGTCGTCTACGAACTACCCTGCGAAGGGCATCTACTATCTCGGCGGACTCACGGAGGGGGCGGAGACAATCGCTGTATTCGTGGCGATGTGCCTCTGGCCCGGAGCGTTTCCTGCAATCGCATATGGTCTCGCTGCCTTGTGCGTCCTGACCACGGTCACCCGCTGGTGGTGGGGATGGCGAGCCTTTGCGCCCGATCTCACGTCCGGCGCAAGCGACCAGCAGGAGCCAAGCGTCACCAAAGCCCGAAAACTTAAAACAACCGGAGATAGATTTACATTATGACACGGAGGAAGAGACTCGGCCCATTGGGCGTTCTGGCAGCGGCGGGGCTGGCGCTGGTTTGTGGGTTAGGCTCCGCCAATGCCGGTACGTGGGACGAGTTCGTCTCAAAAGCACGCGGTCAGACGGTCTACTGGAACGCGTGGGGCGGTGATGAACGGACCAATTCCTTTATCGATTGGGTTGGACAGCAAGTTCAGACCCGATATGGCATCACGGTCCGGCAGGTAAAGCTCTCCGATACCGCCGAGGCGGTCTCGCGTGTCGTCGCGGAAAAAACCGCCGGTCGCGACGACAACGGTTCTGTCGATCTCATCTGGATCAACGGCCCGAATTTTCTGTCGATGAAAGACAAGCAACTCCTCTACGGGCCGTTCACGCAGTTTCTGCCCAATTATCAATATGTCGACACGGCTAGCAAACTCTCGAACGTCACGGACTTCACGATCCCCGTGGATGGGATGGAGTCGCCCTGGCGTCTCGCCCAGGTCGTGTTCAATTACGACTCTTCCCGCGTGAGCGACGTGCCGCGCACGATCAAGGACTTCGTGGCATGGGCGAAGGCACATCCAGGCCGCTTCACGCATCCCGACGTACGCGACTTCATGGGCGCCACCTTCCTCAAGCAGGCGCTCATCGAACTGGCGCCTGATCGAGGCCGATTGCAACAGCCAGTGACCGACGCGGATTTCGCCAAGGAAACGGCGCCGCTCTGGTCCTGGTACGAACAGTTGAAGCCGTTGCTTTGGCGGCGCGGAGAACAATTCCCGTCGAATGGACCCGCCGCGCGGCAACTCCTCAACGACGGGGAGATCGATCTCTCCATGTCGTTCGATCCTGCTGAGGCTGCGGCTTCGGTCGCGTCGGGCCTGCTGCCCGACACAATACGCACCTACTCGCTCTCCGGCGGCACCATCGGCAATACGAGCTTCGTCGCCATCCCTTACAATTCGCCGCACAAGGAAGCGGCCATGGTTGTGGCCAATTTCCTGCTCGATCCGGCGACCCAAGCCCACGCTCAGGATATCCGGGTGCTGGGCAGCTTCACAGTGCTCGACCTCGACAAGCTTTCGACGGAGCGGCGCCAGCTCTTCGCCGACCTGCCGACGAGCCCCGCACTGCCGACCAACGCGGACTTGGGACCGGTTCTCCTTGAACCGCACCCCTCCTGGATGACGAGGATCACCGACGAATGGATGCGGCGATACGTCAAATAAGGTTCCGCATAAGCGGCCTGATCCCTTTCCTGCAGGGACCGAACCTGCGGCAGGCAGTTGGGCTCCTTCTTCTTTGCGGGCTCGGCATTCCGATTGCGGCAGGCCTGATCTTCACCCTCCTTCCCGCATTCGGCTACCTGCCGTCGATCGGAGGCCATGCGCTGGGCGTGCAGCCGTGGCGGGAACTGTTCGGTTATCCTGGCTTTGCGACGAGTCTTCGGATCACAGTAACGACAGGCGTCACGGCAACCGTCCTCGCGTTGATCCTCGCGTTCTGCTTCTGCGCGGTCGTCCACGGTCGAATGCGCGATCGCGGCGCCGACGGCCTTCTGGCCCCGCTGCTCGCTGCACCCCATGCGGCGATGGCGATCGGGCTCGCCTTCCTGATGGCCCCGAGTGGCTGGCTTGCGCGGCTCGCGAGTCCTTGGCTGACGGGCTACGCGGTGCCCCCCGATATCGCCATCGTTCAGGACCCGTGGGGCATGGCCCTGGTCATCGGCCTCCTCATCAAGGAGTTGCCGTTCCTGTTGATCGTCATCCTTGCGGCCCTGAACCAGATCCCCGTCGATCAGCAGATGCGGGCCGGTAGCGCCCTCGGCTACGGACCAGGCATCGTCTGGATCAAAATCATCGCGCCACAGGTCTACGCGCAGATCCGCCTGCCGGTTTACGTCGTCCTGGCGTTTTCGCTCTCGGTCGTCGACATGGCATTGATCCTGGCGCCGACCAACCCTGCGCCGCTTTCCGTCATGGCGCTCAAATGGTTCATGTCGCCCGACGTTTCGCGAACCCTTCCGGCCGCGGCTGCGGCCACCCTGGAGTTGCTGGTTGTCGTTGGAGCGATCGGTCTCTGGCGGGTCAGTGAGCGGGGCGTCGCCGGCATTGGCCTCTGGTGGACGTCGAGGGGTGGTCGTGGCGTGACCGGCGAACCGGGTCTGAAGGTGGCTGCGGCCCTCGCTATGATCGTTCTCATGCTGGGGCTAGGTTCCCTCATCGCGCTCGCCGTCTGGTCCGTGGCCTGGAGATGGCCGTTTCCCGATGCCCTGCCATCGACCTGGAGTCTTGATATCTGGAACCGCCAGGCTCACGCTCTCATCTGGCCGCTGGGCAACACCGTGGCGCTTGCAGCTGTCACGACCGCTGTTGCGCTCCTCCTTGCCGTTGCCTGGCTCGAAGCGGAGGATCGAAGCGGAAGGCGCCGCCGCGCTACGCCCTGGCATCCGATCTATATCCCGCTTCTCCTTCCACAGATCGCGTTCCTGTTCGGAACACAGGTGCTCGCCCTCAAGCTTCAGCTCGATGGAACATTTCTGGCCGTCGCGTGGGCGCATCTCCTGTTCGTATTTCCTTATGTTTTGCTGGCGCTCGCCGACCCCTGGAAAGCGCTTGACCCCCGCTATATCAGATCCGCCGCAGCGCTCGGTGCCTCCCCGACCGGTGCCCTGATCCGCATCAAGCTGCCGATCCTGCTTCGGCCGATTGCCATCGCCGTGGCAATCGGCTTTTCCGTCAGCGTCGCACAATATCTGCCGACATTGTTTGCGGGCAGCGGGCGCATTGCAACATTGACGACCGAGGCGGTCGCGATGGCAAGTGGTGGCGACCGCCGGGTCGTCGGCGTCTTCGCCTTCCTGCAAACCCTTATTCCGTTCGCCGCCTATCTGGTGGCGTTGGCCGTTCCACGGATCGTGTTTGCCAACCGTCGATCTCTATCGGGGCGCTCATGACGAATGCACTAACCCTTCGCTCCGTGACGATCTCAATCGGCGACAGGAGGCTCGTCTCGAACCTTGACCTTGACGTCGAGCCAGGCGCCGTCGCATCCGTCATGGGGCCAAGCGGATCGGGCAAGTCCACGCTGATCTCCTTCATTGGCGGCCATCTGGATCCGGCTTTCAACGCGACGGGGAAGGTCCTGATCGGGGCGCGTGATGTGACCAACTTGCCACCGGAACGGCGCGACGTCGGCATCCTGTTTCAGGATGACCTCTTGTTTCCGCATCTCTCGGTCGGCGCCAATCTCGCCTTTGGACTTGCTCGCTCAGTCATGGGACGCGACGCAAGGCTTGCACGTGTCACCGAAGCCTTGGTGGAGGCTGACCTCAGCGGATTTGAGGACCGCGACCCAGCAACGCTATCCGGCGGACAGCGCGCCCGCGTCACCCTGATGAGAACACTCCTGGCGGCGCCGAAAGCCCTGCTTCTCGACGAACCATTCTCCAAACTCGATTCAGACCTGCGACGCGACTTTCGTCGTTTTGTGTTCGACCGCGCTGTCGCCAAACGGCTACCGGTTCTGCTCGTCACCCACGACTCGACAGACGCCGAAGCTGCCAATGGCCAGATACTGCATTTGGGGAGGGCCTGAAAGTAGGATACTCTCGCACGCGCTGCCGGTCCTTCAAGGTGGAGTAGAGACGGTTGAACACCGATCCCGCGGCAGGCTGTCGCCGTTGAGGGCGTTCTTCGCGGCGAGCTTGGCGCCATAGGCGGCCATGTAGACGAACTGGTCGCGACCAGTGACGTCGCCGGCGGCATAGACGCCAGTCTTGGTTGTGCGCATGCGGTCGTCGACGACGATGCCGCCCTTCGGCGAAATGCCAACCCCGTGCTCGGCAAGGCCAAGACCTTCGATGTTGGGCGTGCGTCCAGTGGAGATGAGCACCTGATCGGCGTCGATCGTCGTGTCCTGGCCATCTCGGGAAACCGTGAGCGCAACACGCCCTCGGTCTTACGGATTGCGCGATAGGCAATGCCGGAGACGACGGTGATCCCCTCCACTTCGAAATACCCGGTGAGCGCGGCGCCGATCTCGGGTTCGGCCTCGGGAAACAGGCGGGACCGGCAGACGAGCGTCACGTGCACGCCGGCACGGGCGAACATCTGGGCGAGCTCCGCGCCGATATAATATAGCCACCGCCGAGGACGAGCAGCGAGCGCGGCAGTGCTTCAAGGTCCAGGCATGCGTATCAGTTTGAGTGCAGCGCCGTCTCGAGTGGCGCTTGATATTGCGCTCTCGCGGTGCGCGGAGATCGTTCACACACACGCTCGTCCTTAGCGGGTATTAATGCAGAAATGACCACGGAACCCCCTAATGTCGTAGTAGCAAGCGCGCCGCCTGCTTGAGGTGCGAAGCGATGGAATCCTGAAGCTCCGGTGACGCAACGCTGCGTGCCATTGTCACGCCTCCGGACAGGAGCGCCATCAGTGACCACGCCTTCCGACGCTTCTCCTCCTCAGTTCTTCCTTCCAACTTGTCGGCCAACTGTTGCGCAACGCTTTCCAGCGCCATGCCGTATGCCGTTTTTGTATCCTTGCTAGATCGTGTCACATCGGACGTCAGGCTTTGCAACCCACAGCTATTGTCGGGTGAGCAACGGAGCAGTTCGCCAAGATAGAAATCTATGAATGTCTCGGTCCAGCGGTCTCCCTCTTCCGCCTGCAACTTTGCAATGGATTCACGAAGGTTATCCAGTCCTGCGACTGCCGCGGCCTCGAAGGCAGCGTCTTTCGATTTGAAATGTCCGTAGAATGCACCGGAGGTGACGCCGGCCTCTTTCGCCAAGCCGTCCACGCCAATGCCACCGAAGCCTTGCCGGCGAAAACCCCTTCCCGCTGCGTCGAGAAGCTTCGTTTTTGCTTCTTCTTTGTGATCGGACTGATACCGCATGTCGAACTCCATAATAGCGATCGTTATTTTATGCTTGACGCTATAACGATCGTTATCCTATCAATAGGATCACGGTCGTTATATAACGTGCCGTTACGCGAGGCAATGCCTCATGTCCCCTTCAGAAACAGGAGCTATCATGCCCATCAGTCTCACGCTTACCGAAGGCGTCATTCCTGCGGACAAAATGCATGTCGTCGTTGCGAAGATAACGGAATCCTTCCTCAATCATCATGGGCTTGGGGGAAACAAGGTGATGACCCCTAACGTCACGGCGCATCTCAATGTTTTGCCCAAAGGACAGACTTTCTCTGCTGGAAAACCGGTCGAAGGAGCTTGGATCGAAACCAAGACGCCATCCTTTGCTCTCGCAAGCCACGACATTCAAACCGCGTTCTTCGGTGAAGCTACACAGATACTCCATGATCTCTCTGGTGGCACACTTGCCAAGGATCGCATTTGGTCGAATGGGGTCCACGCTGTCGACGGTACGTGGAATCTCGATGGCAAGGCAATGACGAACGCCGAGCTTGGGCAGGCCGTAGCCGCGGGCTGACAAGTCGAGACAACCCGGCCGTCGAGGTGTCTAGGCGGCCGGGATTATCAACATTCAAATTTGTGCGGGACTTACTGCAAAGCCAAAAGCGAGGATCAGTATTAGGCCATCGGCTTAGGCCATATCGGAAGGCTTGCGCCAAAGCGCCTTTTCCTGGAATCCGCGTCAGTTGGGGTTGCGGATCTTGCCCGAAACGATCGATGCACTTCGGATCCGTCAGCCCTTCGATAAGGCGAGAGCTCGGCGTTCATGATGATCGCGGCTCAAGCGGAGCTCGATAGACGATGACCCGACCGCTCGGCATAATCTGGGAGAGGAAATCGAAGTCCCGGACGTTACCAGTCAGCACACTCGCGCCCAGTTGTCGTGCCTGCAGGAAAACAAGTGCGTCATTGACGAAGCGGCGCTCATGTCCAGCACCCTTTGGCAGGTTGCTCAAGCGAAAGAGCAGACCCGCCAACACGCCGGCCTGTCCCCAAATGGCTGCATCTGGAGCATGAAGTCGGTGCTCCGGAATATCTTCTACGGTCGCCGTGATCGTTTCGAGGACCGCTTTTGTAGAGGCGTGCTTTGGATCCAGCCGGCCGAAGGCATGAGTCAGCTCAGACAGGCAGACTGCCGAATGGTGGCATAGGCGATACGTAAGCAGCATATCAACCTCCACGGGCGAGCGCCCTTGAAGCACATCCAGATAGACGCTGGTATCTAGAAATAGAGCCCCTCCGATTGCCGGTTCGTCAGCAGCCCATAGGATATCTTCGTCGCGCCTGCGCTCGAGCGTTCCGACATGCTTCTGGGGCTTTAGTGATCGGAGGGTCTCAGAAAGATCAAACCCCAAGATCGATATCCGTCGGGATGGTGCCCTTGCGGCCCACCAGACGCGCGCCGAAGTCATCTTCAAGAGCCAGCCGGGAAAGCGCCAATTCCAGCAGCTCAGTGTCGGAGGTGACATGGGCGCGCTTCTTCGCCGCCTCGATCAACTCCGAGGGCACTCGCCCCGACAAGCGGGTATTCTTCGCCGTGCCAAGGAGACCGACGGCCTTCGCTTGCTCGAGCACGAGCTTATTGCGAGCCAAGGCGACCTTTGCTTCTCTTTCCGCAGCAGTTCGTGGTTGGGTACCCATAGGATTCTCCCTGTGTTGAACATAATATGGATTGCGTTGAACTGGAAGGCAAGATTCAATAGTGGTCGGCGAGTGGGAATCACGAAACGCCAACCGTCCAGACGCAGCGGCTGGGCTCTTGTGCGTCGTACTGATCGCCTCGTCTCGGTCACGATCGGCGGGCTGCCGATCACGCTTTCGGCGGGCGCCGGCTCGCTGGTGGCGTGGCCTCCTCTTCGGCTGGTGGCATGCGCGGTATCCTGGCCGGGCTAATGCTAATGCACCGGTGGTCGCAACGCAGATCATGTGGGATCCACGACTGGCCGCCTTCTGCGCGTTGGTCGGCCTCACGGCGGGACCACAGGCCCTCGCCGCGCTCGCGACCGACGGCCCGACGATCCTTGTGGCAGGCGTGGTCGTCACTCTCGTTCCGCTGATAGTCGGCCTCGGCGTCGGCCATTTCCTGCTTGGGATCAATTCGGTTGCGCTCGTTGGCGCGCTTGCCGGCGCACACACCCAGGATCCCGCCATGCTCTCGGCGAGTGATCTCGCGGAAAGTCCTGCGCCAGCACTCGGCTTCACGGTGCCTTATGCAATCGGCAATATTCTTTTGACAAATCTCGGGCCGGTCGTAGCGTTAAGTTGAGCTGCATGGCATCGCCCCCGACACTGACGACATTCGGAGAATAGAAAGGGTGAGAAAAAATGAAAGCTAACGTCGTCACCGCGCTAATTGCCCCTTTTGTCTTCGCCACCATGGTGCCCACTTCCGTGCTTGCCAACGACACCAGCGCCGTCCTCGGCGCTGGTGGCTTGGAACTCACGACGTCCAAAGACATCGTCATGGCGAGCGAAGATCTATATTTGTCGGCGAGCCAAATCCGGGTGCGCTACGCCTTCCGCAACGAGAGCGATCGGGACATCACGACGCGGGTCGCCTTTCCGCTACCGGAGGTCGATCAGAACGAAGGTTCGGAGATGGTGTTTTTGCCGGCGGAAGACCAGGAGAATTTCGTCGACTTCCACGTGACGGTGGATGGGCGGCCTGTCCAACCAAAACTGGAGCAGAAGGCGGTCACCGGCGAGGGTGCCGATGTGACGGCGGCGATCACCAAGGCCGGCCTGCCGGTCAATGCGCAGCTTCCAGGATGGCAGGAAAAGACACGCGCCTTGCCGCATGAAGTCCGGCAACATCTCGTCAAGCAAAGGCTCATTGAGGCAGACGATCCCGGCAATCGGTCGGCCGATTTCGACCCTACCTGGAAGCTGCGAGCAACTTTCCACTGGGAGCAGACCTTTCCCGCTGGCAAGACCATCACCGTCGAACATCGCTACAAGCCGATCACTGGCGGTGTCTCCTCCTTCGACGAGAGCCAGTTCAATGATTACAAGAGTTACTGCCTTGACAACCAGGGTAAGGCAGGCGTCCGCCGGCTAGTGAAGCAGGCACAAGCGGCTGCGCAGGCAGACCCGCAAAGAAGCCCCAATATCGGCGGACCCTCCGAAGTGGAGTATATTCTGACCACCGGGGCCAACTGGAAGGGGCCGATCGGAGACTTCCACCTGACGATCGACAAGGAGAATCCGAACGCAGTTCTGACACTGTGCCTGAGCGGTCTCAAGAAGACCGGCCCGACGGCGTTCGAGCTGAGGCGGATGAATTTCACGCCAAAGGAAGACATCCGCTTTGCGGTTTTTGACTGGCGGTAGCTCGTTTCGGGAACATCACAATTCAGGGATCAAAACGGGCCCGTTGCACTCGCGCCGCGTAACAGGCTCCGAAGTCAGGAACCGGACGCATGGCCTGTTACCGAAGGGCCGAGCTGTCAAATTCAGAAGACAACTGAAGCGCGCAGAAGAGACGTGGAGTGAAGGTCATGCCGATCATGGCAATGACTGAGAATTTAATTCTGAACCCTTGGCTTCAAACGAGAGAGGCCCTGTCGGATACGAGTCAGGGGACGTCTATTTTCATCGGATGTTTGCGGATCGGCGGCTCGACGTAAGCGCCCGGCTCATTGACATTTCGCGCCAGCAACCTCGAGGCAATACTTTCGGCAGCAGCCTCCGCTCCCTCTTTCGAATAGAAGTTGCCGCGAACCTGCACGGAGGCGGCGAGCAATCGCATGAACGCTTCAAGAAGCTCTGCCGATGGCGGCTGCGGATCTTGCCAGAAAAGATCGATGGATTTCGGATCCGTCAGCCCTTCTATATCGTAGATCGTAACGCCGAGCGTCTTCACCGGCTTACCCGCCTGCAATGCCGAAAGGGCGGCTGTGGAATTCACCGTTACCATGCCCAGGCATGTCGAAATCAATGCGGAGAGATCACCGCCATCGATAACCTGCACGCGGCCCGACACTCCAAGCGACCGGGCGGTGGAATTCACATAGTCGTCCCAGTCGATAAGCCCATTGTCGAGCGGATGGATTTTGACGACCAGCTGCGTATCTTCGGGCGCATGCTCGGCAAAGGAGCGCAAAATATAACGGATTGCGTCCCGCTGGCTGCGGAACGGCGAATGGGCGCGCAACTGATAGTCTGTCTCAATCTGCAGCGGATAGACAAAGAAGGCCGCGGCTCCGGAAGACAGCCGGCGAACCTCGAAATTCGCCTTTCGCCCGCGACCTCGCCCCATTGCGAGCCTCCTCAGCCAGCCGGCATATTCGGCGAGCGGATGAAACAGCCCGTGCCGCCGGTAATGGGGATAAAAGAGCGAGAAGAAGACGGTCGGCAGGTAATAAAGCAGATCGGCGATCGCTTCCGAGAGGAAAGTATGACTGTAGCGCCTGTTCCAATCCGGCTCCGGCAGCCCTTTCGCAGCCGCAAGGATATGATCCGGATCGACGGGAAACCGCGAATTGGACGAAAGACCTTCGCGCTCGATCGTCACCCAGTCAGGCCTCAGATGCCCCATCTCGATGGCATAGACCGAAACGCCCATCGCGCGGGCTTCGGCGATGGCAGCGCGGTGGTAGGGCCTTTCCTCTCCGTGGACGATGAGGTCGGTAATCTTGCGGTCCGCCATGAGCTGACGAACATAGCCCGGCCAGGCTGCGACGGGACCGCGATAGTTTACGGCACCACGCCTGCGCCAGAATAGCCAGTCTCCGCTGTTGAGGTTGACGCGAACGCACGCGCAGCCGGCTGCCTCAAGACGGTCCGCGATCCGGCAATAGAGGATGGACGACGGCCCCTGGAGAAACAGGAAGACGCGTTTCGCCTTCTCCTCTGAGCGGACCGGCACGATCATTCCGCCGGCAACTCTTTGCTGAGGCCGGCATAGCGCAGCAGCGTTCCGAGCAGGTTCCACGGAGCTTCTTCCCGCGGCGGGACCGGACGCTGCGAATGGGCGCGCGCGCGACCAAGCGGCACAATCATATAGTCGGTACGAGGATCCGGAAACGGATCAGCGAAAGCCTTCAAGAGCGGCGCATGATCTCCGTAGAAAAGCAGCCAGACTGGCCGGTCCAGCGTGTCGAGGTGATGGGCCAGATTTCCAAGCGCGTGATCGGCGCGGCGAAGAAGCTCGGAATAGATCTCCACAGGGTCCGTGAGATCACCGACGCGACCGGCCTCCCACGGTCCATGGTTGGCCATCGAGGCAACGAACAGGAAATTCTTGATGTCCGGATCCTTTTCGATCTCGCGGATCACGTTCTTCGTCAGCGCCTGATCGCTGACATAAGGGCCGTCGCGCTCCAGATTGTGGTCGAATTCGTCGAGCATCATCATGTGATCGAAGCCAAGCTGCGGCATCGCCTTATGGCGCAGGAAGAAGGTGCGGTCGTAGGGATGAATGAACTGCGTCTTCCAGCCGGCCTCCTTCAGTTTGTTCGGCCAAACGACATCCGCATACTGGCTTGCGCTCAGATAGGGATAGCTCGCATCAATATGCACGTCGTCCGGCTGAAGGCCGCTTAAGACTGCAAATTCGGTGCGAAGCGTATAACCGCCCTCGAAGACGCTCGTCATGCGGCCCCATTGCGCTGCCCGCTTGCGCAGCCGATCAAGGTTGGGAAGCTTAAGGTTTTTGACTTCGAAATGACGAAGATCGATGAAGGACTCCGATTGCCAGATGACAATGAGCGGCGGCTCCTCATCGCCGTCCGGATCCCAAAGGTCGTGCAGCGCCGATTTCAGCATTTCGGACAGCTCGTGCACGATCTTCTCGCGGCGGCGGCCGAGCCATATAATGAAATGCAGGACGACAGACGTGAACGTGCCGAAACGGACGGTATTCTTCTTGATATCAATTGGTCCGACGAGCTGCTGCGTGGCCCGCGATACCGGTCCGTTCACAGGACCGTAGAAAAGCGCCAGCCACGGGCCGAAGGCAACGGCAAGCCCGACCAGCACCCAGAACGCCTGTGCGCTGTCAGGCAGGATATGCGGCTCGAAATAAAAGTAGAGCCCGGTCACGCCGAAGACGTAAAGCAACGAGAACATCCAGAAGAAGATGTTCAGCGAGGTCGCGTAGAAGATCTCCTTGTATTTGAAGACATCGACGACGAGCGCAATGTCGGAGAAAATCAGCGGCTCGCGGATGAACTTGAACTTGGCACGCGAAATCCCGGTGAAAATCACGAAGAAGCTCATCGTCGCCTGCATGGCGTAGATCGGCCGCCACGTCACTGAGAAGAACCCCGCAAAGACCAGAGCGATGACAGGAAGGCGCGCGGCAAGGTCGAGCGCATGGCGTGCTGGCGTTCGTTCGATGTTGTTCTGGCGATAGACGGCCGACGGCATCGCGAACCAGTCCGTCGCATAGACGAAGATGCACGTCAGGGCGAAGCAGAAGGCAACCAATAAAAAAGGGGCATCATGTAAGCGCAACGGAACCATCGATTTTCTATTACCGGCAACACATGCCAAATCCGATTAAAGCTTGGGCGTGTCAATGCCCGATGATATCCCTGTCTTCAAATGCACAGTCGATGACATCGCATGCGTTTCCTTTGCGCCACGCTTCAATCGATGCCGGTACCAGAGCGAAAGCAACGGCTTGATGAACGGGCCCAGATAGGCAAGCGCCATGAGAGACGACGTAAAGTGGATCTTTGAGCGGCCGCGGTCGATACCGGCGACAATGCGCTCTGCAATTGCTTCTGCCGACCAAGGCTTCACCTTGCCCATCAGAACTTCGGCCTGCCATGGCCGCATCGTCATCTCACGCTGATACTGCGGTGTCAGCGTATCTGGCGGAAAGCAGATGGAGATGCGGACACCCGTTCCGACGGCTTCCGCCTGCAAGGCTTCAGCAAAGCCGTTCAGCGCCGATTTGGAAGCGCAGTAGGCCGCATAGCCATGAAGGCCGATCAACGCGGCACCCGACGACACCACCATGATCGTGCCCTGCCCCCTCGCCTTCATGCTGTGATAGACTGAACGGGCAGCATTTGCCGTACCCAGAAGGTTGGTGGTCACCTGCTGGTCGAAGACGGCGGCCGGAAGAGCGTCGAAGGCAGCCGGCTCGACAATGCCGGCAGAGGAAACGAGCACGTCGCAGAAGCCGTTCGCGGTTTCACAGGCTTTGACCGCAGTTGCAAGGTCCTCATGCCTGGACACGTCAGCCGAAACGGCAAAAGCGCTTCCGCCCTTCGATACAGCCTTGACGTCTCGAACCGCCGCTTCGAGGCGTGCTGCATCGCGCGCGATCAGCGAAACACGCTCACCTCTGGCGGCGTAGGCCTTTGCGACTGCTAACCCGATACCGCTGGAACCGCCGGTTACGATGACATGCATTGCATCGTCCTGCCTAAGGCTTACCCGCCATCTGGTTCATCGGCAGGAGCTTCATCACCTTTTCGAAGTCGATCGAACCTAGGCCGAAATTGCGGTCCTGTAAATCTTTCAGCCGCTTCGCGGTCGCTGTGACAGCATGCGCAATCTGCTCATCCGTGTGATTGCAGGTAATAAAGAAACGCAGCCGCGCCATGCCCTCGGGAACTGCCGGATGGATGATCGGCAGTGCGTTCACGCCCTCTTCGAGAAGATCGTTGGACAGCTGCACGGCGCGAACGGAATCTCCAACGATGACGGGGACAACGGAGTAACCGGTCGCAAGGCCGGTATCGAGACCGGCTTCCTTCGCAAGTTTCAGGAAGAGCGCGCCGTTGCGCCGCAGCCGCGCGGTACGCTCCGGCTCTTTCGTCAATATTTCCAGGCCGGCCAATGCCGCAGCTGCCAGTACCGGCGCTAGGCCTACGCTATAGACAAAGCCGCCGGCCTCCGCCTTCAAGACGTCCGCTAAGGCCTGGCTTCCAGCTATGTAACCGCCGCAGCTCGATGTGGTCTTGGAAAGCGTCCCCATCCAGATGTCAACTTCATGTGGGTCGATGCCGTAATGTTCGAAGCTGCCGCGGCCGGTTTTTCCGAGCACGCCGAGGGCGTGCGCCTCATCGACCATCAGCCAGAAGCCATAACGCGACCTTAGCTCGACCAGTGCCGGCAGATCGGCGATATCGCCATCCATCGAGTAGACGCCTTCGACAATCACCAAAATGCGCCGGAAGTCGGAGGACAGCGTCTTCAGAACAGATTCAAGGTTCTCAACATCATTGTGCTTGAAGAGACGGCGGGTCGCGCCCGATTGCTTGATCCCGGCAAGCGCGCTGTTATGGATGAACTCGTCATGGATCACGAGATCCTGCGGGCCCATCAAACAGCTGATCGCAGCGACATTGGTCAGGTAGCCGCTGACGAAACAGACCGCAGCATCGACGCCATAGACCTTGGCGAGCGCGTGTTCGAGTTCGACATGCACGGGCCGCTCTCCGGCCACCAGGCGGCTTGCCGAAGCGGAGATGCCAAAGCGATCTATCGCCTCTTTTGCCCGCTGGTTGACGAGGGGATCGGTATTGGTCGCGAGGTAATCATAAGAGGCGAAGTTGGCGAACTCCTTGCCCGACATGACTGTCGTTGCACCCGCCGCCTTGTCATGCGAGCGGTAGAAGGGGTTGCCGATGCCGGCCATCTGCGCCCCGATCTTCTGGGTCATCACCCGCTGGTATTCCGGCAGTTCATCGAATCTTGTCACTTGGCGAACCGGCGGCTGGGGATGGCGGCTCATCCGGGCTGCCCGGTTTCTCCCAGACGACTCGTTGGCGTGCCGCATCTGATCGAGCAGTCCCGTTTTCCGGTCCTGCGCTTTGCCGTCTGGATTGTTTGTCATCTCACATTGCCGCTTTCTGAACGGTTCCAGAATGGCTCTGGATCAGCTGGCTGACAACCTGCTCGGCTTCGCCTGCTCCCTCGTTTCCACTGCTACGGCTAGCCACGCGCTCCCGGAGACGGGCCACAACATCGCCGATGGTCGTGCCATCGCTGATGCCGCTCAGCGGAATGTCGAAACCGGTCTTCTGCTGGAAGCTCATGCCGAGTTCCATCGCCATCAGGCTGTCAAGGCCGATATCCTTCAGCACCTTTTCCGGCGTGATCCCATCTTCGGTGACACGCAGGATCGCCGCGATTTCGGCGGCGACCAGCTTATGGAGAAGGGCCTGGGCTTCATCTGCGGTCTTTCCGGCAACCATCGCCTCGAGATCGATGGTTTCGCTGTCATTGGCCGTCTGGCTGCTTCCCGCCTGGCGCATGATCGTTTCGAAGAGCGATTTCCCGGCAATTGGCAAGAGCCGCGCCGCACTCCAGTCGACCTCGGCGATCATGACGGTCGCACCCTCGATGAGGCCCCGATCGGCGAGAATGTAGCGCTCGACCTGCTCCAGCGCATCGCCCGCCTTCAATGCCGACTTGCCGATCCGCTTCGAAAGCACCTCGTTTACCTCGGCGTTGCGCGCGAGGTACCCTTTGTCTGCAATCGCGCCGAAGCCAACCGCCAGACCGGCAAGGCCGGCTGCGCGGCGTTGGCGCGCCAGACCTTCCAGGTAGCCATTGGCTGCGACATAATTCGCCTGGCCCGGATTGCCGAGCATGGTCGTCGCGGACGAGAAAAGCAGGAAGAGATCGAGGTCGTCATCTGCCGTCAGCCGGTGCAGGATTTCCGCGCCCTTGATCTTGACGTCAACGACGGGCCGGTTGCGTTCTGCCGTGAGGTTTGAAAGCAAGGCGTCGTCAAGGACCATGGCTGCATGGACGATCCCCTTCAGAGGCGCCTTGGTCCGCAATTCGTCAAGCAAAGCGGCGACTGCCTTCTCCTCGGTAATGTCGCAAGCATGCACGCTTGCCGTGACACCCTTCTTTGTCCATTCGGCGATCGCTTTGCGGGTCTCGTCGTCGGCAACGCCCTTGCGCGAACAAAGCGCGATCTTCCGGGCGCCTTTCGAAACCAGCCAGTTTGCGGTCGCAAGGCCGAATCCACCGATGCCGCCAGCCACCAGGAAGATGCCATCGGAACCGAAATGAAGCGCCTTGCCGGGTGCCGGCAGGACCTTGTCCTTGCCGATGACCGGCGGACGGACAACGATCTTGCCGATGTGGCCGGCATTCTGCATCAGTCGGAAGGCGCTGCTGATCTCGTCGTAGCCGAAAGCGCGATAAGGAATCGGCACCAGCTTTCCGGCAGAGAACAGCTCTCCGATTTCGGTGAATATCCGCTTCGTGAGTTCCGGCACGTTGACGAGGAGTTGATCGGCATCGATGCCAAAATAGCTGATATTGCGGCGGAAGGGTCTCAGCCCAATCTTGCGGTCCGAATAATAGTCGCGCTTGCCAAGTTCCAGGAAGCGGCCGAACGGCTTCACGAGTTCCAGGCTGCGCTCCATGGCTTCGGAGAAGAGCGAGTTGAGAACCAGATCGACACCGGCGCCATCGGTAAGGCTGCGGATATCGGTCACGAAGTCGAGGGAGCGCGAGTCGAAGACATGATCGGCGCCAAGCGTTTCCAGGAAACGACGCTTCTCGAGCGTTCCGGCAGTGGCAATCACCGTCGCGCCCTTCAGTTTTGCAATCTGCAGGGCAGCCAGGCCGACACCGCCTGCGGCACCATGGATCAGGATCGTCTCGCCGGGCTGAATGCGGCCAAGCTCGACCATGGCGTAATAGGCCGTGAGGAAGGCGACCGGCACAGTTGCTGCGGCGACCGTATCCATCCGTTCGGGCAGCTTGGTGACGCCGTCCCGGCGAACTCTCACATGCGTCGAAAAGGCGGCCGGGCCGATACCCATCACCTTGTCGCCAACCGCCAAATCGCTGACGCCCCTGCCCGCTTCGACAACACGTCCGGCAAACTCCATGCCGATCGTGGCGCCGGCAAAGCCGTCTTCCAATGCCTCCTCGGGCAGCAGGCCCATCGCCCACATGACATCGCGGAAGTTGAGACCTGTTGCCTCGACCGCGACGACGATCTCGTCGTCGGATGCGGCCGGTACGCCACAAGCTTCCCAAGCGACACTGTCGAGGCGTCCGGCCGAGTGCTGGCGGATCGTAGCCGCGGCATAGCCGCCGGTCATCCGTGCAGACGAAGCCGAAGGCCCGGCAACGGCGCGCAGTTCACGGACCTCGCCGGTTGCCGTGTCGAGCACCCATTCGCGGTTTGCGCCATGCGATCCAAAGATCGAATTCACGATGCTGGAAAGACGCCGATCGCCGGCCTTCGCATCGAGCATGTGGACGTCCAGGAATTCATACTCGTTCTGCAGCACGCGCGCGAAGGCCCAAAGTCCGGAGTTCGCACCGTCGGTCCCCGCGCCGGAAAGCGGCGAGCCGCCGGGCGCAGTAATCAGCAGCTGCGGCCGGCTGTTTTGCGCAGCCTCGCCGGACTGCATGTAGACGGCAAGCGCTTCTGCAAACGCCGCAAATGTGACGAGCCGATCCTGTGACAGCTTCGATGGGTCTTCCTTCGATGCGCACTCGGCATAATAGACCGCACGCACCGGCTGGCCCGCAAACTTGGAGAAGGCTTCGGCATAGGCGGACCTTGGCTGGTCGGCCGCAACGGATATTGTTGCCACCCCGCCGAAGTCCGAGGCGTGGTTTGCGCCTTCCCCGATCACAAGCAACGGACCATTATCGGCTCCGGCAGCCGATGGCTTTTCGGTAACTGCCTTCGGTTGCGCAACCAGCGAAACGAGCCGGCCCTCCGGATACTCGGCTTCCTCGACTTTCGCATCCGCAAACCCAAGCGAATGCGCAAGGTCCTCGATCTGCCGGGCGGTTCCGAGCTTTCCGATCGGAAATTCCGGAGACTGGCTGCCTGCGAACCAGCCGTCCGACAGGCCGAATACGAAGTCGTTGAAAGCGGAAGGCGCGCGCTCGGTAAGGACGAGCGCCGCGCCGTGAGCCGCTGCCTTGCGCACACCAGCCTGGAGCGCCTCGTCGCTGGAAAGATGCTGCTGGCTCTGATCGCCGGCAGCGACAACCAGATCGACTGCTGCCTGATCGCCGAGCTGATCGGGGTCTGCGACAATGACATGCGCACTGTCTTCGAAGGCAAGTTCCAGCGCGCGCCGGGTGTTTTCGCGCGGTTCGGCAATGACGAGCAAAGCGCCGTGTTCGGCTGCCGCCAGGGCAAGCTTGCGGCTGAAGGCGGTCGAGATCGACCCGGCTTCCAGAATCCGACGGGTACCGCCTTTTTTCGCCTTCAGCACGCTATCGACCATGCCGCTTACGACGGAAAGGCGCCGCAAACTCAACGGCGAATGGACGAGAACATGTTCGAGCGTCGCTTCGCTGACTGACTTCGAAGACGGAATGTCGGCGCTCTGTTTGAGGGCTGCGATCTTTTCGAGAGCGTCTCGATGCGCATCGTTGATGAGGACGGCCTCCGCGATGCGGCCGGCATCTTCACCATAGAGTTCCCGCAGAACCTCGCCGACCGGCGGCAGCGTGAATTCTGTCGCAACGGTCCATTTTCCATCACCGGAAGAGGCAATGCCGGCATCTTCGAGGCTGAAGAGGCAGCTGGTGAGGAAGGATCTGAACGCGGCATCGCCGGGAAGATTGCCAACTGCAATTGAGCCATCCTTTGCCGCGACCGCAAGCGCGATCTCATGACAGGCGCGATAGACGGCGGCGTCGAGCAGAAGGGTTGCGTTATTCAGCGCCACGTCCGGGGCGCCGGCAATGACAGGGAGTGCACGAATCTCGGAGGTCGCAGCAAAGCGCGTTGACGGAACGCTCTCATAGTGGAACGCAACGGAATCCAGCGTGTGGTGGCGCCTCAGATATGTCCGGCGGAAGCGGCAATCGTCGAATGCGGCGACCTGTGTGCCGGCATCGTCGAACATCCGAAAACGCACTTTGATCGAATTCTGGCTGAACCGCTCGATCCCGATCGTCGCCTTGACGACCGGCCTTACGGAACGCCTGACGCGAACCGAGCCGAAGCGCACGGGGATATAGGGCGCGCCTGCCTGGTCGCCCGACAACTGATCGAAGAGCGCCACCAGACCGTGAAACGCAGCATCGACCGACATCGGATTCAGATTGTAGCGCAGGTAAGGATGGGCAGGCTTTTGCGCCGTCTTAAGATCGACCTCTATCAGACCGTGCCCGAAAGCGACGGCCTTCGACAATAACCGGAAATGCGGACCATATTGCAGGCCGAAGCGCTCAGCCGTCTCATATGTCTTTTCCGCCGTTAGAACCGACTTGACTTCGCCGGCGACGGGAGCTGCGCGCTCATCGGCCACAGCGTCGATCGTCTTGCGCACCCGGGCAACGGCATGAACGGTCCAGTCGTCATTGCTCAGCCGCTCGCGCGAGCGGATTTCGATGTTGCCGGTTTCGGGAGAAAGAACCGTCGAAAGTTCGGCGATGCGGTCATGCCGCAGTTCCAACGGCCGGACGATCTCCAGATTTCCGAGCTCGACCTCGTCCGTATCATAATACTGCTGAGCAGCCGTGACGGCGATCTCGATGAATCCGCTGCCAGGCATGATCGCCTTGGAATCCACGACATGCTCTGCAAGGTCTGGCATCAGGTTGGCATCGACATGGTTCTTCCAGCTCGATCCGTTCGGATCCGTCCGCCAACCGAGCAGCGTATAAGGCACACGCTGATCGCGGCCGAAGATGTCGATCTCGTCGCTCGTCGGCTGTGGACGCAATTCCACCTTCTCGAACGGCAGCGGCGGAAGTTGAATGAAGGCATTGCGACTGGCGGCATTGCGTGAACGAAGCGGAGAAACGCCATGCGCGACGGCACGCGCGAAGGACTGCGCAACCGGATCGCGGCCGGTTCCGCTTTCGCGCAAAAGCGTCGGGATTACGGCCGCTTGATGCGAAATATTCTTGGCGATGTCCGTCACGTAGTTCGAAAGGATCGGCCGCGGCGAGATTTCGATGAAAAGGTTGCAACCCATTTCCATCGCGGCTTCGCAAGCGTCCTTGAAAAGCACCGGATCGCGCACGTTGCGCCACCAGTAAGCCGTGTCGAGCGTCTGCCCATCTGCATGGCTGCCCGTGACCGTGGAAATGAACGTGCCGACGCCGGCATCCGGCTCGAGATCCGGCAGATCGTCGAAAAATGCATCCTTCGCCCGATCGATGATCGGATGATGGAACGGATAGTTGATATCGAGCACATGCGCCACGATCTGCGCCTTGCGGGCGGCGTCGCGGAAAGCTTGAACCTGGTCTGATGGGCCGGAAATCGTTACTGAATTCGGGGCGTTGATGGCTCCGATGCAGATATCCTCGAAACCGTTCGCTTTTGCAAAGGCTAGCGCGGCATCCGCGCCCATGACGACGGCTGCCATCTTTCCTTCGCCAGCGAGCAGGTCCTGATGCTGCGAACGCTTGGCGACGATCGCCACCGCTTCTGCGGCCGTCAACGCCTTGGCGGCGTAGGCGGCGGCAATCTCGCCGACCGAATGGCCCAAAACAGCATCGGGCCTGAGACCCTGCGCCGAAAGGCAGTCGGTCAACGCCGCCTGCACCGCAAACAACATCGGCTGCGCGATCTTGGTGTCCGCGAGCCGTTCCTGCAGGTCTTTGGAAAAGAGCAGATCGGTCAGCTTTTCGCCGAGGTAATATTCAAAAAGCGCGCTGTAGGACTGGAAGCATTGGCGGAAATGCGCATTTTCGCGATAGGCGTCCACGCCCATGCCCGGCCACTGCGAGCCATTTCCGGCAAAGACAAATGCAACCCGCACGCCGTGGCCAGGTACCTCCCCGCGCTCGCCAGCTGTCGGCTCACCCGCTAGATGAGCCTTGATTGCCGAAAGCACCGCATCGCTATCTTTCGCTTTGACCGCAAAACGGTGGCGCATGGCCTCACGGTTCGCGGCCGCCGAAGCGACGAGTTGGCGCGCCTCCCGCGTTTCGGCCTGTCCAAGACGCTGCTTGTAGTCCTCAAGCAGGCCCTCGAGTGCCGAGGCGCTGTGAGCGCTTGCCATGAAGATGACGCGATCACCCTTCGCCTGCGGCTCAGGCGGCGCGACAGGATCCGGATCGCTGATGACGACATGGGCATTGGTGCCGCCAAAACCGAACGAGTTCACGCCCGCAAAACGCGGGGTTTTCGCAGGCATCAGCTCGATCGCAGAGGTGTTGACGCGAACGTTCAGGCTCTCGAAATCGATGTCCTCATTGGTCCGTTCGATATGAAGAGTTGCCGGCAAGAAGTTGTTTTCAAGGGCAATAACTGCTTTCAGCAGACCGAAGAGGCCGGACGCCGGTTCGGTATGACCGATATTCGACTTGATTGAGCCGATCGGGACCGGCGCGCGACGGTTTTTGCCGATGACGCTGCCGATCGCCCAGACTTCTGCCGGATCACCGACACGTGTACCGGTACCATGGCCCTCGATGAAGGCGATGCGGTTCACATCGATATTGGCGCCTTCGTAAACCGACTTCAGGAGCGCAGCCTGCGCCTCGCGCGACGGGAGAGAAATGCCATTGGTACGGCCTGACGAATTGACGCCCGTTGCATGAAGGCGGGCGTAGCTGCGGTCCCTTTCGCGCAGAGCCTTGTCGGTGCGGCGAAGCACCAGCACGACGCCACCTTCAGCGCGCACATAGCCGTGGCCATTCGTGTCATAGGCACGGCACAGCCCTTCCGGCGACAGCATCCGAGCCTGCGCAAAGCCGACGAAGGAAAGCGGATGCGCCAAGAGATTGATGCCGCCGACGATCGCCGTATCAATGTCGCCGCGATCGAGCGCCCGCACGGCCTGGTCGAGTGCGACCAGCGACGACGAACAGGCTGTATCGATCGTCATGCTTGGGCCTCGCAGCCCGAAGATATGCGAGATGCGGTTCGAAACGATCGAAAGCGTATTACCCGTCATGAAATATGGGCTGCCGGTCGCAGGATCCTCGACGGCCAGATTGCCGTTATCGAGGCTCGATGCGCCCACATAGACGCCCACCTGCTCGCCACTTAAGGAAGCTGCAGGAAGATTGGCATCCTCAAGCGCACGCCAGACAAGGCTCAGCAAGATCCGCTGCTGCGGATCCATCTGCATCGCTTCGCGCTGGGAAAGACCAAAGACAGCCGGATCGAAATGATAGACGTCGGTAAGAACGCCGGCGGCGAAGGTGTAGGTCTTGCCCTGGATGCCTTGATGCGGGTGCCAGTAGCGGGCGAGCTGCCAGCGCTCGGCCGGGATTTCGGTGACGGTGCACGTCCCGTCCTCGAGAATTTGCCGCAGTTCATCCACGGAAGAAGCGCCTGGAGCAACGCTTGCGCGCCCGATAATCTCAATCGTCATGTTCACCCGGTGTCGTTATGGCGGTAGTCGGCAGAGGGTGGATATCAATGCCAGCTAAAGTTCACATCATAAAAGATACGGCTTGTCACCCGAAAAAATCGTATCTGTGGTTGTATTCCCATAACTTTCAATAACAACCGTAACCGATTGTAAACAAAGGAAGGAGCTCCATCGTTTCCTCACGAAGCCCCTTCGAAAAGCACAGCAATGATCAGCCGCTAGATCTAATCGTTAATGTTATTGTAAACTCCGGCGCTCTGCGCAGCAATACCGACCGGTTGCCCGACAATACCCAGGAACATACGTAGATCAACTGCGGGATGACGCGAGATATAAATAACATCGCGATTCTTGACTGGGAACGTCTGTCCGACGATCAAGCTATCCGGATGACTCATGTCGAAACGGTAGACGATCGGATAGCGGCCGACGCTGTCAGGCGCCAATCCCTTATTCAGCAGTTCATGGAACCGCTGGCTTCCAAGCAGGCTCATGACGACATCCGGTTCCTCATAGCGGAACAGGAAGTATCCTTTTGCATCCGTTGCCAGGTCGTTGCCACCTCGACCGAGTGCTACCGCCTCAAGCAAGTTCAGATCGTTCGCACCGAAATTAATGCGTGCATTGAGATTGGCAGTGCCAAGAATTGTAAATGTCCGCGGGTCCTTCGACACGAAAATCCGGTCGCCGGGCTGGACGTAAATGTCCTCCGACGGATTTTCGATAATCGATTTCAGAAGCGCGGTGCCGGTTTTCTTGCCACGAACGAGCGTAACGTAGGCCTCGTAGGGCTGCGCCTGCGAGCCCCCTGCCTTTGCAAGCACTTCGGTGATCTGCTCGCTGACCAAGCTCAGCGGCACCTGGGATGGCTTGCCGACCTCACCAGAAACCGTCACGTTTCGCGACGCCGTGCTGACACTCGTCACGATGACGTCCGGCTCGACGGCTTTGTTCGCCAGTGACGCAAGAATTGCCTTACGGGCTTCTTCAAGTGTCTTGCCCTCAAACTGGACCGATCCTGCATAGGGAATTGCGGCCATACCATCTGGCTGCACTACGATATCGAGGTTCGTCTGCTTCGATTCCGTCGTCGAGAAGAGCCCGTCGCTGCCTGCTTCGAAAATCGTAACCTTCAGGTGGTCCCCGACACCGATCACCACGCGGCCAACGCCACCACCGATGCCAAAACGGCGATTCAGAGCAGTCGTCACATAGTTGGAAACGAGAGTGGCAGAGCGGCTGTCAACGTCGACGATATCAAAAACGGCAGCGTTACGGCGGCCGACTTCTGCAGCGGATCGCCCAGCATCCTTGTTAATTGTATCGGCATGTGGCCCCTGCGAAGGCAACCCCTGGCAGCCCGCCAAGGCGAGGCAGATCAACACAATACTCGATCGAACCAATTGATTTCCCTCAACATCGACAGAACCGCTCTTGCTGGTCGCCGCCGAACTATTTGCAAAAGATTCTAATTGGCACCTGCAAAGCACACTGAACGTCTCACAACAAGCCAATTGGCGGACCGATCCCTAAAAAAATCACAGCTGCGTTATCAATGCCATAGTGCAGTAACGGCTCGACCACCCTCCCGCAAGCAGCCCCAGCCAACTATCTACAATTTGAGTTAAAGGCGCTTAAACAAGCCGGAGTGCGCCAAATCTTGCCGGTCCGCTAAAAGCATCGCGATGACGACCGCGGCGCTTGTGTCCATGCAAGGTCCCCGGTCCAGTTGCTCGGTTGCTAAACTATTATTGACTGCTCAACCGATCCATGCGGCCAACGCGACATAGCGGCAAGATGCCAAGGATCCCAGGTGGCGCGATCTGCGCCCGCGAAGCCGCACTTAAAGCCACTCGCCCTGAACGAAGCTGAAACCCGCGGCGCGGCTTCCAGAGCGTTGGGGTCCTTGTGGGCTCTTTCAATCATCTCGGAGAGTTGCTCATAATACTTGCGCAACTAAGCTTCCATCCTCGCCGAAATCCAAGATATGTTGCTTAACGCGGGCATGAATAACCGCTTTGGCTTGTTCCGCATCTCGCAAATCCACCGCATAGCTATTGCGCAGCAGATACCAGAAGCGTCGAAGGTCGGCAGCTGATACAGCAGTTCGTCCAGGCTGGAACTGTTTTTCGAAGGTACCTGGTTGCTCACAAACGAAGCACGCGGCCATGTAGTCTGAACGACCAAAAACATAGACTGGCTTTTCGTGCAGCAGGGCCTCGGCACCAACGCCGGAGTTTATCACACAGATAGCAGCCGATTTGGCGATGATGCTGTGAATGCTGCCGGTGGCTGAGATGATCCGGCCGGCGCTTTCGTTTTCTCGGATATACCTTCCGATCACTGTCGAGCCACAGAGCGGATGGCGTTTTACGACAACGGAGTAGCCGATCTTCTCACACGTGGTTACGACTTCCTCCATCATTTCGATGGGGCTGCAGTACGCCAATTCCTGAACTGAATCGCCCACCATTTGAAGAGCGATGAAAACAAATCGGCTGGGCAAAATCTCCGCAGCATGAATTGGGTCTTGAGCATATTTAGACAGGTTGCGGGAAATGGTTTGTTCTTGATCTCGCTGAAAAAAGTTGGCGGCAGTCGTAGCGTCCACCTCATCGAGCGGCAGTTCGGCTAGGCTTTTTCTTGAGAATTCCGACCATCCGGAGTAGCCGCCGGTATCAAAGCTGAAGCGTGATGGGCGGTCGGTCTCCTTGAAGTGAAGACCATTTCGATGCCCGGACACCGTGTGATACGAGAAGAAAGGTACCGGCAAGTCTTCGACACCGTGCAGCTTGATCTGCCCCTTCACCCCGTAATCGAGACCGATTGCGTCGAGGTACTCCGCAATGGTCTGCAAAACAAACCTGATATCGGCGCGAAATCCGGAATAGTCGATCTTGTTGGACCGTAAGGCTGCTGATGGGATGATGATGACGGCATCGTGCGTCTGGGTCATCGGAGGGCTCAGCCCAGCGCGCGCTAGAATATCCTGATGTCCGCGTCCGATAAGGCCAGACATCGGGGCAAGTGCATCAATGTCGAGCCGTCCCTCCAACCGGCCTGCCGCTTTTTCCATCCCGCTCTTGCGAAGAGCTTCGACCACTTGCCTTGCTCCTGCCAGATCCAGGAGCCACATCGAAGCCTCGAGCGCCTGTTGAGCGAACCTCGAAAGAAGCTTTGGGTCATTGAGAATTACAGCACGATCGCGAACTATTCGCTCGATCACAGACCTGAGGATGTCATTGCGGCCCGCACTATCGGCTGCGGCCGCAACCGAAGCCGCGAACTGGAAGAGAGGTTTGTCGGAATCGTGCGAGAGCCGCGTCCTACCGTCGACGGCGAACTCCTCGTGCCTACGTTCCTCCAGCAACAAACTTCTCTTGAACTCGGCGACCTGAACCCGCGCAGGAAATGACTCTGCAATATAATCCAAGGCAGAGAGAGCTGCTTCATACTCTCCATTCCTGCGCAGAAGCGCCGCTTCAATAACTGGCAAGAGGTTGCGATCGAACCGAGGCGTCCTCATCAACTCGTCGGCGTATCGAGGATCAACGTGTCCGAGAACTTCGTAGAGGAATAACCGCATCGAATCCGCACCCGGCGTCTCCCGGTTGCTTAGATCAATGAGGATTTTGACTGCCTTTTCGAAATTTTTCTGCTGACAGGCAATATACATCCGGCCGTCGCAGATACGGCGGCGGTGCGCCGGCATCGGCAGAAAGCGAACGACGAAAGCAAGGGCAGCGAGGACCACGCCAAGGCCGCCGAGGAATTTCTTTCTCTCGATCAAATCTTGAACGTGTTCCGCCAATCGGTCGATCAGGTACTTCATTGCATCTCGGTCTAGTTGCTTACAGTCGCAAACGCGAGTTCGCGCCATCAGCTTGACGGCACTACGTCTTACATCCCGGACGTAACGCGTTGTGGTCCATCCCGCAACAGAAGCCTCTCCTGCATCATCGAGGATCGAGCGGGCCTGCCGTACCGACGTCCTTCCAGATTTTGCCGCCTTCATAGCGCTCCCGTGGGCCTTCGCGTCAGGAGATAAGAGCGCGAATGAGGGGAACCGTCGAGGTGGCCCTTTTTGTGTCTTGGCTACATCATGCAACTCAACACATAATGTGAAGCAACCCTCCGTTGCTAATACGCCTTGATGTCGAATACTCGGCTCTGCTACCCGGCACTTGGTTCAGACCGTCTTGTCAGATTGACGAGATCTTCTCGCCGCTTGACCTGTTAATTAATGCGCAATTGCATTGGTTCGAATACCGCCGAGGAGGTCTACGACGCAAGGTGCTTGCCATGCCGCTTCGTTTCGACTACCGGATTTGAAATTACGCGTGTCGGAGTTGACCCATTACCCTCCTCCACGCCGGTATGCTAGAAGTGTCGCAGAATGCGTGCGCGTTATGGCAATAGGATCGACGCAACCGTTTTTGGACAAGTTACGTCTTTGAGACCTCCTATTCGACGGAGCAGAAACGCGGTATCTCATGGCTAATGCAGTCAGATTAATCATCTCCTCGCTCTTTGGCAGTGCACTTCGCCAGTCGAAGAAAGAGCCTGCGTTTGTTTTAGGGCTGAGCGCGTGGCGCCCTTATCTTCGCGATTGGTTCGAGGGTAAAAAAATCTACAAATTCGGACGCAGCATCTCTTGGTTGCGATTCTATCTAACGGTGGTTCCGCTGATCCTGGCTGATCCCCGTTCTAAGGTCTATGTATGGGCATACAAACACCCGGACTTTATTAAGAATTTTTGTCGCGCTTGGGACGTTCCCTTGATTAGAGTTGAGGACGGCTTTATCCGATCGGTTGCTCTTGGTGCAACGCGGGCGCCTCCGCTCTCCCTGTGCTTCGACTCCTCCTCGCTTTACTTCGACGCGACTGAACCATCAGACTTGGAAATAATCATTCAGACGCACGACTTTGATACCGACACCGAGACAAGGGCGCGTGCGCGCAAGGGCATTGAAAGGCTCATTGCCTCGAAGCTCTCCAAATACAATAATTCTCAGAATGCAGCCGTTGAAGAGCTATACGGTCCAAAGCGTCGTCGCCGCGTTCTTGTTCTGGGGCAGGTCGAAGATGATGCGTCAATAAAGTTGGGCTGCAATAAGAAATTAAGCAACAACGATGTCGTTCGAATTGCGGCAGCGGAAAATCCCGATGCTCAGATTATCTACAAGCCGCATCCAGAAATACTTCATGGAACAAGGCCCGCCCAGTCGAACCCTGATGCGGTTCGAGATATAGCCCTTATTCTGGATGACGATATAAGTTTGGCAGATAGCCTTGAGACGGTTGACCATGTTTATACAATTACCTCCTTATCCGGCTTTGAGGCATTGCTACGCGGCATCAAGGTTACCTGCTTGGGGATGCCTTTCTACGCCGGTTGGGGCCTCACAGACGATCGTCAGATCTGCGAACGGCGAACGACCAAGCGATCGGCGGAGGAGCTCTTTGCCGCGGCATACATTTTATATGCCCGTTATTTCGACCCAATACGCCATTGCGAAATCACGTTCGAGGAGGCATTGGAGCTTTTACGATCAATGAAGCAACAACAACTCGACGATCAACGGCCCGCGCAAGTCGTTCCTGTTTGAACTTAGGCGGCACATTCCTTGGCGGCACTCCAAATAGTGCTGCGCGCTAGCTTTTTTGTGCCAGCCAGACAAGATGCCCTGCTATTAGGAGCTTCTGAAAGTTCTTTTCTTCAGTTTAATGATGGAAAAGGCATCGACTTGCGCTGAAGAGTCGCTTGGTACTTTCCCTTTAATATTCCCATAATCTTCTCCCCAACTACGCTCGTAGCGCCTTGCTTTTCCAGACATGCTTAGCGAACGCAATAGGACGCCTTGTCGCCGCCTTTCTCATAAAGTGGCGGGCAAGGACAATATCCCCATTATTTTGAGCAAATCGCCACGCGAGCATATCCATACGAAACAACCTCATCTCACAGAAACGATCGCCGTATCGCCTAAAAAGCGTCCGATGCTTGTCGAAAATGATCTGATTGCACTCTCGGATTTCGAGGGCTTTCCGACCCTCGTCGGATTTGTGATATGCGCAAAGCGGTTCGGTCTTGGTAGCGTTATAAATTCGTCCGCCATGCATCTGAAACCGGATAAAGAAGTCGAGGTCCTGCATTCGTGGCAGGCGCTCGTCAAACCAACCAACATCCTTGAATGTGGCAGCCGGCCCTATCAGGGTCCATAGGTAGGCACGCAATTGGGATCCTATTAAAAGAGATTTCAATTGGTCACCATCTACCTTTTGGACGCGCCTGCGCCGCAATCCACCGGTCCAAACCCAGTCGTAGTTACAAGTAACCCAAAACGGATTTCCGCCGTTGGTTTGTTCAAGCTCGGCGAGCTTTTCGAACTGTTTTTCGAGTTTCAACGGGTACCACTCGTCACCAGCGTCAAGCCATGCGACATACGGGCTCTCAATAGCAGCCAGAAGGACGTTTCGTGTATACGGGCGCCCACGGTTTTCCTCATTTTCTATGATTTCAATCTTGAATGAGAAACTAGCGGCAACTTCTCTCAGCTTTGTTTTCGTAAGGGCGTCCGAACCATCATCGGCAATTACCACGCGGACTTGCCCCGGCCAGGTCTGGGCTTCAATTGAACGCAAGCTTAAGTCGAGCCCTGCGGTGTCATTAAAATGCGGTATGAGGATGTCGAGCTCGGCCATCAGGCAGCCTTCCCAATAAGTTTACCTATCAAGCTCATCCAACGATGACGATAGTTGTCCACTGTAAAATCTGCAACCGACTGCGGGCCATTCTCCGCCAGCGCCTGGCGCAGTTCATCATTCGCCATCAAAAGTCGAAGACCTTCGGCAAGTCCATCTGTTCCGGACCGCTTGCGAACAGCTACGCCGTTGTAGCCATCTTTGACGAAATTGCTTAACCCCGGGCAATCATCATAGAAAACCACCGGCGTTTTGAGATAGAGTGCTTCCGCCGGGGCTAGGCCAAATCCTTCGTGGTGGGCTGGATGGCAGAATATCGAGCTTTTTGCGTACACCTCGCCCAAATCACTGTGGTGTCCAAGAAGTTTGAAACTCTCACTTATTCCCAAGGCCTCGACTTCGTTACGCAAGTCGTGGCCCTGCGGCCCCGTCCCGAACAGGTGGACTTTCCAATCTGGAAAGTCGGCAGCAACCTCTCGCCATGACCTAACCAACTGAAGATAATTCTTAACAGCAGCAAGACGCCCCGCAGCTACTATTATCTTCTCGCGCGTAGGCGCCGGAGTATGCGATGAAAACTCCGGCGAAATATAATTCGGGATGGTTACAATCTTATCTTGAAGATGGGGCGGGAACCAGTTGCGAAAGTCGTCAAACAAAACATGGATGGCGGCCGCATTGTCGAGTGCCTTCAGCCGCATGTCCCTATCGAGCGGATTGGGATCCCATCGCGCAGGCGACTCATAGTCCTCCTTGGGTACATTGTGGTTCGTAGCAACGACCTTTGTATTTGTCTTCTCACCTGCAACGAGTGTAACCGTGTTTGCGGACGGCAGAAGGCTTATTGCAAGGTCGGGCCTATTATATCGAAAATAGTTTTCTAATTGCTCAAGGAAAAAGTCGTGTTTAACAATCCAGTTAGCTCTATTACGCCAAGATTCGGGTACAAAGTTAAATGACGGCAGTGCTTGAACTCGCCTCTGGGCTTTTGTTTTAGTTTTTCCGCAAAGATTTATAACTTCAACTTTCGGATTCACGGGATAAAAGGGGCGCTCTGGTTTCTCGTCGAAGTGAAGACATGTCACCCGAAAGCCCTCATCTGAGAGCATATTGGCCAGCTCGCAATAAATCCTCTCGGCTCCACCGCTACGCCCCGCCAAAAACCTTATGACTATGACTATATGCCTGCCGGTCTCGAATTTTCGCAATACGATACCCCCGTACGTTGATATGGGCGGCATCCTCCATAGCAAGGGGGAGCGGGTCAAGTAGACGTTGAAAATCTTAAACAGGAAAGGCGTACTTGAAACGCGGCTCGGGGAGAGACTACGATTGGAAAGAATATGCAGGAGCTACTTTGAGAGATTCTTCACACGACGACTTTTTGCGCAAGTCGTATAGGCGGACCTATGAACTTCCGTCCGATCAGCCAACCTGCGACGTCAGTGTTGTCATCCCAACCTTTAACAGATCGAAGTTTCTTCACAGAGCGCTCTCGAGTGTGCGAGCTCAAACTGTGACGCCTGCCGAGGTTATAGTAATTGATGATTGCTCTAACGAGGCGGAGGCGTCGGCAACGGAGCAGATCGTCGGAGAATTTTCTGAGCGGTTGAATTTAGTATTGTTGAAGAACAGCACGAACAGAGGAGCAAACTACTCCAGAAATATTGGCATACACATTGCTAAACATAAATACATTGCTTTTCTTGATAGCGACGATTTTTGGATGCCAGAAAAACTTGCCAGACAGATGGCAATACTTGAGACCAAAAAAGAGGAAAAGAAAGCGACACTTTGCGTCACTGGCCGGTACAGGGTCTCTGCAGAGAGTGGACAAATACTGGCTCGTCAGTTTGTACGAGCGAGCTTCAGTCGCGAAGCGATTATCCGATCAAACTTTATCGGCACACTATCTTCGGTTCTGGTGGACGCGTCATTGGCGCGAGCCGTCAACGGCTTCGACGAATCGTTGCCTGCTTGCCAAGATTGGGAGTTTTTTATTCGCATTTCGGAGAGCGTCAATTTTATCTCGGTTAGCGCTCCCTTATGTGTATACGTTGAACACCATGAAAATAGAATAAGCGCTAGCAACAGGCATCGCCTTCGTGGCCATCTTTTCATAAAGCGGAAATACATTAACAATTTGGAAGACAAAGCTGACCTCTCGGCGTTCTATCGCAATGTTGTGGAGGAGTTACAGCTTCTTGGGCGAAGTCGCTTAGCAAAAAAGCTCTATATTAGAGCCATGACTCAAGGTATCTTCCCGGCCTGGAAGCAGTCACTTGCGGAAGCGTTGCTGCATACCTACTACGCGTGGCGTCGAATGCCGATCTTAAAGACAGTCAGATACTTATCCTACAGAGAGAAACTTGCAAGGCTCGAGAGCAACATTGGAGAGATTTCACAGCTCCGTAGAGATCAAAGCTTTATCTCCACAGCGTTCCAGCGTTGGTAGACACATGACCACCGCTTTCGCGTTGATAGCGCGTGATGCGGTGCTCGTGGCAGCCAGAGCGTGGTAGGCAGAACGATTTCAGCCTCATGTACAGAGCGCCGGACGGCGCCTGATAGTTTGTAAGCGCGCAGGCGACCCCACGTAGCTCGATATCGCTCATTTTCCGCATGAATCATGCGGGGAGTCCTATGAGCGTCTTTGAGATCATGTCGGCTGTCTTCTCCTCTGCAAGTCAGGCCGCGAACGGTTTGTTCATAGACGGCGCTCGGGCAACGGCGGGATCTGGGAACTACAGCGGCGCTATCGAGTGGTCTCGGCTTGGCTCAAGCAGACGAGCGGCGGCTATCGCCGCGCGTCAGGGATCAGCCGACGATAAGGAAGTAGGTCTGTCCTTCCAAGTTGGCGATGTGAGCACAACTGCGAACGAGGCGCTTTTGGAGGCTATGATATTGCTTCACACTGGGCGGCTGAGTCTGCCAATGCTACCGGCATTGACGACCTATGCCGACAATACTGCCGCAACGGCGGGCGGTTTATCAGTCGGAGAACTCTATCGGACTGCGACCGGAGCGCTTGCAATTCGCTTCTAGCGTGTGTCGAATCTGTATTGATCCGATCGCCCTTTGACCTGTAAAGGTGGCTTAATATTATGGAGGGCCACGTCTTGAAGATTGCATTTGTCATCCAAAAGATTGCCGCTCGCAGTGGTGGCGCTGAGAGAGTGCTGATCGAAACAGCCAACGAATTGTCCCGCCGCGGTCATGATGTGCGCATCCTGTCTCACGAAAATCGCGGCGTTGATCCATTCTATAAGCTTGGCGAGGGAGTTAGACACACAAACCTTTTCGATCGTCCGATAGAGCGTAAGGCCAAGGATCGATGGAAGAGACGGGAGACCTTCCGTGAAAACCTTCCCGTATTCTTCCCGATCCGCCATGTGAAATGGCATATGACGCATGGCGGGTTCATCAGGGAACTCAAACGGTTCATTAAGAACGAGCGGCCCGACGTTCTGATTCCATTTTTGCCCGCCGCGATCACCCCCTGTGCCTTGGCAGCGAAAGGGACTGGGGTAAAGGTTGTCGCTTCGACGCATAACGAACCAAGTCAGGATTACGATAACCCGAAGCGCTGGGACGCGAACCCCATCGACATCAAGCTTCGGCGCAAAGTACTTGAATACTTGGATAAAATCCTTGTTCTACTACCATCGTACAGGAATTACTACCCGGAAAACTTGCATAGCAAGATCGACGATATGCCGAACCCCGTTGCGCCAGTCGAGCCGAGCAGGCTGGATTCCGTTACACGAGAGAAGCTTATTCTTGGCGTCGGCCGTCTAGCGGGGGTTAAACGATTCCATGTTCTTATCGAGGCATGGCCGCACCTTGAACAGACGTTCCCCGACTGGCGGGTGGAGATATATGGCGACGGTCCGGAAAAGGCAAACCTTCAAAGCCTGATAAACAGGCATGGTCTGAAGGATAAAATATTCTTGAAAGGAGTCACCTCCCTGATCGGCGACATCTACCTTAAGGCGTCTGTTCTCTGCCATCCTGCCGAATATGAGGGCTTCCCTCTGGCAGTTTGCGAGGCGCTTGCTCACGGACTTCCAGTGATCGGATTTTCTGATTGCTCAGGTGTGAACAGTCTCGTTCACCATAATACAAACGGGATTTTGATTGAGGCCGGCACTAATCGCGTGAATAGCATGCAGTCCGCCCTAGCTGAGCTATTGCCAGATCGGGAACGTCTCTCTAGGTTCAGCGCCGCCTCTCCTGGGAGCGTCGCTCAATACCGGCCCGATCTCATTTACGATAAATGGGAGAGAGTCGTGAGCGAACTTGTCCCTGAAGAGAACGACGAGGCTTGGTCCGAACGCACAGTGGGGGTTTGATGAGTACGAAAGAACAGCGCCAGCAGTTGAAGGCGAAAATGCCGGCCGCGCGGCTGAGCATGCAGCATACGGAGAATTGCCGCGTTTTGCCGAACCGCGGTGAACTGCTCTATCGGCTTCCGAATGGTGGCGTAGTGGCAGAGATCGGCGCGGCCTTTGGCGACTTTACGGCGCAGATCTTCGAGCGCAACAAGCCGAAGCAGCTTCACCTCATCGATGCATGGGACAGCGATCGCTATCGCGCGGGCATGGAGGATATCAAGACGAAGTTCAAGGATCAGATCGACGCCAATCGACTGAAACTTCATCAGGGCCTTTCCATCGAAAAGCTGCCCGAGTTCGAGGATGGGTTCTTTGATTGGGTCTACATCGACACCAATCACTCATTCGGAACCACTTGGAAAGAGCTGCAGATCTGCGACAAGAAGGTAAAGCGCGGCGGGCGTATCGCCGGGCACGACTTCTGCACCGGCAATGTCGTCGATCCTGTGCCTTATGGCGTCGTCGAGGCGGTGACGAAATTCTGTGCCGACTATGGCTGGCAATACGAGTTCCTGACCGTCGAACACCACGGTCATTTCTCTTTCTGCCTAATGCGCCTGTAACCAGCACGGAGATCCTCGATCGTGACCCTCGACGAATACGCAATTGAGTACGGGACTGACAAGGCGTCGACCCACCACAACTACACGGCTATCTATGAGCGTGTGTTTTCTCCGGTGCGGGAGAGCACCAAGGGCCTGCTGGAAATCGGCATTGGCGGTGTGAACTATAAGGGTGTCGCTGGCAGTTCGCTGCGCATGTGGGCCAGTTATTTCAGTAATGCCCAGGTGGTCGGCGTCGACATCGACCCGTCGGCCGACAAGGACTACGGCGACCGGGTATCTGTCGTGATTGGCGACCAGACGCGCCGGTCTACGCTTGACAAGGCGCTCGGTTTGCTTCCGTCGGTGGACATCATCGTTGACGACGGCGCGCACATCAACAATCTCACCGTCGCCACCTTCGAATACCTCTGGCCCCGCTTGCGGCCAGGCGGAATTTACGTGATCGAGGACACAGTCTGCGTTGGCGAGCTGCGGCTCGGAAACACGCGCGCCCAAACCGAGCAGCTTGTTCTCACGCTCCTGCGTGGCTTGGAAGTCAATGGCCGGATCATGGCGAAGGGCAACGCTGCCGATTTCTACAAGATCAACCCGGACTACGTTTTGAACGATTACGAACGGTGGGTTGAAAGCGTCGAACTCTATCGCGGTGTGTACGTGATCCGCAAACGCGAAAAATAATGACGACATACAAAGCAATCCCTATTGAGGGCGTCACTGCCCTCAATAGCCATTTCGGCGGGGTCAAATGGCATGGAGGAAGTCTTTCACTAGATTACTCCATAACTGACAAGCCAATGATCGTCCGGGCGATGATCAAGGATTGCGTTATTTTTCGACTGTTGACTGATTGCTCTCTTCCGCCTGAAGAAGTGGAGGACCAACACGGTCTGTCCAGAGATCATTTAGCATATGCTGTGCGAGGGGCATATTTCCACAGCCACCACGCTGAATCCGTCTTTGATGGCAATGTTGGTCACTACCGGTTTGTCACACAGATGAGTGTAGTGGATGTGTTGTCTCGGTCGCGGCCGGTCATTAGGGCTCTAGGCGTTCTAAGTTACGAAGACTGAAGCATGAACCCCGCTGTACGGGCGGGGTTTTTCTGTATTCATGTCGAGGCGGCGCATTTACTGCAGCAAAAGCGATCGCTTGTCTTGAATGAAGACGGTGTTGCTATTGATACCCTTCAGAACGTGCAACGGGATTTTGTACCGAATAGACGTCGCTTCATTCAAAACCTTGGAAGCATCATACGGGTTCAGGCGGAATACTTTTCCTATGTTCCGGTCCAGATCGTCAGCGCCAAATTTTCTTACATGGTCAAACTGACCGAACCTCTTTGTCCGATCGTCGTTTGTGATCTCATTAAAATCGCATTCGTACCGTCCAGGGAGGATAGGCAGACAAAAGATATGTACGCCGTTGGGTTTTAGCGACCGATGCAGGTGCCAAAGGACCGATGTAATGTCGCACGGGATGTGTTCCATGACGTGAGAGTGAATGATTACATCATAGGTTTCGTTTAGTAGTTTTTCTGTGTCCGTGATTAAATCGAAGCGTCTGACCATCAGATCTTCTGGGTAAATTGACGGCCGCAGGTCGATGGCGTCATACCCCTCTCCGACGATTGCTCGGATGTTGCGACCTACGCCTGCTTCTGGCGCGATATGCAGTACCTTATGCCCCTCCTTGATAAAGCCTTCCTTGTTGAGCACAAGCTGGAGAAGCCGGCTCCTTTCGAGGCTGTTGCAGGAGGCACAGCGGACCTTGGGCCTGCTTTTGATATCGAGGAATTCGCTTCCGCCGCAGACGTTGCACTCGTAATGGGGATCGGCTGTCTCGTGTTTCACGGGTTCAGCGGTCGTCCGGGTGTTCATGTCGTGTTCCTCTCATGCATTGACTTGTCGACTGCTTTTAGTCAAAAGCGGCATGTCGGCACAACAGAATTGTGAGCCGTCGTAAACGATCATTCCTGCCTGGAAGTAACTTTGCAATGGTGGAATACAAGCGCATCGAAACTGACGCCCCTGCAACATTTATGGAATCCAAGTTAAGGAGAGCCGGCTGGAAAGATGGCGCCTTTTTCGCAGAGTTTGACCTCGGGAAGTCTGGCAACACTCTCGTTGCATTATTTTCCAAGCCAATCACAACAAGAGTCCATGAAACGCTAGCCGTAACCGACATAGAACCTGGTGAGCATCGAGGCGTTAGCCGAGATCACATGATATACGAAGTATTCGGTTCAGTGTTTTGGCGGGATCACGTCTTTTCCCTCAGAAGCCAAGAGGGCACTGTAAGGCATTTCCGCTTCTTGGTTCGGGGGCTGTGTATTGACGTGCTCTCTACCGAGCCTCCCTTTATACGATTAAGTTCCAATGTGCAGCCTTCCACCCACCTTAATGGGGATTGAAACTCCGCATTGACGACTACCCAAGCCCCGCCTTCAAACGGGGTTTTTCTTTGCCGCCTAACCTCAAGGAACATCGTCATGACTGAATGGCCGACACAATCGGGTGTGCGGAGCTTTTTCGGTGAGCCCGGAAGCCCGCAGGCAACCGCAGGGATGGTCGATCTCGCCTATCCGATGAAGATCGCGTGGGACAAGAGCCAGATCATCCGTCGTTTCCGCTGCCATGCGAAGGTGGAAAAGGCGCTGGAAGCTCTTCCAGCTGGCTGTGGACCGGCCCGACCTCCGGCGATTGCGTACCGTCAACGACGTCGACAAAGGGCACCACTACCGTGATCCGCAAATGAGAGAATTTTGTCTTGCATTATGCCGATTAACAAGATTCTCCAATTGCAGTCAGCATTTCAGTTTCGGTCGCGAATATTGTAATAGGCCATGACGGACACGCCCCAAGCAAAAAGGCATCCTAAAAAGACGAGCGCAGACACCATGAGCCGGCTCGGGTGCTGTGCCTTTTCAGACAGTGTTGGCTGGATGAAGGCGGCCAAATATCGCTGCTGATTATTGGCATCGATGCGCGCTTTCTCGAGGCTAGCAAGAGAGCCGGTATAGGCCTTCTCGGCAAATTCCCGCTCAGTCTCGAGATCCTCATATTGCCGAATCCGGTTTGCAACATCGCTGCCGCCGGCTCCACCTGCCGTCCCGCTGCCGAAACGCTGTTTTTCCTGCGCCAACTGTTTTTCAAGACTGTCGATCTGTGTGGTGAGCACGCGCATGCGCGGTGAATCCGCTGCCATTCGCGTACGAGCGGTCATCAAATCGGTGTGAAGCTGGGTAAGCTGCTGTTCGAGGGAGGCAACTAGCTGGCCAGCCAGCTTTGCCGCTTCTACTGGATCGGCCTCCTGAGAGACATCGCGGAAATTGCGCAGGGCATTCCGCGCTGCAGACAGACGGCCTTCGGCGAGCGCCACTTCGTCTTGGGACGCTTTCAGAACACCATTTCTTGCCTTGAGCGAAAGATCATTGATAAGCCTCTCACTCTCGCCGATGATAACGGATGCGATTTTTTGGGCGTTTTGCGGATCGAAGGCCTTAACCGTCAGGTTGAGAATGGACGAGGTGTGATCGAAATCGACATGTACCATCTTTTTCCAATATTCGAGCCGCTCCTCAATCGGCAGGCCGGCGGCCATGCTGAAATAGAAGTCGGCGCCGTGGCGCGCAAAGGCGGCGTCGAGATCGACGGCCTTCTCGACGGCCTCGATCATCCGCTCGCTCTCGACGTAATCGAGGAGCATATATGAGTCCGCCCCGGTCGTGCTGCCGCCAGTACTTTGCGTAAACATGCCAAGGATATCGCTGCCTGCCTTGCCGTCGATGCTGCGTACGGCAAAGGCAGCCGAGCTATGATATTGGTCGGCTGCGACAAAGAACATGTAGAACGATGCAAGCACGGTCGGAAGCGCGACGGCCAACGCGAAGCTGCCGGCGATAATTAGATGCCGCAGCTTCAAATGCCCGACTTTCACAGAGCCGTGCAGGGGTTTCGTCTGATCGGGCTGCGGCGTCTCTGGTTTTGCGGGACGCACCTCGAATTTCAGCAGATTATCAAGCAAAGCAATGCTTGGCCGTTTAGCAAACGCCGGGAGCACGGCCGTCTTGCTCTCTGAACTTGGCGGATTCGCGCTTGTCATCAGTTGCCCTTCATGTTTCGCTCATGAACTCGAATAGCATCTTCCACATCATCGAAGTAGGTGAGTTTGCCATTTTCGAGAACCACACCACAATCACAGTACTCACGGATCGTGCTTGTGCTGTGGGAAACCATAATAACGTCAGAATCTTGCAATCGATGTTTGAAGACATCATGACATTTTTTTTTGAAGTTTGCATCGCCGACTGCAGTGATCTCGTCAACCAGATAATAATCGAAGTTGACGCCCATGCTGACACCAAAGGCTAGACGGGCCTTCATGCCGGAGGAATAAGTACCAACCGGGGCGTGGAAAAATGGGCCTAGCTCGGCAAAATCGATAACATAGTCAACCAGCTCTTCGGTATCGACACCGTAAATGCGCGCGACAAAACGAACATTCTGCTCGCCGGACATGTTTGGTTGAAAGCTACCTTGAAAACCGAGGGGCCAGGAAATCTTGCCTTGTCTTACTATGCGCCCCCGATCGAGCCGCAGTGAGCCCGCGATCAATTGCAAAAGCGTCGATTTTCCCGCACCGTTCCGGCCGAGCAGGCCGACACTCTTGCCACGCCTGATAACAAGGGAGGCGTTCTCGATGATTGGCTTCTTTACGCCCTTGGTCTTCACATATTTGGTCGCGCGTTCAAGTCTGATCATCGGCCTCTCGCCACTGCTGCGGAATTCGTGAAGACAAAGAGACCGCCGAATATCGCCGCAAAGACAACAGAATAAAGATAGAACATATCGAGTTCCGCCGCCCGGTATTGGGGGTAGAAGCCTTGGCGGAACAGCATGACCGCATGAACCAACGGATTAAAAAGTACGATTTCACGCATAGGACCCGGAAGCGCGTCGGGCAAGAAAAAAACGCCAGAGATCAGAAACATCGGTCGATTGACGATGTTGAAGACCTGTTCGTAGAATGGAAAACGTAAGAACATCACGGTGTTAAATATGCCCACCCCGAGACCCAACAATGTCGCGGCAAAGGCCGCCTCGAGGATCGCCGGCCAATAGAGCTCGGGAGGTTGATGCATTGTCATAATGATCGCGCCGAGAACACAGATGGCGACGAAGACCGTCGTAGCCGCCTGAAGGATATAACGAGCGACGATGGTATCGATCGGGGCGACATTTGGATAGCTGAGCAACGTCCGATTAGATTTGATAGCGCCGTTCAAAAAACCGCACATTGCGGCGTAAAACTGGAATGCAATATAGCCGGTTGCAAAAAACAGCGGAAAGCTTGTCCCGAGAGCCGGCAGTCTTGCGATTCCCATGAAGATCACCGACATGAAAGCGATGTGGGCCGCAGGGTCAAGGATCGCCCAGAGGTAGCCGCCGGGCTTGTTGCCAAAGCGGGTCGACATTTCGCGGATGACCAATGCGACAACAACGCGAATATGGGTCGTCATATAATACAAATTGGCGCCTCCGACCGAGCCGCTTCACCAGTCCGGCAGCAACATCATTCCCTTGCAGGTGAGAATTACCTAATCGGACCAGCTTAGTCCACCATTAATCAGATCAAACATGACGCGCAACAGGGCAATGGTCTTGTCGTTCAAACACGATTTTTCGAGCTCCAGCATGCATCTCGGCAATTGCCGTTCCAGTACTTCCCCCAATCGCAATGCTATTGCCGTTCTTGCTATCAATTTGACGAGCGCCCGCTTAACTCCAGAGCGGCTTCCGCAGCTCATCTATGCTAAAGCAAGAAGTCCGCGAGATCGAAGCCTCTCCAAATCTACTTGATGAACCGCACTTTGGCCGTCCTAAGCGCCAATGGGCGGGAGGTGAAAGGACCGGCCAAATGGCTTGAATTCGAAGCTCCGAAAGGCTGTCTTGGCGCGCGATGATGTGTATTCACACAAAGAAAAAGTCGTCACTGGAAAGGCCGCTGAGGGTCAGGCCTTTCAGCGTGACGATATTATTGATGTCATAGGTAATGACGGTGTCAGCCCCGACCTGGCTAGCCGACGAAACCACCGAGGTAAAGTCGTCGAAGATACTCGCGGCGAAACATATAAGGTCGTCCGACGCTGCAACAAAGTCTTCAACTATGTCCTTACCGAAATTTGCGAAGAAGACGAACGTATCGTCACCGGCCCCTCCGAGGAGCGTGTCATTTCCGCCGGCGCCACTGATCCGGTCGTTCCCGGTACCGCCATTGATACGATTGGAACTTTCATTGCCATAAAGGGTATCCGCCTGGCTCGAACCCATCAGGTTTTCAATCGAGGAATAGCTGTCTCCAGCAGCATCCCCGGTGTTCACCGAGCTGTTCAGCAAACTGACCTTAACGCCCGCAGTCGCGGTAGCATAGCCAGCGGTGTCGACGCCGCTTCCGCCAACAAGCTGGTCGGCGCCGGCGCCGCCGATCAACCAATCATTGCCTGCGCTGCCGTCGATACGGTTGGCGTCTGCATCGCCGTACAGCGTGTCGGCGAATGTCGAGCCAGCCAGGTTTTCAATCGAGGAATAGCTGTCTCCAGCAGCATCCCCGGTGTTCACCGAGCTGTTCAGCAAACTGACCTCAACGCCTGCAGTCGCGGTAGCATAGCCAGCGGTGTCGACGCCGCTTCCGCCAACAAGCTGGTCGGCGCCGGCGCCGCCGATCAACCAATCATTGCCTGCGCTGCCGTCGATACGGTTGGCGTCTGCATCGCCGTACAGCGTGTCGGCGAATGTCGAGCCGGCCAGGTTTTCAATCGAGGAATAGCTGTCTCCAGCAGCATCCCCGGTGTTCACCGAGCTGTTCAGCAAACTGACCTTAACGCCCGCAGTCGCGGTAGCATAGCCAGCGGTGTCGACGCCGCTTCCGCCAACAAGCTGGTCGGCGCCGGCGCCGCCGATCAACCAATCATTGCCTGCGCTGCCGTCGATACGGTTGGCGTCTGCATCGCCGTACAGCGTGTCGGCGAATGTCGAGCCGGCCAGGTTTTCAATCGAGGAATAGCTGTCTCCAGCAGCATCCCCGGTGTTCACCGAGCTGTTCAGCAAACTGACCTTAACGCCCGCAGTCGCGGTAGCATAGCCAGCGGTGTCGACGCCGCTTCCGCCAACAAGCTGGTCGGCGCCGGCGCCGCCGATCAACCAATCATTGCCTGCGCTGCCGTCGATACGGTTGGCGTCTGCATCGCCGTACAGCGTGTCGGCGAATGTCGAGCCGGCCAGGTTTTCAATCGAGGAATAGCTGTCTCCAGCAGCATCCCCGGTGTTCACCGAGCTGTTCAGCAAACTGACCTTAACGCCCGCAGTCGCGGTAGCATAGCCAGCGGTGTCGACGCCGCTTCCGCCAACAAGCTGGTCGGCGCCGGCGCCGCCGATCAACCAATCATTGCCTGCGCTGCCGTCGATACGGTTGGCGTCTGCATCGCCGTACAGCGTGTCGGCGAATGTCGAGCCGGCCAGGTTTTCAATCGAGGAATAGCTGTCTCCAGCAGCATCCCCGGTGTTCACCGAGCTGTTCAGCAAACTGACCTTAACGCCCGCAGTCGCGGTAGCATAGCCAGCGGTGTCGACGCCGCTTCCGCCAACAAGCTGGTCGGCGCCGGCGCCACCGATCAACCAATCATTGCCTGCACTGCCGTCAAGCGAATCATTTCCGGCATTGCCCCGAAGGGTATTGGCCATTTCGTTGCCGACAATGGTGTCGTTGCCGGAGCCTGCCTGAACATTCTCGATCAACGACGCAAGATTGTTGTGATAAAGAAGAGCGTTGAAAATGTTACCGCGAGCGTGGCCGCTATTCGGGCCACCGTTCAGATCGGCCAACTGGCCCTGGGAAAAGACCGAGTAGCCGCCTGGTCGCAGGTCGATTGTAAGGCGGGTGGTGTAGGCGCTCAGATCATAGGTGTCGACACCGCCGCCGTCCCAGATAGTTGCAAAGATCCTGTTGTCATCGGGCGTGATGGCCACGACGCCGTCGACATAGGTGACGCCTTCGTTCGGCTTCCACTTATAGATGGTATTGCCACTGTTGGTCGTATAGTCCGCACCATACATTTCCTGTAGGGCGGCGATGTCGAGCATCATGAAGGACTGTGGCGCGCCATTCTGCTCGTAATCGTAGCCATTTACGTCGTCTCCGATATACGTACGGTAAGTCATGATCGTATATTCGACAGAATCGTAGTTGCTGGGCACGACCGTCGGATTGCTATCCGGTTCGTGAGCATGTTTCAGGCCAAGAGCATGACCCAGTTCATGCGCCAACGTATGTCCTGCATAGTTGCCGAACTCCGGAAACCGATAATCACTTTCTGTGCCTGCATATTCCGTCCCGAACCAGACATCGCCACCCCAGCTATCTGTGCTTGGATAATAGGCTCCTGCCGTCGGGAGACTGGGGTCCGACGACTGAGCGAATCGCACCGATGCGGTGTCCACGTTCCCGACGGCAAAGTTGGCGTTAGTAAAGCCTTCTACAGAAAAACCGTCATTCGCCGTGTTTCCATAGGATTGCTCCATGAGGAACAAGGCAGCAGACTGCTGCTGTGAGGAAATTGAAGAGAAACTGTAGTCTTTCTCGCCATTGTACGAGTACGAGGTCGAGCTGGTGGGAAATGCATACGTTATCGTTCCGTCCCACGCATAACCGCTGAGAAGCCCGTCAATCCTCTGATCTCCAGTCAAGCTCACATTCTCTGTGGAAGTAATAATGCCCGTCATTAAATCCCCGCCCGCTCATTCTACTCTACCGTGCGTTATGTCGTTTCACCTCCCGACTCGCAAGAAGAAAATCGCGACCACTTCACGGCTAAAGGGGAAGAAACTATAAACTCGTGAACAGATTGAGGTTGGTTCGAATTCTACGCTTAGAGACCGCCCTCACTCGCCTTCAATGCCCGCGATCGCCGCAATAGCGGAATTCTCCAGCGCAGTTATTTAGGCATCTCGCTCCTTCGACCACAAAGCTCCGGCAGAACGATCCTTCTCAGGAGTGCCTCGAATGTGACCATCCCGGGGTCATCCAGACTTTGGCTTTTCTCGGGCCACATCCGTGCCCGACCCACACGGCATGGACGTCCCCTGAAACGCAAGAGCACCGCCTCTGCTGCCTCGACGGTAGCAGCCGCTATGTCGGGCCAACGTGCTAAGCCATCAATAGACGCCGCAACCGCATCGACGGAATCGATAATGGTCTTGTCACCGAGCCGCGATTTTCCAAGCTCCAGCATGGCATCGCGAGCGGACCTCAACAAAATCGCAGTCTCTGACGCCGGCAGTGGGTCGGTATGTGATCTTGTTTGTTGCGACATTGCAAAGAGGGCGGCGCTGAGAAGCGTGCCAAGGCTCGATCCTGTGCTTTCGCCCGCGGCCGAGGCAAGCGTGCCAAAGGCCTCAGTTAAGCTTGTGCCTCGGATATCGACGCCTGCGAGAGCCCTTAGCAGCCGTGTCAACATGGTTCCGGTGTCACCATCGCCCAATTCCCGGTCCGCAGCATTAAGCGGCTCTTCGAGAATTGTCATTGCGTTGGCAGCGCGTTGAAGAAGATGCCACAGGTCATTCGATGTGAGGCAAGTCATTGGACCCTCCAGAACGGGCAATTCGCCTGAGCTGCCAGCAGTTTCTCAAGCTCGTCAGTCAAGAAGCATAGGGTGATCGACAGACCGGCCATCTCCATTGAGGTGGCAAATGGACCGACCATGGGCATGACAACGTGAAGCCCCTGCTCCGCAAGGACTTTTCCAGCGCGCTGATAGGCGATGTACAGTTCCTCCAAAGGCGTTGCCCCAAGACCATTCACCATTACGGCCAGGCGACTGGAATCCGTCTCGTCAGGCCGCTCTTCGAGAAGTCGACTAATCATTTCGTCGACGAGCACGTTGGCAGACGCCATTGGCTTGCGCCACAGACCGGGCTCTCCGTGAATTCCAAGGCCAAGCTCAACTTCGTCATCGCCGAGCTCGAAAACTTCGCCGGTCGCCCCCGGCAAGCGGCAACCCTTCATTCCGAGGCCGATCGTCCGCGTGCGCGCCACCGTCCGCCGTGCAATCTCCGCAACGTCCTTCAAGCTCGCGCCGGCTTTTGCGGCGGCGCCCGCCGCTTTATAGGCGAACACGATGCCCGCAACGCCACGCCGCTTTGATATTTCCTCGCGGCTGGCGCTTGCTATGTCGTCGGTCGCAAGCACGGTCTCGATGTCATTTGCCGCGGCAAGCCTGCTCGCCATATCGAAGTTCATTCTGTCACCGCCATAGTTTCCGTAGAGGAGCAAAACTCCGCTGCCACCGTCGGCCAGGTTGATCGCATCGACGCAGGATTGCAGGTTTGGTCCTTCAAAGACGTTGCCGACGGCACAGCTGTCGGCAAAGCCGTCGCCGAGATAACCGGCAAACAAAGGCAGGTGCCCGGCACCGCCACCCGTTGCAATCCCCACACGCCCCTTTGAGACACCATCGCGGCGTGCAAGGGTGCGCCCGTGCTTCCCCTTCCTCACGATGTCCGGGTGAGCCATGACGAGTCCTGTCAACATGTCGTCGACGTAACTCTCCGGGGCGTTGATGAACTTCTTCATTTGCAGTCTCCGTATTTGACGACGCAGAGGCGATTATTGATTTTCGGGAAATCTCAGGCGGGCTTGGCGAGCAAATCTTGCCTTGATCGAGCGGTCTTCGACCCTTCCGCGCGCCTGGAAAGCCAACGTTCAAGGTTGCGGACGGCCAGAGATGCCGGCCAGGCGATGATGAAGTAGCCACACGCCGTCACGATAAAGATATGCAGAGGAAGAAAGCTCTCCGACATGATCGCGCGCGAGGTAAGCGTCAGTTCGGGCACGGCGATCAACGCGCAGATGGAGCTGTCCTTGAGAAGGGAAACCAGGTTGATGAGCAGCGGCGGAAGTACCTTACGGACCACCTGCGGCAGCAAAATGAGCCGGAACGTTTGCCAGGGTCTAAGACCGGATGCCATCGCTGCCTCTCTCTGACCAGAGGGGACCGCGGCGAAGCCAGCGCGAAACACTTCTGCGAGGTAGGCACTGTAGACGAGCGCGAGGCCGAGAATACCGGCCAGCAACGATGGAAGCGCAATGCCCGCTTCCGGAAGCGCGAAGTACAAAAGGTACAGGATGACGAGGATTGGCACTCCGCGCATGACCGAGACATAGGCGTCAGCACTCAGACGAAAGATCGGCGAGCGTCGCGTGCGGATAAACTCGATGGCGATTCCAAGCGGAAACGCCAGCAGGAAACCGCATATCGTCAGAATACAACTGACCCAACCAGCATCCAGCAGGCGCGGTCCCCAATCCGGGAAATTCTCAAATATGGTGCTGACAAACGAAATCATCTCAGTACGCCGTCCTCTGCTCGACCCAGCGGACTGCCTGGCCAAGGCTAAAAGTGATCACCAGGTAAACAAGAGCTGCACAGCCATAGACCAGCGTCGTCTGGAACGTCTCATTGACGAGTTGCCGGGCATTGAACATCACTTCCGGCGCCGCGATTGCTGCAACTAGAGATGTATCCTTGACGAGCGCGACCGCGTAGTTGCCGAGCGGCGCGAAGGCGATGCGCAGCCCCTGCGGCAGGATAACGAGGCGGAAGGCTTGAAGAGGCTTGAGGCCGATCGCGGCGGCGGCTTCGCGTTGCCCCTGGGGAACCGCCTGAAAACCAGCCCGAAATATATCGACGACCACCGCAGCACCGATCAGGCCTAACCCGACGATGGCAGCCGTCAGAGCCGGCAAACGCACTCCAACGGCGGCAAGACCGAAATAGAGCAGGAAAAGAAACGTGAGGCTCGGGATATTTCTCAAGAGCTCGACGTAAGAGCTGATCGCAAGATCGACATCGCGCCGCGGCCAGAGGTGACGGATCGCCGCTAGCGCCAATCCCAGTCCCACTGCAAGGACAAGGGCCCCGGCCGTCACCTCTAAGGTCACCATAACACCAGAACCTAGTGCCGCGACGATGCGGACAAGAAGATCATGATCCATCAGGCGACCTCCCGAAGGCCCATTGCCGAAAGAAATTGCTTCAGGCGTGGGTGCTGCGGCTGGTCGAGAAGCTGCGGCGCGGGGCCCTCCTCGATGATCACACCGCCATCCATGAACAAGATGCGATCAGCAACCTCGCGGGCAAAAGCGATCTCGTGGGTGATGAGCACCATCGACATGCCTTCGCGCGCAAGCTCCTTAATAACCGTCAAGACTTCGCCGACGAGCTCAGGATCGAGAGCCGACGTCGGTTCGTCGAAGAGCAGAAGCTTCGGCTGCTGAGCAAGCGAGCGGGCGATCGCTACTCGCTGCTGCTGGCCTCCCGATAGGCAATGGGGCATTTGTGATGCCTTTTCGCTCAGGTGCACTTTTGCGAGCACAGCGTCGCAAAGCTCCGCAGCCTGCTTGGAGGGCATCTTCCGAACCTTCCGAGGTTGCAACGTGATGTTCGACCGAACGTCGAGATGCGGCCAAAGATTGAAGCTCTGAAAGACCATTCCCATGTCGGCTCTTTGCGGAGCAAGCTCTGCATCGCTCATGCGCCGACCATCTTCGTGCTTGCCGATCAGTCGGCCTTCAAGCCGAATTTCGCCGCTTGAGGGAGGTTCCAGATAGTTGATCGCGCGAAGGCAGGTGGATTTTCCAGAACCACTCGGGCCGATGATCGCGATACATTCTCCCCGTGACAGTTCGAAGGACACGCCTTTGAGAACCGGAAAGCTGCCAAAGGACTTTTTGAGATTGGCGACTGAAAGCAGAACAGGGTTTTGCATGACTGCGACCTCAGGAGTTGCGATGAGCGGCTGGGCCGCTCATCAGCACTAAAGGAGCTGATCTCATTTGGAGCAACTCGGCGGCGTCCAGCCTTCCGGCCGATCGACCCCTACCCTGAAATTGTCGGGAGACGGGGTGTAGTTGGCGTCGTTGACGTTGCCATATCGTTTGCCGATGACCCGGACCTCGCAGCTTTCCCAAAGCTTGCGGATCTCGCCGCTCAGGGCGTCGGCAAGGGCCTGGTTGTCCTGGCTGAGGCCGAAGACGTATTGCCTGCCGATCCTGGTCAGCAGCGGAAAATCGGGATCGTTATCGGTGAACGGTTTGTTCGTCAGGCCCCAGCCGGGATTCATGGCAATCGCGTAGTCGATCACCGGCGGATCGCCGACCAGCGCGTCGATACGCCCGGCAAGAATGTCGCGGATCGCGGCGTCGGAGCTATCGTAAAGTGACAGCTGAAGACCGGTTATGCGGCGCAACTCCGGCAGAAAAGAAAATCCGGTGATTGAGCCGACTTTCTTCTGCTCCAAACTCTCAAGGCTATGCCACCCTGCATCTGTCTTACCGGTGATGCCGTTCCGGAAATAGCCTGTCGGGTCCGTCAAAGAGAGGGTTGCGGCACGTTGTTCCGTCCAGGCAACGTTTCCACCAATCAAGTCGACGCGGCCGGTCTGGACCGCGGCGATCGCGCCCGACCATTCCATGGGAACAGGTTTGACCGCCAGACCGAGGCGTTCGGCCGCGATCTGCAGGATCTCGCCATCATAGCCGACAAGCTTGCCGTCGCGCGCGACAAGCCCAGGCATATCGCCTGTGATGGCGACCGACAGCATCCCCGGCTCGCTCAATCTGTAGGCGGAGGTATCTGGACCGGCCACCGCGGGGACGGTAGCTGCAAGCGTGATCGTAATGATGGCCGGTAAGAGCTTTCTTGCAACGTTCATTGAAGTTCCCTTTCTTGGTTCTCTGTTTTGGTTAGATCGATGACGCGGCAGCCGATGACGGGACCGGATCGAAGCGGGCCAGTGACAGTCCGTCGATTGGTGTTGGTGAGGTGCCATCGAGGCAAAGTTCGGCAAGTACCGCACCGACGGCAGGGCCGAGCTGGAAGCCGTGACCGGAGAAGCCAAAGGCGTGGAACAAGCCCTCGGTTTTAGGGCTCTTCCCGACGACCGGTAGCCCATCCGGCATTCTGCCTTCGATACCTGTCCAAGTCCTGACCACGAGGACATTTGTAAGCTGCGGCACCATGGCGACTGCAGCGCGAGCAGCGTCCATGCTGACATCTGCGAGCGGCCGAGCCCGAAGACAGCCGGCGTCTGCGATACCGAGGCCGGCGCCGAATACGACGCTGCCGTTTTGGGTCTGGCGAAGGTAGATGGATCCACCGCAAATCCCGAGGTTCGGCCCGATCAGCGGCGCAACCGGTTCTGTCACGCACATGTTAGGCGCCATGACTTGCTCATCGACATCGTCGCTGAACCAGCGCGCGATCCTTGCGCCCCAAGCGCCGGCTGTATTGATCAAGCGGCGCGCCTTGATTGCTTGGGTTTCGCCTTTGACCGAAAGCCGAAATCCAGTGGCAACTTTCTCAGCCTGCTCCAGCTCACATTGCTCACGGACGATGGCACCCAGCTCCTTCGCTTTGCGCGCAAAGGCCGGCGCCACAAGCCTTGGATTTGCCTGTCCGTCCGCAGCACAGAGCGAGGCACCGCTATAGCCGCCGGCGAGATAGGGATAGCGGGACCGCAGGTCCGCAGCGCTCAGAATTTCGAGATCGATGCCGTGGTCCCGCGCAATATCGCGATAGGCAAGAAGGCTTTGCATGTCTGCGTCGTTGCGTGCGAGTTTCAGGTGCCCGGTAGCCGTGAACTCGCAGTCGCTCCCTACGAGCTCAGCCAATCTTCCCCAGATCCGCCGGCTTCGGCAGGCAAGCGGTAGCTCCGCTGGATGGCGGCCCTGTTGCCGGACGCCGCCATAGTTCACGCCGCTTGCCTGAGCGCCGCATCGTCCACGCTCCAGAAGAATCACAGATGCGCCCTTAAGTCGGGCATGCAAGGCGGCTGAGCAGCCTGCAAGGCCGCCGCCGACGATCGCGACGTCGAAGCTCGTCATCGACCACCTCCTGCAAGGATAGAGAGCGGAATCGGTTTCAGTGGCGCCTGGCCACGCAGGCGCCCAGGGGCAGAAATGTCCACACACGCCGTCGCGGCGATCAATTCACAGGCGGCCGTGCCGCAAAGGCGGCCTTGACAGCGCCCCATGCCCAAGCGGCTGAACGCCTTGATACGGTTGATGTCCCCCTCACCCGTTGTGGCCACGGTTTCGCGGATTTGCCCGGCCGTGATTCCCTCACAACGGCAGACGGTGGTTTGGTCAGAGATCGTGACGGCGAACTGGTGCGGGAAGGGAAAAAGATGCTCGTCGAGCGCACGCCTGAACGCGGATAATGAGTCGATCCTCCCGCGCAAGACTGCAGCCCGTTTTTGAGCGCCACGGCCAATGTCTTCGAGCAGACTTAATGCTGCGAGTTCTCCCTCCCATTCAGCAACCTCACTTCCACGAACAGCCGCCCCGTCGCCAGCGATGTAAACGTGCGGAACCGATGTTCGTCCCGCACCGTCGGTCACTGGCAACCATTGCCGCTGGTGACGATCGAAGTGAAACGAGAGCCCAAGCAGATCAGCGAGCTGCGTTTCCGCTCTCAAACCGTATCCAATCGCGACAGCATCACAGTCCAACTGCCGTTGTTGAGCACTTTGCTCATAGCGGATGCCGGTCACGCCACGATCGCTGGTGACGATTTCGATCGGCGCTATCGCTGTTTGGACCTTGACGCCCCTGAGAAGCAGCTGACCGACATAAAATAGCCCCCTGGAGAGGTTCGAGATATCGGTCAGCAGAGCTGGAAGTGCCATGATCTTGGAAAATGGCCTGCTTGAGTCCAGAACGGCTACGACCTTCGCGCCAGCCTTCGCATATTGGTATGCTACGAGATAAAGGAGCGGACCTGTCCCGATGAAGACGATGCGTCGACCGATGACGTTGGCCTGCGCCTTCAACGCGATCTGCGCTGCACCGAGACTGAAGGCGCCCGGCGCCGTCCAACCCTGAATGGGGATGATCCTGTCCATAGCGCCGGTGGCGAGGAGAATCCGCCCGAACGGTATGCTTTTCAGGGTCCCGGCGGTCGAGAGATGAAGTCTTCTGTCCTCAATCGACCAGACGAATGTCTCTGCTTGATATTCGATCGATGGCGCAATTGCCTCGAACGTCGACTTCAGCCGGCGGGCCCGGGACGCGTCGAAACCGTAAAGCTGCGTTTCGCTCCGGGCAAATGCTGGAGGCGGACGACGAAAGATCTGTCCGCCTGGACAGGCATTTTCGTCGATCACGAGCGGCCGCTCGCCGGCCCCGGCGAGCGTTTTTGCCGCGCTGATCCCGGCGGGGCCGGCTCCAATAATCACGATTGGGTCATCTGAGTTCATCGCACGCTCCCCGGCTGGGATGTCGCGAGACGCATGCCCGGCGTAACGCGTTCGGTGCAGGCACGGACGCGCTCCCCGGATACGTGCCAGAGCCAGCAGTCCTGGCAGGCGCCCATAAGGCAAAAGCCTGCGCGTCTCTCGGACCTGAACTCAAAATGGCGGACGAAGCCCTTCCCCGATAGCAGCGCCGACAGGATCGTCTCGCCTTCATAGGCGTCGACAGGATGGCCATCGACCTGGACGATGAATCTCTCGCGGATAACGTGTGGCAGTCTTTGAAACATTTGCGGAGCCTTTTCGGTGGTCCGTCGATAATGAATGTGCTTCAAAGATATTTTCCCATATTGTGGATGTCAATTACACACACTATCGTATAATGGTGAGATAAATCATGACGTGCCTTAAACTTAGGCACGCCTTCAGGTAGTATTTAAGAGGGAGTGTTCATTGAAAATGATTGTCACGGAGTTGGCGGAGTTCTGCCATGCCACCACCACGGCACCTGATGCATTCAACGCCGCGCAAAAGGCGCTGCTGGACCTGATAGGCGTCGCCGCCGCCGGAGCTTCCACCCCGGCCGGATCGGCGTCTCGCGATGCGGCGCGGGAATTATGGGGAGAAGGACCAGCGGGCCTATGGTTTTCCACGCGACGCTTGCCGACAGCCGGTGCGGCCTTCGCGAATTCCACCTATGCCGCTGCGCTGGACCTCGACGATGGCCATCGAGGGGCAGCAGGACATCCGGGCGCTGCGATCATTCCAGCCGTGCTTTCGGTTGGCGAGACCGTTGCCTGCAATGCAGATCAGCTTCTCACTGCTATTGCGCTCGGCTATGAGGTTGCCATCAGGGTTGCTGCGTCTCGAAATATCGGCGGCCTGCGCACAACCGACAGCGGCCTTTGGTGCGGTTATGGTGTCGCGGCGGCCGCTGCCTGGCTTCAAAGTCTTCCTGCATCGTCGATCGCCCATGCCATGGCAATTGCCGGACAGACGTCGACCAGCCAATCCGCAACCGGCTGGACGCGCTCTGGTCACACCGTCAAAGAGGGCATTCCGTGGGCCACTGCCAACGCATTGAAAGCGGTCGCATTGGCAGCTCATGGCCATCGAGGACCGTTGGACATCCTTGACGAACCGGCACAATATGATCACTTGAAGCTCACCGGTCGGCTCGGGCGGGACTGGACCATAGGTCAGGTCTATTTCAAGCGGTATAGCTGCTGCCGCTGGGCGCACGCAGCGATCGATGCGGCACTTGAAATCAAGCGGACGCATTCATTGGCGTCTGAAAATATCAAGGCGATAACCGTCGAAACATTCGAACGCGCATTGACGCTTCCGAACCAATGTGAACCGGAAACGAACGAAGCGGCACAATATAGCATTCCATTCTGTATCGCGCTCGCGCTGGTTCACGGTCCCGTGTCTCTGTTGCCACTTGACGACCGCCACCTGGTTGACGACCAAGTGTTGGCGCTTTCGCGAAAAGTCCGGCTGACCGCAGCGGAAGACTACAGCCGATCCTTTCCCGAGTCGACGCCGTCGCGTGTGACTCTGACGACAAGCGTCGGTCAATATACTCAAGAGGTTATCACGCCACTCGGCGAACCGGCAAACCCACTCTTACTGGCAGACCTGGAGGCAAAATTCGATCATCTGAGCCATCTATCACCAGCGCGCCCTGGTCAAATGCAGATTATCAAACAAGCCATAGCCGCCTTAGATGCCAGTGCGAACCTGAAGGAGCTATTCGCGGCACTCGAGTTCGCGTTGTAGTTTTGCGCGCCGAGCCGCTTTTGCTATAGGAGTCAAGAAGACATCATCGGACGAGGATAGCATGGCAAAGGAAGAGGTCGCGGCAACGGGTACACAACTACTCGACAGGGGCGTCGCGATCTTGAAGTTCCTTGGTGATGCCGGCCAATCCGGTGCAAATATGGCGACGATAGCGGAGGTCATGGGACTGAAGCAGTCGACGGCCCACCGCATTGTCAGCGCCTTGGAACGGCATGGCCTCATCGAGCGTGAGCGGGAGACGCGCCGTTACCGCCTCGGTCTCGCGCTTTTTGCCCTAGGAGCGACCGCAGCGGATGGAACCGGACTGCGCAAGGTCGCGCGCCCGGCGCTCATGCGCCTGTCGGCAGCCACGGGGGATTCGGTCTTCCTAATGGCGCGGGCGGGTTTTAATACCATCTGTGTCGATCGCCAGCAGGGAACCTACGTCATCGACAGCCTGACCGGTCACATCGGCGGGCAGATCCCGATGGGCGTCGGCCCGGCGAGCCAGGCGATCCTGGCCTTCCTGCCGCCACCGGAAGCTGATGTGGTCATTGCGACCAATGCGCCGCTTTATGGTCATTACAGCCATTTAAGCGTGGCTAAGGTGCGGGAAGTGCTGGTGGCAATTCGGAAGCAAGGTTACTCGGTCGACCAAGGGGAGCTTGTGGCCGGCATCTCGGCAATTGCCGTTCCCATACTTCCCCCTAAGCGCGACGCAGTTGCAGCTCTTGCCATCAATTTGACGAGCGCCCGTTTAACTCCGGAGCGGCTCCCGCAGCTCGTCAATATGCTAAAGCAAGAAGTCCGTGAGATCGAAGCCTCGCTAAATCCGCTTGATGAACCCTATTTCGGCGGTGCCGAAGCGCCAATGGGCGGAAGGTGAGAGAATCGGACGAGGTTTCACGGGTTGCATGCAGCCATACGGACCAGTTACGGCATTTGCTGCTGTCTAGTTTTCAGGTTGCATTAAATATGCGATTCTCGTAAAGAGTTTATATGCGCAACAACCCACGACCCGCTACGATGGACACGATTCCCACCGAAGGCTTTGATGCGGCAGTGACCCTGACAGACCATCTCGACCACCTGCCCGACAAGAAGCGCCGCGAGCTTGCCCGGGTTCTGCAGATCCTGTTTTTCGAGGTCGAGCAGTTCCGTGCCACCAAGCTGTCCGGAAAAAAGGCGGCCGGCAGGGTGCTCAAGGTGATGCTCTACGGCTCGTACGCCCGCGGCGACTGGGTTGAGGATCGCTCAAGCGGCTACCGCTCCGACTATGACCTTCTGATCGTCGTCAACACCAAGAGCTTTGCCGAAGAGCATGAGCTGTGGGAGGCGCTGGAAGAACGGCTGTTGCAGGAGCAGATCAGCCACCGGATCGAAACACCGGTTATCCCGATCGTGCACTGCCTCTCGGACGTCAACGACCAGTTGGCACGCGGCCGACCGTTCTTTACCGATATCGCCAAAGACGGCATCGTGCTCTACGAGGAGCCCGGCCATCCCCTCGCCCAGCCGAAGGCGCTGACACCGGAGGAGGCAAAGGCCGAGGCACAGCGGTATTTCGATCAGTGGTTTCCGTTATCGCAACACTCAGTGAAGCTTGCGGAGACAAGTATTCAAGATCACGTGCTGCGCCACGCAGCGTTCAATCTCCACCAGGCGGCGGAGACAGCATATCACTGCGTCTTACTGACTCTGACGCTATACAGTCCGAAATCGCACCGCATCAAGGTGCTGCGCTCGCAAGCCGAAAGCGCCGATGCGCGGCTGGTCGCCGCCTGGCCGCGCGATACCCGCTTTGCCCGCCGCTGCTTTGAGCTTTTGTCGCGGGCTTACGTCGAGGCGCGGTACTCGTCGAAATACGCAATCAGCAATGAAGAGCTGCAGTGGCTTGTCACGCACGTGAAGGACTTGCAGGCGCTCGTTGAGGATATCTGCAAGGAGCGTCTCCGCACCTGACGGCGAGCGGCTGGCGATCTCACAGACGCTTGCGAAGCATCAATCGTTACGTCGGCGACTGAACCGCTCCTTCCTCCACAGGCTTCATCGCATGTTTGTCACATACACGTTGAGATTTTATTTACCGGAAAGAACCCAGTTGCATTCTTCATTTCCACCATCCTAGTTTGCAGAGAATTTTGATCACGTCGTGATTCTCTGAGGGGCATTCTTGCGTTCGTTCCGGTCTGATCTTGCAGCTCTGGCTGCCATGCGCGCTCGTTGCGCACGAGAATCTGGCGCAGCAACGACTGGGAAATGTTGCTTTGCTGCAGGAGCAACAACTCCTTGCACTCGTCGGTAATTCTTCTCGCCGCGCCGCGGTTCGCTTTCCTGGATCGAATCGACACGACACTTGGTCTCGAACAACTTCATAGGATCATGCGGAAACTTTCCGAAAATTCGATCAACAGCATCAATAAGCGGAAACCGACGCCCTGCGCGATTGCCACGACGCTGTCTTGGAATGCGGTGAGGATGGCGGGTGGACGTGGAGGTGGTGAACCGGACCTGAGGCACAGCCGCAACAAAAGCCGGTAAATTGGTTGTCGAACACCCGCACCAGGTTTATCTTGTTGCATCCTCGGTGCCCTCAGGGGGAGGTCATAGCGGTGATGCTAGTAAAAAATGTGATGATCACAAAGGTTGTCGGGGTATCACCGGATAACAGTGTCAGGCGAGCCGCCGAGGTCATGCTTATTAATCACATTAGTGGTGTTCCGGTCATCGATGATGCGGGTTGCCTCGTCGGGATCATCAGTGAGGGTGATCTGCTGCGCAGAACGGAGTTAGGGCGGGGAGCCATTGCCGAACTCGGAACGTCGGCACTTACCGCCGAGGAGAAAGCCACGGCTTACGTTAAGAGTAACGCGTGGAGGGTTGCTGACGTCATGAGCCGCGACCCAGTGGTCGTGGAAGAGGACGCGTCGCTTGGGCAGGTTTCTGGGTTGATGCAGCAGCATGGCATCAAGCGCATTCCCGTGATGAGAGAGGGCGTGCTGGTCGGCATCATCAGTCGTGCAGATCTTCTGAAAGTGATTGTCACAGCCGACCTAGACGAAACCGCGCGAGGTGACGAAGCCATCCGTCGCAGCATTGCGATACGGCTCAGCGAAAATACGGGTCTTCTCGGAAAAGACGTGACCGTAGCCGTAACCGACGGTGTGGCTCACCTATGGGGAAACGTTGACACGGCAGAGTGCAAGAAGGCGGCGCGCGTTGCTGCCGAAAGTGTTCGCGGCGTGAGAGGAGTGGTTGAGCACTTCTCCGAAGATCCGAAAGGATTTGCCATCACGCCTTCGGATTAAACCTCAAGTACCTTCGATTTTAACTGTGCTTCGGATGCATTTTGTGCGAATATTAGCACGCTTGAATATTTGCGGCTTGGCACGAAGCCGTTTTGGAGAGCTGAGCGGGGCATAGGAAACAGAGGCATGCGGGATAGTCACGAGCGCGCCAGCGTTTCAGGCTGATGTCCAAACACGCTGCATGTGGCAAATAATCGGTCGATAACGACCGCGCTACGGATTGTGCCTTGCCGCCAGCATCCCTTCCGCCATGCCGGGGCGTTCACCTCAGTCGCTAGCCAGTTAAAAAAATCGACGATTTCTCACCGTGGAAGATCTTACCGTAGCAATCTGGGCTCAGAGGAGGAGGTACCCATGGTTTCGCTCAAGACGGCACGAGATGCAAAGGGCGCTGTAAACGAGAACATGCCAACGGGCGGCCCCCTTTCGACGGAAGAATTGCAGTCAATGGATGCCTATTGGCGGGCATCGAACTACCTCTCCGTTGGCCAGATCTATCTTCTCGACAATCCGCTGCTCAAAGAACCGCTAAGGCGCGAGCACATAAAGCCACGGCTGCTTGGTCACTGGGGCACGTCGCCAGGTTTGAACATGCTCTACGTTCACCTCAATCGCGTTATCAAACGCGATGATCTTGACATGATTTACGTTATTGGACCGGGACATGGCGGACCGTCGCTGGTCGCACATGCCTATCTCGAAGGCACCTACAGCGAAGTCTACCCCAACATTGGCCAAGACACGGAAGGCATGAGAAGGCTGTTCAAACAGTTCAGCTTCCCCGGCGGCATCCCCAGTCACGTTGCTCCGGAGACACCCGGCAGCATCCACGAGGGCGGCGAACTGGGTTATGCCCTCAGCCACGCCTACGGCGCGGCGTTCGACAACCCAGATCTGATTGTCGCCTGCGTTGTCGGCGACGGGGAAGCCGAAACGGGGCCACTTGCGACAGGCTGGCATGGCAACAAGTTCCTAAATCCCGCTCGCGACGGGTGCGTGTTGCCGATCCTGCACCTAAACGGCTACAAGATCGCCAACCCGTGCTTCCTTGCCCGCATTCCTCGCGACGAGCTGAGAAAATTTTTCGAAGGCATGGGGTACACACCGTATTTCGTCGAGGGCGATGACCCCGCGAGCGTGCACCAGCAACTGGCAGGCGTACTTGACACCGCAATGGCTGATATCCAGGAAATCTGGGCGGATGCGCGCACCAGAGGCAACGTGAAACGTCCCATGTGGCCGATGATCGTTTTCCGCACACCCAAGGGCTGGACCTGCCCGCCTGAGATAGACGGCAAGAAGTCCGAGGGCTATTGGCGGTCGCACCAGGTGCCGATGGGCGACATGGACAAGCCAGAGCACATCCGCATTCTCGAAGGATGGATGAAGAGCTACCGCCCCGAGGAACTGTTTGACGACGGAGGCCGGTTCAAACCGGAGCTGGCAACGCTTGCCCCGGCGGGGCATCGGCGAATGAGCGACAACCCGCATGCCAACGGCGGATTGCTGCTGCGGGACCTGAAGATGCCCGACTTCCGGGACTACGCGGTATCCGTGCCGAGCCCCGGGGCAACCATCGCCGAGTCGGCGCGGACGATGGGCGCGTTTCTCCGCGATATCATGAAGATGAACATGGAGAGCAACAACTTCCGCCTGTTCAGCCCCGATGAGAACAACTCCAATCGCTGGCAGGATGTGCTGGAAGTCACCAACCGCTGCTACATGGCGGAGATCTATCCGGAGGATGATCATCTGGCGCCCGACGGCCGGGTGATGGAGGTACTCAGCGAGCATCAATGCCAAGGCTGGCTGGAAGGCTACCTGCTAACCGGCCGGCATGGCTTCTTCTCCTGCTACGAAGCCTTCATCCACATCATCGACTCGATGTTCAACCAGCACGCCAAGTGGCTGAAGGTCTGCCACGAGATCCCATGGCGGCGGTCGATCGCCTCGCTTAACTACTTCCTGAGTTCCCACGTCTGGCGGCAGGACCACAACGGTTTCAGCCATCAAGACCCAGGGTTCATCGATCATGTGGTCAACAAGAAGGCAGATGTCGTCCGGGTTTATCTGCCGCCGGACGCCAATACGCTGCTCTCCGTGACCGATCACTGCCTGCGCAGCCGCAACTACGTCAACGTCGTTGTCGCCGGCAAGCAGCCTGCCCCGCAGTGGCTGACGATGGATCAGGCCATCAAGCATTGCAGTGAAGGCCTTGGCATTTGGGAATGGGCAAGCAACGACAAGGGCACCGAGCCTGACGTCGTGATGGCATGCTGCGGCGACGTTCCAACGCTCGAGACGCTTGCGGCAGTCGATCTGATCCGGAAGCACCTGCCGGAGCTGAAGGTGCGCGTCATCAACGTCGTGAACCTGATGAAGCTGCAGCCGCCGAAAGAGCATCCGCACGGACTGTCGGATCGCGATTTTGATGCGCTGTTCACGAAGAACAAGCCGATCATCTTCGCCTTCCATGGCTATCCTTGGCTCATCCACCGGCTCACTTACCGCCGCACTAACCACGGCAATCTGCACGTCCGCGGCTACAAGGAAGAAGGCACGACGACGACGCCGTTCGACATGGTGGTGCTGAATGAAATGGATCGCTTCCATCTGGTCGAGGACGTGATTGACCGGCTGCCGCAACTGGGTGCGCGCGCTGCCTATTTCAAACAGGCAATTCACCACAAGCTGATCGAACACCGGCAGCACATCGAAAAATATGGCGACGACGTGCCGGGAATCTCGGGCTGGATGTGGGGACAGTCGGCGGCCTTGGGAGAGCTGCGATCGACAGAGGCAGACAACGTCTAAGCCAGGAGGGCTGGACGTGAAAGTATTCGTGATCAGGCATGGGGAGACCGAGTGGAGCCTGAGCGGGCAACACACGGGCACGACAGAAGTCCCCTTGACGGACAACGGACGACGACAAGCGGAACGGATGCGGCCGCTGTTGGCTCGGCAACCGTTCGCGCTCGTTCTTGTGAGTCCGCTGCAGCGGGCACGGGAGACGTGTGACTTGGTGGGGTTCGGCGCCGAGGCCGTCATTGATCCGGGCTTGATGGAGTGGAACTACGGCGAATATGAGGGCCTGATGCCCCAGCAAATTCAGGCGAAAAGACCGGGTTGGTTGATTTTCCGCGATGGATGCCCCGGAGGCGAGACGCCGAGGCAAGTGGGTGCTCGAGTGGATCAAGTCGTGGCGCGCGCACAGGCTGCGGCTGCGCGTGCTTGCAGCGCGATGGATTGGCCTGCCACCGCGTGCCGGACAGCATTTTCTCCTGAATACCGGCACGTGAGCGTCCTCACCTACTACCACGAGATACCCGCAGTGAGGGTCTGGAATGGACAAGTCTCTGAGTAGTGTGCGGGAGAGCTGCCGGCAGTTGGTGATGGTCGTGCTTTCGAAGCGGGTGTCGTCGTTCTGAAGGGGAAAACGTTGATGGTAAAATCAATTCACGGCCACAGCACGCCCGAGGCGGCGAGACACGATAGCGACGCGGAGCTGGCGAATCCGAGCTCCGCGGTCGCGTTGCTTTCCAACGATCAGTACGGTGTGCTGGTCACAGCCGCCGGGGCCGGTTACGGAATGTGGCAAGGCCTCGACATTACCCGGTGGCGCGAGGACAGCACCCGCGATTGCTGGGGCCAATTTTGTTACGTTCGGGATCTGACCGACAACGACCTCTGGTCCATCGGAAAGCAGCCCTTATTTCGGCCCTCGAATGTCTACGAGCACGCCTTTCATGGAGACAGGGTCGAATTTCGATGTCATGCCGGTGACATCGAAATCTTCTGGAAAATCTGTGTCGCAGCCGATGTGGATGCAGAAGTGCGCATGCTTACAGTTACGAACCATGGCGCACGAGAACGAACCCTCGAACTGACAAGCTATGCCGAAGTCTGCTTGAACAATCGTCGCGCGGACATGTCGCATCCGGGCTTTGCCAAGCTTTTTGTCGAAACTCGGTTCGACGAGGCGACGGGCACCCTGTTTGCGCGTCGCAGGCCCCGCGCTGCAGGCGAGAAAGCCACTTGGGCCGTTCACGTTTCTTCATCGACCCTACCGCTTTCCCAAGCGGTCCAATATGAAACCGATCGGCTGAGATTTCTTGGCCGAGGCCGGACAACAGCCAATCCCGTCGTATTCGACGCGGGTGCATCGCTGTCCGGAACGACTGGCCCTGTCCTCGACCCGATTTTCTGCCTGCGGCGGACGGTTCGTCTGGCGCCAGGCGCCGACGCACGCGTGGCCTTCGTCACAGGCGCTGCGGATGACCAGTCAGCCGTGCAGCTCATCGCCGAAAGATATGCCAAGTTCGACACGGTCGAGCGAGTGTTCTCCGAAGCTTCAGAGAAATACGAAAATGAGCTTCGCACGTCGAACCTGAAGTCTGACGATGTCTCGCTGTTCAATCGGCTGGCCGGGAATGTCGTATTTGCGAACCCGGCCATGCGGCAGGCGGCTGGGCCCCAGAGAGATCGATTGGATCGAACCGCTCTGTGGACTCATGGTATCTCCGGCGACCTTCCGATCGTGCTTGTCCGAGCCAATGGCGACAGGGATGATGCCTTCGTTAACCAAGTGGCGATGGGCCACGATTTTGCCGGTCGGAGGGGCCTGAGATACGACCTGGTGCTGCTCGACGAGGGTGGTGCAGCCAGCGCCAAGCGACAGACTGAAAAGCTGCAGTCAGGCCCGCAAGCCGAAATGATCGGCAAACCTGGCGGAATCTTTGTGCTTTCCGAACCCGATACCGAAAGCGATCACGTGGCGACCATCGCCGCGGCAGCGCGCATTGTCCTGCTGGGAAGCGGCGGTACACTTGCCGATCAGCTCAACCTGCCCTCCCCCGCTCTGTCACCTCTTTCGCCGATGTTAGCCGTTCGGGTAAGCGGGCAACCTGCAGCCCCACATTCTGACTTGGTCGAGGATTTACAGCACTGGAACGAATTCGGGGGCTTCACGCCCGACGGACGCGAGTATGTCGTGCGCGTGGATGCGGTCAAACCCCGAGCCCCCGCCTTGCCACCGGCGCCTTGGACCAATGTGATCGCAAACCCCGATTTTGGCTGTCTGACAACCGAAGCCGGTCTTGGCTACACCTGGTCAGAGAACAGCCAGATGAACCGGCTGACGCCGTGGTCGAACGATCCGGTTACGGATGCGCCGGGCGAGGTCCTCTATTTGCGGGATGAGGAAACCGGCGATGTCTGGACGCCGACGCCCCTACCGCTCGGTCCCGGTGCGGTCGTGACTGTTCGTCACGGCCAAGGTTACAGCCGGTATGCAAGTTACAGTCGTCATCTCAATCAAGAGCTGACGGTATCGGTCGCGCCGAACGATCCGGTCAAAATCATACGCCTCAGGCTTAGCAACGAGGACACCCGCGCTCGGCATGTCACCGCAACCTATTTCGTCGAGTGGGTGCTTGGGACGCAGCGCGAAGAGACAGCAACGCGGATCGTCTGCGAGCGTGATGCCAGATCCGGTGCGATCGTAGCCAATAATCTCTGGGCCGGCGATTTTGCCGGAAAGCTGGCGTTTGCAGGCGCCAGTCAGCCGGCAAGGTCGGCCACGGCCGACCGTACAGAGTTTCTGGGCAAATACGGTTTCGTGTTTCAGCCGGCTGCCCTGGAGCGAATAGATCTGGCGGAACGTTTTGGTCCGCTACTGGATCCCTGCGCTGCGCTGATGGTGGATATCTCCCTGCCCCCCGGCGAAAGCAGAGAGGTTGTCTTCGTCCTTGGAGAGGCTGCCGGCCTCGATGAGGTCCGTAGGCTCGTCCAGGAGCATGCCGACCTCGTTCGCGCGGCCGCGGGCCTGTCGGCTGTCTCCCGCCAGTGGGATGACATTCTGAACGCCATTCAGGTCTCGACGCCGGACGCGGGCTTGAACTTGATGATGAACCGCTGGTTGTTGTACCAGGTTTTGGCATGCCGCGTATGGGCGCGCACGTCCAACTATCAGTCTGGCGGCGCGTATGGATTCAGGGACCAACTGCAGGACGTGATGGCACTGGTCTACAGCATACCGAGCGAGGCCCGCTCACACATCCTGCGATCGGCGGCGCGCCAATTCGAGGAGGGGGACGTCCAGCACTGGTGGCACCCACCGTCTGGCATCGGCGTGCGCACTCGGATAACCGACGACTTGTATTTCCTACCCCTTGTCGTTCACCACTACGTTTCCACGACAGGCGACGTTCAACTCCTCGATGAGATGGTTCCATTCATCACGTCACCGTTGCTGAGAGACGACCAAGAGGAAGACTTCAACCAGCCAGCGACCAGCGAGCAGTCCGGCACCGTCTACGAGCATTGCGTCCGTGCGCTGGAGCATGGCTACCGTTTGGGCAGTCACGGCCTTCCCCTTATGGGAACGGGTGACTGGAACGACGGCATGAATAAGGTCGGCGCCGAAGGCAAGGGGGAGAGCGTGTGGAACGGCTGGTTTTTCCTCACGGTCCTGAAATCATTTGCCACGATTTCAGCATCACGCGGAGATCAAGGCCGCGCCGCGTGGTGCCGCGAACGGGCCGAGGCTTTGCGCATAGCCCTTGAGACCAACGCCTGGGACGGCGGCTGGTATCGCCGGGCCTATTTTGACAATGGCACGCCGCTCGGGTCGTCCCTGAACGACGAATGCCAGATCGACGCCATCCCGCAAGCCTGGGCCGTCATTTCAGGCGAGGCCGATGCGGAACGCGCTTCGCAGGCCATGCGTACGGTCCACGACCGGCTTGTACGCAGCGAGGACAAGCTGATCAAACTCTTCGATCCGCCTTTTGACGAAGGCGTGCTGCAGCCCGGTTACATCAAGGGGTACGTGCCCGGCATCCGCGAAAATGGCGGCCAATATACGCATGCGGCGACCTGGGTCGTCTGGGCGACAGCTTTGCAAGGCAATGGCGATCTCGCCTTGAAGCTTTGGAACCTAATTAATCCGATTTGTCATGGAGCGACGAGAGATCAAGTCGAACGCTATAAGGTCGAACCATATGCGGTCGCCGCCGATATTTATGGCGCGCCACCGCACACGGGACGTGGCGGATGGACGTGGTACACCGGAGCGGCCAGTTGGTTTTATCGTGTGGCGCTCGAGGCGATCCTTGGCTTTCGCCAGCAAGGACAGTTTCTGCGGTTCGAACCATGCGTTCCGGCAAGCTGGCCGGCCTATGAGATCATATACCGATATGGATCGACGACCTACCGCATCCGTTTCGACAACGCGAAGGGCATCGGCCGAGGTGTGCACTCCATCACCCTGGACGGTGAACCTATCGCGAATGGAACGGTCGCGCTTGAAGAAGATGGACTGACGCACGATGTCCACGTCATGATCGGTTAGCGTCATGCCCGAAACGCTCTCGACCGACGCCGCTCTCGACCGCCTGCCAACGGACCAGGACCTCGGCCGGCTGCAATTCACGACCCTTTTGTACTACCTCCAATGCACGAACCCTGACAACGGCCTGGTGCGCGACAAGACAGCACCGAACGCACCGGCAAGCATCGCGGCGATCGGCATGGCGCTGGCGACCATCCCCGTGGTTGTAGAACGCGGCGTCCTCATCCGCGAATTTGCGGCAAAGATCACCCGCAACCGCTTGAGATACCTGATGGCATGCCCGCAGGGGCCGGAGCCGGATTCATCCGGCTACAAAGGCTTTTTTTACCATTTTCTGGACATCGAAACGGGGCGCCGGGTGTGGCAATGCGAGTTGTCGACGATCGACTCGGCTTTCCTGTTCGCAGGCGCCTTGACCGTTGCCACCTACTTTGATGGCGACACGGCCGCCGAAGTGGAAATCCGCCGGCTCGCGATGGCGCTTTACGAGCGTGCAGACTGGAACTGGGCCTGCGATGGCGGTGCAACTTTAACGCACGGCTGGCGTCCGGAAAGTGGCTTCATCCCCTACAGGTGGCGTGGCTATGATGAAGGCCTGCTGCTCTACATCATCGGTCTCGGATCCCCAACTCACCCTTTGCCGCCCGAGTCCTATGCCGCCTACACCGAAACCTACGAATGGCGAAATATCTACGGCCGCGAGCTGCTGTATTCGGGGCCGCTGTTTACCCACCAGCTGTCGCACATGTGGATCGACTTTCGAGGCATCCGCGATGCGTTCATGCGCCAGCATGACACCGACTATTTCGAAAACAGCAGGCATGCGACATATGTCCAGCAAGAATACGCAATCCGCAACCCGATGAACCTTGTTGGGTATGGCAAGCATTGCTGGGGGTTCACCGCCTGCGACGGACCCGGTTGGGGCAAGCGAACGATCGATGGGGTCGATCGGGAGTTCTTCGACTACATTGCCCGAGGCGCCCCCTTCGGACCCGACGATGGGACCGTGGCGCCCTGGGTCGTTGTCGCCTCGCTCCCCTTCGCGCCGGAGATCGTCGTACCGACAGTGCGCAATTTTGCGCGGATGCACCTCGGCATGACGCGGCTTTACGGTTTCAAACCGTCGTTCAACCAGACATATGCCGTGGAAAATGGTGCGACCGGATGGTGGGTAAGTCCCTATCACTTTGGCATCGACCAAGGTCCGGTGGTGCTGATGATCGAAAACTACCGGACCGGTCTGTTGTGGAACATCATGCGCCGATGCAAGCCCATCGTGACGGGATTGCGCCGAGCAGGTTTTTCGGGGGGATGGCTCTAGGTCGGGTGTGTATCGTCTCACGCGGATAGAGCCGACTGCCGCCCTCGTTTCAACGCAGGGGTTGGGCTTCAGGTGAGGCGCCCGATTTCGGGGGGTCGAACGTATCGCGATTGTAGTGAACCGCAGAGCTCTAATGTTCATTCAGCGCATCGCCGGCTATCTCGTTCACCCCGAAAGCCGGCTTTTCGGCTTCAAGCGAAAGGAAGGCGCTCTCTTGGCTGGAGACTGGTCATCGTTGACGTGGCTGCGGGACATGACCTCTGGGGCTGCCCTATCTTACGCGCTCGGCCTTATCAGCTTGCGCCAATTAATCCATCATGAAAAACGCCGGCGGCGGCGGCGGCGGCGGCGGCTGGCCGGTCGATCGATTCTCCTAATCCTCGCTCTGGCGATGATCCTGCCCGCCTGTTTTCCGATGCAATCCTTTGCGCAGTCGCCGCTTGGAGCGGGCGCGCCGGAGGTGGAGTTCGGCGCGCGGAAAATGTTCTTCATGCTTTTTCTGATGCTTGGCCCGATCAAGATTCTGGTGCCCTTCGTGGCCATCACAAGCAACTGCAACCCTCGCTTTCGGCGTTCGATGGCCAGGAGAGCGATCCTCTTTTCGGCGGCCGCGCTGGCAATCGCCGGCTTGCTTGGACGTACCATGCTTGAGAATTTCGAAATCTCACTGCCTGTTCTGGCGATGACCGGAGGCATCATCTTGTTTCTCGTGGCCTTGCGAACCGTCTTGCAGCAATCTGTCAGCTTGCCGGATCGGCCGACTGAGCCTGGCCAACCGCCAGATCTGAGACTGGCCCTTACACCGCTGGCGTTTCCGACGATTGTCACGCCTTATGGTATCGCCGCGGTAATCGTTTTCGCGACGTTGGCGGGCGGCCGCAAAGCGGAAGGCCTCACCGTGGCTGCTATCGTATTGCTGATCCTGGCGCTGGACTGGGTGGCCATGATTTTCGCAGAGACCATTCTGAGGTGGATAGGAACTTCGCTTCAGGTATTGGCAGTGGTGCTCGGGGTAACCCAGGCAGCTCTTGGTCTGCAGGTCATCCTGCATAGCTTACGCATGATTGCCTGGTAGAAATTTCGCTCGCGGGTATGGCTCGTGCAAAGCCCACTGGCTGCTTTCGGAAGTGGGTGCAGCAGTCATACTCTTCATCCGCGGTGACGCGCTGAGCGGCTGAGAGTTCACGTCCTCCCCTCGTCACGGGGAACATCCGTCTTGATATGGCGCGTGGACTTATCTGCTCGCCCCTGGGAGCAAATCTGAGCATCCAGGAAGGCGCTCCGTGCCTGCAGCGCGCCCGCACGCACGAGAGAATCACGACACCAGGCCGCCGCTTCTCCCTCTGCCGCCTCGACAACCTTCACGGCCTGCTGAGCCTGGTGGGCGGTGGGAACAGCAAACTTGATGCCGTTCTCGTCGAGCGCCCTCTTAATCATTATGAAAGCGCGCCGCCTGATCGCAAACTGCACGCCGGGCTTGGTCATGAGCTTGAGCTTCAGTACGATTGCAAAGTCGCCGAAGTTGTGGCGCCCTGCATTTTCAGTGGCAGCAGCGTGTCTGCGGCGAACCTCAGATCCGGTGCGGCCAAGATCCGATTTGGAGCGGCAAGCGCGCCTTTTTCTTGAAGGCTTAAGTATCAATCCGAGTGGCGAGGTCTACGGCATCAAAAGAATGGACGAGGGCGCCAAGTGCAACCCCTGAGTTTGCTTTCAGGACGTTGTGATGAGCGCAAGCGTATGGCGCGCGATCATCAGTTCCTCATCCGTCGGCAGAACATAGAGTGCAACGCGGCTTGCCGGAGCGGAAATGAGAGTCGCGCCCGCTTCATTGGCCGCGGGATCGAGTTCGGCGCCGAGCCAGGCAAGCCGTTCGCTGATGCGGGCGCGGATTTGGGCTGAGTTCTCCCCGACGCCGGCTGTAAACACGAAAGCGTCGAGACCTCCGAGCGCGGCGGCAAGCATGCCGACACTCAGCCCACAGCGGTGGACGAAGTGATCGATCGCGAAGGCGGCACGCGCGTCGGCGCTGACAAGAAGATCGCGCATATCGCCGGATATGCCGGAAAGGCCCTTCAGGCCGGACGACCTGTAGAGGAGATCGGCCACCTCCGCTGCGGTCATGCCCTTTTGATCGATCAAGTACAGCACGACACCGGGATCCATCTGTCCCGACCGGGTGCTCATCGGCAAGCCGTCGAGCGCAGTGAAACCCATCGTCGTCTCGACGCTTCGCGCCTCCTTCAGCGCGCACATGGAGGCGCCGCTGCCGAGGTGGGCAACAACAATGCGTCCATCCGCAATGCCGGGGGCGACTTCAGTCAACCGGTCGGCGATATATTCGTAGGACAGGCCGTGGAAGCCGTATCGGCGCACGCCATGCTCGAAATAGGTCGATGGCAAGGCGTAACAATCCGTATGCGGGGCGTGACCGCGATGGAAAGCCGTGTCGAAACAGGCGACCTGCGGCACATCCGGATTGATCTCCATCGCGAGCCGTATCGGCGCCAGGTTGTTTGGCTGATGCAGCGGCGCAAGCTCCTGGAAAGTGGCGAGCGTGTCCAGGATGTCGTGGTTGATCAGGATCGGTTTTGCGTGGTCCGGACCGCCATGGACCACGCGGTGACCGATTGCCCGGAGCGTGAACCCCTCGAGGGTCTGTAGCCAGGCGCGGGTTTCGGCGATGGCCGCCGGCAGGTGGTCGACCACGTCTGGCGTATATCGGCGATCGACAAGCACGGTACCGTCGGCTGCGCTGGCCAGTAGATGTGGTCGAGTGCCTATACCATCGATCTGGCCCCGAATGCAGCGCCTGGGGCTGGCATCCGCCATCTCGAAGATCTGGAATTTCAGGCTCGACGAACCTGCATTGATGACAAGAATTGCGTCCATAGCTCAGGCCGCCACTTCTATTTTACGCCGCTTGGCCGCGACGAGGGCCGCCACGACACGCGACGTCAGCACGATCGGTACACGGACGCCGAGCGCGACTCGCGCGGCGTCAGCGTGGGCGAGGATGCGGCGTGCCTTGCGCAGGCCGGTCGCGGAAGCCGTGCCCTCGCGCATCAGTTTGTCCGTGTGCAAGCTGCCCTTCATGACGAGTTCGCCCCTTCCCTCTCGGATCAGCGCAACCGCCTGTGCCGCTGCGCCGTGGCTATGCGGCGCGTCGGCGATTCCGTAGTCTTTCAGACCAAGCCGGCGCTCCGCCAGAGCGGGAACGATCAGTCTGTTCTCGGCGCCTTCAAGCGCGCGTCGCGGAGAGGTCCGGTCGCATGGATGCGCCACGACCGTGACGGCGGGGACAACCTCCCAACCAGCGGCAATCAGGTGGTCGTACGTGGATGGCTCAGGTGTCGTCGTGGTCAGGTCGGTCACCGGGAAGCTCCCCTTGGCTTCGATCAAGATGTGCTGCGAGCGCGGGCAGTCTTGCTGATTGGCCTAGCGATCGGGATCGCCGCCAAGGTCCGCCGTGCCGAGACTAAACAGTTCGGCCACGCGTTCGAGGCGCTCGGCTGCCGCGTCCTTGGCGCCCGACTACTCTAGCACCTCGCGCAGGATCTCGAAGGCCTTTCTACTCGTCTGTGTCCGCCGGCAGGAGTGCCGGAATCGCTGCAAGGGACGCAGCCTCATCGATCAGCGGTATGAAATACTGCTCTCACATTGTAACGTCTTGAACTCAGCCAGCGAATGATTGAGCGGGCGCTCTCGGCAGGCGTCTCCTTCACCTTTGTCACTGCGGATGCCGTCTATGGTGTCGGTGATGTCGAACGCACCCTACGCAAAGCGGGAAAGAACCATGCTCTTGGCGTCAGATCCAGACCATGAGCTCCCTGGGACGAGCCTCGGCTTGCTCGGCATCACCGGCGGATCAATGCTAACGGAGGTCGTTCCTATTTCATGACATACCCGAATTGTCGATGCCGACGAGAAGCTTGTCCGCTGCCGCCGTCAAACATCCTTCGCGACCTCACCAGGAAAAGCAATTTGTGACGAAGCGAGGATACGCTTGGTGCAGATAAATCGAATCATCGAGCTGTTCCCAATGGATGTCACCGTCCTGACGAGATCGCAATTCCGACTTGTGAATCCCGCCCGCCACGAGCATGGCGTCAATTCCCGAACGATTCGCGCCGAGGACATCGGTGTTTAATCCGTCCCCTATGCAGACTACGGAAGACGGCGGCAGCGCCAGAACGCTGAGTGCCTTTGCATAAGCCTGCTGATGTGGCTTTCCGAAATACCATGCCTTTCCGCCAATTGTCTCGTAACGCGCGGCAATCGCGCCTGCGCATTCCAGGCGCCGGTCGCCGATCAGCACCTCAAGATCAGGATTTGCGCAGATCATTGGGAGCCGAAGATCATGGCAGGCATTAAGCAGCGCATCCCTTTCCGAAAGGGTTTCACCCTCGACCGTCCCGGTGACCAAGACGAAGTCGGCATTCTCGAGTGCAGTGACGGCACATTTGCCCGTGCCGGTCAGCAATTTTGATAGCTCGTCCGGACCTATATGATAAAAACGACTTCCCAATCGCGGGCGCCCTCCGCTTTCAGATCCAGATAAGGCTTCGAAGACCAGTTCACCGGACGTGATCAACGCGTCATAGAGCGCGTCGGTAATTCCCATCCCGACGAGCTGGTGTGATACCTCCTGATTGCGGCGCGGCGAATTCGACAACAGAACGACGCGTTTGCCGCGGGCGTTAAGATGAGCAAGGCAGTCGATTGCTCCGGCAAAAGCGGTCTGCCCATTGTGGACCACGCCAAACAAATCGATGATGAAACCGTCGTAGGCTTCCGAGAGCTCAGAAATGCCCGTGAGAAGAATTGGCCTATCGAATACCATCGCGCTTTGCGTCCCCGTCTAGATTGCCGGAGCCTGATGGTTGCCGCCCCTCGGCAAAAAGGTATGACGCCATTACGCAGAGGATCAGGGCACCGCCGAGAACAGTCAGAATTTTCGGGCGATCGTCAAAGAACAGCCATACCCATAATGGCGAAAGCGGCGCTTCCAACGTCGTGATCAATGCGACTTGAGCGCTTGGCAGGCTGCGAGCCCCCACGCTGAAGAGGATCAGGCCGAGCGCCATTTGAAACAGGCCGAAGCAAGCAAGGATCGCCACCTCCCGAAGAGACACCGTCAGGGATGTCGACATCAATGCAGCAAAGATCATCGTCATGATGTTCGAAAGCATGACCACGCCGAGGACGGAGCGACCCTGGTAAAGTCGAAGTGCAACCGCCATGAGCGCCATGGCGACCGTCATCACAACAGCAAGCATGTCACCCACCAGGCTCGCCTCGGACGCGTAGGCGGAGCCCCAAAAGATCACAGCCGCGCCCAGCAATACACCGACGCAAGCAGCCGCTGAACGCGCCGAGAGTGGTTCATCGACCAGAAGCCGAGAAATTATGCCGATGACGAGCGGAAGCGTGGCAAAGATCAACGCGACATTTGCAACAGAGGTGTGTCGCAGGGCAGGAATGAAAGCCAGCATCGCTGCCGACGACAGAATTGAGGCGACCAATCCCAGGCGGCCGATTGCCAGCGTTTCCCAGATCAGGACGGGCTCGCCCCTCAAGAGTGCGAAGCCGCCAACGAAGACGGCACCAAAGAGGCTGCGCCAAAAGAGGATCGTCCAAGCCTGCGTGGCAAGCATATGCATAAAGAGACCCGCAGTGCTCCACAAAACCGTCGCCCCGAATATGCAGAAAGCTGCCCTCCTGTGGCTCGTCATCATCGACCCCAGCCCCCAGCCGCCCCAACGGGAGAATTGACGTAGCGGCGTCGGCAACCGGCGCCTAAACGAAGCAGAACCTCCTGGGGATTTGTTTGCGCAGTACGCGCCAAATCGTCGACCGAGAAATGCGGACCGACAACTTCGACAGCGATACCCGGCCGGCAAAGGCTTTCAGGAACGTCAGTAAGGTCGAGCGTGACATATTCCATTGCCACACGACCGATGAGCGGTGCTTCATGCGGACCGATGCTGACGGAAATCCGGTTCGCCGCAGCGAAGGGAAGGCCATGCGAATAACCGAGTGCCAGAGTACCGATGCGCGTAACGCGCGATGTCGCAAACGTCGCGGCATAGCCCACTGCTTCACGCTTGCTAACGGTTTGAACCGCCACCAGTGGCGCGCAGAGCCTGACGACGGGACGAATGGGGCTCGGATCGGCCGTCGGCATTTGCAGGCCATAAAGAGCCGATCCGGCGCGAATGATGTCAAAGTGAAAGCGCCGGCCGAGCCAGATCGCCGCCGACGCGCCAAGGCTTCTTCTTCGTGGCCTTAACATTTCGCACATCGAGACGAAGCGGTTCCATTGCAGCGCGTTTGCGGGCGCGTCACGCGTCTCTGCGCAAGCAAGGTGGCTCAGCGCGAGAGCCGGGACATGCGTCTCTGTTTGCGCCAGTCTGCGCACGTCATCGAAGGTCAAGCCGAACCTGTGAAAGCCGGTTTCCAGGTTGACCGCATATGGAGCCCTTTCGACGGATAGAGCCGCACAGATCGCATCCTCCGGCGAGTTGCACACGGGCACCAGGCTTCGCTTATGATACGGAGTCGGGTCTGCCGCATAGCCCGGCGCCAGTACGTAGATCGCTGCACGTGGCAAGATGCGTCGCAGCTTTTCGGCCTCGCTTAGATCGGCCACGAAAAAAGACTGGCAGCCAGCGGCAGCCAGGCCGCTGGCAACCGCCTCCAGCCCGAGACCATAGGCATCGCTTTTGACCACGGCCGATACGGTCGCCGCAGTCAGAGCGGTCAAAACGCGGAAGTTCCAACCTATGGCACACAGATCAATTTCCAACTCTGGCCCTGAAGACATCATGCATCATCGATTACAATTTTTACGGGCTTTAATTCTCTATTGCAATTTCCAGGAAAGGCAAGCATATTCTACCATAGAGAGCTCGTTGATCATGTATGATCGCTATGCGAGCGTCGCTAACTGGAGGATTGGCAATGCAAAAAGAAACGCAACGGGTAAGAATATTGATCGTCGGCAGCGGTGTGCTGGGAGGCGATGTTTTGGATCTTCTCGCGCAAAGCGGCGAGCACTATGAGATCACGGTGGGCGCGCGACGGCCCGAGAGCGCTCTGCTGCGCGTCAATCTCGCTCTCTACACGGCCATGAATCTCGGGCACACGCCGCATGTAACCGTCGTGCCTATGGATCTCATGAATGTTGAAGCAACCGCCGCAGAGATCGAGAAGCTGAGGCCGGACATCATATTCAACGCGACCACTCTCCATTCATGGTGGGTGATTACCAAGCTGCCGAAAGAAGCCTATGAGCGCGTGGATAAAGCACGAGGCGGCGTATGGACGCCGATGCATATGGTGCTTATCCGCCGGTTGATGAAGGCGGTTCGACTTGCAGAAAGTAACGCTATCGTCGTCAATGCGTCCTACCCCGATGTCGTCAATGCGGCACTCGCAGCCGAGGGCTTGGCGCCTGCCGTCGGCATCGGAAACATCGCCAACGCGGTGCCGGGTGTTCGCCTGGCTGCAGCCTATCTTCTGGGGCGCGATCCGTCATCGATCGACGTTCGTTTCTTTGCCCATCACTACCTGAGTTACCGCATGCCGAGTACGGGAACGGCCGCCGGCGCTCCGTATCATTTGACCGTTTACGCCGATGGAATGGAAGTCTCGCCTGACGATCTTGATCACGAAACACTTTTCAGCCATGTCGCGGGCCGCTTCCGCCGCATCAAGGGCCTGGCCGGGCAATCCGTGACAGCATCCTCGGCGACCGCCATGCTGCATGCGGTCGCGCGACGAAAGGGAGACGTCGTTCATGGCCCTGGGCCGCTCGGGCTTGTCGGAGGTTACCCGGTGCGGGTTGCAAAGAACGGGTTCTTGGTTGAGTTGCCAAACGGACTAACGCTTGACGATGCCATCGACATCAACCACCGATGCCAGAGATTCGACGGCATCGAGGCGGTTGATGATGACGGGACGGTGCACATAGTGGAAGAGTCTGCCGAAATAATGCGCGAAACCCTCGGCTATAGCTGCACCGCATTCAGACCGGACGAATGCGAGGATCGGGCACACGAGCTTGCCACGCGCTTCGCCGAATATGCCCGACGTTCCGGTCAGGCAGACCTGACGGCCACATGACGCAGGACCGGGTCCACCGGTGCGTAGTCATGATAGGCGTTCGTGGCGGGGCGCCCGACGGACAGTGCGGCCTCCATCAAGCGACACCCGAAAATGAAAGAAAACGCCGTTTGCGTCGGCTCGTCGGCGGAAAAAGACTTGCATATCGCGTCCGGCGCACCGGAGGTGTCGCTCAACGCCCGTTGGACACCTTCTTTACCGTCAAGCAAGTGCCGGAGACGATTGAGGGTATGCAGGCGGGCTTGGCTCGACGGATAGACTGCCGCGGCCACGTCCACGCACTCGTGCGGCAAGAGGGGATCTGTCACAGGATGATTGGTATGGACGATAGCCGGCCCCTCAAGGGAAATGACGCCCGCTTTGGGAGAGATCTCCACACCTCCGACAGCGCCCGTCTCGTCCCCGAACAGATAGCAGCGGCCGCCCATGTGATCGATCGACCGCAGAACAGCAATGGCATCTTCAACCCGTCTCTGCCTGATGATCAGGCGCCTGGCGACCAGGCTCGGGATGCCAGTTGCCGATCGATCCAGCATCAGGTCATTGGTGACGAAGGCAAAGCCGCGGTTGTTGAAGCCGACCCAGCCGAGCGTGCCCGGTGACGTGATCATTGTGTATTGAAGACCCCGCTCACAATGCACGATAAGAACAAGCTGCTCTTCGGTTCCGACCGGCCCGTCCCAGTTTTGGCCAACAACTGCGCCTGCCGATGTCGAGACGGCCACGCTTGTGCAGCCCGTCGGCGCCGGCTCATCAAAAAACTCGAAGCCGTTCAGGCAATAGATGTCGAGCGGAGAAAATCCTGCACCCGCTGCAATCCCCTTAATTTCCGCAGCGATCTGCGGATGTTGGCCCAGAAGATATGTCCACGACGAACCAGCGACCTTTTCTGCAGCGCTCCAACCCGCCTCCCCCGCCCGCTCCCGGAGCGCGTCGAGAGCCGCTCGGATCGAAGAGGAGAAGAGAGACCCATGCTGGCGACCGCGCTCGAATGGAGGGCCATACAAAACTACGATAGGAAAGCGTCGCGACATGGAAAATCCGGATGGTGAAAGCGATTTTTCCATATTATGAGATTTCCACGTCGCGCGTCCATGGATGGCAATTTTGAGTGGTTCGAAAGTTGAACACACGGTAGAGAGTTCAACGCAGCTTTCAGCGGCAGGGACGGTCGACCAAGCGATTGCGACGTGTCCATATTTTGGAAATTTTTTTTGCCTGACTTGCGACGGAGTGATCTGGGGTGAACAGGATTTTAGCCAACCTCATGTTTGATTTTCTCAAGGCATGCGACGCAGCGCATGCGTCCATCGAACTGTCGGGTCTCGTCGGCAAAGTGGTAACGGAACTTGGATTTGAGAGCTTTGCGATGGCAGCATTGCCTCTTCGCCATGAACGGTTAGAGGGCCGCTTTTTGCTCAAAGGCTGGCCTCGGGAATGGTTCGAGAGGTATCTTCACAACAACTATATCCACCGCGATCCGGTCGTCGATCTCGTCAGACAAAACGACAAGCCGATCATCTGGTCGAAGGCGATCGACCACCGGGGACTCGCGCCGAAAGCGCGACAGATCATGAAGGAGGCGGCTCAATTCGGGTTGGTGGACGGCCTCACCATTCCGGTACACTCCAATGCCGGGCTGGACGGTGTTTTCTCAGTTTCCGGCCCACGCCTCGATATCTCGACGGAAGAAAACAACCTGTTGCGCATTGTTGCCGCGAGCGCCTTTGCCAGGCTTCTGGATCTCAAAGGCATCAAAAACAAGATTCGCAAACCTGTGGCTGTCACGCGCAGCGAGAGCGAATGCCTTGCATGGTGCGTAGCGGGCAAAACAGATTTGGAAATTGGCAGGATCACCGGCCGGTCGCAAAGGACCGTACAGATCCACCTGCGTAATCTCCAGCAAAAACTGCAGGCCAAAAATAGAGCCCAGTTGATCGCGGAAGCGTTCCGGCAGGGCCTGCAGCGATAAAAACTACGACAATTTGCGAATAGTTTTTGGGAACCGACGGTTGTAAACTCACGACGTGCGACCTGAGGTGACTTTATGCTTCAAATTATCCACGGCAAGCAGGCCAATGACCAAGCGCTCATGGAGGCCATTTGGCGTTATCGCCATCGCCGCTTTGTGGAAGAGCTTGGCTGGGAGGCCATACGCCGCGTGGATGAACGCGAGCGGGATGCCTATGACACGTCCCGCACCATTCACCTCGTTCTGACTCACCGGCACAGCATCATCGGCTACTCGCGGCTGCTCCCCACGACCTTCCCGCACCTTCTCTCAAAGGTATACCCTGAGATCATGGAGGGGAAACCGTACCCATGTGGCCCACGCGTCTTCGAATGGGGACGATGTGCAGCGGAAAAGGCGGCCCCGCGGATTGATAACGTTGCGGCTGTGGACCTGTTGATGACCGGCGTTCTGGAGTACCTGGTGCTTGTTGGCGCAGAGGCTGTGATCATCGAGGCGCATCCGAAGCTTGTCGAGATGATGAAGGGTAGAGGCTACCCTGTCCGGTACCTGTGCAAGCCAGCGCTTTACAATGGTGAGACGATGGTTGCCGCTGCAGTTTACCCGTCAGCAACCGTGCTTCAACACCATCGATTGGCTTATGGCATAACGCAATCTTTGCTCCCGCCCAACCTTCAATGGCGGCTGAATCGCATTCGCGACCTACCCGTCGATCATCACCCGATCTGGAAAGACTCAACTCGTGGGACTAGGTAGGAAATCACTGATGGATGCGACTAGCGCCGAGCGATTGATCAAGGCAATGGTGCACGACAAGACCCAGAACCTTCTCAGGATCGTGGAGGAAGTTTGCCGCCGCTATCCACCGATCGAAGACCTGGAGTTCATACGATATTTGCTCGGAATGATCGTTCACGCGACAGACGACGGAAATGACGAAGACCGGCACTGATGGTCCAGATGTTGCGGACGGCAGCAACAACAGAATGAACCAGCCGTTTTAAGATCTGATCTTAAAGTTCTTTGCAATCGTGAGTTACGTTGTTAGACTGCACTGGAGGCGACGCTGTTCGTCTTGGGGCGTGGAAACCCCTTTTGATTGATAACGCGCTTTGTGAGCGACTACTTCGCGACCTTTCAGGTCGGGGAGCCTGTGGAGTATACAAAAGGCCTTCGGGCTAAAGTCCACAGGGGCCGGTAATCAACGGCTTTCCAACTCCCCGACTGCTGGATCCGCCAGGATTTCTGGCTGTGGGAGCTCATATATGGCACAGAACTATCCGCTTGAAAGGCCGGCATTTCCGGTTGAGGAAACAGCCAGCAACCCGGTCTCACTTCACCCCGTCGACCAAGAGGTCGGAAGACGCATTCGTGTACGCCGTCAGCAATTGCGAATTTCTCAGGCCGCGCTCGGTGCGGGCGTTGGTGTTTCATTCCAGCAAATCCAAAAGTACGAGCGTGGCGTTAACCGCGTCAGTTCGTCTGTACTCTATGAGATTGCTGCGGTCCTTGACGTACCAATGGGCTATTTCTTTGAGACGCTCTCGAAGCCTGATTGTGGCAGCAGTGCAGCATTGAGCCGCAAGGCCGAAGTACGTGAGGAATTCATAGCGACTGACGAGGGTCAACGGCTGGTGGATGCATTCATGGCGATACCGAAGAAGATGCGTCCGAAGTTCATTTCTCTCCTGGCCACTTTCAGCAGCGCGGACGACTGAATTCGTTCCTACAAACCGGGCTGGACGCGCCTGCTGGACGTGTGGCGTTGGGCGCGTTTTATCGCATCCGACAGCTACTGACAGCCCGGTGGCGTCCGCCTCCGACTTTCCTCGACATCCCCGAAGCGGCATCGCAAAGATGGCTTTGAGAACCGCCGAAACCATCTAACGCGTGCCGCGCGGCGCCGCTCGCGAGCTTTCTCGAGGGCCACTGCGCAGAGGTCGAGGTCAGCGCGACGCCGAACTCGGCTTTCGATAGAAGCGCCGTCCAAGCTTCGTCATGCGTCGCTGCAGGCCCGGCTTGGCGACGTGGGACTCCGCATTTGTCCTCAATCGAGTGCCGAGGCAAAGGTCGCAATAAGATCGCCGGCGGTTGCGCCAGGATCTCTACGCATCGACTTTCCCGACAGACCAAGGAGGTAACATTGTGGTGGCAGCTGACGATCAATCAATACGAGAAGCCGGAGCCTATGGGCATGCTGTCGAGAGCTATGTCTTGGCGTCGAACCCGTGCGACCTCATTGAGCAGATTTCCCTGCCGATCTCCCATCTCGCCCGGAGGGTCAATGGCAAAGGGACGGAACGGACGCTAGTCTTCGATGAAGGCAAGGCAATCGTCCGGGGCTTCGAGGGAGGCCTCCTGCTATGGGTCTGTGCCAGCAATCTCGTCGTCCGCCACGCTCTTCAGATACTGCTTGAGAGCAGTCTCTTTCTCGCAACGTCGGAGAACCGGCTGATGATTTCCTGGTATCCAACTGCAGGCGAGCCTTTTGTGGTGATCGAGGGGCTGCTGGGACACATCATCACGATTCCACCGGTTAAGCGCGGCGATGACTGCCAGACCATCTGCAAAACTACCGCTAGCGACGTGAAGAACTGCCCAGCCTTGCGAGAGGATCAATAGATGACGATCGAGATTTCGGTGCATCCTGCATAGTTGGAAACAACGCAAGGAGAGGCGATGCTTCAGTCGGAAGAAGGTATGGCTATGGCCGCATCGCACAAGACGAGCTTCGAGGGATTGGCACGAGCGTCACTCGATTGCGGCATCGCCGGCTCCTGCGGTTGTTCCTCCTGCACCGGCAGGCGGCATGATGGGGCTCCGAATTCTTGTAGTGGCGAGACGAGGAGCCACCCCTAGACTTCGCCGTGGCTTTCTTTTCAGGACTGCTGAGTATTTCTTTTGCGCTGACGCCGGAGGGGTATTTTGCAAGCTTGATCGCCGCTGCCCCACCGGCTGCACTTAGGCTCCAGTCGATAGACGGCGTATCCTCGAGGCGCACATGGCCGGGCGCCTGGACACGTTCGTAGTGAAGATGGTCGGATTACGCTTTCCCCACTCCAGATCGCTCAAATACTCTTTGGGCGAGGCCCGACCGCGATTCCACCTCCTCCTGCGTCAGACCCTTTTCTTGGCGCAGAGGCGCAAAATTCGGCCGGGCAAGCGCGATATCCATGCGAGCAGTGGGGACAGCCGGGCTCGCGTGAGTTTGTCAGCTATATCAGAAGAGTACCAGAAAAGCGCGAACGCAAAGTTGCTTGGGGCGCTCAACGAACTTGTCTTCAGCAGGATCCCTTCCGATCCGACGTCCAGCGCCCATCCTTTCCTGTCGCCGAACGACGAGTTCGCCAACTTCGAGGCACGACGATGACCGTCACCGCGCGATCCTAATACCCCGCCGATCTGGTACACACCGTAAGCAGCGAGTCATTGCATGACGCACTCATTGACACGGGCGCAAAGACCAATGTTTAGTCTGAGTGAGGGCCGCAGCCCGGCAGCCTCGCGCTCAACGGCGGGCTCGCGAAGCTGCAGGAGAGCGGGAAACACGGACAAGCGCCTTGCGCGACCCTCACGGCCAATGGGAGCCGACTCATGACAGCAGAGAAAATCCGCTCGCCTGCGGCGATCGCCCGAAGAGCAAAGCGCGAGCTCAAGGAATATGCCTTTCTATCCGCGTATCTGTACGTCTGCTTCGGAGCACTCGTTCTTTACAAGATGGCGATCCTTGGCGGGCAGGGTGTGCATTTCTCGGCATTTGGCATCCCGGCTATCAAGGCGCTGATCCTCGGCAAATTCATCCTGCTCGGCCACGTCCTCAAGTTGGGTGAACGAGATACAAGGCGGAGGCTCGTTTCCGTTATACTCTACAAGGCGATGCTCTATCTTGTTCTGCTCATCGCCCTCTCGGTCGTCGAAGAGGCGATCGTCGGGCTCAGCAACGGCAGAACGATCGCCGCCACGCTCGCGGAAATTGGAGGCGACAAGCTGCCGGAGATGATGGCGACGAGCGTGATCATGCTGCTGATACTCATCCCCTATCTGGCTTCAAGGGAACTCGACGTCGCGCTTGGCGAGGGGAGGCTGTGGGATCTGCTGCTCGCATATCGCGACCGTATCGATCATGACCGACCAGTAGTCTCGAAAGAGTGACGTTTGCTGTAGCGGCCTGCACGATGTTGACGAGCGGTCAAGCTTCCGGAGGAACTCGACAATTCCAGATGCGACCGCTTTGGGCTTGTTCTAAGGGAAGGAGATGGGCTGCCGCAGGAACAGTGACGAGCGTGGTCGGCGGGGTTCACAGCAGGTCCAGAACTCGGTTTCGCCGACGGGACAGAAAGTGCGGGGTGCACCAGGTTAATCGCTTGAGCGATAGAACAGGGTCCGACCCGTCGGCAGCAACTGAAGCAGACAGTCGAAGTCACTCACATTGGCCGTGAGAACGGTGAGGCCGAGCTTTTGCGCCTGCAAGAAGAGGACGCAGTCGTGAAGGGCGCGTAGGCGGGCATCGCGCTGGTAGCCTTACAATCGACATAGCATCCCAGACAGGAGAGCCGCGCGTCTCAGTATATCGGCATCCGGCGCGAAGATGCGGTGCGCCGGCATTTCACGGATCATCGTCCTGATCTGCCGAACCGCCGTCCTCGCGCCGGGATGCTCGGGATCGAGCGCGCCGACCGTGTGCATCAGTTCCTGGACAGCGATTGTCGAATGATTGCTATGGCGGATGTCGAGCAAGTCCGCAACGATGTCAGGGGCACGTCCCTGCAAACCATCTATGTAGACGCACGTGTCGCGAAGGAGTTCTTGCCCGGCCTCCGCCACATCACCGAGGAACGGCAACTCATCATCATCGCGCCGCGCCAAGGTTTTTCCCGGATCGAACCGTGCCCAACGGACGGCCGCGTCGAAGTCGAGGCCTGACACATTAGAACCCGAGCTTCAAATCAGGATCGACGGTCCGCCGTGTCTTGCGGAAAGTGGATCCAAAATCGTCGTCGAGAGCTACATTCGCCAGGGCGAATTCGATGAGATCGGTATCGGTTTCAATGCCTGTGTGCTTCTTCGCCTGCTCAATAAGCGCGGGACTGATACGGCCCCCTATTCGCTTGCTTTTTTCCCCGAGCAGGCCGGAATGTTCGGCAGCTCTCATCACGGCATTAAAGCGTGCCTTACTTATCGCAACGAACTTTCCAGTTTTTACGTGACGTCCCGCCTTTGTCAGAAGCCCGTCGTCCCCTGTTGTCGGCTTTTTGGAGCTGCTTTGCTTTCTCATGACCTCGGACTCGTTCCATGTCCAACAAAATTAAGTCTTGTCGAACATAGCATTCACAGTCTTTTTTCAGGAAGGTGTTTCTTTGACTGTGCGCTTGAGTACTGTAGCGGACGCCAAGGCCCGCTTTGGGGCCGGTCCGACTTTAATGCGTCGACGCGTGGGAGGTTGGTGCTGGCGGTATTCTGGAACTGGGAGGACGTCGATCCAGCAAACGAGGTCAGCGATCAGTGGTTCGTCGCGGGGCTTGAATGCAGTGGTGACGGCGAGAGCTATCCAGGCGACACGGTCCAGACGGCGCCGGGTCGTCAATCTGTACACGAGCTTGGCGTTTCCCGCCAACAAGAAGGTCTGGGTTTACGTCGGTCTCGCTGACGAGATTTGGGCACTGCTCAACGACCTCAGCATCGATATCTCGATCGACCCGGCGTGGTGGCTCAACTCCATAGCCATCCGGTCAATATGAAACCAATAGGCGGAAAGGCAATCCACTTCTATCCGGCTCGGCGATTGGATTCAAAGCCTCTCCGCAAGAGCCAATGACGGAATGCTCGAGAGCCACTTCCTCTCGGACGTCCTCAAAATTTGTTCCTGCCAACGATGCCCCATGTCCTCTTCGACGCCAAGCGAAGTAACCAAAGCAGCATCTGTGTCACGACGACACCACCAGGCGGAGTCTTTCTTTTTCGCGCATCCGGAGCCGAGATCAGCCAGCAAAGCCGCTGAGCTATCTGGTCATCGCCCGTGATCATCCTGAATGATGCACTTGGCGCAGGTTCTCCAAAAAAGAGCAGCGGCACTTGAACATCGGTGACGCTGGACCATCCTCTCATACGCCCTAGGCCGGCGCTACCGCGCCCCCAATTGCGGACGAGTGAGGGATCGATTGCTTTCCACCAGCCGATTTTACGCTGACGCGCGCGCCGTATGGGGATACGAACCAAGCCACGACGGCACGCTGATGGCATGGTGGGGTTCCAAACTCGGCGTTCGTGCCGTGTTCGTTGGGGAGCTTGTTGGCGCAAAATTGAATCTGCTCGCCACTTTCAAAGGCGGTGTCGTCCATTTTGGTTGGCGACGATACGCGAACCTTCTTGTTCTCACCCAGAATGACCGCCTGTGGGAGGTCGATCCCAGGCGGCCGCAGACAAGAACCGACGTGACACCAAAAGGATTGCGAACCTGGCAGGTCATCGCGGAATCACGACATGCCGCCGACGGCCAATCGATCCTTTCATATGACCGAAACCCCACCTTTGCCGACCTTTACTCAGCGAGGGCAGACGGAAACGGCAAGCGGCTGATCGAACAAAATAATGGCCGGACGGAAAGCTGGCTGTTGAATGATGCCCAGGTCCCGTGCCTCCGCGTTGAACTCACCTCGTCCGGAATGAGGCGCTATCTTCACCGAGCCGGCGAGAAAGAGCCGTGGCGGGAACTCGCGATCATTGAACCCGAAGATACGCTCATCGTTTGGCGCACGGACAGAAACGGCAAGAGCTACGAGGCTCTCTCAAACCGGCAACGGGACAAAGTTGCGTTAGTGTTCCTGGATCCCGCAACCGGCGCTGAATCCGTTCTCGCCGGAGACAACAACGTAGACGTATCGGACGCATTCCGCTTCACGCCCGCCGAGCCGACGGATGTCGCCGTCATTCATGATGGCTATCCCCGGTATCTCGCGCTGTCGGAAAGAGGCGCGGTTTTCACTGAGCTCATTTTTGATCGCGGCAGGCATTGTGATGTTGAGATATCAGGCTCGTCAAAGAATGGCTCCCTCGTCACTGTCGCAATTTCTTACGATGAAGAACCCTATCAGCACTACCTTTTGGACTTAAATCAAGGGAAGAAGACGCTCCTTGCCCCGTCCGCTCGACGGCCGCTGCCCGCTCCATCAGCGGTAACCAGGCCCGTGAGCTTTAAGGCCAGAGACGGCGAGCGGATACCAGCGTTGCTGACACTTCCGGTGGATGCCTCCTGCCCCGTCCCAAGCATCGTGATGGCCCATGGCGGCCCTGCACGACACGACCGCTGGGGTTACGATGTCGAGAAAAGTTTCCTTGCAAGCCGTGGATACGCGATCTTATCCGTCAACTATCGAGGCTCCACCGGCTTCGGGAAAAGATACCAATCCCTGGGTTATCGGCAGTTCGGGCGACGGATCCAGGATGACATTGCCGATGCCGGGCTTTGGCTGATCGCAGAAGGCATAGCCAGAAAGGGAAAACTTGCTGTTGCCGGCGAAAGCTACGGCGGGTTCGAAGCCGCACTGGCGATGAGCAGTGATGACAAGCTTTATTCGGCGGCAATCATCGATTATGCGATTTTGGATCTACCCTACCAGATGCAGAACAACCCTGCCGGTTGGGGATTATTCCTGAGCCAGGTCATACGCTACTTCGGAGATCCGGACGAACCTGGGGAGCTTGCGCAAATGCGGACCTTCTCACCGGTCCACAACGTGAAGAAATTGCATGGCTCGTTCTTGCTCACTGCCGGCTTGGAAGATGCGGTCGTGGGATTTGAACAAACGAAAGCGTTCGAGAACGGATTGCGCGGCGCGGGCCTCGATGTCACGGCTCTCTACTTCCGGCGCGAAGGTCATGGGTACCTGGGCTGGCAGACCAAACTGGTTCGAGCACGCGAGATTGAGATGTTTCTGAAGCGGATGCTGGGTGGCAGGGCAAAAAAGATAGACGCATTCGCCTGGTTGTTAAAGCACTGGATTCGGAGGCGTTTTATGAAGCGACATTGAATAACTCGCGCTTTCCGTGCGCTAATTGCGAAAAACAAACCTTGATACCCTCCCTGATTGCCCTAACCTCCCCTCGTTCGCCCGATTGGCGGTTTGGCTTTACCTCGGAGGCACCTATGGTTGACGTTCAGAGTGTTAATGCGGATTCCAGCGAATATTACATTTATCCCCTTGAGGATGACGAAATCGACGCGGTGACAGGCGCCGGCTCCTGGGTCGGCCATGTCGATCGCGGGCTCATAGGTGGCGGATACGCGGCAGGCGGAACCTACGCGACGACCGGCAGCATCGGCAAGGCCGGTATCGCGGGCGGCGTGGGGTTCGCGGCGGGCGCGACTGGCAGTATCTATAACGGTGGCCTTTCCGGCGGTGGCAACAGTAGTGGTCGTGTCATCTGCACCCACTTCTTCCGTCGCGGGATGCTGGACCGCGATCTTTGGCGCGCGGACCTCGAATTCACGTATCAGGCGTTATCGCAGACAACCGTCCGCGGTTATCAATATTGGGCAATTCCTTACGTCCGCCTGATGCGGCGCAGTCCTCTGGCGGAAAAAATCATGTACCCACTCGCGAAGGCCCGTGCCGAGGAGATCGCTTATCAGGCCGGCCGCCGCTCCAGGGGGTCGCTGGGTGGGAAACTCGTGCGCCTCATCGGCGAACCGCTATGCTTCCTGATTGGCAGCGTGGTGAAGCAGAAGGACTGGGCTCCGCTTTGGGCCGAAGGCCGGCAATCGTCAGGAGGACAATGATGACAGCTCTTTCAAAATTGATCGCCCTGGAGATTGCCTTGTCGGCGCTATTGGCGGCCGTCGCAGTCATCGGCATTCCGAAACTGACGGATCCGAACACCACCGCCAACTATCCCTTGGCGATAGGCGTATTCCTGGCAATGTCCGCAACCTTCGTGGCATACGAGTTCCTAACCAGGAGACCGTCCTGATCGTATAGGACCACTCGCTATTCGTGGTAGATCCATGATGTGTCAGGGCCGAGAGAATAGATCTCTCGGCCCTTTTTCCTGTGCCGAATGTCGAGCGTAAAGCCAATAATCATCATCTTCAGGTTGACGTGATCGCCGCCAGGCCTAGTTTTCCCGTGCACGTGGTGCTTTCGACCCTTTCCGAAGAAACGAATGGTGAGTTAAGTGCAAGGCATCAAAGACCTCTCGAAAACGGAGATCGAACACAGTGCTGGTGGTGCCGTCAGCGCCGGCGTTCGAAGCGGAATCGACGCGACAGCCGCGCGCGCAGGCAGCCGTAGCCTGGCCTATCCCGCAGCCATTGATGCCGGTATCGGCCTTTCTGCCGTTGGTGTTGGAGCGCTTGCTGCGGCCGGTGTTGCCCGTAATGCATATGATGTTTGCAGATTAGCCAGAGCTTTCACCTGAGCATTGAAACAGGAGGCACTCCGTCCAAGAGGCGGGGAGCCTCCCCTTAGCCTAACGGTCGCATCTGATCAGCATGAGTCTGTTTCGTCGAGAGGCCCTCGAACGTCAGTCCCAGCGTTTAACGGGATCGGTGTCGATGGCGGTGCCCATGGGGTGGCACGCAACTGGCTATCTGATGGCCAGCGTTCTTGTTGCCGTTGTCCTGTTCCTCTCCATTGCAAGCTACGCCCGGATCGTCACCGCGACGGGCGTGATATTGCCTGATAGCGGCGTGGCTGCGGTGATGCCGCCGCGTTCCGGCGTCGTCATGAAGATGATGGTCCATGACGGCGACCTGGTAAAGGAGGCTCAAGAGCTCGTGGCTGTACGCTCCGAGGACTACCTGGTGAGCGGTGAATCGGCGTCCCAGAAAGTCGCACAGATGCTCGCCCGGCAAAACGCAAGTATTACCGAGCAGCTGATCGAGGTGAAGAACGATCAAGCCTCCCAGACTGCGCAATTCGACGCGCAAATAGCCGGCTACCGGACGCAAATCGAGAAACTGCAAAATCAGATCGTCTTGCAGCGAGACCTGGTCGCTTCGATCGAGCAGGACGTTGAGCGGATCCGGGGGCTGGTGGATAAAGGGATCGTTCCAAAACGTGACGTGCTTTTGCGCGAAGATTCGCTCACGGAACGGCGGCAACAGATGGCCGTCCTCGAAAGTACATTGACGGAGCGACGGTCGGATCTATCCGACGCCGAGCGGATGCTCGATCAGGTCAAGGCAAGGGCGAACGAGAAAATTGCCGCACTTCAATCTCAGCGTGAGGATATCAATCGCAGCATTGCCGCCAATGAACAGTCCCGCGCCTACGTCATCAGGTCCCCGATCGCCGGAACCGTTTCTGGGCTCACGGCCAAGATCGGCGAACCGCTGAACGCGCAGCAGGCGCTCATGAGCATTGTGCCCCTGAATGCCCCGCTGCACGCGCAACTGGACGTCCCGAACGCAGCAGTCGGCTTCGTGGAAGTCGGACAGGCGGTGCGCCTGGCGATCGATACCTTTCCCTATCAGAGTTTTGGAACGATCGCGGGGCGCGTCAAGAGCCTCTCGAAGAGCCCGGTCAATCGCGGCAATGGCACGAATACCAACCTGAATTATCTCGTAACGGTAGAGCTCGAGCGGCAGAGCATAATGGCCTTCGGTAAGCCGCAAGCCCTGTTTGCGGGCATGACATTGTCCGCCCGAATTGCGACGGCCCGTCAGTCGCTGCTCGAATGGCTGTTCGAACCCCTGTTCGCGTTGCAAAGACGATAGGATAGCGCGATTGTCTCCAACGCCACTTCAAGCCGGATTCCTGTCGATCGCGCGTATTCGTCTCATTCGCCAGAATGAAGTCAGCGAATGCGGCCTGGCTTGCCTGGCCATGATCGCAAGCTTCTACGGGCGCCAAATCGACCTGGCAACCATGCGCCGCCGCTTCACCCCCTCTTTCCGTGGAGCTCCGCTTTCAAGCCTGATAAAGATCGCCGACCAGATCGGCCTTCTTCCGCGCGCGGTAAAGCTTCCGCTCGAAGCGCTGGCCAATCTCGCGCTGCCTGCCATCCTTCACTGGAACATGAACCATTACGTCGTCATCGAACGGGTTTCGGGTGAAAAGGCGTTGATCCACGACCCCGCCGGCCGCAGCGAATGGCTGAGGATGTCCGAGATCTCGGAGCACTTCACGGGCGTCGCCCTCGAGCTGCGGCCGAACGAAACATTTGAGAAAAAGACCGAGCGCACCGTATTGGGCTGGTCGCAGCTCTGGACCCGGATCAACGGCCTTGGAAGCTCCTTTCTGCAGGTTGTCGTTCTAAGCGTCGTGCTGCAGGTCTATGTTCTTGCACTTCCCTACTTCCTGCAGATCGGAATAGACAACGCTTTGCCTGCACTCGATCACGACCTGCTTTCGGTCCTGGCGCTGGGCTTCGGCCTGTTCACGCTGTTTAACGCCAGCGCCAGCTTTCTTCGCTCCTTCGTGATTTTGGCCGCGGGGTCGGCCCTTGGCTTCGGCATTGCTTCCAACATCGCCAGGAAGCTGTTCCGGTTGCCGCTCGATTGGTTTCAAAAACGCGAGGTCGGCGACATTCTTTCCCGCTTCCAGTCGGTCGAGCCAATCCAGAAGATGCTGAGTGAAGGCGTCGCCGGAACGCTTGTGGACGGACTGCTTGCCCTGACGACGCTCGCCATCATGTTCTTCTACAGCGCCAAATTGGCGCTTGTCGCGTTGACGGCCTTCGTCCTTTATCTCGTTGTCCGCCTGCTGTCGTTTTCATTCGAACGCCGTGCCCGGGAAGGCGCGATCATTGCGCATGGCAAGGAGCAGACAGCGCTGATCGAGACGATACGCGGCATCCAGACGTTCCGCCTCTACAATCGCGAAACGATGCGTCATGCGATGTGGCAGACGCTTTTGACGGATGCGGTAAACGCAAACATTCGCGCTTCCCGCGTTGGCATTTGGCAGGCGACGGGCAATGCTTTGCTGTTTGGCCTTGAAAACATCCTGACGATCTATCTTGCGATCGGCTTCGTCATGGACGGCGGCTTCAGCGTCGGCATGGTCTTTGCGTATCTCGCGTATAAAGGCCAGTTTCTCGAAAAAGCCGGAAATCTCGTCGACCAAGGAATGGCGTTCATGATGCTGAGACTGCATCTCGAACGGCTGGCCGACATCGCCCTGGAGGATGACGACAGAAGCTTTGGAGCAAGCTCGGTCGCCGTTACGGAGCTCAAAGGGAGGATCGAGCTGAAAGGTGTGTCATACCGCTATTCCTCAACCGATCCTCCCGTCTTGAGCGACATCGACCTCGTTGTTGATCCAGGCGAGCATGTCGCGATCACGGGGCCATCAGGAACTGGAAAATCAACGCTTTTGAAGGTCATGCTTGGTCTTTTCGAGCCGCAATCGGGTGACGTCCTAGTGGACGGCATGGCCCTGCGACAGTTCGGTTATAAGAGTTTTCATAATCAGATCGCGGCCGTCTTGCAAGACGACAACCTCTTTGCCGGTTCGATAGCGGACAACATCACCTTGTTTGCCGAGCAGGCCGATCCCGTCGCCATTGCCGAGGCGGCAAAGGCTTCGGCAATTCATGATGAGATCATGAAAATGCCGATGCAGTACGAAACGCTCGTCGGCGACATGGGCTCGAGCCTGTCGGGCGGTCAAAAGCAGCGGGTTCTGCTCGCTCGCGCTCTCTATCGAAAGCCGAAGATGCTGTTCCTGGACGAAGGCACGTCTCACATGGACGCAGCGAACGAAGATCGCGTGAACCAATCCATCCGCTCGCTCGGCATCACCCGCATCGTCGTCGCTCACCGGCAGGAAACCATCGCATCTGCCGACAGGATACTCTACATGGACGGCAGCGGCCTGCAGGCGATCAGCCAGCCAAGCGAGGCTGGAAATCAAGAACCGGCCGAGTGCTCAGGCGCTCTGACGCAGGCAAAAATTTAGGTGTTCGGAAGCCGACGGGCATCGGGCCGGACTGTTTTCATAAGCGGTGTCGGCCATGACGATGTTGGCGGGCAGGCCTCGATCAGGGCATCGGCTTGCGGCGCATCGCCCTTCTGGCCTGCAGTCAGTTTGAAGCGGACCGGGCAGCCGAGACCACGCAGACCTAGGGGATCCATGTCCGCCGTCGCTCGACATCGAACACCTTCCGCTGGATAGGCGGAATATGCTCCTCTGGTATGCAGTGACACAGGCGCCGAGCAGCCGATGACGACAATTCATCCTCCTCCCCACGAAGAGCGCGACATAGATCGCGCTCTTCGTCAAGCAGCGGTGCTTGCAAGATCGCCGGCAAATCACATAATTGAGATGCAGGCGGTCAAGAAACTCCAATCTTCGCAATGCCGGCTGGTTTCAATTCGGTTGCGGACGGACGAAATGGGCGTGGGGCCGCGGAGCGCATTTCAAAAATCAAAGAGGCTGTGAGGGATTTACATGGCATTGACCATACGTGAGGCTGTGCGCGCAGACGCCGCGACGCTGTTCGGTTTTATCCGCGAATTGGCGATTTACGAAAAGGCCGAGGACGAGGTCACGGCAACCGTCGAGACGATCGAGGAATCGATCTTTGGCGAAGGCTCCGTTACGCGAGCGCTGGTTTGCGAACAGGATGGCCAAGCGATTGCCATGGCGATCTGGTTCTTCAACTATTCGACGTGGCAGGCTAGGAACGGCATCTATCTCGAGGATCTCTATGTGACGCCGAAGGCGCGCGGGTTGGGTGCCGGCAGGGCACTGCTGAAGCAGCTGGCGAAGATTGCGCAGGAAAACGGCTGCGGCCGCTTCGAGTGGAGCGTTCTGGACTGGAACGAGCCGGCGATCCGCGTTTACGAGGCGATCGGCGCAGAGCCGCTGCAGGAGTGGATCCGCTACCGGATGTCAGGAGACATGCTGAAGAGCTTTGCCGATACCTAAAATGTGGGATTCGCGTCCGGCATCTACATCGATCTGCGTTTCGCGCCACTTGCACTTGCAGGGCTTTTTGGCGGCGCGATTGCCGCTGCGGCTTGCGTCGCTGGTTCTTGGCTGGAGGAATCTGGGCCGGATTCCTGCGCCAATGACGGTTTCCCGCCGATTATTGCCCATATGGACCCCAAAAGCATTCGACGCATAAGGTTCAACGAAAGGCCTCCTGATTAGACGCAACGCATCACGGCGACGGCTCGAATGGGTCGAGCAACGCGTACGAGCGAATCTGAAAGATGCTGCGGGCAGCACCCGGCATCTTTTCGCCTGGAGGTAACTGAGAGATAGCCCTCAGAGCCACTGACACAGCTCCGTAACAAGCTGTCAGTCCACGACGGCTATGCGGAACGTCATCTCCCAACAAGCAGCGCCGATTTTGGTGCGCTCACTACTCACCACGCTTCTGCGAGCCTTGTAGCGCACCAAGCCGTCTGGACTGGTAGTTGTGCAACCAGACAGGGAGCGACATCGCGGCAATCGACAGAATGAATATACATGGTGACGGCAGGCGTCACTGCGTCAGCGACTGGATCCGATCATATCGAACGGTGAACTCGTCGGCCGTGCCTTCGTCGTAGACCTTCGCCAAAGTAGCCTGGAGTTCAGGCGAATAGAGCACGCTCAAGACGTCGATCTGTTCGTCGCCTTTCTTGGTGACCTGCTTGATCCGGAACACCTTATATTTGCATTCCCCGAGGCTGAAGCTTTCCTGTCCGGCGACCGTCAGTTCCAGGCTCCAGCGCGTATCAGCCGGTTCGATCGGACCAAGCGGCACGAAAGCGATGTTGGCATGGGAACGTTTCTTGAGCGGGAGAATGCGGCTGAGATCAGACAGCGGATGCATGACATATTGCTCATCCTTGCTGAAACGGGCCAGATCGAACAGACCGGCAAACGAGAACACCGTCTGCCGGGGTGAACCGTCAAAGTGATTGACGGTTTTGACGATTGGCCCTTCGGCCTTTCGGAATTCGCTTCGTGCGCCGGTGGTTTCCAGCACAAAACCTTTGTCGGCGGTATTTGCGGACGGGCAATCCGCGCCGTGGGCTGCGGCCGGCAGAAGGGCTGCGATAAGCAATAAAGTGAAACGGCTTCTCGTCATGGTCTCGTGTTTCCGAAGGGATTGGTTTGCTGTCCAGTTGGGGGTTTTCGGCGGCGAACTCGTTGGAGGCGGAGTCCCTCGGCGCTCAGCCCAGGCCGAACTTGCGCCCTGAGTGACGAACGAGTTTTTCATTAATGCCCTCAGCGAATCTCAACCCTGAGATGATTATGCACATCGTGCAATTGTTTGGAAGTTCAGAAAGCTGAGCCCACGTGTCGATCGTCATTTCAAGGCCGGCTCTCGGTAAGACGAATGTACCGCTGAATCGTCCGCCTGCACTCAAGGCAGGAATTGGCTGTGTGGAAACTTCGCCTTTATCGAGAACAACCGCGCTGACTGCCGTAGAACGTTCATCCAGCGGCGGTTAGAGCCCGGCGGTTTTGAATACGCAACCGGCGGAAACGCGAAGCTTTCATCTCGCGCAGCGTTGCCGGCTTATTGGGGATTAGTTCGAAAGCGGGTCTCGTCGCAAAGGAAACGAAGCCCGTAGCTTCGCTTGTCACTCAACATTTGAGGCCAGCTACAAAAATATGGATCGAAAGGCTTTAAGATATTGGAAAACGGACGGTTCCGATATTATGGAACCATTATGCCAGCATCCAAGCCCGGTACGATGATCGGCAGACGCTTGGTAAGGGAATGGAATCCGAGTACAGGTCTCACGCGAACATGGCATGAAAGCTTAGATGCTGCGGGAGCTGTACGCCAAGTTCGGCCACAGACCGGAGGTCCGAAGGTTCACTTCCTCTTTAACGAGACCCGTAAGCTCAGTAAAAGGTGGTGAAATGAATATAGATCTGAACCAAATACGCGATAAGTTTGATGGTTTGTGCAGCGGCTCCGCGAGTCGCGAGGAGGTCGCACGTTTTGCAAGTCGGGCAATCGAGGCGGATGATATTGGCAAATTGCACATGGAGAAGTCGAATGAAGCAAAAATATGGGAAGCGATCCTGTACCTAAGCGGGGTGGATTTAATGGACGTTCCGGGAGAATATTTGCACACGGTATCGGATTTTGAAAATGCACGACGTGAGCTGGGCGTGTAGTGCTCGCTTGATGCCGTCGAACTTGCTTACCCGTGAGCCGTCGTGCTGTCGGCGGCCATCTAGAGCCGTGTTTCCGAGCGGCCGCCCGGCAGCCCGCCTTGCCCTTCCTGCACCGCGATCAACTCTCCTCGGTGCGCCTCGTCACCGATGCCTCCGGCAATATCGATGCAGAACTCGGTCGGGAGCCAACATCGACCATTTAACGTACCCGCTTCAGTACGCCACCTCATCAAAATAGCGAAGTGGCATTTCCCATATGACATATTTGAGTTGCTTCTGCTGGTGGAGCTTCTCTTTGAGGAAGGTCTCCATCGGGGTGAACGGCCCTTTTCCTTCCTCAGCGAAATTAACAACGTCGACTTTCGCCTCCACCTTCAACTGGGCTTCGAAGCTCCATTTGGCATTGGCGCTGTAGCTAGAGCCCACTATCGCTATCTCGGGCCCCTCATCGTCGTCGGATATCAGGTCGTCAAGGCTGGCATCCGGGGTCACGGCGGCAAGCGACGCGAGAGGATCGCCGGGCATGGGGACGAAGCGCTCAAAGATCGAGAACTTGGCGAATTTGTAGAGGTCACCCATGTGCACGATTTCTCCTTCTGGCTTCAACGCAAATTCTTTGTGCTTCAGCTCGGAATCATGTGCTAGCACCTGCGCGACGGAACGGGCGGCCACACCAGCGCCTTGCACAGTCCAGTGAGTGTCGGACTTCAGGAAGACCGGCTTTTGTTCACGAGCTTGTCGGAAGGCCTTCTGCAGATCGGGAACCGGTGCACCCATATTGCTCAGCCGCAGCCGCACGCTTTCATAATAGTGCTCACGTGACGAAGGCTCGGCGGCATTGCCGAGCTTATCGCGATAAATGTCCGCCTTTTCCGGAACCAAAAGAAGAATAGGCTCCACACCGGCCCCTCTTAACGTGGAAAGCGTGTCCTCGACGAAGCTTAGATGCTTCTCAAGCATGCTCAAGGATTTGCGGTTCCAGCTGAATTCCTCATCACTGAAGAACCAGCCGTCGCTCCCCTTGATCAGTCCCTTGCGCGCTTCGCCAAATACCGTGAAGCTTATGAGGTTCAACAGACCGGTGGAGAAGTCCCTAATCGGGAAGGTATCTTTGTAAATCCTCTCGACCGCCAATGCCTCACGCCCCTGGACGACGTCGGCGAGGGAACGCTTCGACTGCATATGCTCAGCCACCTCCTTGCTATTCCAGAAGTGACCGAGGACCGCAACGCCGCAAGCAAACAGGATAAAAATCGACAGAGCTGGGAGATAGGCCAGTGTCCCCTTCAGACTAAGTCCGTCTTTTTTTGGCGTGAGAGTATCTATTTCGCCGGAAGTGATAACCTGAGAGATCTCGTCCATATCAGGGGCTCTCCTTAGAACTGAAAATAGAGGAAGGGTGTGTCGCTATCGGCCACGAGCTTGACAATCGCAGCCAGACCGAGAACGGCCGCGGTAACTGCCAGGACCGGATTGACATGCGGATAATCGATCCCTCCGACGTACACCAGTTCGTTGGTCGTTTTCAGACCGAAGAACCGGCGCAATTGCGGCTCGCCAAGCGCCGTGAGAACGCCGACCACCATCAGCAGAAACCCAAAGTTCGGAAACTCCCAGGCATAGTCGCTCCGCAAACCAAATCCATTCCGCCCGACCATGCCGGCGAGCATGCTCATCGCTTCGGTCATATTGGCCGACCGGAAGAAGACCCAGCCGATCACCACGAGCAGCATGGTGAAGAGCCAGGACGAAACGCGAAAGGGCGCACTAGCCGAAACCTTGAAATAGCGCTCCACCGCAAGCCAGAACCCGTGCCAAGCCCCCCAAACCAGGAAGGTCGTATTTGCTCCGTGCCACAGTCCTCCAAGCACCATGGTTGCCGCTAAGTTGAAATAGGTGCGTCCAACGCCTTTTCGGTTGCCACCCAGCGAAATGTAGAGATAGTCGCGTAGCCAGCTCGACAGAGAAATGTGCCAGCGGCGCCAGAAATCGGTAATGTTGACGGATCTGTAGGGCGCGTCGAAGTTCTCGATAAAATGGAAGCCTACCATCATGCCGAGTCCGATCGCCATGGACGAATAGCCGGAAAAATCGAAATAGAGCTGGAGCGTGTATGCAATGGCGCCGAGCCAGCTCTCTGCCATCGTCGGATTTGGGATCGAAAAGGCGGCGTCAGCGACCGGAGCGATTGAGTCGGCGATCAGCACCTTTTTGGCAAGCCCCGTCAGGAAGCGCATCGCACCGTAGTTGAACTTCGCCCAGTTGTGTTCACGGCCATAGAATTGCTCGGCAAGATCGGAAAAGCGCAGCACCGGACCGGCGATCTGATGCGGAAAGAAGGCGATGAAGGCCGCATAATCAGCGAAGGTCCGCGACGGTTCGAGATCGCGCCGATAGACGTCGACGACATAGCTGACGTTGTGGAAGATGTAGAAGGAGATGCCGATCGGCAGGATGACGTGCGGCAACGACCAGCTGTAGGGCTCGCCCTGATTGAACACATAGGCGCTGCTGTCGGCGAAGAAGTTGAAATACTTAAAATAGAAGAGCAGCGCGAGGTCGCCGGCGATGGTTGCCACGAGGAACAGTCTTCGCCTTTGCTGTGTTTGAGCCCCGTGGATCAATAGCGCCGCGCCATAATTGAATGCTGTCGTGGCCAGCATGAGCAGCGAGAAATCCACCCGCCACCAGGCATAGAAGCAATAGGAGCCAATCAGGATAAAATAGGACCTATATCGAACCGGGCAGGCGTAATAGAGCGCGAGGAACAGCGGCAGATAGACGAAAATGAAGATGACCGACGAAAAGACCATGTCCGCAACCTCTCCTAGCTCTGGCGGGAACTCGAGCGGCAACCGGCGCGGCTCGATATGGCCGGCGCAACCTCCCGCGAGAACGAGTAAAATGCGCATCCGGGCAAAGCTGCGCCCTCATGGTCAGAAACAAGATCAGTGGCCAAGTTGATGTCCTCATTTTGTGATTGCCGGCCGGCGGCGAACCATTCCGTTCGGCCTGTCGGGTCAAGTCAGACCGGCAAAGCCGGAATTCACTGCAACTCTTTTAGGGTGTCGTCGACTTCGTAGATCGAGCAAAGGATGTGGTAGAAACTGCTGGCAGGCGCAGGCTCGTTGACAAACTGCCCGCTCGGCGGGAGTTTGTCGTACCAGAGCCCTGGAATGTCTGTGGCGAGGAATTTGCGTAGCGCGGCTGCCGCCTTCGCTGCCTGGCGCAGATAGTAGGTCCGTTGCTCGCCGCGGCTGATCTGGGCGAGCAGCGCGGAAGCCTTCAGCCACTCGGTCTGCGGCCAAAGCCTGGCGACGTGGTCAGAAATCGAAAAATCGTCGAACAGCCCCATGAAGGCTACCTGTCGCTCCTCGCAGACGCCGTGTTCGACGCCGATTTCGAAAAGTCGCTCGGCGACTGCAATTGCCTTCGGGACATCGCGCGCAATCCCCCAGCGGGTCAGAAGCCATGCCCATTCAAATTGATGGCCGGGCTCGACGATCCGCCCCTTATCACCGGGAAAGGGTGTCCAGTCACGGTCGAAGAACTCCCTGAGCGCTCCGGTCTCCCGATCGATGAACCGCGTCATTGCGAGATTGGCGATCTCATCGGCCAATGCCGTCCAGGGTGTAGGATCGGCGGCGACCCGCTCCCAGGCGAGGCAGGCCTCGAAGAGATGCATGTGCGGATTGGAGCACAACGGCAGCTTGACGGGGCAGTCTTCCTCGAATCCAGCTTCCGGATGGGCATATTCCGCCTTCAGCGTGCCGAGCAGGGCGCGCGCCTTTTCTTCCATCGCGTCCTTCTGTTCGGGGGCGGACAGGGCTAACTGGGAAAAGGCGAACAGGGCGAAGGCCTGATTGTAGAGGTCGAAGCTTTCGTCGATCATCTCGCCCGAAGGGGACGCGACACTGCCGAAGAACGCATCGCCCCTGCGATAGACGCGCTCGAACCACGAAAATCCGTGCTGGATCAGTTCGCGCCAATCGACAGACAGATTGCGCGCGCCGGCCGCGGCAAAACAGTAGATCTGCCGCGGATGCACCCGAGCCCTCCGGTTGTCCGCCATGCAAGGCGTGCCATCCAGCCCGATCCGTTCAAAGAAGCCTCCAGCCTGCCGGTCGTAGCCGACCTCGTACCAGAGCGGCAGCGCGTCACAGTGCAACCAGTCGCGCAAAAGAGAGACCTCGTCCGAAAAGGCGGCCAAGGCGCGTGAATACTCAGCGTCCAACATTCGCCGATGCTCCCGTTAGGTCTTGGATTTGAGATAAGTCAGGGCGAAGGGGTCACCCTGCCCCGCTGCCTCGTTGAGATATTGCAACGCCATCTGCTTGGATTGCGGATTGCCACCATTCTCGTAGAGATCGACGCCGAGCTCGTATTGCGACTTGGCGTCGCCCGCGTCGGCTGCCCGTTGCAGCCACTTGAGGCTTTCCGTCCGATCGGCAGGCTTGAAGCCGCCGATACGGTAGAGGGAGCTTAGCGAGCGGGCCGCCTCGACATTACCTTTTTGTGCCGCCTCGACGACACCGTCGAACAGGATGTCAGCGGCCTGCCGCCCGGCTTCCGCACGCATCAGCTGGGAAATCATCAGGTCCAGTGCCTCGGGCTTGCCCTTGGAATAGGCCTTGACGAGGAGACCGTTGATTTCGCTTGGGTCGCCGCGCATACCGATGTAAATAGCGGCCAGTTCATAGGATGCATTCGGATCGTTGTTGCGCGCTGCTGCCTTCAGCGGTTCGAGGATTTTCGCCCGGTCCAGATCAGTCTTTGCGCTGCGATAAGCTTCCAACAACTGCTCTCGCGACAGCACGTTGACGCCGGCGGACGTCGCAACACTGATCAGATAGGATCCGTCACGCCCGCCCGAGGTGGCACGATAGACGCGTGCGGCCAGTTGGCCAGCGCCCTGCTTGTCGAGCTTACGCGCCAGTTCAAGCCAGGCGTGACCGAGCTTCGGGTTGGAGCCGCTTTCGAGGCCGAGATATTGGACCCGCGCTTGGCGCAGGGCACGATCGGCCTTCGATGTCTTGTCCGCCCCGTAGTAATAATCGGAGGCAAGCGCGACATTGCCGGACTTCTCGGCCCGCTCGGCCAGTTCGCGGAATGCCTTCGTTGAACCTGCGGATGCCGCTTCGTTGAGCCAGGCGTCGGCGGTGCGGAACTCCCCACCTCCGATCTCACCTCTCTCAAGCAACTGCGCCAGGAGCAGCCTCGTGTTTGCGTCGGACTTGTCCGCTGTCAGCGGCAGATAGACCGAACGAGCGATCATCGGGACGTTTGCCGGACGATAGACCCCATCGAGATGCCCCTTGACAAGGCGGCGGCCGGAGCTGGCATCGCCGGCAAGTGCAGCGCGCTCGAAAGCGGTATAGGCCTCACCGCTCTTGCCGCGACCACGCACCAAGTTGGCATAGGCGCGGTTGTAGCGGATTACCTCGTCCTCAGCCTTCGCATGCTGCGCGGCATAGGCAAGCAACGGTTCCGGATCACGGCGCGACTTGAAGCCCGCCTTCTCGTAACCGATCTGGGCCTTAGCGTCGTCATAAGCAAACTCAGGCGAACTCGTGCACGCGGCCGCTGAGATCACCATGGTTCCCACCATCAGTGCCTTACTCAAACTCATCATCTTCTTCATTGTCAGTTCACCCTTACCCCTCAAATACATCTAACGGCGGCCCTAACCGATCGAGCGTCGGTCGATTCAATCCACCACCAACGCCAGCGTCAGGCCGGCCCTATCCCCATGTTCAGCACCGATCGGGCTGTGTCGAAGTCGCGCAGTAATCCCATCCCTGTATCGAGCACCTGCGCCGTCTCCTCGAGGCTGCCGGCCTCGACATAGCAGCGCATCTCAGGAGCATTCCCGGACGGCCTGAAATGGACGATCCTGCCGTTGCTCAAAGTCACCCGCAGTCCGTCGAGCTCGCTGATCCCGGAGACTTGCCCCAGCGGGGCAGTAAAGCGTTCAAGATTAGTGTCATCAGCACGCAGCCAAGCCATCAATGCGGCACTCCGCTCAGTCGCAAAGTTCTCCAACCGATCGGCAGCTGTGAATGGCAGACCGAGGTCCAGTTTCAGCGTGGACAGCGCCTGGCCGGTAGCCGCCGCGGTGGCGAGCACGGCCAGAATGGGAAGGAACGAGTCACGTGTTGGCAAAGGCTCGAGCAAGCCTGACGCCACCGGAAAGGAGGAACCGGTCAACGTCCCACCATTGGCCTCGAAACCAACGACGCCTTGGTATGTCTTCAGTGCTTCTTGCATCGCGGCGACCACAAAGGGCGAGCCTACCTTGGTGCGCACGACGTGACGGCCAAGCGCCTCTATGCCCGAGTTGGAGGTGACCGGCGTGACAATCGCATCGGCGCCGAGAAAGCGGGCGGCGATCAGACCGCATACGTCTCCATTGATCGGCGTGCCGGTCTCGTCGGCAATCAGCGGCCGGTCACCGTCACCATCGGTCGATACGATTGCGTCGAGGCGAAACTCGGCGGCCCACTGTTGCAACGCCGCGATGGTTTGGACGGAGACGGCTTCCGTATCGACCGGAATGAAGACTTCGGATCGGCCTAGGCCGAACACCTCGGCCCCGTAATAGTTCAGGATCTCGTTCAGCAAGTCGCGCGCAACCGTCGAATGCTGGTAGACGCCGACGCGCATACCGGACAAGGCATTTTTTGGCAGCAAGGTCTTGTTGCGATCCATGAACAGCGACACGGCATCCGCCGCCCCATCGGCTTCCTTTGCCGGATCCGTCGCGACAGGCAGCTCCAAACCGACCAGTTCCTGGGCGATCGCGGAAATTCCCTGCTCGTGATTTTTGTCGATTTCTCCGTCGGGGAGGTAGAATTTGATGCCATTGCGATCGGACGGAATGTGCGAGCCGGTGATCATCATCGACGCAGCGCCCGTGCGGATCCCGTAGAAGGCGAGCGCGGGGGTAGGCAGATTGCCGCAATCGACCGGCTGCAGGCCGTGTGCGCCAAGCGCCAATTTGACGTTGGCGGCGATCGCCGGACTGGAGTCGCGGAAATCATAGCCGACCAGAACGCGATCGCCCGGTTTTGCGATCCGGTTTCGCAGCAGAAAGGTTGCAAACGCTGCCGAGTAGACGAAGGAGGGCTTCCCCTTCAGATCCACAGACAGACCGCGCAGTCCACTCGTACCAAATTTCAGGCTCAAACCAGCCTCCTTGAAGCAAAACGCAATTAAAGGTCAGTCTCGTTGTGATACGTTGTAGAGGACGCTGACGCGTCCTCCGAGATTCGAGGAGAACAACGCCCCTTCGAACAGTTTTCCGTAAGCCTTTCTGTCCTCTGGATAATAATGCAGGTAGGCATCCAGCCATGCGATGCGATCAGGGCGGATCAGGCCGTTCTTGTCGCGCGGCAGTTTGACCTGCGGTTCTCCCGCCAGCATCTCCATCTTCGACGGGTCGTTGATTGAATCCAAGGCGAAGTGCGCCAGCCTCTCCAGGCCGTTGTCGCATTGCGACAGCGCATCGTATCCGTTGGCCTCTAAAAGCGACGCCATCATCACCAGAGGCCCGGCGGCATGGAGGTGGTAGTCGCGCGCCTTCTTCTTGCGCATGAGTTCGAGAGGCAGCGCACCGTCGGCCGTCACCTGACAAACGCCCAACTTGTAGCTTTCGAAGCCGAAATCCAGGAAATCCTTGCGCCCGATCGCAACTCCGACCGCGCTCACGGCAAACCCGCCCCAGTAGCGATGATTCTGCTTGTTAGAGTTGCGGTCGCCCGATTCCGTGTAGACGGGGATCGTCCGTTCGGCGAGGTCGCCCAGCCACTTTTCGATGGCACCGGTATCGAACTTGAGCAGCGCCGCAGCAGGGCGAACCTGAACATAGGCTAGGGCGGCACCGGCCAGAATTCGCGTCGTGCTCAGATAACTCTGGCGCGTAGTCAAATCCGAAAGCGCATCGGCCCGCGCCCAACTGTCCAACGCCTTTAGGGCACAGCTTGCCGCATCCAGACGGTTGCCATCTGTCTCGGTATAGTTGCTCGCATATTTCGTGACAAAGGCGGCAAACTGGCGCGTCAGGGCAATTGCGTTGTCGTAGCGCTCCTTATTCTTGGGATCGATCGTCGAATGGCTCTCGTCTTCATCCTCGTAGATGCTGGTCAGACTGAGCGAAATCACCGGCAAAGGTAGGCTGACCGTGCAGGTCGTCTTGCCATTGTTCTTCGCGACATGCCTTGCGAGCTCAAAGGGCACCATCAATGTGGCGCCCTGAACGGCCTGTGTTGTGCCCACCACGATAAAGGCACTTGCCAGAAGGCTAAATCTCGAAAGCTCGACCATTGCCATTTACTCGGTTCATTTCGTTGCATCGCCGGTTTCCAGCCCCGGTCTTCACGACCGGTGCTGAATGCTCTTCATTGCCCCGTGGACAGGGCCTTGTATTTGCTGTCCCAATAGGCAGCCTTGTCGACATCGGGATCCAGTCCGACAACGCCGACCTTGTAAGCGACGGCTAACTCGCGCATAGCCTTGGAATTACCGGCGTCCGCCGACTTGGTCAGCCAGTCGACGGCCTTGGCGGTATCCTTTGCCGCGCCGTTGCCGAAGAAATAGGCTTGATAGAGGCGATACATGGCATGTGGCTCTCCGGCCTCGGCCGAAACTGTCAACCAACGAATGGCCATGGCATCGTCCCGGCTCCCTAGCTTGCCGTCGATATTGAGGCGCGCGATCTTCAGCAGATACTTGCTAGGCGCATTGATGTCCGGCCCAAGGAAAATCAGAAGCTGGTTCACTTCGGCCGGCGTCGACGCGATGCGTTCGCCGGCAATCTCGCTGATCAGCTTGTTGGCCGCATCCTTGTCGCCGGAGGCATAGAGCTTAAGCAGGTCTTCCTTGGCGTTTTCGGCGGAGGAGTCGGTCCACATACCCTGCAGATGGCCTTCGGCCAGGTCGCGCAGGACGGAGATGCGCCCAAGCGCATAGGAGCGCAGGAAGAAGCCTTCTGCCTTGCCACGGTTGTCTACGCCGTCCACCCCGTCGCGAAATGCGGCGCCGACCGCGTACAAGTCGTCGGCATCCTGATCGGACATGCTCTCGGCCACCGACAGCCAGTAGCGTGCCAGGGTCTTGGCCTGAGGATCCGGCAGGGTCGAATAGACACGAGCCACATTGACGATGGCATCGACCGAGCAAGCCTCGCCCGCGGCGGTCATTTTCGCCAGGTCCTGCAGCGCGTTCGGATCGCCGGGATCGACAAGCGAGATCCTCGCCTTCAAGTCGCCGGCATCTGCCGCCCTGCGCAGCCAGGCGCGACCGGGCGCGGCGTCCTGTGACAGGTCGGTAAGAAGGATCTTGCCGTATTCCCGCATGCCGCGCGGATCGCCCATTTCGGCAAGTTTCTTGTAGATGTCGTTGAGAGCCGCCGGCGTCGCCTGCCCGGCTCGCTGCAAGAGCTGTGCCCTCAGCATCAGGGCATCCCGGTCACCTGTCTCGGTCAGCGGATCAAGGGCGGCGATCTGGACAAGCTTGTCGCTGAGCTTGGTCATCACATCGAAGCGGTTGCTAACGATCGACAGTTGCGCCAGACGCTGCTGCTCCTTGTCCCTGAGCGACGAGACGAAGCGAAGCAGACGCTGCGCAGCTTCTGGGTTTCGCTCGAAGCTGTCGGCACCGGTCTCCCAGCGGGCAACGACATAGCCGATGGCGTCCGGACTACCCTTAAAGGCTGCCTGCTGGACGTATACGCGCCCCTTGGCGCGATCAGCCTCCTCCGCCTTGGTCAGCATGTTCAGACCTGTAACATAGATCGAATGGACCGACCCAAAGATCGCCGCCTTATGGCGCCAGTCGTTTGCCAGTTCAACGGAGATTGGGGCGCCCTGTCCGCAGGCGAACATGCCGGCGAGTTTTGCAGCACCGTCGGAATTCCCGGCCATCGCAGCTTCGCTGAAGAAGTGCATGGCTTTGCTTAGGTAGTTGGGATCCTTTCGGCCCATCTGCAGATAGATTTTGCCGATCTCGTCACTGGCATCGGAGGAGCCGGCCGCGGCGGCGGCTTGCAGGACCTTCAGTGCCTTCTCGACGTCATCTTTTGAGGCATCGCTCCTGGCAAGAAACTCGCCATACTGCACCGGCACATCTTTCGAACGGTCCGGGGCCTGCATGGCGCGCTCGAAGTAGGTTTTCGCCTTCGCGTCATCGCGGTCGCCGCCGAATTCACCCGCATAGATCCGGGCCAGCCACTCGTCTGCCGGACGAAGCCCGGCTCCGGAGGCGGCGCCTAAATATTTCACGGCCAGCTTGAGGTCCTGCGGCACCGAGATGCCGGTCGCATAAGCCTTGCCGAGGCTGAACTCGGCCGACGACATTCCTCCGTCGGCGGCCTGCTTGAGGTAAGTCATCGACTTCTGGATGTCGATCTGGTCGATCTGGTTTGAGCGGTAGAGTTCAGCCAGGTTCTGTGCCGTTTTCGGATCACCGGTTTTGGCGAAGGCTTCGAGCCACTTGAGCGCGGTTTCGACCTCTTTACTGACGAGGTTGCCGCGCAGATAGAGAAAGCCGATCTGGTTCAGGGCCGAGCAATCGCCCTGCTTGACCTGTGCCATAAGCCCGAGAAGGGCGTTGGTCACCGCACTCTTCTTCTGATCGTCAGAAGCCTGCGGGTCGAGCGTAACGATGCGGGCATATTCGATCATCCCCTGCGGGTCGGATGCCAGGGCCGACTTTTCCAGGTAGAAACGCGACTTTGTCAGATCACGAATCTCGCTTGGACCCTCCTCGCCATAGAGCTGACCGAGGACGAAAGCAGCACGGGTACTGCCCGAACCATAGGCATCGAGCAGATAAGACTCCGCCTCGCGGAGTTCATCGGTGGTCGATCCGTTCTCCATCAGCACGCGTGCGAGAGGAATGAGGAAGATGACACGCCGGGCGGGATTTTTCTCCAGGCCGGCGCGCAAGAGTTCCTCGGCCAAAGCAGGCGCCTTCTGCACCCGCTCGCTGCCCCGGCTGTATTCAACAGCAAGAGCAATGACATCCTGCGCCGGCAGCTTGATGTCGCCGATCGGACCCTTCGTCCAATCGCGATCGAGTTTCACGCGCGCCGCCTGATTGGTTACAGGCTTGCACACAGCCTTGTAATCGAGATTCGGAGGGTCGAGCGGGATTGCCGGATTGCCGGCCCGGACTGTAGTCGCAAACCCGACCGAAGCGGCCACGACCGCGACGGCAGCGACTAAAGACTGATGAAACTGAAATTTGCGCACTCTACTCGTCCCCACTCTCGTGCCCCATACGTTTCGAAATTATCGGTCGATGCCCGTCGCTGCCAGGAAACCGGCCGGACCGTTCGGCGTCTCAACGACAACGACATTCTGTCGGTCCTTAGCTGTCAGAGAAACTTTCGCCAGCTCGGTGACCTTCCTGTCCCCCTCAGAGACTTCCAGGCCGATGTCGATGACCGGCAGTTCTTTGGATGCCATGGCGGCTGGCGCAAGATTTTTGAACAGCACCTTGCTGTCGCCGTTGAGGCGCAGGGACAGGTTGGCCGGCTTTGTCGAGAAATTGTAAAAGCTCAAAGCTGACTTCGAGGGATTTTCGACCTCCTTGTCGGGAATAACCACGATGCCTTTTTGCCCGGCGCCGTCCGCGCCGACCGCCACGGTGTAGAATTTGCCGGGTTCGAGCGTGGCTTCGGTCGAGCTTGCATCGTCGGAAATCTTATAGGAGCCGTTGCCGATCAGCCGGTAATTCGACAATGCGACAGGATCGACGTCGAACTTCTGTCCCGAGAAGTCGAGGCTCACTCCGTTCTTCAGCTTCACATTGAGGAAGCGAACGAGGCTTTTGTCGGCCGGGATCGGCGCATCGTAGAGGCCGGCATCGTTTGCCAGAAGGTGCGTTGAGAAGGTGCCTGCGGAGGCTCCTCCCAAGACGAGTGCAATAAGGACTGCTTGGATTTTGCGTTTCATCATCTCATCATCACTCTTCAATTGGAGGTTGCTGCATTCTGGAAAATGCGTTCTGGGTAACGGCACAGTTTCACCGAGCCCGCCGATTTTGCCGCTCCCTCGATCTTGAGGCGAACGTGGACAGGTGCATTCCGCGTCCCTCCCGGGAGCGCCCGATAAAGCTTAGCAAGTCCGCTCACGCGCGATGGGTTTTCGAAGGAAGCGTTCTTGGCGGGACCGTTGGCGTAGCTATAGGTCGACTGGAACCCGGTCAGTGCTTTGTTGGTAAACGCGTAGGCGAGGTAATGATCGGACGCCTTGCCAACCAACGTAGGCAGATCAAGATCAACCGTATCGGTCTCATCAAACGTCTTCTCGGCGAGCTTTAATTTACCGTCGCAATCACCGACAATTGCAGGAACGATCGTCTCGTCAATATAGTCCACGCTTCGCAGCACCGACTGGAGATCCGAGTACTCCCACACCAGTATTTCAGGCTTCTTGGCCAATCCATTGGCGTTCTGCGTCCAGCCGTAAATCGACTGTGTCAAACCACCGCCAGCAATCGAGAAGCCAGATACATCGTGCTTCAGGGCCTCCCGAAGGAAGCCGTTGAAGTTGAAATCCATCCGCTCATCGGTAAAAGACGTGCCGACGACATGGACGACTTCCCGGCCCGGCGTGTCACCCTCGCTCAGCAGGGCATCCAAGTTATCGACATTGCGCTTAGTCGAATAGCCGGTGACACTTTCGGTAGGGATCTTCTCTTGGCATAGCTCATTGAGCGCTTTGCCCATATTGAAGCGTATCGGAGCGGCCTTACCAGTCAGTTCAGTCTTAAACTCAACCGTGTCAGTAATGTCCCCAGCCAAGCCACGAATCTTCTCCGCCAGAGCTTGGGCGACAACTTGCGCGCCCTCCGGAGTCCAGTGAATATCCCGCTTCAGATAATAGGCACTCCAGTCGAAATCCGGTTTGATGTCTTTGATTTTAGTAATGTCGATTGCATCAATCCCGACGTCGCGCAAAGACTGAACCATCGCTCGGAACTGCTTGGCGGAGAACGCCGGATCGTAGAACATGTCAGAAAATATGCCGCCATCGGGGATAGACTGCGCACCGGCAATGCCACGGGGCAGCATCGGCACCAAAATGAGGTGAATGCCTCGATGGCGCAGGGCGTCGCTCACGTCCTTGAATGCATCCAGTGTTTCCGCAGACAGCTCATACATGTTCTCCATGTCGCCTTCGCGGAAGAACCAGCCGCCATAACCTTGATACATTTTCACTGCCATCGAGGTCTGAGGAGACTTTTCCTCGAGCCCCTCGCACTTGTAGAGTATTTCACCGGCCGACACGGAAGCCACCGAAAGAGCCCAGGTAAGAGCTGCCATGCCGGCCATGGAAAAAACGCTCAATAAACGCGCCGTGCTGAAGGAGTTGACTTGCATCATTTCGAAACTCCTGCACGGGCTTCCTTGACGTAGGAGTTTTTCAGGCGCCGCGCGAACTGGCTGCCCAATTCCTCGGCGTGGTCGAGCAGGGCGAAGATCTCATCCTTGTTGGCGTCCTTGTCGCGGCCATAGAGCAGAACGGCTTTGCGCAGGATCATGTCCGGAACTTCGGCCGCAACGAGCGCGTTGAGCCAACGCTCGGCCTCGGCGTTCTGGTTGGTCGGGTTCTTGATGAAATGGTAGTAGTAGAGCTGAATCATCGCGTCGGTGTTACCGAGCTCGGCAGCTTTCTCCAGCCAAGCAACGCCCTTTTGCTCGTTCTGCACGGCACCGGCACCGGCAAGATAACTCCGACCCATCTCCGTCATGGCGGTGACGGACCCGTTGAGCGCGGCCTTGATGTAATAGGCGAAGGCTCGTGATTCATAGACGCGCGAGCTCGGTCCCTTGGAATAGTTGCGCGCCAGCGCCAGCGCGCTGCGGTTAGATCCCATGAAGGCCAGATCCCGATAGAGCGCTTCGGCCCGATCGCGATCCATCTCGACATCATGGCCGAAATAATAATTAGTCGCGATGCTGTTTAGAGCTTCCTCATTGCCCAATTCAGCCGCCTGCTTCGTCAGTTGGTCGGCCTTGGTGAAGTCCCTGGGCCTGTATTGGCCGTTCAGATACTGCCGGGCAAGGAACATACGCAGATTGCCGTTGGTCGGCAGATGCGGCAGTGCGCCTTCGACGGTATCGATCAAATAGCGGAAGCTCTCGTCGCCGACCACCTTGGGATTGACGTTGACGGCGACGCGCGTGAGTGGCCCGCCTTGTCCACGTTCGGCAAGGATGTTGCACCAGCCGACCACCTTGCGGAAGTTTAACGCTTGGCTCGACGGCCATTTCTGGCGGAGCTTGAACGCGGCGATGATCGCATTGACGTCACGCCGGTCCGCGAGTTGTGCCAGCCGCACTAGAATCGGTTCAGCAAAATCTTCGCTGAGGCCATCCTCCTGCGTTAGTTGCTGAACGAAGCCGAGTAGAGTGGCATCGTCGCCCTTGAAGGACACGACGACATCTTTCATTTGTCGATGCGCTTCAGCCGCATCCAGCTTGCCAGCCGCTCGCCTGACTTGGACCAAGAGAAAGCGGCCAGTCGGCAGTTCCAACATTTCCGGGGTGTCCAGCAGGACCTCTGCCTTGTCGAACTGCTTGAGCGCAAAATCGATCTTAGCGAGCTGCACATTGCTTTCCGGCGTCAGGATGCGCGGATCGAAATTTGCGTAGACATCAGCAAGACGTTTGAGCTTGTCGGCACTGCCGGTGGAAAGCGCGAGTCCGGCGGCATCCGGGCCGGCGGTAAAATAGCCTTGCGACAGCGCATTCAGAAGCAGAGTGAATCCGGCTTCCGGATCGGCTTCGAACTGCGGCGCCCCCTTGGCCAGCAGCATGCCATATTCCTTCATCGCCCACAGGTTATGCTGTCCGGCCAGCTCGCGGACCTCGGCATAGTAGGGCGAATAATTCAGCGTAACTTCGAGATCTTGCCGAACCAGCTTGGCAAGCGCCTCGCGCAGCTTGAGCTGCATCTCGGGCGAATCCGCATACTGCTGTTTCAATCCCTCGTAGATCGAATGGGCCCTGGCCGGCTCTGCCTTGACCAGCCGCCCCTCGCGAAAGATATCACCGAGGATGAGGCCTACCGAAAGGTCACCCGCGTCATAGGCGCTCGACAGTTCGGCGACGAGCTGCTCCGGCGAAATGGGCATCGCCACCGATGTCGCATAGTAGCCGGCCTTCTCGGCGCTGACGACTATGCGAGCCAGACGACCGATGACCGACGATTTTCCGCCCTTCCAGATGTCCAGGTAGATCGGCAGGGCGTATTTTGCGATCAGGCTGTCCGACAGGTTAATGCGGGCGAAGCGGTCTGCTACGACGAGACGCTCCTGTCCTGCCTCGGCGGCACCGTCCACCATGCGGTCCATAGCAGCGGTGGCGCGGGCCAGATCTTTCTCGACATAAATGCCCTGGTAATAGAGCTTGGCGATCAGGTAATTGGCACGGTAGCTTCTGGCCTCTTCAAGCATCGATACGGCCCACTTGGAATCGGCCTCGTCGAAGCCGTAGACGTTCTCATCAACTAAATCGAGCGCGATAAGCTCGGCTGCGCGGCTCGAGCCGCCGTCGACGAGCTCCCACATCAGATGACGCAGTTCGTCCTTGCCGAGGATGGAAAACAGCACATCCCGGTTCTTCTCGATGATCGCGACGGCACTATCGTTGCCGTAACCGGCGGCCAGTGCCAGCAATGACTTGAGCACATCGGGGTGCTGTTGTGCATCGAAGGAGGAGGTATAGCGTCCGGCGAGGCGGATAACCGCGCTGTCGCTGTCGAGTGCCGATAAGTTGGCCATCAGCACGAGCTGGCTGCGTAGCGTATCGGCCTCGGGGGAGTTCTGACGATTAAGGAGCAGAAGCAGCTCGAACGCCGCATCGAGCGAGCCCTTTGACATCTTGTCGCGTAGGGCCGCTTCGCCGTCCGTGGCAAGATCCTGTGCCTGTGCATCGGCGCCGGGCGGAGCCTGGGTAGCAGGTTCGGCAGGATGCAACGCGGCGCGCAGAGCTTGCGCTTCGCCTTCGTTTGCCGCACCGCCCTTGCGGACCAGCAGTTCGGCCAACCCCGCCGTCACCTTGGCATTGATCTTAGCATCACCGGCCGCCAACAGACTGCGATAGACGGCGATGGCCGCGTCGATGTCGGCAACCCTCACGGGGTTGTGATCGTTGGCGATCCTGCCGCGCGCCAGCAGTCGGGCATAGGCCAGGAGCGCGCTCGCCTCCGTCGCCGTGCTGTAGTCGGCGAGTATCTTCTGCTCGGCCTGATAGGCCCTCTTCGCCTCGGCCGCCAACTGTCGCGGCATTTCAGACGCCGTCGTAGCCGGCGCCACGCCAAGGAACACCACCGAACACGCCAATGCGTTGAGCAGCGTCACGGAGAGGTGCGACTTTCTCGTTGCGAGAATCATCCTCTCACTCCCCTTGTTGCGCGTTGAACGCAGCCGATTGCGGCGAGCCCACAGTGTTGATGCAATAATTGGTCGAGGCCCCGTCGGCGCGGAATTCCGGTTGCAGGGACTGCGCAATGATGATGCCGTTCTGCGTCAGCGCGCACTGCTTCTTCACCGGAATGCGCGGCACGCAGACCGACCGCACCAGCACACCCGTCTTCATATTGCGGGTGACGACGTCGAGCCCGAGTGGCTTGAGATCACCCGAAACGTAGCGAGGCAGCTGGTCGATGAACTTGTTGCGGTAGAACATCGCCTCGGACGCACCGCGGGTCATCAGACCGACGCGGTTATTCTCAAGGATGTTGTCACGGGCAACCATCGTCGCGATCGGATAATACGGGTCCTCGACGAAATCGCGGAACTCACTCTGCTCTGCAACCTCGAGGTTGTCGATATACGCTTCGATGCCGGCCGCCTTATTCTGGCGGATCTGGTTGCCCTCCACATGGACGTCCCAGGAATTGCGCACCTTCACGCCGGATCGGCCATTGCCGTAGAACATGTTGCTGTCGACGAGAGCGCAGGGACTTTCCATCGCGGCGAACCCGTCGCCTTCGTTGCGGCTGGCATCGTTGGCATAGACGATTGTGCCGTAGCTTTGGCGGTCGAGCATGATGCCGGACCCGTGGTTCTCGAACGAGAGGTTGCCGAGGATGAAGCTGTCGTCGACCTCGCGCGAAATGATGATGCCGTGTTTCTTCTGCGTCCCATAGGCCGTGTTGTAAGCCATCATCAGGTTCTTCGACCGGTCGTGCGGGTCGAGGCCATAGATCACGCCGTTGACCAGTTCGTTGCCGACGAAGACGATGTCCTTCGCCTCGAACGCGTAGAAACCGTAATAGAGGTTCTCGAATGAGTTGTTGATGAAATAGCCGGTTGGCGCAGGCGCCTGGACCTTTCGGGCGACTGCGTCGGTCGAACCGGAGGACAGCGACATGCCGTAGGTGCGGCCGCCGGCGTAGCCCAGCGCGACGAAGTGGGAATCCGCGGCAAGGGTCTCGCTGCCGCTCCAGCTAAGGATGAAGGGACGGAAGAAGATACCCTCCTCGTGGTCGTAGACATAGCTTGGCTGATCCGTCGTCACATCCACCGATGAGACAGTCACGCCATCGAAATAGATCTTGCCGCTGTTGACGATGAAGGCGCCGGCCTTGGTATTGAGCTTCAGCGACTTGATCTCTTGGCCACTGACGACCAGCGACGCGCCGTCGTTCACAGCAAGCGGCACGTTCAGGGTAACCTCGTTGCCGTCCAGCGAAATGGCATCCGGATCGGTCGCCCGCACCTGGGCGATGAGCTCGCTCATAGTCAGCACCCCACGCGTGACGAAGATGATGCGTGGAACGGTCGATTCAGAATTGAGGTAGAGATATTCCCGGACACCGAGGTTGATGATCTCGTCGAAATGTTCGGATGAGAAGCGGATCAGGCGGGTGGCGCGCGTCTCGCCGCGCTTGGAAATGTCGGCAAGCGCTTCGTTCGCCTCCCGCAGCGGCGGCACCGGAATCCTCGAGGTGACCGACTCGCGCCCGAGCAGCAGGTTGGGCATGAAGGGCCGGCCGGCCGTCGGCAGACTGTTTTCCTTCGGCGAGTACAGGACAATGCGCCCATCGCTGATGGTTGAGGCTCCCCCGACGTCGAGCGTATCGGGCTCTGACTTTGCCGGCGCGGTAGCGCTATTCAGCCAGCCCTTGTCGTCAAGCACGCCGGCGCGAGCCTCGGCCAAGCGGCGGAATTTGCCGACGCGTGCCTTGTAGTCGGAAACGGTCTTCAAGCGGGTGGTTGCCACGTCGATATTGCTGAAGATGGCGTCCGCCTCCTCGACCGCGACCTTGTCGGCATCGGCGACAGCTGCAAGCGGAGCCACGGACTGGCCGCTCGCGGCCAGATAACGCGCATAACGCGACAGCGCCTCGCCCCGCAGCTTGGGGAGTTCAGTCCCCTGACCTATGGACGCAGCAAGCAGCGTGTGCCCCTCGCCCGAAGTCGACGGCAACAGGTCGCCGATAGCGGCGACGAAGTCGGCACCTCGGCCCTCAGTGCCACGGAAGCCGGCAAAGCCTGTTACGCCGAGCGCAACCGCCTGCCTAAGATCGACATCGGCTCTGCCGCGGACGAATTCGGTAAGCAGTTCCCGACGACTGGAATATTGCCAGAGCCGCGCCGCCGCCTGCGACAGCAAGGCAATGTCGCCGGCGTTCGATGAGTCGATCTTGGCGAGCACCGCTGCATCCGGGACTTCTCCATTGATCAGACTTGCAGCCACCTGCAGAGCCTTTGTCGCAGCCGGACCGGTTGCAATGATCTCCGCTCCGACCGGTTGATCGACGGGAAGAGAAAAGACCGCCCGGACGTCGGCACGCAGTGCGGTGATTTGCGAGATCTTCGCGTCACCCGTTATGTCCTGTCCCAGCGCCCGGATGAAAGCGGGGTCACGAAGGATCTCAATGTCGCGGAACAACGCCACGGCTTGCCCGTCTGTCAATTGCAGCTGTTTCGACTTGGTGGCACTGGCGACGAGTTCCACCAGGGCCTTCACGTAGTTGTCGTAACCAGCCCCGGAGAAGCTGTGAATGAGCGCGAGATAGCTATCGATAGCCACGGCCGGCGGTAGTGCCAAATTGACCACCCTGTCGTAGCCCACCAGCGGTCGCTTTTCCCGGATGTCGGCCATGACCGCATCCGAAACCAGCCGATTGCGCGCCGCCTCATCCTTTTCTGCCAAAATCAGGAGCTCGAAGGCACGCGTATCGAGGCTGAGCCGCGCCTGTTCGCGAAGCGTCGCGATATCATCTCCAGCCTTGACGCTATGGGCAACTTCCACGGCATCGACCCATGCCGACAGGATCAGGTTGCCAGAACCGGCACTGTCACGGGCATGCCGGATGACGTCGACGTCGATCTGATCGAATACAAGCTGCGCGAGTTCGACCTTTTCGGCGCGCGGCGACATGCGCAACAGATCAGTTAGCACCCGGAAGACAGCCGGATCGGCCACCGCGCCCGCATTCGCGCTGGCGAGCTTCATCAGCTCCTGCCGATCAGCTGCAGAGGTCAGACCATTGAAATAGAGCGGCAGGAAATCGACATAAATGTCCAGTGCAAGTTCATTCAGCTTCGACTGCGCCAGCCGCTTGGCAAGATCGAGGCTGAGGTTGGCTACCTCGATCCCGGACATGTAGTCGAGAATAAGCGTATAGCGCACCTTGAACGAATCCGGATCCGTCGTCGACAACGACCTGTCGGAGCTGGCAATGAGAGTTTTCAATGCGCTGACACCGGCATCGCGCGCCGATAGCCCTTGCGCGTTCATCTGGTTGTTCAGCTCGGCGGCCACGACGGCCAGCCGGCCGTGCACATCTACGCCGGCGATCTGGGTGGCATGGTCGAGACTCTCGATGCGGGCCACTTCCCTGAATATCTCGAAATAGGCGTCGAAACTGCGTGACTTCTCGTCGTCGCGCAGGGCCCGCCAGCGCGTCAGCGCGAGCTGCGCCCCATATTTCAGGCTGTCCTCGGTGATTTCGCGCTCAGTCGGAGCGAGCTGGTCCAACTGCGGGCTCTGCTCGCCGACCGTCAATTCCTGCGCGCGGACAGCACGGAGGCTCATGCCCGTTGGTAAAACTGATAGGAGCGTTGCCAGGGCGGTCAGGCCGACAAGGCCCTTGACCACAAGCGTTGCAATCAGTGTCAAAGAGGTGCGCATGCCATTCGATCCTTACGACAGCAGCGAGAAGACGGTCTTCAGCCACTGCGGCGACATCACCGAGGGCCTCCATACCGACCGTTGGAATTTCACGATCACCGGTTCGTCGACAGGAATGTCAACGCCGTCCGGGATCCTGAGTTTAATTTCCGCTAGGGCCTTGCCGTCCTCGTCAGTTAAGACTTTGGTGCTGTTCACATAGTTGCTTGCATCGATCGGAACCGACACTGTACGCCCGGATTTGGGGAACTCGATCCAGGCCTCTGCCGCGTTCAGGGCAGTAACGGCATCAGTCAACCTGACATAGGCCGCAACATAAGGCCTTGCGCCGTCGTCTGCGAGGCGCACGACCGGCGCGCCCTTGCGCACATAGTCCTGTTGCGCAACAGCCTGAGCACTGATGTCGCCACCATTGCTGGCCTCAAGAAACTTCGGGTAATCCTGCGAGGTCTTCAGTGCAGCAAAGAATTCCCCCTTCGCTACCTTGCCGGCATCCTTCACATAGACGACCTGGCCCGCGGTATGGGCATCGAGCTCCACTCCCGGTACGGCCACAAAGGCCATCTGCGAGGTAGCGTTCACACTGCGTTGCGACACCAGCTGGAAGATTAGTCCGATCAATACAAGTGCGACCACGCCAAGACCGGCCAGCTTGGCGGATCCACCAAGGCCTGTGGAAACACGGCGAACATCCGGCGGTACGCTGTCGGCGAATTGATCGGCAAAGGACGGATTGCGCCCGTCATACCAGTTGAGCACGCTGACCAGCCTGCGATATTGGTCGCGTCCACCCGCGACAACGAGGTTAATCCCGTTGCCGGACCGCTCCGCCCGAACAAGAACATCTCCCCTCCAGGCCCCTTCGTTCTTGACCATGGCAACGCGAGCAACACCGCGATAACCCATGAGTTCCTGCGCCAGCGGAACGATGAGACCGCCGGAACTCAGGTCGAGCATGGGAAACGTGCGGCCAGAAATTTCCACCGTTATATCCGCAGGCGCGTTCATATCGTTTATATCCCTCGTGCTCAGCCCAGACGGACCTTGGGTGCTTCGACCTCGGCCACCTGGGGGAACCAGTCGTCGATCTTCCAGTTGAGATCAGGGTCCTTTCGGACATACGTGAACTCGGACAGTCCTGAAGCGTTGCGGATCGTCACCACCTGCCCCCTGCTGAAGGAAACCGGATTACCGGAGACGAAGGGTGTGAAGTGCCCGTCCACGCCGTACTCGGCACGCTGATCACCATGCAGGAACCATGTCTCGCGTTCGGCACCGGAGACCATGTAGGTGACGGAGTTCCTGCCTTGGAAACTCACTGCGCAGACCTGGCTGTCACCGTAGCTGCGGTCGATCCTGACCGCTCCCCAGCTTTTCACCGCACTACGGGTGAAGCTGACCTCTGGAGCGTCCATCTTCTTCAGCGAGTTGACGATTTCCTTCACCCGCTGCGCTTGCGCCTTAGGCAGCACGACGACAGCATCCTCGCAGTCAATGACCATGATGTCATCGATATGACTGAGAACGACGCGACGGCCAGACTGTGCATGCACGAGGCAATTACGCGACTGCGAGACGAAACTGTCGCCACGCAGCACATTGCCGTTCTCGTCCTTATCGCTGATATCCCAGAGGGCCGACAGCGACCCGATGTCCGCCCAGCCAATGTCGTCACAGGGCACAACCGCGACATTGGCGCTCTTTTCCAGGACCGCTGTGTCGATCGGAATGTCGAGCGGGCAACGAGCGAAGTGCTCCTCCGCAGGCATCAGCAGCATATGGCTGCCGAGGTCACGGCTCGTGCCGCCGGCGATCGAGGCCGCAACGGCTTCATAGACAGCCGGAGCGTGCCGCTTGAGTTCCTCGACCAGCGCCGATGCGCGGAAGAGGAAGATGCCCGCGTTCCAGAGGTATCCCATCTCGACGAACTGCTTGGCTCGCTCCAGGTCCGGCTTCTCGAGGAAGCCCCCGGGTTGGTTGACCAGCGCACCAACCTCCTCGCCGTCCACAACATAGGGATCGCCGGGACGGATATAGCCAAAGCCGGTTTCCGGTTCGGTCGGCACGATACCGAAGGTTACGATCTTAGAATTCTCGGCCAGCGGCACCGCCTTCTTGACAGCCTCCAGGAAGAAGGCCGGATCGTCGATGACATGATCCGCCGGCATGGCCAGTACAAGCCCATCCGCGTCGCCCTGACTGGCGGCAACCGCTACAGCCGCAAGCGCCGCGGCCGTACCGCGCTGGAACGGCTCCAGAACGATGCCGGCGAGTTCCTGCTCCATCTGCCGCGCCTGGGCATTGACCATGTCGATGAAGGCACGGCTGGTCAGCAGCCAGGGCGCCGAAAACATCGCGTCGTTGACGCGTGCCAGTGTGTTCTGGAACAGGCTGCGGTCGTCGACTAGTCGCAGGAACTGCTTCGGCATATTACTGCGCGACAACGGCCAAAGCCGCGTGCCGCTTCCGCCGATCATGATCGCTGGCGTTATTTTTACAGACTTTGTCGGTATGCTCATTGTCATGCCTCCGGCCTCATCAGCGCAATGGATCTCAATCGTGCAATTTAGTGCCACGGCGCCGTGTCGAAGGTCGCTAGCACCGGCTGGCCGACCATGGACGGGTCCAAGCTGCGACCGGGCTGCACCTGAATTTCAAGCTGTGTGGTGGTGTATTCGGTCACCTTCGGAATGGAGACGATCTCGACCTTCTTCGCCTTGACGCCGTCGAGATAGCTGAGCGAGATCTGCGGTTTCTCGGAGATGTTGGCGAGACGACGGAACGGCACGCGAACCGACACGTAGAGGGGCGCATCCTGGCGGACGAGCGAGAGCATCCGGCCGCCCGCGCGGCCATAAGTCGAGCCCGGATGGTCGACCGACAAGACATAGCAGTCGCAGGCAGACAGAACCTCCACAATCGACTTGCCGTCAGCGGCCGGCGCATCGAGGACAATCGTCGCTAGACGGTCTCCCTGCTTCACCTTCTGCGGCAGAGCGGCAAATTCGACCACCCCATCGCGTGGCTGATAGACCGTAACCGTCTCCGCAGCGATGCTCGCCGAAACAGCCTCGAAGGTGAACAGCCTCTTATAGACGATACTGGAGAGGAAGGAGAAAGCGGCCAAGCCGATGACAACGAATATCAAAAGCCCGAATATACGCCCTGCAAGACCGTTCCCGGTCGACGACGCCGTCACACCGACCACCGCAGCCTTAGCATCTTTTTTTTCTGCCATCTGATGTCCCAATACGTAAACTTTCGAACCGCTTTGAACGACCCGCCCGGCGAGATAGAGGTCGGCGAAATGCGACAAAGGCGCTGTTGTCTCCGCAGGGTCGAGAATTTGTAGGCCGGCGCGCCGCTCGTCTGCATCCACCCAGACAATGCGCGTATTAAGAGCCAGCTCGAGACAGGAGCCCTCGGTTTCTAAGAGCAGGGTCACGGCGAGGTAGTCGCCTGGAGCCTGCGTGAGCGCGACCGCGGCGAGCCCGAGACCGGTCACCGACCAGTCGCATACCTCGATGCGCTTTCCGTCGATTAGCGCCGCCAGCGGCAATTTGAAGCGCGGGAACTCCCGTTCGCGACGCTTGGGCACGGCAACCGCAGTCATCAGAACACCCTATCTGTGATTTTCGGCAAGCGTTCCGGTGCTTCGTCCGTGAAATAGCTACCGAGATTTGCGAGGAAGACGAGAACCGAGACGAAAACCAGCACGGCAACGGAATTGACAAGCCGGGACGACCATAACTTGAAAGCCGCGTCGAACTGAGAATCGGTCCGCTTGAAGGCAGTCTTCTGGCGCGTCCACTTCTGCCGGTCGAGCCGGAAGAAGATCAGCACCTTCACCGCCGAGCCGAAGATCTGATTGAAGTAGAGTAGCGGAATATAGACCAGATTGATCGATGGACGCACAGTCAGGAAGGTCAGCGCCAGGATGTATCTCGAGACAATGACCCAGAGGACATAGAAGGCGGCCGTCCATGGTGTGATCATCGCGGTCCCGAGAAGGGCAAGCGTGATGCCCGACAGGCTGGTCCACATCGACATGCGCTGATCGAGAATAGACCACCAAGTAAACGCGCCGATTTTGATCGGCCCAAGATTAAGGGCGCGAGCATTTGTGCGCAGCATGTTTCCGAACCAGCGGGTCATTAGCACATAGGCGGAGCTGATGAAGCTCGGGCTTGGCGGCTGCTCGATAGTCTCCACCTGAACGTCCGGCACGTAATACATGTTGTAGCCGTTCTTCAGCAGCCAGAACCAGCTCGACTTGTCGTCGCCGGTGAGCATGCGGATTCGGCCCAGGCGCCAATGGTCGATATAGTCGTTTTGAACATGATCAATGAAACCCGGATCACAAGCGAGCCGCGCGCGGAACATTGACATGCGCCCTGTCAGCGTCAGTACGCGCTCTGCAAGACCATGCGACGACATCAGAATCTGCCGCTGTGCAAAGCGCATCGAATACCACTGCTTGAAGATTTCCGCGCCCTCGACGGTGCACACCTCATCCGTGGTAAGCGCGCCCAGATTCGGATTGATCAGGAACATGCAAGCACAGCGCTCTACGAGATCGGGCGGCACAATGCTGTCGCCGTCGATCACCGAGACCGTGTCGTCGCCAGCCGGATTGAGCGCCGCGATGGCACGGAAACCGGCAGCGAGGGCATCGCGCTTGCCCGTCCCGGGAATGCGGACGATTTCCAGCCGGAACGGCGGGCTATCGCCATACATCACTTCGGCAAGGCGACGAATGAGGCGCTCGTCACCGATCTCGACAATCGAGCAAACGATCGTTGCGCCGGCAGGCGCATTGGCTGCCGCGATGAAAGCGCCGCGATAAACCTTGGTGGTGGTCGGGGCATCGATCCTGAAGCTCGTGATCAGAAAGTAGGCATGCCCCAACCCTTGCGCCTTTGCTGCCGCTTCGGCCATCCGACGCATCCCTGGAAAGCGGACCAGCCGGAACCAGAGGCTGCGCAGCAGATGAAGCAGTCCCCAAGACCATCGCCACAGCCCGATGACGCCGACCACTAATGCGGCGTCGCGTGCCTTCTCGTCGAATGCCTGCTGCGGCAGCATCGCTGCACACACAGCCAGCAGTAGGACGAAAACGATATGCTTGAGGATACCCAACATGACCGTTTACCAGACGAGACCTTCGTAATGCACGCCGGACGGCATATCGACGGGAATACGGACGAGGTCGATGACCTTGACGCCTTCCCGCGCTTTCTTCAGCGCATCCTTAGTGCCTTGGCCGTTGATGCCGACCACGATGGCCTCGCTCTCCGACACGACTTCGTCGGGCGACGAACGCATGAAGCTTGCCAGGTGCGAGATGTAGTTCCGGCCGCCATGATCGTTGACCGAGACGTTGGAGTCATAGATCGACAGCTCGTAACCCTTACCCATCAAGCGTTCGGCCAAAAGCACAAGCGGGCTCTCACGCAGGTCGTCCGTGTCCGACTTGAAGGTCAGGCCGAGAAGGCCGATTTTCTTGGCCCCGGAGCGGTTGACGAGGCGGAAGGCGCGCTCGAGCTGGTATTGGTTCGCCTCGACAGTGGCGTCGAGGACCGGCGTCGACACGTTCTGCATCTTGCCGAAATGGCGTAGCGCCCGAAGATCCTTCGGAAGGCAGGAGCCGCCATAGGCGAAGCCGGGCTTCATATAGGCGCGGGAAATATTGAGTCGCGTGTCGGCGCAGACAACATCCATAACGACGTGGCTGTCGATGCCGACGGATTTGCAGAGATTGCCGATTTCGTTGGCGAAGGAAATCTTTACCGCATGCCAGCAGTTGTTGGTGTACTTGACGATTTCGGCGCTGCGGATCGGGATGACATGCGGCTTTACTTCGACCGAGGCGCAGAGGTCGTGTAGGGCCTGAATGGTTTTCTCATCGCCTTCGTATTGGCCAAAGACGATCGCACCTGGGCTGTAGTAGTCGGCGATTGCCGTACCTTCGCGCAGAAATTCCGGGTAGTATGCCAGACCGAAGTCCACTCCGACCGTCTTTCCGGAGGCGCCTTCAAGGGCCGGGATGACCACGTCCTCGACCGTGCCTGGGAGGATCGTCGAGCGCATAACGACCATGTGGAAATCGCTCTTGTTGCGCAATGCAACACCGATCTGCTCGCAGACCAGCTTAACATAGCTCGTGTCCAGCGAACCGTCTTCACGGCTCGGCGTACCCGGGCAGCAGAACGAGATGTCGGTCTCGTTGATCGCGGCGATATAGTCGCTGGTTGCAGTCAAAAGGCCGTTCTCGGCGCCCGTTTCGATCAGGTCAGGCAGACCCGGCTCGAAGATTGGAGAGCGACCTTCGGAGATGCACTTGACTTTGTATTGGTCCGGATCGACCGCGACTACTTTGAAGCCGTCTTTTGCAAGACAACCGGCTGATACAGCTCCAACATAGCCCGCGCCAAAAATACTTACGCGCCAATTTTTCTTGCCCATAAGCTGCACCTTTCCCGCAATGTTTGTTCAAAAAAGAATAGAAATGCCGCTTTTCTTGCCGCCACATAAAATTCAAATAAATCTATATGTTGCGTCTGCGAAGAGCACCCCTCTCAATTTCGCAATACAGCATCTGTTTATGACGTCAACATAACGAATCTCAGTTATCAACATGCCAGGCCGGTAATATTTGCATCAAAATTGTGCAGACTCGTTTCGAGCTAATATTACGTGTAGTAATACATACGCGTGACATGCCGACTAAGATTTTGTTAACAATATCAATATATTAGAATATGATTAAAAGATGCGCACAGGGCGCTTACTTTTTGTGCGCCGCAGCATTAACCAAAGCTTGATTTCGGTTGGTTTTTTTCAACTGAGGCAACTGCGCAACGCTCGGGCATCTGTGCCAACTGAAAAACGAATCAGCAGCTGACGCACGCTCTGCGCAAGATCTCGCAACGGGGCGCAATGCTAAGTAGATCTTCGCCGCAATGCCGCGTGCCTGCCTCAAGATAGTGGTCGTCGAACGCATGGTGCCAATCCGTAAGCACAGTCAGCTTGGACAGCCAACGCTTCGCAGCCGGATAGCCCAACATCGTCGCTCGTATTGACGATGAGCGCTCTCAAAGGATGACACATAGACCAACTAAATATGCAGAAGCGTCCCGTAATTAACTTTCACTTAAACCATTCCATAAATTGCCGTCATCAAAGTTAACTTCCAGTATACAAAATAAAAAATCGATTGTTTAAAGTTTTATACGTCAAAAACACGAAATATTGCTTTGTATTTCCTATTGTCTTCCCAAAGCCGGGAGATAAATATGAGAATAAAAGCATTCCAAATCGGGACTATTATTGCACTCAACATATTCTCCCCAAACATCTGCGGCGCTCAGGAAGTGGCAACTGTGCCCGAAACGGTCACGATCCAATCGCCAAGCACCTCAAAGAGACTAACGGGTCTATTCTCAGATTTGCGTGGCCGTGTTTTCGGCACTTCTGACCAACAGGATGCCGCCACGTCAGTTGACAGCGCAACAGCGACAGCGGCTAGCACTGTCGACAAGGACTATACGATCCAAACGGGCAGTATTTCGTCCCTTTCCGCCGGCAACGGCGTCGGGACAGCCGGTGCGGAACCAGAGCAAGTTCCTCTTTGCGTCAGCATCCCTGCGCCACCCGCAACGCTGCAGACACAATCGAAATACAAGGCTGACGACAGTTCAAAATCCTCGATCGACGACGACGCCTTGCAAGCGCGCGATAGGACCGTGCAGCCAATCCGCAACTCTATTCGCCTGCTGACCAACATTGCCTATGCCGGATCGAACAGTTCGCTAGTGACCCAGGCGCGGGCAGAATGCGTGCTGCATAATGTTGATCGGTGGGCGTCTGCGAAGGCGTTGACCGACATGCGCACTGTTGACGCCTATCTTAGCCGCGACCGTTGGGTGGCCGAAATCGCACTTGCGGTTCGCTCGGCCAGCAAACGTGTGGAGCTCTCCAGTGAGCGCAAGGCGCTTTACTCGACATGGTTCAGCACACTTGCCCGCGATACCATGGACGCTTATTCGCTTCGCCTTGGCCCGAAGTCGAAGACAAATAATCACCGTTACTGGGCGGGTCTGTCGGTCGCTGCCGTGGGCTTTCTTCTCGATAGTGGTGATTTCAAGACATGGGGCAAAACGAGTTTCGAGATCGGCGCTTGCCAGGTAGATGATCGCGGTTTCCTGCCGGCGGAGCTGGCCCGCGGCGAGAAAGCCCTTGACTACCATGTCTATGCGTTGCGCCCACTCGCTGCCATCATCAAGCTCGCCTCGGACAACGGCGAGCCGCTTCAGTCAAAGTGCCTCGATAGGTTCAAACGTCTCACCGCGATGACGCGCGAGGCCCTACTGGATCCCACGGAATTCGAGCGTGTCGCCGGTCAGCGCCAATCGATAATCTCCTCGGAAACCAGCTACTCTGCAGCGTTGAAGCTCGACGCACTTCCGCTCCTATGAGACAGTCCGAAAGCGTTGCAAACGGTCGGGAAACTGACATCAGTTGCGCGTTGGCGAAGCCGGCAGTTTGATCTGTGCTGCTTCGCGCCATCTTTGCTGATCTTTAATGGAAGTGCTTGTCGCGGCATTGCTGCCTAGCAGTAGCGCGCTGTAGATGGCCTGTTTCATGCCGTCGGCGCCGAGCTTGGCGAATTGAACCATGTCCATACCAAGTGCCGCACTCACCTCATCGATATGTCTTGGCGCTGCGAGATTTTCAATATCTACAAGCGCCGCCTTCAAAATTGCTCTTTGCTGAAAGTTCACAGGATCCTCCCATCCTTTTCCTAAGCTGATTTTCCCCCAAAAGCCCATTAAGGCGAAGTGTGGATGCCCATTCTTCAATTGTGACACGAATTGAAAGATCCTACAACTTCTTATATTATAAAATGGTAATATCCAATTTACGAATACAAAGCCGTGACTTGCGCGTGGGGAAATACAAGCGGGTGGCCAAAATAGAAAGACGCTCAATGGCTGTAGATATGTCCTCGTCGGTTAAATCAATATGTGACCTCTTTTTGGGCTTGCCCCTAACTTAGACCTCTCACTTCGTGCAGTGCGACCACCTATTGTTCGTCAGAAGATAAAGTCACTGCTTTGAAGCTGAACGACGCCATCGACGTGGATCGAAAAGTCCGCAGTCCCATCCCCATTGATATCGCCGTAGATATAGGTCTCGGACCCTGTATTGACGTAGCGCAACTCGCCGACTTTCTCTGAGAATGCTCCAGTCCCGATGAAATCGAAGGCTTGACCGCCATTGACGGCGGTGTTCGCATCGATCACGCTGAGATTGATTATATCGCCTTCAGCCTGAGAAAACTGGTAGATGTCGTCGCGACCGATGGAGGTTAACGTCGACGGATCGAGCCAAGTGAAGACGAAGGTGTCGGCGCCTGTCCCGCCGTAGAGATTATCAGCACCTTCGTCGGCATAAAGTCGGTCGTCGCCGGCCCCCCCGTAGAGCGTGTCGTCGCCGTCGCCGCCCACCAGCTTGTCCGATCCTGCGTCGCCGTAAAGCCTATCACTATCGCTATAGCCATAGAGCGTATCATTGCCAACTCCCCCGACCAACCTGTCAGCGCCGCCCTGGCCCACGAGCATGTCGTCACCGTCTTGGCCATAAAGCCGGTCGGCGCCTTCACCGCCATAGAGCCGATCGTTATCCCCGCCGCCACTGAGGATATCGTCGCCCTCACCTGCAACGATCGTGTCGGCACCGGCGTCACCGCTCAGGTCATCGATTGCTGCCCCACCGTAGACGATATCGTCTCCGTCGCCGCCGGTGATCGTATTCGCGCCGGCTTCGCCCTTGAGTGTGTCGTTACCGGCACCGCCATCTATTGTATCGTTACCGGCACCGCCGTAGACGATATCATCGCCCGCCCCTGCGGAAACCACATCGGCGCCGTCCTGTCCCTGGAGCTTGTCAGCGCCATTGCCACCCACAATCCTGTCGTCGCCGGCGCCGGCGCGAACTACGTCATCGCCACCATAGCTGTAGATGACGTCAGCAAGCTCACCGCCTGTAAGCACATCATTGCCGATCGTACCGGTTGAATCTGCCGAATAGTCGCTCGTGCCGTCATCGGCTGTCACGGTGCTCACCAGGCCGCCCAACCCGTCTCCTGTTTCGTGAGAAAAATCAAACCCATAAAATGATACCTGGCCAGCGCCGGTACTGTTCGTCTCATTGTTTCCCAGATAGGCACCCGCCTTGAAGTAGAACTGTTCGCCGTCCCAGACAGAACTGACCGTTGTGACCGACTTGTAAGTGTACCCGTCGGCATAGACGATGACCGTCAGCGTATCGCCCTGGACGTCAATCTTGTAGGAGAACTGCTCCCCAAGGGAAACTTGCGGCGTGTCGCCGTCCGCATTGGTGAGCTCGAATTTCAAAGAATCGTTGCCGTCTCCGCCCTTGTCGCTCTTGAAATAGACCTCTCCATTGTCCCAATAGAGCCTGACCAGCTCCTCTTCCGAACCATGAATCTGGCCGACGACGATACGCCCATCCGCACCATCCATCGTTTGCGGCGCCTCATCGACCTTCAAGGTCGCGGTCATAGTGCCTCCTTCATCTACGCTCCAGGAGGCTAACGAGTGACCATCCATCTCGCGCAGCTCCGACCTCGCGCAGGTTGTACCCTTGGTCAAGGCGCCGTCAGTGATCGCGCGAAACACCATCGCCCCATCGTCGGCTGTATAAAAATAGGACGAATGTTCGAAACCCGTGAGATCTAGAACCTCCAAAGCCGTACCAACGGTTCCACCGTCCTCGTCGATCGGCAGGCAGAGTTTCCAGCTCACTAAATCGAAGTTATCGGAATTTGTCGCCACTAACTCGTCCTCAAAGGGGGGATAATATCTCGTCTCATCAGGAACTTGGGTCTATGCGGCCATCGAGACTGTTCGTCGAAGACGCTAACAAACTCTGAGAGCGCGCTTCGGTACGAATGATCTCCGACGAAAGAGCTGAAACCGCTCCATCAATCGTTTTGCTTGCCCTACTATGCAGGAAGAATTGCTACGGGAACGTAAAGGTCACCGCGAGGGCCTAACATTGCAAACGCCCATGCCGAGCATAGCGGTGCCTTGTATGGCCGGAGGCGCAAAAGCCCCAATCAATCGCGGCCGTCGAAGCCGTGCTGTTCGTCACGCCCGAATACAATCGATCCATACCCGGCGGGCTGAAAAACGCAATCGACTGGGCGAGCCGCCCCTACGGCACCAATTCGTTCACACGTAAGCCATCAGCGGTGATCGGCACGTCGCCGGGCGCGATAGGCACAGCAGTCGCCCAGCAGAATTTGCGCAGTGTGCTCAGTTTCTGCAACTCTCCCCAGATGAATGCCCCGGAAGCCTATATCCAGTTCACACCGGGGCTGATTACCGATGACGGTGAGGTGACCAACGACACTACCGCCGATTTCCTTCGCACTTTCATGCAGGACTTCCATGTGTTCATCGCAAGGGTTCGCTCAGTGCTGCCGAAAGATGCCTAGCGCATCGGCCCAAAATCGGAATCGATTTTCGGAAGCACGATGCGCAGATTCAAAAGCCTAATCTCCGTAGTAGTAGATCGGCTCCCGAGTGAGTTCGCCCTGCCCGATATGCCGGTACAGTTGCTTGCCGAGGAGCCAGAAGGCGATTGCCTCGGTCCTCATGCAGAAGACGTAGTCGCCGTCTCTCCAATACGTGGCGGCCGACGACGAGAGAGGAAACAGATAGTCGCCGGCCTCATAGAAAACTGCCCTGTCCGATTCACAGTCATAGAGGTACCTCTCCTGAGCAGCCACGTGACCCTCCCGACAACCGTCCCTGAGAAGCCTACACCAATGCTTCAGGCTTCGCGGACACACCGCTTGCCGGCGGTGATCGAGCGACTCGAGCCCGAACCGCAAAGCCCATTCCAATAGAGCTTGCTTATTTAGGGTTTTTCAACATGCCGATGGGTAGAATTTGATACCTTCTTCTCAGTCGACGCTCCATAGTTGTTCTTTTGGCAACCACAGCGAGATTTGATTGCAAAAATCTGCGGCAGCATGTTAGCAATGTCTCAAAAAGATTGATGCGGGAATGAGAGATTCTAATCTGGCTGCGTATATGCAAAGTCAAGCTAGTGAATTTGTTTCCTATTATGGGAATAGCCTAAGACTCGTAAAATGCTCTGCAAAGGTTGCCCAGGCCTACAGAATCGTAGGCGCGGGAGATGCGACCCTTTGGCAGGTCTATCCAGAGCTGCTGGTTTCCGATCGCAAGCCGTTTGTCGAAGCCGTGCTTGCCGGCGGCCTCCCGCGCAATATTGCGATTGAACCTGGCGCGTCCGATGAGGACCGCAATCTTCTCCTTTTCAGCACAGAGCGGGGACTCGGCGTCATCGAGACGCGAAATGAGGTCGCGCGCTCGCAAGCGTCGATCGCAGATACAGATCGGGCTCTGCTTCTCTATCAGGCCAGACACGACGCTTTGACGGGATTGCCCAACCGCCGCCAGTTCAGCAGCGATCTTGCGGCAGATCTTCCGTTGCGTGGCGGGCACAAGCTTGCACTGATGCAGATCGATCTCGACGACTTCAAGCCGGTCAACGACACCCTTGGTCACGGCGCCGGCGATATCGTGCTCAAGATGACGGCGGAACGAATTCAGGCGGTGCTCCGCAATGGGGAGACTGCCTACAGGCTCGCCGGCGATGAATTTGCCGTCATCCAATGCCATGACGATCAGCCTGCTGAAGCAGAGCGGCTCGCCGAATCGCTGGTCCATGCGTTCAAAGAGCCGTTCACCATCGACGGGATCGATGTCTTTGTAGGCGCAAGCGTCGGAATCGCCGTTGCGCCAAATGACGGAAACGACGGCGAGCAGTTGATGAAGGCGGCCGACATCGCCCTCTACGCCGCGAAGAACGATGGACGCGGCCGTGCGCGGACATTCAACCGCTCGATGCTCATCATGCTGGAGCAGCGCGAGATGCTGAGGCGCAGCTTACGTGTCGCGCTCCAGGAAGGGCAGTTCTTCATTGAATACCAGCCGCTCGTCGAACTGCCGGAAGGGATCGTCGGCTTCGAAGCGTTGCTGCGGTGGCATCATCCCTATGCTGGAGTCGTTCCGCCGAACCTTTTCATTCCCATGGCCGAAGCTGACGGCCTGATGGGAGAAATCGGAGAGTGGGTGCTGGAAACCGCCTGCCGCCAGGCGACAACGTGGCCCTCGCACTTCATTGTTGCGGTCAATCTTTCCCCAGCCCAGTTCCTACTCGGTGGGTTCACCGATCGCGTAGCGGGAATCCTTGACAAGGTCGGACTCGCGGCCGATCGGTTGGAACTCGAGATAACGGAAACCGTCTTGCTTGAGCGCACGACCAACAATCTTGACACGCTCAACACGCTCGAGGTCCTGGGTATCCGGATCGCGCTCGACGACTTCGGTACCCGATATTCGTCCCTGAGCTACCTGCAGAACTTTCCTTTCGATACGATCAAGATCGACAAGCACTTCATCAACGATGTCGAGACGAACCGGAACACCCAGACGATCGTGCGCTTCATCATTGGGCTTGCTCATGGATTGGGGATGCGGGTCACTGCGGAAGGCGTCGAGACTGTCGGCCAGGCTGCCTGGCTAGGCAGAAGGAAATGCGACCGGCTACAGGGAAACCTCTTGGGCGCCCCGATGGCTGCCGAAGCTATCGGGGATTTCTTGCATCATCCCTCGTTTGCTACTTTGTAAAGAAGATCGGAGTCTGGATCTGCTAGGGTCCGAACCCATAAGGGGGGTTCCGTTGGGCCCCGCTCAAGCCGCTGTAGCTCGCCGCGAATTTCCGGAATTTTGACAGCGAAAACCGGAAAAATGGATTCTCCGGCAAACCCGTCAAAATCATTCAGAACGCATCCTTGAAGCCGCCTCAAAGGCGGATTGAAAGGCGGGGCCTAGTCATTGAACCGAGGACGGTTCCAGTCGTGGCATATGCCCGCCGCGTCGCTGATCGCGCAGTCGTCCTGGGCGACGGTCAGTGGCACGCTCCAGACGGTCCCGACCATTAGGCGCTTCGTGCGTTAACTAACTCGAAATAATGTTCTTGCTGGAACCTGCAACTGGTGGTTCAATCTCGCCGGGATATGGGGTTCTGCGGATATGACCGAAGTCGTGATCAGCGTGGCCGCATCGCGTCGGCCGATGGCGTGGTTGAGCGTGTCTTGCGGCGTCTTCGCGATCGTCGCGTTCGGCATCGCGCCCGCACTTTACGTGCGGAACCTAAGTGCGTTCGCGTTGCAAGTCGTCCCGGCGGCAGCTGTTCTATCAATCGCTGTCCTCCTGGCTGCCTCCATCATCCGGCAGCCGGCCGTGCCCCTCTCCCACCTGGCCGGTATTCTTAGGCGCCGAGGCGGCGGAGTGCTTGGGATCGCCGCTTGGATGTGCATCGGCATGGCGGCCTTCTGGACGGTGAAGTTCCAGATCCCGCACGTCGTTCCGTTCTACGCCGACCCCGCCCTTGCAGCGATCGATCGCGCCCTTCACTTCGGTGATCCATGGCGTTGGGCTCATTCCTTTTTGCCAGCGGAGGCAATGCCCTCGATGCTTATCGTCTATTTCCCGCTTTGGCTGCTCGCATTCATTGGCTGCATAGCCCTGGTCGCCTTCCATCCGAGCGATCGGCTGCGATCGCGATATCTCCTGTCATTCGCCGCGACATACGTGTTTTTGGGGACAGTGGTTGCGGCTCTGGGCGCTTCCGTTGGGCCAATATTTTATGACCGATTTTTCGATGATGGCCGGTTCGGCGATCTCGTTGCGACGCTCAAACAGAACCCGGGCGAAAGCTATCTTTTCTTTGTCGCCGATCGGCTCTACACCGCCTATGCTTCAGGTGCCGAGGACATCTTCGCCGGCATATCGGCAATGCCGAGCATCCATGTGGCGATCGCGACCCTCAATGCGCTCCTGCTGGCACAGCTCAGCCGCTGGCTTGGGGTTGTCGGCTGGACCTTCGCTGCCCTTACGCTTTTCGGCTCGATCTACTTCGGCTGGCACTACGCGGTGGACGGGTATGTTTCTGCTGCTGCCGTTTTCTTTTTTTGGCGGCTCTTCGATGCGCCGAGCCAGAACAAGCAATCATCGGGTGTCACATGTTAGAACTCATCGACCTGAAGGCGATACTGATCATCGCCATGATCTTCATTCCGCTTGAGCGGCTTCTTCCGCTTTACGCTGATCAGGAAATGCTGCGAAAGCACTGGCTGAACGACGTGATCTATCTCTTCTTCAACGGTATCCTGATCAAGCTCGGTTTCGTCGCCCTGGTCGGCGCGATGATGTTCGCCATCCGGCTTGTCATCCCGGAAGGCATGTTCGCTGTGGTGCAAGCGCAGCCGATATGGTTGCAGGCGATCGAGGTCACTCTTGTTGCCGATATAGGCTTTTATCTAGCGCACCGCGCCTTCCATTCTGTGCCCTTCCTCTGGAAGTTTCACTCTGTCCACCACAGCATCGAAGAGATGGATTGGCTGGCCGCGCATCGTGTTCATCCGGTTGACCAAATCGCGACCATGACTGCCTCCATGCTCCCGGTTTACGCCCTTGGCTTCTCCGGATCTGCGATTGCGATCTATGCTTTCATTTATCAGGCGCAGTCGCTTCTCATCCATTCAAACACTCGGATCAGGTTCGGTCCTCTAAAATGGGTGCTCGCGTCGCCGCAGTTCCATCACTGGCACCATGCCAACGAGCGACAGGCCTACGACAAGAACTTCGCCGGGCAGTTGCCCTTTATCGATGCCTTGGCAGGCACTTTATACATGCCTGAGCGGATGCCGAGGGTCTATGGCACAGATGACCCGGTTCCTCCGCTTTACCACCAGCAACTTGCCTACCCTCTCAAACAGATTGCCGGTCGAGTGCCGGCGGCTGAGGTATCAGCGCAAACGGGAGACTCACGTCCATGATCGGCAGGCTCGAAGACTTTCTCGGAAAGGTTTTTCTGGTGCTTGTTTTCTTCTTCCTGGCGCTGCAGCAGATCGCCTCGATCGTCACAATCATTCGGCTTCGCGAGAGCGTGGAGTTCTGGCCGCTTGCTCTCTCTTCGCGATTGGCGGGCTTGCTGTTCCTGTGTCTGGTCGTCGGCCTGACGGTGGTTCGTCTGCCGCCACGGCAGAACGCGGACGGGATAGAGCCTCGACTGAGTGCACTCGCGGGGACGTTTGGCTTGATGGTCCTGATAGTACTGCCGCGAGGAACGGTAGGACCGGAGCTCTTGATCGCCGCGACCGTCCTGATGCTCGTCGGTGCTGCACTGTCGATCTACTGTCTGTTCTGGCTAGGGCGCTCGTTTTCGGTCATGGCAACGGCCCGCAAGCTCGTCACCAGCGGACCCTATGCGATAGTCCGGCATCCGCTGTATCTCGCGGAGGCTTTCAGCGCTGTAGGCTTTCTGATCGCCAATTGGTCGTTGGCTGCTTTGCTGGTGGGAACTGCTCATTTTGTCTTCCAATTCCGACGGATGTTCAACGAGGAACGCGTTTTGCGAAGCACCTTTCCGGAGTATCCTGGCTATGCCAGCAGGGTTCCGATGTTCATTCCGCGACCGCTGACCCCCGTCGCGAGGTCGGAAAGAGGATAACGGCTATGCCAACCAAATATCGACCTCCGAAACCGAAACCGGACCACGTCGCCACCGAATGGCGCATGCTCGCGCTCCTACTCATCCTCGGTCTCTTCGCGGCGATCAAACTAGGGCAGTTCGATGTTGACGCGGATTGGGTGCTTACCCTCCCTTACAACTGACGGTCTTCGAAACCGGAAGCACGGTCATCATCCGCATAGCTGGCAATAACCGCGATGCCAGTCGGGTGCTTCTGAGCCAGCGAGTCCCTCATGCTAGAGTCCCGATATCGGTTCCGGCGCGGCCTGATTAGGGTCGAGATAGAGGATCTTGTCGGGTAACGGCGATAGCCCGAAGGCCGATCGGAGCTTGCCCGTCGTCGCGTTCGCCAGCAGCTTCGCCTTGACCGCCTGCACCTGCGAGCGTGACGTCAGCCGGTTATGCCCTTGCAGCATGCAGGCGATAACACCGGCCGTTCAAGGGGCGGACAATGATGTCCCGCGGTACGTGCGGTAATCACCAACTCCCTGCACCGGGGCCGCCGCATAACGGACCATCAGTGCGGGGGCCATGATCTCGACGGCCGTCCCGAAGTTGGTGCCGTCGGAGCCGTAGTAATAGGGGGTATCGTTCATCCCTAGCCCGCCGGCGCAGATTGCGTCCGGTGCTTCCGCAGGAAGCATGTTGCGGGTTTCACAAAGTACGGGACAAGGATTTCAGTAAGTCGCGGACACCGATTTCAGTAAGTACGGGACAGCGATTTCACTAAGTCGCGGACAGATATAGCGACGGATTTAGATCGATTTTCGTGAGCGCCGATCTGGCACTTTGCCCTCGTGTTTTGAGCGAGGACATGATGCCCAGACGGAAGCAAGCGAGACATACGGACGTGAAGGACATCCGATCGATACTGCGGCTGACGTTCGAGCAGGGATTGTCGATACGCGCCGTTTCTGAACGGCTGAAGATGAGCAAGACGTCGGTTTCGACTATCTGCTGCGGGCGCGGGAAGCCGGGCTTGCGGTCTGGCCCCTTCCACCAGGCCTGGACGAGGACGATGTTCTCGAGCAATCATCATCCCCTTGAACAAGCTGGATGTGGACTCGAGAATCTACGCCAATGCAACATGCCGGATTACAGGGTGTGGGGATCAGCCACATTCCCGCAAATGGCGATGAACGCTTCGGCCGGTGTTTTGTAGCCGAGGCATTTGCATGGCTGCGCATTCAGATGATGGGCAAGGTCGACGAGCTGTTGCTGGGTGATGTTGGATAGGTCGGTGTCGCCAGGCATGAAGCGGCGGATCCGCCTATTCTGCACCCGACCGGTATATACGTTCGAGGATCCTTCGATGGCAGCAAATGCAAGCCGACAGCACGACGATAAAAAGAAGCGTCCCGAGCGGTGAGGATAGCGGCAGGAAAGACCAGTCGCCGCGCAGCAGTCGCGGCAACGAAAAGCTGGAAAGGCCGGCTTGCGCCACTGCCGCCCGCCCCATAGTGAGACCGATCGCGAGCAGCGCGACATGCGCATGGATGAAACCTGACCGCAAGTGTCGTTGTGGCTGCAAGGCGAGCTGAATCCCGAAGAGCGATGCAAGAATCAGTATCGCCGTAGCGATCCAAATTCCGACTCCAGGTACCGCAAAAAGCAGATAGATAGGCTCGCGCATGATCGGAAGAATCGCCATATAAAGCCACCAGGCGGATGGGCTTGAGGGAGAGTATTCCAACAGCAGCATGCTGATGAGGAAGACCGCCGCTGTCGCATAAGCCAGGGATGGTCCCAGTCGCACCAAAGTGAACATAGCGGTCCGCATATGACTTTTATCCTTTGGCCTTACGGTCACGCTACGACCGATAGGAGCAATATAGGTGACGCTTGATTAATTTTTACTCTACCAATCACAATCCGCGAAGCGCGTCTTTCGAATCGCGCGCTTCCAAAAACTGGCTCATTTTGCCTCATAACGGGCTGCGCATCTGTCGTTATTTTGCGACTGTTTATCTAAATTATTGAGTTATTATCTTTTTTTCAAGAAGATTTCTCGTGGACACATCCGAATGCTTGGCTAGGATGCTTGAAGGATCGGGGGATCAAATTGCAAATGCTGCAGGTTAGTGCTCGGATTAGGTGCATTGCATTCTTGCTTGCGAGTGGAGCGATCCTGGTCGGGTGCCAGTCGTCCGGCGTTGATAATCTGGCAGCTTATGGCGACAGCGCGAAGACCGTCGAGGATGATTCAGCCGTCGCCTTCTACAAGAACGACGAACTTATCACCATTGGCAAGCTGCAGTTTCAGGAAAAGAACTACGGAAAATCATACGCCATTTACAAGCGCGCGGTTAACGTCTTTCCGGAAGATCCGGCCGCCTGGCTCGGCTTTGCGGCCTCTGCAGATATGGTCGGCCGCTTCGATACCTCCGACCGCGCTTACCGGGAACTCGGAAGGATGATCGGCAATACCCCGGTCTACTACAACAACATCGGATACTCGCACCTCTTGCGCGGCGACCTTCCCGGCGCCAGACGGTACTTTCTGAAAGCCTACGAGCTTGATCCCGCAAACGAAGTGACCGCCCGGAACCTCGAATTGTTGAAGAACAGCGTGAATTTCGCACAACGGAGGTAGGTTTTCGGCGATTCGGGCTCCCAGTCGACACTCCGCCGACGGACAGCCTGGCGTCGTTGCCCCTTGTGAACCGACACGGTACGTACTAGGACGATTCGCGTCGCCGGGCGGTTGTGTTGGAGATTTCGGTGAAGTCGCGGTTTACTGCACCTTCCGGAGTATAAGCTTCCCTTCCGGTGAGACCGTTCGCTCGTAGCGCGGCAGGTCGTCGACCGCGACGCCCTTAGCATCGATGGACGTTAAACTTTCATCCGGAGTCTGATATCCAGCTGGCGGGGCAGCGGGCGATGGCGCGAAATATTGTGCCGGTTCCTTGCCAGGCGCACTCAGCACCAAAGCTCCGCCAACGCGCGAAGCAAACGAACCAGAGCGCATCCGTTCATTCATTATGAAAATCGTCTTTTGCAGGCTTTCCGTCTGCTGCCGGATGACTGCCACTTCATCAGCCTTCGCATTTCCGGCAAAATTGCGCCCCTGCTTGTCTACCTGCGCTTTCAGGCCATCGATCGACCTCTTGAGCGCGACAATCGTCTCGCGGCTCTCGCGCAAATCCGCTGCGTTTTTGGCAGTATAGATCAGAATACCTGCATTGATCGGCAGAAGCATCACAACCATGGCGATGAGCGGGGCATTTCTTGGGTGCCTCTGCTCTCCGGTCTTTCGCATACCGCGCAGTTTGGCGTCGTCCGCTTCGGCGTCGAGATTCGGGATGCTTGTCATTCGCTTTGCTCCACCGCTCGTCATCACGTCATTGTTTCAGGCATTCCTTAATAAGGCTGGCAACTTATTCCAGAGTGAACACCCCTTCCCAGGCCCGTTCCAGCATATCCAGCGACGCGACCTTCGGCATTCCATTGAATTCGCAGTAAGACCCGACGAAGTCGAGAATATACTTCGGATGATAGCAGGACGCGAGCATCGTGCCATGGTACTTGCGATCATAAAAATGGTTCAAATCAATATCACTGACATCTATCGCGGCACCGCCGGCATACGACTTGAAAATTTGGATGTATTCTTCGCGCGACGGGTTATTCACGAAGATCTTGTACTTCAGACGTCTAAGGCCAGCCTCGTCGGAAAGATCCTTCGGGGCGATGTTCGTCGAGAAGACGACCAGCTCGTCGAATGGAACCTTGAACTTCTTGCCGGTGTGCAGCGTCAGGAAGTCGTATCCACGCTCGAGGGGCACGATCCAGCGATTGATAAGCGATTGCGGCGCCACCTGCTGGCGCCCGAAATCGTCGATGATGAAAACGCCGCCGGATGCCTTCAGATGCACCGGCGCTTCATAGACATTTGGTCCTTCGTTGAAGGTGAGATCGAGCAGATCGAGGGTTAATTCCCCGCCGGTCTTGACCACAGGACGACGGCATTCGATCCATCGCTGATCGGCCCTCGGATAAGGTTTTGCGTCAGCCCCGGCTATGGGTTGATGCACAGCTTCGTCAAAGAAACTGATGACATGGCCGCCAACCTCGATGGCATGGGGCACAAAGATCGTTTGGCGAAACAGTTGCGACGTCCGCTCGGCAATGCTCGTCTTTCCGTTTCCGGGCGGTCCGTAAAGCAGGATGGAGCGACCCGAGTTCATGGCCGGACCGAGCTTTTCGACCAGCGAATCCGAAAGCACCAGCCCCTCAAGGCTCTCGATCAGCCGCTCTGGGGTCACGCGCTCGTCATGGATGGACTGTAAACTCACTTGACGGCAGAAAGCGTCCAGCGATACCGGCGCCGGTCCGACATACTGGGATTGACGCGACGCCGCGCGGGCATATTCGAGGCCATTTGTCGAAAGCGCATAGCGAATGTCGGATCTCACATCCTCGCCGGCCAGGCCCCGAGCCTCCAGGAGTGCGAGCTTCACAAGTTCCTTGATCAGGATATTGGCCAGCACTTTCGGCAATTTCATGCGATCGGCAAGGTGAGATGCCGTGATTGTATCCTGCTCGGCCGCACATTTTGCCGCCAGCCTAAGCAGGAACGACGATTCCAGGCCCGTCTCCTCCAGGCTTGCAGGCGCCATCGGCATCCGTGGATCGAGGGGTATTACGACATCTTGACGGTTCTGTTCGGGCGAATACTGCATACGGACCTCGCTTGGTTCAACCGCCGGGTTTCAAGCCGACAAGAATACTGACGACACGGATGACAATCGGAACGAGCACGATGATCAGGCTCACCGGGAACAGGAACGCTCCGAGCGGCAGCAACATTTTGATCGGCAGGGCGTTGGCCTTCTCCTCGGCCCGAACGATACGAAGATCGCGCATTTCCTTACTGTAGACCCGCAGCGTCTGCGTAACGCTCGTTCCGAGTTCCTCCGATTGGCGGAACAGTACCGAAAGCGCCCGCGCCTCATCTATCCGCAATCGCGTCGCAAGGTTGGCCAATGCATCGCGCAAGCGGCGCCCGCCGCGCACTTCCAGCATCATGATCGAGAGATGCAGGCCGAAGTCCTGCTGCTTGTCGATGAATTCCCGGGTAACGCGGTTGGCCGCCGCCTCGATGCTCATCCCCGCATCGAGGCAAACGATCAGCATGTCCATGAAGTCGGGAAAGAGCCGGCGATACTCCCGCTCCTTGGCGCCGCCGCGCCGGTCGATATAGATGTTGACCAGAATAAAGGTCACGCCGGCGGCAAACATGGCGATGATCAACGTAGCGATCCGCGACATCTCGGGCACGAAGCGATCGAATGCCCAGACCGCCGCGACAAACACGCCGATACAGATCAGCGCGCGAACCACCTGGAAGATCGTCACTGCGCTGGCATCGAAAAATCCTGCGCGGATCAGGCGGTTCTGGATGGAGTTCTGATTCGTGTCACGCCGGGTAATCTCGAAATAGCGACGGATCAGGCGGTTTTCCGCCTCGCCGAGATCGGCAATCGTCGTATCGCCAAGGTGGAGTTCCTCGCCTGCCGCCGTCGTGGCCTTCGACAGCCGCGCCCCGACCTCACGCCGCCGAAAAACCAGTTCCGATGCCGCTGCTGAAAATATCAGCACTGCAAAGAAGACGATGAAGTAAATTCCATATTCACTCGACATGGCTCAGTACTCGAAGTTGACCAGCTTGTAGAGAATGACATTCCCGACCGCCATGAGGGCCAGCAGCACGCACACGACGACGGTTCCGTGGCCGCTGTCCCAGAGGGGATCGAAGTAGGTCGGCGACAGCGCCTTGATCATCCCGTAGAGCAGAAACGGGTAGATCGACATGAAGATCGCGGTGATGCGTCCTTCTGAGGAGATTGCCTTGACCTTTGCCTTCAGCATCGTCCGGTCGCGCAGTGTCTTCGAAAGGTTCTGCAGGATTTCGACGAGATTCCCGCCGGTTCCGGCCTGTACACTCAGCGATATTGCGAGCAGGTTTAGATCCTCGACGCCCACCCGGTCGGCCAGGTTTGTGAGGGCGTCGTCGAGCGTCACTCCATAGGTGAGTTCGTCCGAGAGGAGGCCGAACTCGCTGCCGATCGGATCAGGCATCTCGCGTGCCACCAGAGCAATCGCCGAAGGCAGCGGATGGCCGGCGGCCAGGCTGCGGTTGGCGACATCGAGCGCTTCGGGGAGCTTCAGTGCGAATTTTCGCATGCGGCTCGCCCGGGTGCGCCAGACGACAAGCGCAGGGATAAGGAGGCAGATCAGGAGAAAGACCGGTACCCTGACCAGATTGCTCGGCACCAGAAACTGAACGACCATCCACATTAAAGGTGCGCCGGCGATCGCGAAGAGGCCAAATCGCCTCGCATCGAACTTAATGCCGGACTGGACGTAGAACTGCCGCAGCCGCTGCATCAAGGGGGTCTGCCGCCAGCTGCCGTCGGCACCACGCTCCTTCAGCATGTCGCGGTAGGTCTTACGATGATCATCGCTGACATTGAGCAGGCTCAGCCGATGGTTTACCGCGCGGTGACGCTCGGATGTCCTGAAGTAGCCGCGAACGATCGCATCGACGGCAACAAGGGCCGCGATGAATACGGCCGCGTAAAGCAGGATCAGGGTCATGGTTCAACGGGCCCCGTTTGCAGCGGTTTACCGGGATCGAAGATCATCGCAGGAATCTTGATCCCGAGTTCGGCAAATTCCTCGATGAAGCGCGGCCGTATACCCGTGGCGCGGAATTCTCCGTGGATCCGCCCGTGGTCATCGGTGCCGGTCTTCTTGAATTTCATGATCTCCTGCATCTGCACGACCTCACCCTCCATGCCGGTGATCTCTGAAATCGAGACGATCTTGCGGCTGCCGTCGCTCAAGCGCTGAACCTGCACGATAACCGTAATGGCGGACGAGATCTGCGAGCGAATGCTCAGCTGCGACATCGGCATCCCGGCCATGCCTACCATCTGTTCGAGCCGGCCGACAGCGTCGCGGGGCGTGTTGGCGTGAATGGTCGTCATCGACCCCTCGTGGCCGGTATTCATCGCCTGCAGCATGTCGAACGCCTCGTCGCCGCGCACTTCGCCGACGATAATGCGGTCCGGACGCATACGCAGCGCGTTTTTCAAAAGTTCGCGTTGACGAATTTCGTTGCGCCCGTCGAGGGTCGGCGGCCGAGTTTCCAGCCGGCCGACATGCGGCTGCTGCAACTGGAGTTCGGCCGCGTCCTCGATAGTAATCAGACGCTCCTTCGGAGAAATTTGCGACGAGAGCGCGTTGAGCAAGGTCGTCTTGCCCGAACCCGTGCCGCCCGAAATGACCATGGATACCTTGCCCTTGACGGCGGCGCTAAGAAGGACGCGCATCGCATTAGCCATGGCGCCATATTCCACGAGGCGCTCCATCGTCAGCGGCTTGCGGGTAAATTTTCTGATGGAAACGAGCGGTCCGTCGACCGTGATCGGCCTAATGGCGACGTTCACACGCGAGCCATCCTTGAGGCGGGCATCGACCATCGGCGTCGATTCGTCGACGCGGCGACCGACCGCCGAGACGATCTTGTTGATCACCCGCAACAGATGGTCCTCGTCCTTGAAACGCACGGCCGTGCTTTCGAGCCTGCCGCCCCGCTCCACATAGACGCTATCGTGGCCGTTGATGAGAATGTCGGCAATCGTGTCGTCGGCCAGTAGCGGCTCGATCGGTCCCAGCCCGAGCATCTCGTCGGTGATATCGCGGATCAGATCATTGATTTCCTTGGCATTGAGCGGAAAGTTGTTACGCCGGATGTAGTCCTTGACCAGAGGCCTGATCTCAGTTGCAATCTCCTCGTTGTCGAGCGTGTCGAGAATGCCCAGGTTGATACGATCGAGCAGGTATCGATGCAGATTGACCCGCTCCGACACCATGTCCGGCCCGAGCGAAGCTTCTTCGACATGTACCGGCGCTTCGCCGGACGCGGGTTGCCGAGCTGGGACGTGCGGAACCGCACCGGCTAGAGACAGTTCGATCGCCTCCGGATGCTCCCGGTTTTCCGGTTCCCGCTGCTTGTAGAAACGCCCGATGATTCCGTTCGTCATGCCTTCCACCCCTCGACTATTTTACAATGACCGTGGAACCGACCTTCACCCGCTCAAAGAGATCGATGACATCGGCGTTGCTCAGGCGGAAGCAGCCCGACGACGCGAAGGCGCCGACCGTCGACTGCTCGTTCGTTCCATGAATGCGGTAAAGCGTGTCGGTGTTGCCCTTGTAGAGATAGATTCCCCGAGCGCCCAAGGGATTAAACGGCCCTGGAGGTACAAGGTCCGGAAGTTGCGGCGAGCGCGCCTTCATCTCGGCCGGTGGCCGCCACTCAGGCCACTCTGATTTGCGCCCGACCTTCACGACGCCGCTCCAGCGAAATCCGTCGCGGCCGACACCGATTTTATAGCGGATCGCCCGATTTCCGGAGACGACGAGGTCGAGCGTCTGGTTCCCGCTGACAATGACGATTGTCCCTGCTGGGTAGCTTTGCTCGATGGTCACCATGGCGCCTGTCCTCGGTCCGAGACTTCGCGGCACAAGCCCGCCTGCTGCCGCATCCGCGACAGCTGTCGCGAAAACCACAAAACCTAAAATGGCGGCACAGGTCCTTATGCGCCGACGGTCGATCGCCTTCATCGCACCAGTGCTCCGAGTTTGCCGACCGCGCTGCAGAAGCGCGCTCGGGAATTCACTTCCACCGGCAGCACCCCGCGATTGACCGCCTCACTTAGGGTATCCCAATCATCCGCAATGACATGAGTGGGGATCTCCCCGAATATCTTCTGTGTTTGCTGCCGGCGCACCCCGAGGCCGAAAAGCTTGGTGCGATATTTGTTGATGACGATGAATATCTGATCCGAATTGCCGCGCAGCCGCACCAGATTGGCGAACAGGTCCTTGGCTTGCGAAAGCGCAGGAATCGTCATTTCGGTCACGATGCAGATGCTGTTGACCGAGCTGAGCACATCGTACTTCCACGGCGTATCGTAGTAGGGAATGTCGATGACGGTGTGATCGCTCTCGAAGGCTGCTACGTCCAGCATCCGCAACACCAGTTCGGAGCCCCTCGGCGTCAGAAGAACGGACGGCTGCTTGAAGGACAGCAGCGAAAAGCCGCCCGAATGACGCTTGCGGACCAGATCAATAAATTCCAGATCGACCCGGGAAGGATTGGCGATGACCGGCTTCAGGTCGTAGTCGTTGACAAGGTTGAGATAATAGCCGAGCGACCCCGATGAAAAATCCATGTCGAACAGATCGACCCGCGGCGCGGAATTCTTGGTCGGCTGGGCAAGCACATGCGCGAGCGACGAAGCGATCACGCTGGCGCCCGCACCGCCGACGGCCGAAACCACGGCATGGACCCGGCTGTCGCTTGCCCCGGTGCCGGGAGCATGGGTTGAGATTACCTCAATCAACGCGCGCCGCTCGAGCGGTTTCTTCAACCAGTCATTGCCATTCAGGCGGAAGAGCAGCCGCAGCATGTCGTCCGGTAGATCTTCGGAAACGACAACGAGCGGAATATCCCGATGGCTGGTGCGGAACGCGAACAGTTCCGGACGGTGCAGCGATTCGCCGTCGTCGACGTCGAGAACGATCAGGTCGAACCGCGTCGAATCCAACCGACCTTTTTCGCCAAGCGCCTTCAGCGCCACATGGCGCACATCGTAACGCGACAACGCACCGAACACATCGAGCATGAGGCTTGCGGCCGCAGCATCGTCGGAAAGGACCAATATCTTGGTGGATGCGGCAATGTTGATGTGAGCTGTCATTTCGCTTTCCTACGCAATATTTAAGGAGTCAGCAGGTTGAACAAGTCTTGAGGTCTTCCGTGGTGATCGTCACCGGATGGGCCGGCATGGGGATGTCGTCGAGGCCGAGGAGCGCGCCGAGGAACAACACGGGGACGGCAACGTCGTGGACCTCGAAGCGCATGGTCAGCACCGGCCCGTCTGGTCGGCCCCAATAGCCAAGCCCCGAGCGCTGGTAGGTCACTACGACATTCTCCGGCTTTATTCGGTATTTCGGACTGATCGACCAGTTCAGATCGCACATGCCCGGACGCGACGTGCCGACCGGCCCGCAAACGCCATCGCTCCCTAAGACGATCCGGTTCAATGCCGCCGTGCAGTTCTCAAGATCCGGTCCGCAGGTTGAGGAAATCGCCGCATCGTTCGGCGCGGCATTGCCGTTGTCGAGTGGATCGGCAGCTTCGATCGGGAAACGGGCATCGAAATTCGTCGTCAGCGGATCGGATACTGCAGCCAGGCGGGCGCCATATTGCAGTGCCTTGACGGTCTGGTTCCACTGCGCCATCGCATAGCCAAACTCGACGAAGGCAGCAAACACCAGCATAACGATCGGAAAGGTCACGAGCGCCTCGGTGAGGCTGACGCCACGGGTATCTTGCCAAAACGCCTCAAATGTCCGAGTGCTCACCATCCGATGTATCTCTCTTCATGGAAGGAACTGATGGTGATGGCATCGAGTCCGAGCCAGCCGAACAGAGGCGAAGTCTGGTAGAGGTGAGCGGTAGAAACAGTAATGTTTCCGTCGGCATCGGGCGCTGCGATGGTGATGTCGGCAGGATCCTTCCAGCCCGGCACGCGGGGTTTAGCTTCCGCTGCAGGAGTTTGCGTTCCGTAAAAGGCGATCGTCTTCGCCGTCGCCTGATTGCATGTCGGCTCATAGGTTGCCGACGCCGGCCGACAGCGCGACAAATAGCGCCCCGCATCGCGCAGGCCTGCATCGATCTGCATCCGCTCCCAAAAAATGTTGCCGAATTCGAAAATACCGGCGGCGAACAGCGTCACAAAGGGCACCGCCACCAGCGCTTCGGCCAGTACCGCTCCCTCCTGCCTTGACCAGAAGCCGAGACCGAGACCTTGCCGGACGAAATTGCGGAGCGCCATCATCATCGGACTAGTTCCGCTTCTTCGCGCAGAAACTCATCGAGCGTACCGCGCCCGCCCTTGCCGGTTATGTCGATCATTTCGAGCGAGAGGTATCGCTCACTGCCATCTTTGATCGCCGGCTTGGTCAGGAACATCCGGGCAAAGGCGACCGCGCGGGTGGCCTTACGGCCGTTCAAATGGTCAACGGAATGCTCGTAGCCGCAGTTTACGATGGCTGAGAAGATCTCGCGGCGATCGCCATATTCGGCCGCCGTATAGTCCGCGAGGCTTGGCCCGCTGTAGCACTGGCCGCCTGTCGCAGGCGTCCCCGTCTCGCCGTTCGCCGAGGCGTGGCTGATGAGCGCCGGGTTTGTGAGCTCGTAGCGGTAGACGTCGTAGGCGGAGGGCTGGGATGGCGTACCGGCTGCCTGCTGCGGATAACTGGAGTGGTTGCTTAAGATCGTGCTTGTTGAGGGAGCGGCCGTTCCCTGCGCAACGTTCCAGTATGTCGTATACTGCCAGTTGTTACCGCTGCTGATCTTGCCGCCGGAGAGGGAGGTCATGGCCGCTCCGTAACCTAGCGGTAAAGCCTTGGCGGGATCGCCGACAATGTCTTCGAATTTTACCGGATCGTACGTATCGCATCCCTTGCCGCCATTTCCGGTTATCGTTTGAGCAGAGCGCACGTTTTGGGCTGGGCGATAGCGATAATTGCCCCGCACTTTATTGAACGACGAGGAGTAGTAGCCGAAGCGCGTATTCACGCCGTCTTCGACCGGCCCCGCCTTTGCACCGGTCTCGGTATCGAGGCTGTCGCGTGTATAGCAGGTACCGGGATTGCCGGTGGCAAGAGCCTCCGCCAGCTCGGACGCCCCGTTACCCAAGGGAGTTCGCAAAAACCCGAAATTGCCGGGACCGGGGTTGGACGCCGAAGTGCTGTGAAGCTCGATCTGCACGCCATAGAGATTGCCGGCCGCAAAATTGGTGTGCAAGGCCTCTGCCGCATCTTCGCTTGCAGTCTCGCTCGTGTTCCCACCGGGTTCGAACGGATTGCAGATAAACAGGGGCGTCACGTCGCAGGCGCTCACCCGGTAGACCGCCACGGCATCCGCCGAGACATTGACTGTGTCACGTGTAAGGCCCGCTGGTATTGGGAAGATTGTCTGCATCGCCTGTTCTTTGGCGATGACCCAGGCATAGGAGGCTTCGTTGGAATTCTCCGCCTCCATCGTATCAAGGTCGATGTCGTCGTCATCCTGATCCGGTATGCTCTTGAGATATTTGACAATAACGGTGCTCCCGGCATCGTTTCCGGGGGCATAGCTCACCGTTATGTACGAGCCGAGCGACATACCGTTCCCACCACCGGAAAAAGCTGCACTGTTGGCAATTTTCTTGATTGCCGCGTCCGCCCGGTCGATCGCATCGTCGCGGCCGTCGAGTTCGCGGGCTCCGGCCAGCGCCATGGCATCGACGGCGCTTTGCAGGTCGGTATGCAGATTGCTGCTGCGGCCTACATCGATGACCAGCAACGAAAAGCCGAGAAGCAGCGGCATGGCGATAAGCGTCAAGGCGATGACGTAGCCATGATGATCATTCCAGAACTGTCTGATAACCCTGCTAAGCATTGGCATACCCCCATCGCAGCGCTATCGCCGTGACCTCCGTGCCTTGTGCGTCTTTTCCCTTCCGGCGTTGCCGCCGTTCATGCCTTTCGATAGTTACTGACTGATGGCCGCCCCGTTGGACGTCCCATTGACCGCCATGCCCGCTGTCGGCGCGATAACCGACCCGCCGTTCTGGTAATCGGTGACCACCCTGCGGATCACCTTGCCGTCGCTCGCGATACGGGTTCGCTGCGCTTGCGGCGGGAACGGGTCCTGCGTATGGATGGCCTTGTTGGCTTCCAGGGCGTTCCCGAGCCCGAAGGTGATCGAGTCGCGATGGTTCATGTAGTCGGCGCAGCCGGAAACCAGGCTGGCGATGATAAAGACGAGAAGCACGCGCTTATCTTTTTGCAACAGCAAGTTGGCCTCCCTGGTCCAGATCGAGACGATGGCCATAGGGCCCCTTCACACCTTCGCCGTTGCGAAAGCGCCGCAGCATGTCCTTGTCCACTTCCAATATTCCGAGCGCGAACAGCTCCGCGTCGTTCGACGAACGTGTCTGGTCGAGCGGACTGTAGAGGTCCTCGCCTGGCGAGGCCGGCCGCACGATATGCGGGGTGACGACGATGACGAGGTCGGATTCCTTTTTCTGGAAACTCGTCGAGCGGAACAGCGCGCCGAGAATCGGTATCTGCCCGAGACCCGGTAATTGCTGGATGTCCTTGGCATTGATCGACTGCAAAAGCCCCGCCATTGCGAAGCTCTGCCCGTCGCGCAGCGCCACCGTGGTGCTGGCAGCGCGCGAGATGAAGCCCGGATTGCCGTTGACGTTGATCGATGTGTCAAGCTCGGAGACTTCCGGCTCGATCTGCAGGTTGATGAGGCCGTCATCGAGAACCACCGGCTTGAAGGTCAGCCGCACGCCGAAGGGGCGATAGTCGGTCTGGGTGGCGACGGTCGCGCCGTTGGTCGTCGTGGTCAGGATCGGCACTTCGCCGCCTGCATGGAAGCTGGCGGTCGAGCCGCTCATGGCGATCAGGTTCGGCTGCGCCAGTCGGCGCACCACACCTTTCTGCTCGAGCGCGTTGATCACTACGTCAATTTGGCCGCCCGAGATTTCCAGCACCTTGGCGATTAGTTGGCCGAAGGGCTGCATACCCGTCGCTGCGCCCTTGGGGTCGAGCAGGGTGCGGACGAGGCTGCCGTCGTCCACTCCGATGCCCTGGCTGGTCGTTGCCTTGCCGATGCCGTTGTTGCCTCGCCCGGACCAACCAATCCCGAGGTCGCGGCCCGTCTGGCGCGAGGCTTCGATGACACGGACCTCCAGCATCACCTGCTGGCTGTCGCTGACCTTGAGCTGGTTTAGCACCGGTCGCTCGGAATAGGATTGGGCAATTTCAATCACCCGCTGCAATTCCACGGCATCACGTACGCTGCCGGTCAGGCGGATGCGATCATTGGAGTTGAACACCCTGACCTGAGCCCGGGGCGCGGCGGAGCGGATGGCGAGGGCCGCCTCGCTGAAATCGCTGGCGACGCGGACGTCGATGACGCCGAGCAGTCTCTTGCTGTCGTCATAGACCGAGATATTGGTAGCGCCGATCTGCTTGGCGCGAATGAACAGCGACCGGTCTGACAGCGGCACCACGTCGATCATATCGGCGCTGCCGATGACGAGATCGCCAAACGTCTGGCCGGTATTGAGCGTCAGCGTCTCGTTTGGAGGCAGCGTGACCTGCTGGACCGAGCCGCCGAGCGTCACGAACTTTTCCTGTGCGTCGGCGCGCCCGGTAAAGCCTGGCCCCCAGCACACACAGGCCGAAAACACTGCGACCAGTGCCGCAAGGCTCGACCTTGCGATTCCCCTCTTGCCCCTCGACATGCCTGCCTCCACCCCCCCATTCGGCCGCCGCGCTCGCGCTGCGGGTATCCCGCATCTATGTCACTGGATCAGGCCGACTCTGTGCTCCTCGCGCTTGGTCGTGTTCCAGACGCCCACAGTCGCCCACTTTGGCTCAATCGGCAATGCCGGTTCGACCTTGCTTTCGACAATCTCAACTTGTTTTTCGCGCTCCGGCGTCTTCGCCAGATCCTTGCCGAGTTCGGTCGCCGTCGGCCCACCGCCGAGATCGGCGACCGTGATCTGCCGGGTCTCTTCGACGGAGGACGAGGCGATGTTGCGAAGCGTCAGCGACAGCGTGCCGATTGTGGCGCCGAGCGTGAGACGCTGCGCCTCGTCGGTCGTCACCTCGAAGGTCACGGTTTTCACGACGGAAGGCTCGTCCTTGCGCTCGTCCGCGGTCTGGTCCACGGCCAACACCTTCACGCCCTGCAGCAGCACGTCGACAAAGGTTTGGTCGTTGCCGGCCGGGTCACGCACGAGCCGTGTCAGAAGCACATCGACGCGATCCGAAGGCCGCACAAAGCCGGCGACCCCCAGCACGTCGTTGACGCGGATGGAAACCGCCTTCATGCCCTGGTCGAGCGCCGCCGACAGCGTGGCCCGCTCGCCGGCTCCGGTGATCTTCGAGGACAGAACCGGCTCGCCCGGATCGATCGCCTCCATGGCATAGCGCGGCTGGGCATCGTCGCCGACTACGGTCTCGATGCTTGCGAACGAGCCTGTGGGCGTTTCGTTTGAGGGCCATGGGATGGCCTTGAGATTTTCGGGGCGCACCCGGTCGCCGAAGCGCATCGGCTTGGCGGCGACAACCAGCGTTTTTTCCTGCGTCTTGGTGCGGCCCATCGCCAGGAGCCGGGCCTGCTGATCGGCGAGATACTCGCGCATTCCGAAAACCGCTGCTCCTGCGAGCACGAAAGCAATAACGAGACTGAAAATCGTTGAAGAACGCATCACCGCTACTCGCTACACTGGGTGGGATACTTCCAATATGACTAAATTAGAAGAGAGGCGTTAACAAAACCCCTCTCTTCAGCTCCAAAATCAAGGAGTAGGAGTAGCCGCTGGTGCCGTGAGGGTTTGAGCTTGGAACCAAGTCGCCCACGATGCCCATGCCGTGTTGAGTTCCCCGCCGATCGTGAGAACCGATGCAACAACTCCGCCGACCAGCAAACCAAGCAGAATAAGATATTCAGTCAGTGCCACGCCGTCTTCTTCCCGCGCGAAAGCGCGTACACTATTTACAAGTGCTTTCATCGAGAATTACCTCCAGATTACTTGGCTCGCCGTCATTCCCCCGGCACCGCCTCTTGCCGTCGAGACCACCCCTCCGACTACGTATATTAATAATCTGTTAATTCTAATTTAGTCAATTAGTGATATTGCATACGAAGCGTCGTATATAGTTTATGGTTAAGACGCGGCTCGACAAATTGCGCCGCAAAAACTGTTCCATCGCGGCATGCATCGGCTTTAGAGCTGAATTTGTAGATTATCTTCGCCAATAGAGTTAGGTGGCATGGTACAAATAGTCAGCTTTACTACGTGGCTTTCCGTATTGCTTTTTCTTTATGCCGGGTGGACCGATTTCCGAACGTGGAAAATTCCCAACACACTCGTCCTCGCGCTCATAACCCTGTATGCGCTGCGCGCCGTGGCCGTGATGCTTGGCTCCGAGGATGTCGGCGCGACGCTGTTTGCCCCTACTGGGATCGGCGGCGATGTCGGTGCCGGCCTGCTGATGTTCGCGCTAGGTGTCGTGCTCTGGGCTTTACGGATGTTCGGCGCCGGTGACGCCAAGCTCTTCCTGCCGATCGGCCTTTTCGTCGGCTGGCACGGCATGCTGCCGTTTTCGATCTTTCTCCTCGTCCTCGGCGTCGCGACGCTGCTGATGCTGCGGCTGCCGGTGCCGCTGCCGTTTAGGCATCTCGCCTTTTTTATGCGCATCGAGGAAATCCGGGCGAGCCGCAAGGTACCGTATGGCGTCGTCATGGTCTTCGCGGCTCTCCTCACACTTGCTGTGCCCTCCGCAGAATCTGCCGCTTCGGCAACGTCCGCTTCCAGGGCACCAGGAGTTCCCGCACTACTGCTTCCGGTGTGATCACCAGCATGAAAGCGAAGAACTAGAGACCATAGCTAACGACTTAAAAATGTTGCCGCCCAGGTGCGTTCACGCACCTCTGTCTTGATCGGTCGAAAAGGGCCGTATCGGTCCGCAACGGGTGGTGGGAAGCGGAAATTCACGAGCAAATGAGAGGCGTTTTGCCGCTCGCCGAAACCGCTCCATATGGGAAAATCGCCCACCGCAAGAGCCTGCCAGCTTCCCAAAACTCAGGAGCACGCGTGACGTCCGAGAGGCCCCAAGCCAGCCATCTTCGAAGGGCGGGTTAGCTTCGATATTCTGAGGAGAACGAGATTGAGGAAATCCGTTAATCCAGCTAATCGCAGCACATCTTGCGGACGTAGGTGCTTGCGAACGTCACCATCGAATCCAGATTCGCACCGCAGGCAAGTTGATTGCATCGATGTCAGACGAGGTATGCCAGAACATTTCGTTCCCGCGGAAGCTCACGGCCAGTTCGGCAGGCACCGGCGACGTCGGCCAATCGAGGCATGGCGGAACAAATGGCCGCCATTATCCGTTGCGGTTGCATGACATTGGGACGCAGACAATGGGTTGGGTTGTCAGAGCTACCGATATCTTACGATGCGGTGCCTTCGCTGAGACTGATAAATACACGCGCGTCTCGGCGACCTGGAGGGGAAACGAATGCATGAGCATGCGATAGGATTCTTGGTTGCAGCGGAGCTGTCGGCCATGTTCTGGGCCGGTCTCTTTCTCGTGCTCGGACACGTTTGACACTCGCAATTGCGGCCGGTTCGCCGCCGCCCGCGACAAATCTGCATCGTGCATCAGCCCGCGCGAGCCCCCGCTAGTTGAGCTCCGACGTGCGAGAACGAAGTCTCGGCATGCTTCGGCATCGCAGACCGGAATAATTTCTAATGTCTGCAATCCGAAATCGATGCTTCACACCGGTGGCATCAACGAGCACAAACTCACCTTGAAATGTCAAACACGCAGATAGAAAAACTGCGCTCAGCCCCTATCAGGTATAGATACAACAGGCATATGATTAATACTGTTGAGTACTTACGATCAATTTTCTCTTGCAGACGGCAGTAAATTTAATGTTTCCACTTGAGGTGTGTAGAGCGAGCCGACGGTGATCAGTGCGACCCATCCGAGCGCTCCGGCATGGAAGCACAGTGCGAGCTTGATCCAATACAGTTATTGAGCGGCTGAGATCTTCGACTTTGGACATGATAGTCTATCTTTCCGGTTGTTCGTACGACGATGGGGCCACCTCGCCGCTTTCCCGCACAGCTTCTCATGCCTCAGCACCTCAACAGCAAAAGCTGCGGGGAAATTCTCGTTTACGTTGGAAGAACATTCTCACTCAATCGGTTTCCAGATCCGCGTCGCTTTTGCGTTTGTTCGCAACCGCGATCGTCGCGTCGTCGTCCCACAATACCCCTCGACCACTCACGACTACCTTGGCTCACACCTTGAAAATCAGCGCTGGGATAATCTGAGGCGGCCTTGTACCACATTGGTTTAATTCATGTTTTTATCCTTCCAGCACCAAATGTTTCGTGTTGTCGGCATCGTGTGTTTCGCTGGATAAGCCTCACCTTCCGTAGGAAGAATGGATATTCCCGAAATAGAAAATCCTCCCTCGGGCAGCAGAATATTCACGTTTATGTTGCATCGCGGCATATTTTTGTTAAGGTGAGTCCTCCAGTTCGCCACCCTGAGGTTGTGGAATGAAGGACTATGCCTGGTCAAGAAGCCCGAGGCTCCGACGCGCGCAAGTAGTGTCCCGGCGGACCGGCGACGGACTCATAAAGCGCGGGTTCGACATCGCGGGAGCCTTGTTGGCACTTGCATTCCTCAGCCCGTTACTGCTGTTGCTTGCCTGCCTTGTCGTGTTTGCCGACGGCGGACCTGTCTTCCAGAGACATCTCCGAATTGGGCGCGGTGGCTGCGTCTTCAACTGCCTGCGGTTCCGTACGGCGTTGGAGGAGGCGGGCGGCTTAGCGGTCGCGCAATTCCGTCCCGCCGCGCGGGCTCAGGCGTTCGAATACGATCCGCACGTCACTCCAGTTGGCGCTCTACTGACGAAGCTCAGCCTCGTCGAAGTGCCGCAGTTCATCAACATTTTGCGCGGGGAGATGAGTATCATCGGCCCGCGCCCGATGGCGCCGGGCGACCTTATAGTCCTAGGAAACGTAGCGGAATTCTACCTGAAGTCACGGCCCGGTTTGACAGGCCCATGGCGACTGGGTGCGAGCGACCAGGCGCGGCACTCGAACCAGCTGAAGTTTGAGCGGCTCTACGCCGAAACCTGGTCGTTCCTTGGGGACCTGCACATTATTTCCAAGTGTGTCGCTGCCGCCTGTTTGCCGCGTGGCGGCTGAATATCGACGCCGGCTGGCGTGAAGCTTTTGAGAAGTCCGGAACCGAGCGTGTTTCGCACCCTACAAAGGACGTGCCCGAAATGAACCTGGCGCTTGTTCAAGTTGGCCCTGTCGATCCTTCTTTGTCAGCCTTTGCCCTCAAGGACGACGCCCCGGCAGCGCTCGTTAAGACAGCATTCCAATCCACTTCTCGAAAAAAAGGCTAGCGAATGGTCCTAGATATCCGTCCTGAAAAGGTTGCAGGAGAGCATTTCGACGTTGTCGTGATCGGTTCCGGCTTCGGCTCGGCATTCTTTCTTCATGGCTTTGCCAAGCACCGCAGAGCCCGGGTTCTACTCCTCGAATGGGGCAGGCACAACACGCACGAGTGGCAGCTTGAACATGGTGCCAATACCGATGTTAAGGACGAGGAAACCTACAAGAGCAACTCGACAAAGCCGTGGAACTATACGATAGGGCTTGGGGGCGGAACGAACTGCTGGTTTGCCCAGACGCCCCGACTGCATCCGAATGATTTCAGGCTGAAAAGCCGTTATGGCATCGGCCAGGATTGGCCGATCAGCTACGAGGATCTCGAGCCTTTCTACTGTGAGGCGGAAATGGTCATGTCGATTTCCGGCGACCCGGACATGGCCGCGATCATGCCGCGCTCGATGCCCTTCCCGCAGCCGCCGCATCGCATGTCTACACCCGATCGCCTGATGAAGGCGGCCCAGCCCGACCGGCATTTCGTCATGCCGACGGCGCGTGCGCGGATCGCGACGGAACAGCGCCCGCCATGCTGCGCATCGCTTCGATGTTGGCTCTGCCCCGTGGATGCAAAGTTCACCGCGAACAACGGTTTGATGCATGTGTTCGAGCACCCGGACGTCTCTGTTTGCCTCGGCTCGGAGGTGCGCCGGCTGGACCACGCCGCCGGCTCCATTCGCGCCGTGACCTTCCGTCATGGCGGTAAGGAGCATGTGGTCACCGGCGACTTCTTCGTCCTCGGCGCGAATGGAATCCAGAGCGCGGCAATCATGCTCAGATCGGATCTCGGCGGCGAATTCGTGGGGCGTGGCCTGCACGAATCCTATGGCTGGAGCTTCGAAGCCTATCTTGATGACGTCGAGAATTTCGACGGCAGCACGATTACCACCGGACTGAACTTCGGCCTCTACGACGGAGCCCATAGATCAGAATATGCGGCAGCATTGGTCTATTTCGAGAATCGATGGCCGCATGGCTTGCGGCCGGAAAAAGGGCGGTTGCGGCAAACCCTGCCGATCATTGTCGTCACGGAAGACCTGCTCGAGCCGGAGAATTTTGTCAGTCTCGACGAGAACGAGAACGCGTACGTCACCTACAGGGGACCGGCCGATTATGCGGTTGAAGGGATGGCCCGTGCACGAGAGAAACTGCCCGAACTACTTGCGCCGCTGCCCGTTGAAAAGATCGCCGACCGCGGTCAGCGGCGAACCGAGTCGCATGTGCAAGGCACGCTTCGAATGGGCACGGACCCGAGCAATTCGGTCGTCGATCGAGACATGATCCATCACAAGCTCAGGAACCTGGTTGTCGTTGGCACAAGCACGTTTGCGAGTTGCTCCTGCGCCAATCCCAGCCTGACGGCCGCCGCTTTATCCCTGCGAGCGGCAAGCCGAATTGCATGAGAGGAGTGCACGAATGATCAGATTTTCCCGTCGCATGGTGCTTGCCCTGATGGCAAGCGGGGTTGCATCAACCGGTTTCGGTTATGCCGCAATGCGATCTTTCTCTGATGTGGATTTGGCGCGCGCCACGCTTGAAAAGTACCTTGGCGAGTTGAACATCACGGACGATCATCTACGGGCATTTGTACTGGATTTCCAAAAGCGAAATCCCTGGGACTTCCCCACGGGAAAACTCGCCGACGCGTCAACGCTTCTTGAACGGCTTCGACTGGGCGCCGTCGCACGCCCGCTTCTGCCCGAGAATGCCGCCCAGCGACTGGAGCAGTTCGAGCGCTGGTTACTGGCTGACTTTCATCTGCTGACCGACTTCGCTTGGCGAAGCGCACCGGACGATCCCGTACAGTACACAGGCTCACAGCATTGCGTGAACCCGTTCGCGAACTTCGAGTCAGCTTAGCGCAGTTCGGGGGCCGCCCCGCTCTCGCATTGGCCGCTGGGCCTCAAGGACATTTGCAACGCAGCAAGGAGTAGGTCGATGAAAATTCTGTTTGCAGGCGGAAACGGGTACTACCCCGAGTTCAGCGGTGGCGTTCAGTCGAGCACCCACCACCTCGTGAAGCAACTGCGCAACCAAGGTCACGAAGCGGCTGTGCTTGCCTCGCTGTTCGGGGACGGCATTTTCGGCTTCAAGGCGCGCGCCAAAATGAAAATCCTGCGCCAGCGCGCAGTGATTGATCACTTTCCGGGTTATCCCGTTGTCAGGGCCTGGTTTCCCTGGGAGGCGGCAACCTTCGCAGTCGAGCGGATCAAACCTGATGTCGCGGTCGTGCAGTGCCAAAGATCCGTACCGATCGGAAAGGCCTTGCAGGCCCAGAACGTGCCGCTGGTCGTCTATCTCAGAAACGTCGAATTCCATGAGCTGGCTGGCGATCTTCGCGAACTGCATTCAGCCCTCTATATCGCGAATTCGCAGTTCACAGCGCGAGCGTACAAGGAGAAGTTTGGAATCAAGTCGACGGTCATTCCCCCTACGATTGACGCCGGCCTGTACGCTACGCCCACCACGAAAGCATACGTTACATTGGTCAATCCCTATAACGAAAAGGGTTTCGATCTTGCCGTCCGCATTGCAGAGCAATGCCCTGAACTCCCGTTTCTGTTCGTAGAGAGCTGGAAACTTGCCGACGATCACCGGGCGCAAATCGAACAAACGATCAAACCCTTCACGAACATCCGCCTAGAAAGCCGCACCAGTGACATGAAAACGGTCTATGGGCGCACCAAGATCCTGCTCATGCCTAGTAAATGGGAGGAGGCATGGGGCCGCGTCGCATCGGAGGCCCATTGCAGCGGCATTCCAGTAATCGGATCGCGACGTGGAGGATTGCCGGAGGCAATAGGTGAGGGCGGAGTCGTGCTCGACTATGATGCTCCGACAGAGGAGTGGGTCGGCGCAGTCAGGCGGCTCTGGAACGACACTGACGAATACGAACGACTATCGTCGGCCGCCCGAAGGTTTTCGCGGCGGCCGGAACTGGATCCGCAGCGGCAGTTCTCGACCTTCCTGGATGTCGTCAACCGGGCGGCCGCTGTTGGCCAAACATCGTACCGGTTTCGGGTTGGATCGGCTGGGAGACCCGGTTGGGATTTCGTTTGATTCACCAACGTGGCGATTTGCGGTATAGGAAAGCCGGTCAGGCCGGCTTCCTGACCCGACTTTTCAGGGCCTCGTAGCCTCTTTCTCCGAGCACCGTCCGCGCCACCGCCTTTAGCATGGCCTGCCGCCCTTCCGCGGTTCTTGCCTGCTTCAATCGCACCGACAGCCCCTCTGGTGAGACCATCTCTTGCGTCTCAATACACAGCACCGGTTTTCCCGAGAGCTTCGCAATATTCACCGCCTGCTCGTATTCGCTTTCGATGAAGAGCACCGCGTCGGAGGTTCGATAGAATTCGGCCTTGAATTTACCATGGGCGGCCAGCCGCTGCCGCTCCTCCTTGCTTGGCAGGTCAAGCATGATCAGCTTGTTGTATTGAACTCCGTGTGCCGCGAGCCACTCTTCAGTCAAAGACCGGTATTTTTCCAGCCGACTGGTCACGAGATAGGCAATCTTCCGGGTCGGTCCGTGCAAGGGACGTGCCTGCGCCAAGAAGCGCTCATAGGCCGGCCCGTCGTCGTTTTCCGCATCCGTTGGATCAAGGCACAATACACCGTCAATGTCGACGCAACTCTGCTCAAGGAATTTATGATGCATGAAATTCCACTGGAACAGCCGCGGCTGAGGTACGGACTCGAATATGAAGTCCGCCTCCTCGTGATGGTCGAATGAGCCATAGACGGCCGCATATATCAGCAGCTCGGCGGCAGTGCCGGCCGCCGCGATCCTGGCCCTGGCGTCGTTCATAGCGGTGCCGCCGTTGATGCTGTCATCAATGACCAACACTTTGCGCATCTCCGATGTGCTGCGGTCGAGAGCCGCCCGTCGTTTCGTGACCCCTGACGAGAAGGTCTTTCCGGCGATGAAGCTGTCAAGATCGGTCATCGGAATGTTCGCCGTCAGGCTGACGAGATTGGCGGCGAGAATCCCGCTGCGCGGAATGCCAACCACCAGATCAATGTCGCGCGGTAGCCGATGCAGATTCCCGACAATCGTAGCGTTCATATCGGCGATTGATCGATAGTGCATGGATTCAGACCTCTTTCTGCTGGCGGCCTCGGGACGTTGTCGATAGTCGGCAAGTGCGGCGAAGGCGGTGTGTGCGCCTACTTTACCTGCCTTCCTACCGGCTTAGTCAACCTTGTTGATAGGAGCGTAAGCCCCTCTCGCAGCGTCTCACGGCCGGACGGAAAAAGCAGCGCCGCGACGAGAGCGACCAAATATGAAAGGATAGCGGCCGCTATAATCGCAAGGGTTTCCTGATGCGGCAGGCTCGGCTTGGCAAACCAGACTGCAGCCAGTGCCAGATGAGCACCGAGGACGAATGGGGTTGCCGCCCGCAGCATATCCCCGACCCTCAACGGGCCTTTCCTGCCGACATACATCCACAGGAAAGGGGTTCTCAGATATTCGCTCGCCGCGTAAACGACCGCCACACCCAGTGCGCCATAAGGTAATCCGATGGCAAACGCCAGAGCAGACGTCAGGGCCGTGACGATCCCCCAGCGCATGAAATCGCCGGACCGGCCTTGGCTGATAAACAGCCAGCCCGCCGGGTTGTTCAGCGGTTGCAGCAAGCCGGCAAATCCTAGGGCGCGAAAGATATCTGAGCTTTCCCGCCACTGCTCACCGAGAAAGAAGGGAATAAGGATGTCCGACATTGCCACAGCGGTTGCCACGCCGGGCAGTGCCACAAGCAGCATTAGACGCATCACGCGAAGGTAGGCGCTGCGATATCGGTCGGGCTCGCCGTTCAGCCGTGAAAGGGCAGGAACCATGACCCGCGAAAGCGGGTTGGCGATCTGGCTCAAGGGAAACAGAAGAAGCTTGTAGGCGCGATCATAAAGCCCAAGCTGCGCTTCGCCCCAGTATCTTCCGATCAGGATGTTGTCGAGGTTTCGGGCAAAGAAGTTGGCGAAATTGAAACCGGTAATCCCGGCGCCGAAATTGAGCAGTTGGCCGACACCGTCGACCTTTCGCGGAAATCCCGGACGCCATCGAGAATTCATCCAGTAGCAAAGTGCCGGCAGAACAGCGCCGGTCAGCGTACCTGCATAGAGCGCCCAGTAGGATCGGTCGATCAGCGTCCATGCGACAGAGACAGCCAAGCCTGCAATTGCGCCTGCGACTTCGATTATGGCGAGGCGGCCGAACGCCATGCGGCGATTGAGCAAGGCGAGGTGTTGGGCCCCGAGGCCATAGGCCAGAATCTGCAACGCCATTGCGGCCACCAGAAGACTGACCCGAGGTTCGCCATAAAAAGCGGCAATCAACGGCGCGATTGCAGCGAGAAGGCAGGCAAGTGCCGCACTGACCGCGACGTTGATCCAAAACAGATAGTTGACTTCATCGTGGCTGATCGAACTCTTCTGAACGGTCGCCTGGGTTAGGCCAAAGTCCTGGAACAGCGCGATGAAGACCAAAACGGGGGAGCACATAGCCACAATGCCGAAATCTTGTGGCGACAGCAGGCGGGAAAGGACAATGACCGAGAGGATCTGGGTCGAAACCTTGACGGATTGAGCGAGGCCCGTCGCGACAGCGCCGCGTCCGACGGACTTGCGAAGCGAGCCCTCGGGCGGATCGAATGGGCTGGCCTGCAAATTCCTACCCTTATCCCGGTTTTGGTCCAAGAGAGCGGAGTGAGGAATAGTGTGCGGGGTTTTCCACCCACATCCCGCGTCTCAACTCTTTAGAAACATCACTGTGATCGAACGCCCTGCAATAGCGGGATTTCAGTTGCAGCGCAACAAAAAAGCAATTTGCAATGCACCGCACAATGAATGTTGCCGCACAGCATCTCACGTATTAACGTGTCTCTGCAACCGAACCATAGGTGGCAAGACTCCCGCGTCTACTGCGCTTCAGAAACGGTATTTACAGTTTCAGGTTGATTGTTAGACTGCAGGTGTCTCAACTTAGCGGTTGGCCGCTCAAGGCCACAGCTTTCCGGCGACATTTGCCGTCAAGCGGCAAGGCTTCGGATCCGAGGTGCGAAGATGGTCGGACAATACGGAGGGATATCTATCCAACACGGCGGCCGCGCCGCTCAACCATCGATATCGCACACCAACGACTGCATGACGTTCCCTGAACCGCTTCCGGCTCAAGGGTCACGCAGGAGCGACGTTTGTCCCCAAAGGGACGCTCAATGGTAACTCGAAGTGGAATTCGTGATGACGGCAAGGGCGATACCTTTCTGGAATCTTGGTCGGAATAAAGCCACCAACGTCAGAGACCTGACTTACACCTATGACGGTCTCACCGCATTCACGCCCTTCTGGGCAATGGCGGCGATCTTCAGTATCGCCGGCGATACCCATGGCCTCATTGGCTACAAGGGCTCCGCCTATATGGCTCTGAGCTGGGCCGTGATTCTGCTCAGTCTCTTGCTTTTCCTTTACCCGCGACGCACCGGGATATTGTTGGCACTGGTCGCAGTGTCGCTTGCGTTGTACGCCATTCGCCTCCCGGTCGCCTCGAACAACAAGACGATAACCACCGTCATGAACGGCGCTATCCTGCTCAGCGCGGCCGTGCTCTACGTGAAGGCGGGCCGTGGCGGTTCCATAGACCGTGTGGCCCTTTACAACCAGATCCGTGTTGTTGCGCGCGCCCTGCTCGCGATCATGTACTTCTACGGCATCTTTCATAAGATCAACACGGATTTTCTCGATCCTACCGTCAGTTGCGCCGTGGGGCTCTATGCGCCGCTCGCCCGTCCCTTCGGTCTCGCGGACAACTTGTTCGGCCAATATCTGGCGATTTACGCCACCTTTGTTATCGAGGCGATCGCCATCGTCTCGCTCTATTGGAAGCGCTATTTCGCCGCCGGCTTCATCCTGGCGCTGATCTTCCACTACATCATCCCGATCTCTGCCTATTCCTGGTACATGGATTTCTCCAGCCTGGTTTTTGCGCTTTATGTGCTGAGCATCCCGACGCCTGCCAGCCAGATGCTCTATGGCATCTCGCTGAGCGTCGCCAATGCGCTGCGCGAAAACTTCGGGCGGATCGGAACGCTTGTGCCCGCGGTGGCGCTGGTGCTGGCGGCGGCTGCCGTCGTCATGCTTTTGGCCCTGGCCTTCCCGGAACGCTCCTTCGACATGGCCGTCCATTCCGTCTGGATCCTGACCTGGGCGGTCGTTGGCGGAGCGGCGATGGTCGTACTCACCTACGTGGCGCTAGCGAACTTGCCTTGCGAGGATGTTTCCGCGCCCCGCCCGCCGGCTTGGGTTTACGTCGTGCCTGGCCTGTTTTTTGTCTCTTGCCTGTCGCCCTATGTCGGCCTGAAAACCGAGAGCTCCATCAATATGTTCAGCAATCTGCATACGGAGGCTGGCCAGACCAACCACCTGCTCTTTTCCAAGCCGCCATATCTTTTCAACTACCAGAACGATGTCGTGAAGGTCGTCGACTCCTCCGAGCCGCGCTGGGTGCAGCAATCGCAGGCCGGCAATTACCACATCCTGCATGATCTGAAGCGGCAGCTCCGGTGGAACCCGCAAGCTTGGGTGACCTATGTGAAGGATGGCGTCACTGTAACGCGGGCAACGGCAGCGACTCTCGCAGAGGAAATGCCGAATATCCTCGAGCGCAAGCTGCTGCTCTTCAAGCTCGTGGACTTCTCCCGCCCGAAGGTTTGCACGCACTAGATCAGGATGATTTTGGGCCGAATCGGCCCAAAATCATAAACGCGATCGATTCTAATAGCTTTAGGCAGGACGCGGCCGGAAAGGCACCCACAGTCGCGTTCCATCCGGTGAGGGCAAATCCGACCGGCACCGTCAAGCTTTCCGGATCGTGGATCGGGGCAATCGTGTCGGTTCACCAGCCCTTGCCCGGATCGGGGGACTGGTCCAGATCGGCGGGAAGGAGCGACCGGCCGCGCAGTCGCAGCGTCAGGCGGCGGCCGAACTTGAGTGCGGGATAGATCAGCCTTGCGGCTGTCCTGTTGGAAAGGATCGCACGGTTGAGCCAACCGAACAGCGACGACGAAGAACTGAGGATCGCCAAAAGGTTGACGGCTTCGTCGCCATGGTAGACGCGATCTTCGAAGACGAAGAGCATCCCTTCGTTCAGGTCATAGCCCTCGCGTTGGAAGCTCGCAACGCGCGGATCACCGGAACGGGCATCGAGCAGCTCGACCGGCCCCACGGTTTCACGCAATCGCATGAAGCGAACATAGCTCTGGCAAAAGACGCAATCGCCATCATAGACGATGAGCGCCATTTTCGCGGGCGCGGTCATTGGGCCACCGGGTCGATGCCTGGATCCGTGGGCGGCGTCGAGGCGTCGCCCAAGGCGCATTCGCCGTAGAATGTACAGCCGGAAACGACGGGCAAGTTGACAAGCGCATCGAAGACCCCGACCGCCGCCAGACCGACGACGCCAAGTGCGATGAGCTTTTTGTAAACAGGCATGTCTCGAAGCATTCTCATTCGTTCCCTTGCTGGGTTCACGTCATTTGACTTGCTTCATTGACGACCAACGGGCACATAGGGACCAAGCGCGACCATAAGTTCCGTTACCAACGGCCCTAAGCCGCCCGTCGCCAATCTGGTGCGATGCACAATCTCGCTCAAATTTGGTGCAGGATCAAGTAAATTTATCCCCTACGGTTGTATTTAGGCGTCCGCGAAGCTCATCTCGCCCGGCCAGCAAGGCTGCGCTTCATATGATCGACGCTGAGCGACAGAGAGCCATATCCCAAGAACCAGGGGGAGAGAATCGCCGATGACTTCAGGAGGCGATAGAGGAGGTAAGGCAGCCCGACGGACAGGAGGATCAGAGTGACCTCGGATGACACCCCTGAATCGCGCAGCGTGAAATGAACGAACTGGTGGCCGAACATGATGACCAGCGAAGCTCTGCCGAGCTCCGCAACCGGCGCGACCGGAACGTTTGGCGTGGAGACCAAACGAATGACGCTGAGCACGGTGACTGAGATGGCCAAAGCGAGCAGCAGACCGAGGATCGGTGGACCGTATTTGGTGGCTTTCATGGTGACCGCAAAGTCGGCGCCCGCCCAGGCAGCGGCGATTGAGATCCCGAAAACTGCAATCGCAGCCACAGCAATTGCATTCGCGCTAATAAGGCGTTCTCGCAGGACATGCCCGAACCAGAAGGCGCCGATGGCGAGCGGGACATTGGTCAGCGCGAGAGGCGAGCGCACATCCGGCCAATAGGCCTGGATGACATAAGCGAGGACGACGGAAGCGGCCACGAAGATCAGCATGGCTGGGTCGGTCGGCCCGGCGGTTCTGAGCGCAACCTCATTGTAGAGAATCTGGGTCGCAAAGAGACAGGTCACGAACCAGAAGACGCCGAGTTCGCGGGTCAGGTACCTCCCACCCCAAATCGCGTTCGTCATCAGTTCCCTGATTTGCCATGGCGCCGGTACTTCACCTCGAAAGAGATCGACGAGCAGCAAGCCCGCGATGACAAGGCCAAGAAAGGCCACGTAGGGGATCAAGAGGCCCCTCACCCGCTTCGAAAGCAGAACCTTTCGATCGGACACCGTGAAGAGATAGCCGGAGATAACGAAGAAAAACGGCATATAGAAGAGGGCGATCGCAAAATAGACCCCTGGTGCCCATTGCCATTTGCTGTGGGTGAGAACGTGGGCGAGGACAACGAGAACGATGCCCACGCCTTTGGCGACGTCGAGCCAAGTCTGGCGCATTGTTAGCCTCCAGTGGCCCGATCGACCAGCCCAATCGATCGGCTCTTTCAAGAAGCATTGTGCACAGCAGAAGATCGATGACAACCCCCAATTGTTGATCGTACGGCCATGTTTACGCGAACAGAAAATCGCCGACCGAAAGGTTCGACGCAATCACAGCTTTCAACAACAGCGAGTCGCTGTCGGAGAGGACCACGAGCGTATCGTCTTCGAGCTGGCGCAGTTCCTCATAGGCAAGGTATCCGGAAATCTCCACGAGATCGTCGCCCGCTGTGTTGAAATCCGTGATTGCATCGCGACCATCGCCGGCACTGAAGACGAAGATGTCGCCACCCGACCCGCCCGTCAGGATATCGCCGCCCATGCCGCCCACCAGGCGGTCGTTACCGCCGCGCCCGTCCAGCATGTCGTTGCCGCCGCCGCCCTCGAGCCTATTGGCGCCGCTGTTGCCGTTGATCGTGTTGGCCAACGCATTTCCCTGGCCATTGAGATTGGCAGACGACCTCAAAAACAGGCTTTCAATATTGTCGGTCAGTGTCCAGTTCAAATAAGCGTGAGTTTCGTCAATCCCGCCGTCCGGCTGTTCGATGGTCTGGTCGTCGATGTTCTCGACGTAATAGCCGTCATTGCCGGTGCCGCCGACAAGCCTATCGGCTCCTGCTTTTCCATCCAGGACGTCGGTTCCACCCATTCCGTCGATGTGGTCAGCACCGCTGCTCCCCTTGAGTGTATTGTCTCCGGAATCTCCGACGATCGCACCAGGCGGAAGTTGATCGGCATCGGCGGGTGAGACCCAGATGAAGTCCTGAGCGCTCATGAAGGTGCTATCCACCCCTTTCAGAAGCAGCGTGTCACTGCTGGAAAAGACGACCAGCGTATCGGCGCCTACCTGGCGGAGCTCGCTGTAGCTTTGATAGCCGGCAATCTCCAGGGTATCGTTGCCGGAAAGGTCAAAATCGGTGATGACGTCGTGGCCGTCGCCGATGGCGTAGACGAACCTATCGTCGCCGGCCCCACCCGTCAGGATGTCGTTGGCGGCGCCGCCGATGATCCGGTCGGCTCCGCCACGACCGTCGAGGGTGTCGCCGCCGCCGAGCCCATCGATCCTGTTCGCGCCGCTATTGCCGATGATCCTATTGGCGCTGGCATTGCCGGCACCTGCCAGGTTGGCAGCCGACCTCAGGAACAGGTTTTCGACATGATCGGCAAGCGTCCAGTTGAGGTAGGCGTGCACTTCATCGGCACCACCGCCAGCCTCTTCAGTCGTCTTGTCTCCGGAATTGTCAACATAGTAGACATCGTCGCCCGCCCCGCCGATCAGCGTGTCGGCGCCTGTTCCACCGATCAGCACGTCGCCGCCGCCCCGCCCCTGAAGCAGGTCATCCCCGCCGAGGCCGTCCAAGGTGTTGGCTCCGCCGTCACCGCTCAGCTGGTCGACAAAGGAAGAGCCGGTGAGGTTCTCTATGCTGATGAAGCTATCGCGATCGGTTCCGATGCCCGTCTCGCTCAAGCCGAAATGCTGCTCCAGCGCGTCCAGCCAGTACGAAGCAATTTTCTCGTAGCCTCCGGCCGTCGGGTGCAATCCGCTATCTTGCGGCGGCGCCGTTATGTCATCGGGCGTCAGGCCGCGCATATCGACGAAAACCACCTTGCGCCCCTGTGCGGCCAGTTCTTCGATGAGCTCAGGCATTGCGTCGTTATAAGCGTCGACCCGGTCGGCCCGCTCCTGCGACTGCTGGCCGACGCGAACCGGAGGCAAGGAACCGACGAAGACCGTCGAGCTGGAGTTTTGAGACGTAAGGCTGAGCAACAGATCGCGCAGATCCTGTAGCATCGTCTGCACGCTGTCGGTCGAGCTGTCATTGGTGCCGGCGATAAGCAGCACGGCATCCGGCCGGGTCGCTGCCAGGACGCTTGCATCGATGCTATTCAACTGGTTGAGCGTCCAATTGCGATGTCCTTCGTGATCACGGTCTTCCATATCAGCGGGACCGTTGGACAGCGAACCGACGAGGTCGATCTGGACGTTGAGGGCATGCAGTCGATCTAGCATGAATTTGCGATATCCACCGCTCTCGGTATTGGTGGTGCTGCCGATCACGCCGTAAGTGATGGAATCGCCAAAAGGCAATATCGCGAGCAATTTATAGGCGTGCCCGGATTCGAGATCGGCAATGACCCCGTGCGAGGACCGGCTGTAGCTTGCGGTGTCCACTCCCCCGCCGCCATCGAACGTGTTCCGCCGATTATCGTCATAGAACACATCGGGGCCAGAACCCCCGACAATCGCGCTTTCTGCCATGGGTATCTCCTCTCAAGCAGCGCAGCCTCAAACTTCAGTGTGGCAAAGTCCTACGAGGTGCCGGGAAGCAGTTCAGGCCGGCTTCCGGCTCCTGCTCTTCAACGCGTTGCGGCCTTGTTCGCCGAGCGTTGCCCGGCAGATCAATTCAGCATTGTACGCCGCCTGCTGGCGGCCCATTGCTAGTCGTATAAGGAAATATGAATACAGCTTATCAGAGAATTTTCGCGTGGCAAGATAAAATCATGAGGCGAAATAATCACATTTCAGCGCTGGAGTGGGCGCGGATGATATCGCAGGCGTCAGGCATCTGCCGATCGTAGTTGCATATTGCAGCGCCAGGTTCGGTAAGAGGATAGCGATCCTCGCGCACGCTTCGGGTAGCCCGGAGTCTTCGGTTCCTTGGATTTTTCAAGTAACCGATATCGGGTCCACCGACTGTCACCGCTCTTGACGAGGCGAGCCGAGAAACATCACCCTCAAAGCGTCCGGGTTCGACCGAATGTCCGAAGCAGTAGGTTGATCGAGACAGCGACCTTGTCAATGTCACGAACGTCCTGGGAGTAACGCCCGGTATAAAGCTTGACGATCATCTTATCGCGGGCCGACCCGGTAAGATCGAAATGGAGGTGCAGGTAGAAGGCCTCCTTGTCGCCATGGCGAGCAACGCTCCTTCGTCTTTGAGTGACCATCCTTAGTTCCGTTTTGAAGGGTGAAAAACCCTCGAGCGACAGCGTGACATCGGCAGATGCAAAGCGCGTCTTTGTCGGCACGGCAACGACTGCCTTGTCGAGCGCCAGACTGACCATGCGGCCGGGAACGCCGTCGACGTGAACCTCTTCATCAAGCTTGAACGCATTGAAGAGCCGTCGCGGTTTTTCGAAGCAGATCAAGGACGCGATAGCGAGAACGACAATGTTGATGCCCGACCAACAAGCCGCAATCGGCGAGAATTGCGCATCGACAGGGGAGGTCTCAGGCACAATATTGATGACAAGACCGATGGCCGTCGCCAAGATCAACACTGCTATCCAGGCAAAGCTGTATCCATCAAATCCGATCGCCTCGTTGCCGCTGCCCTTCGGGGTCACCCTGAACGGTTTGCCGAAGGGACGCACCACACTGGAAATAACGGTTGGCAACATCCGAAACGTCGCAAAAGCTCCGACGGCACTCGATACGACGGGCAAATACCGCGTCGGTGTTATCCAGAGCATCAAAAGGAAATACGCCGTCAGCAACGGGATCTGATTGGAGATATAATCCACAGTGTTGGTGAAGTAGAGCGGCAGCAAGCCGAACCAGAGATATATGATCGGGATGAGCAATATCGTAAAGCGCACCAGATACTGCACCAACCACGACAGCGGAAGGAACATGATGCGTTGAAAAAGTGACAGACCAGGGCCGCGCAGCGGGCCGTTGTGAAGATAGAGTGTTTGAATTCCCCCCCGACACCAGCGCTCACGCTGTACGAAATAGCCAGTCAAATTCTCAGCGGCCAATCCCATCGACAGGCGCTCATTCAGGTAACCGGTCTTGTAACCCTTGTTGAGCATGGAAAGGGTGGTCAACAAATCCTCTGTGATGGATTCCGTCGGAAACCCCCCAATCGCATCGATCGCCTTGCGTCGCGCGATCGAGCATGACCCACAGCAGAAACTGACGTCCCAGATATCTCGGCTCGGCGCAATTTCGTCAAAAAACAAACGCTGCTCGTCCGGCCAGATATTTTCGAGACCGAGATTTGTCTGCACTGGATCGGTATTGAAGAAATGCTGCGGCGTTTGAACGATGCCGATGGTTGCATCGGAAAAGAAGGGAAGCGTGCGGCGCAGGAAGTGACGATAGGGCACGAAGTCAGCATCGAATATCGCGATGAAGTCGCCGGAGCTGACCTTCAGACCGTTGTTCATGTTTCCGGCTTTGGCATGGCTGTTGTCGGGCCGTGTGACGTGGATTGCTCCCCTCTCCTTGCAGTACGCCTTAAGCCAATCACGACGCTGATCGTCGAGCACGTAGACATTCAGCTTGTGTTGCGGATAATCGAGCGCAAGCGCCCCTATAATCGTCCTTTCCAGGACGTCGAGCGGCTCGTTGTAGGTAGGAATGAACACATCCACCGTGGGTAATTGTTCCTCGTCACCTCTAAAGAAGTCTCGCGCGAGCCTGTCCGCTTCTGCGCTCCGGTCCACGTATCGACTCATCAAGACCAGGAAGAGGACGACTTCAAAGAACGCGAGAATTTCGACGATGAACAGAAACCAGACCCAGTAGAAGTTAGGGCCATCGTTGGGATAAGGAAGTACCGTTTCGAATAACCGCCAGAGTATATAGCGCAATGCAACGGCGCCAACGACAGCGCATGTGATAGCGCGCGTCCAGCTGTGATTACGCGACCAGTTGAAAGGCCCAAGCAAAAAGAACGCCAGAACCAAAAACGTCGGCGCCAGTGCTATGAGATACTGAACCACAGCCCTTCCACCCAGTTCCATATGCGGATGTTAGGTTTGGGCAGGCGCACCTGAACAGAACGCCCCACCTGGCAAAAGTTTGCAAAATCCGTGTTGAGAGCGGAGGGGGCCAGGCCCACGCGGATTCGATCGTTGCGTTTGGTTGTTTCGGGCTGATTGGCTGCCAGTGTATCCTTCTCGGCGACCGCAGCGCTGCCTCTGACCGACAGGACCACGCCTTTGAAGACGTCGCCAGCGCCTAACACGCGCGCCTCTGCAGCAAGGCCAGGATAAATCTCTTGGTAATCGACCTCCGGAACCAGGATATCGACGAAAAGATCGCTGCAGTCGAGGATGCGCATCAGCTCGTTATTGAGAATGACGTTCGAGCCGTTGACGACGTTGCTACTCCATACGACTCCATCGAAAGGCGATGGAACTGATGCCGAAATGAGACTGCGGACGCGGTTTTCCTCCTCAATCAGCTGCTTTTGCGCCTGTGCGGCCCGTGTTTCGTTTTCGGCGACGCGCGTGTTGAGATCGTTGATACGAACAGTCACCTCATCCTGCCGCTGGCGGGAATAGGGCACATCGTTCTGGCCGTCACCGAGAACGAAAACTCCTTGGCGAACCGCCGCCAGCTTTTGTTCGAGCTGGGCAACGGTCAAGCCACTGATTTCGAGTTCGCCCCCCGCAGCTTCCCAGGCCGCTCGGGCGGACTCGACCATCTTGGTCGAGAGGATACCCTTCGCTTCGAGCGCCAGCCGCCGGTCAAAGTCGACTTGCGCGACATTGTCCTGCGCCTCGGAAACCTTGACCCGCTTTTTTAGAATCTCAACTTGTCGCTCCAGGTCGGCAATGGTTGTGCGTGTAAAGACTTCCATGCGTACAGCCAGCTGATCACGAAGCCGTACGAGCTCGTCGCGTTCCCGCTTCAGCGCCGCAGCATGTTCGACGGCAGTCATGTGGTCGGCGTGCAGCGAAGTCAGTATTGCGCGGTTCACGCGGGCATTGCGAATTAAGGCGAGCGTCTCTCCTGCCAACACGTGCGCACCAACTTTGGGGGGCGTTTCTACGACCTCGCCGTCGATCGGAGCGTTCACGATCGCAAATCGCGCATTTACCGTACCGTCGAGGCTCGTGAAGCCAGTGAGGCTGGGCAACATAAGAACGATCACAAGCGCGAGCAGTGATATGCCGACCAGAATGCGGGTGATGCGGCGGTTCCAAATCATTAGCGTTCCCGAAAATTATCAACTGCAAGGCATCCATGGCAGGGTTAACGCGATGCGAATGCAACCCAATCTTGTGGTGATCTAGGCTTGTCAGAGCCACCGGCAAGGGGAAGAGCTGGCTGCGCGCAATACGTGCAGTAAAATGTTGGATGTGGCTACCTTTGGACGAACTGTCCTCTATGGCGGGAGGCTCGTTTTGTATCATGATTGGACTGTCGACGCTTCTTTTGGCGAAGTTGCCGGTCGTTCCATGGTTCCTTCAGCCCAAGTCGTCCCAGTAGGATCAAGAGCAGCTCAAAACGAGCAAATCTGCGATTTGGGCTTTTCCGCTTTCCGGACCTGCAGCCTCGAGGCGGTTGAAGCAGTGGGTATCGCGATATTTCAGCCCGCTGGAGGCCTCCCTTAGCAAAACAGGAACAGCACCTATCGACAGCCATTATGACGCTGCCAGATAGGCCCAGTCGGCGCGCTGCGATTTAGGCCATAGGGAGCCGGAATAAGACAATCGGTCAGGACAAGAGCTGTGCCGTCTGCCCTTGTTGCGTTATCAGTTCGATCGCTTGTTTATCGAAAGAGACGAAGGTTTCGCCACGCAACCAATTGCCCTCATAGGCCATGATGCCATCCGCAAAATCGCCGCCAGCTTCGAGGATCGCAAGCCCGGCCTCGACAGCGGGACGGTTCATCACGACATTTCCAGCATCCAGCAAATCACGGATCGTCACGGCTACATCTTCTTTCGGGAGGTTCGCGCCCCGGCGCAGTATCCAGACCAGTTCACACAAGCAAGGCAAGGAAACCGCGATCAGCGAAGCCTCTTTCAGGAGCTTGCCGGCGGCGTGGCCCTGCTTTGCGTCGTCCTGCAAAACGGCTCGAGCCAACACGTTTGTGTCGACGGAAATTTTCATTGCTCACCCGCCCAACCAGAGGCGGCAATCTCGTTCATTTCTTCAATCGTCATCGGTTTTTTGACCTTGCCCGCATGCCGACCAATGAAACTATCAATGGTGCCAGTTGGCCGCGCCGCCCTCACCCGAAGCTCACCGCCCGGCAGCTTGTCAAAGACGATCCGTTCGCCCGGCTTGATGCCAAGGTGTTGCAGCAAATCCCGCTTTAGCGTGACCTGCCCTTTCATTGTTACCGCGAGTGAAGTCATGGGAAGTCCCTTTCGTTAGATGTGCCTACATGGTAATTGAAATTTTCATTACAAACAAACTGAATTGGAGGTTCGATCGTGTTGGGCTGAATTGGGCCGTGTTGCATGGAACAGATCGCAGATGAAATGATCCTGCAGGTATTCCAATCGGCTGGCTTTGCCTTTGAGGGGAACAGCGTTGATGTTCGCGCTCGCCGTTCCACTCCTCTCAAAAGGGAACAGATGCTTGACGGGGATGACGTGCGGCCAAGAGCCCGCATGAGAAAGCTATTCCTGAACGGCCTCAACGTGCTTTTCGAAGCGAGGAACATGAGGATTAATCCAGGCCCAGTCTGGAGCTGACGCCGTCCAGATCACACTCGTCGGCTCCGCGATGTTCGGCTGATCGAGTGTGCCCACGCGAACCACAATATAGCCCGGCTGTGACATGGCTTCGCTGAACATCTGGGTTCCGCAGGTCGGGCAGAAGCGGCGTCGGATAATCTGGCCGCTGTCAGCGACGCTTGCGTATTCTGCAAGCTCGCCTTTGATGACAATATCTCCGCTGGCGAAGACGACATTGATGGAAGCATTGCCACAGGAGAGATATTGGCAGTCCCTGCACCAGCAGGCGCGTTTGAGGATCGGTGCGCTGGATACTTCGAACTGGGCCGCTCCGCAAAAACACCGCCCTGTTATCGGTTTGCTCGTCATGTTTCACCTCAGTTGCTTGCTCAAGGTGTATATCGTTCGCGAACATGGGCACGTCCACGCTATCATAAAATGGTTCCTTCCCGGCTCTGCGAAACAGACGGGAAGTTGCGTCCGTAACTATCAGTCAAGCAGGCCTGATGAGGCGCGACAGGAGTGCGGGAACGAGGATTTTGTGGAACGGCAGGACGGCTGCGAGATAAACGCGGCCGAGCAGGTTGTTTCGCTGAACCAGCGTCGTGGCAGTAACCCGGAGCGTGGCGTCGTTCAAATCTGCCACGTCGACAATGAGCCGAAAGTTGAGGTGCCTGTCGTCAAGGCCAAGAACGATGCGCTCGGGAGACGATGAAAAGACCGGAAGACCTCTGTGCTGGGTCGACAAGTCCAGTTCGTCGCCGGACTTCAACCCAAAAGGAGCGACGACGAGATTGCGAAGGGCCAGAAGTTTCGCGATCCAGCCCGGCGGCTGACTGAATGCCAACTGTGCGGCCTGAGGCGCGCTCATCGCCGTATCGATCACGTCGACAGCAAAAGCGTCGCCGAAATCGGCGGACGGCAGGATTTGTCCGCAGTTTTCGGGGACGGATACAGGAAATGGCCGCACGGAATGCTCCTTTCGATCTGCTTGCATTGCGTCGAGTGGCGGCTGCGTCCGAAGGCATTCAGTTGGCAGAACCGGTCGCCGGCATGTTTCCCCAGACGATCAAAGCGAAGGCAACAGCCATCAGCACCCAGCCCGGATGGAGTCGGCGCACGCCCCATAAGGCGCCGAGAGCGCCAAAGAGAAACGAGCTGCCCGCGAAAAAACTGGCAGCAAGTTGCGCCTCACGTCCGTACCAGATGACAGCCGCGATCAAAGCAACGCCGCTCAGCAACCAGTTGAACGTGGTGAAATGCAGCAGCAGCGGTATCAGTCTTCGCATTGGTGCGGATGGTGTCGCTGCAGCGGTAAGTGATGCGTCGACCCGAGAGACTACGAGCCTTTGCAACAGGATACCGTGAGACACCGCTGTTCCGCCGCCGATGACCCCGGCTGCTATCAGGGCTGCGCCATGCAAATCCATCATCTCGAACCTTCTCCATACATATCTGTATGGTCAAGATGGAACTCATGTTGCCAATAGTCAATACATCTGCGTATGGTCGGCCCATGAATGATCGTCTTGCGAAGTCCGACTGGATCGACCATGGCCTGCGCACCCTTGCCGAGCGCGGCCCCAATGCCCTGAAAATCGGCGCCATGGCGGAGGGGCTGAACGTTTCCCGCGGCAGCTTTTATTGGCATTTTCGGGACGTAGCCGATTTCCGGACACAACTCCTGCAGCATTGGAGAGACTGGACAACGCAGCGGGTCATCCGGGAACTGGAGGCTGATCTCGATGAGCCGGACCGTCTGAAATCGTTGGTGAGCAGCGCATTTGCCGGCGAGCCGGGGAACGGTCGATCAATAAGATCACTGGACAAGGCTGTGCGTGCCTGGGCCATAGATAGTGACGAAGTTGCGGCGGTCGTTGCCTCCGTCGATGCCGACCGGGTGGCCTATATCGCAAGGTTGCTGGTGGAATCCGGGGTGGAAAGCGAAAAGGCGGCCTATCGGGCATCCTTCCTTTATTGGGCCTATCTGGGCCAGCCGATTGCGATGAACCCGGATTTTTCATCGGCCACATCGACCGCCATCGCCGATATCTGCGAGCTATTCAGGAGATGAGGATCAAGACGATGTTCAGATTGACGCTGCGCTTTCTTATCAACTTCACCGCTTCAAGTTTTGTATTCGCAGCTGAACTTCCGTCTTTGGATTCACGCTCTCCGGTTTCGGGAAGAAGCACCTTATCTCGGTGTCCAGGAAACGGGGGAGCAAGCCGTTCCACCGGTCGCTCAGGGTTCGTCTTCTCCGGACCGTAGTCCGATCAGCACAGCGCGCTGTGGCGTGCTGTAGCCTGGTTGCGGACCTCCCACCATTAATCAAGGCCTAAGTTGCGGCGGTAACCGCGCAAAGGCCGAGGGCGCTGCCGCTCCCTGAGAAGCCGAGCGTTAAGCGCAACCTGAAACATGTCAAAGCGGACCCAGATGCGGTTTCCGTTTTCATCGGGACACAGCAAGTGCCAGAAGCCTCTCTTCGAGCCGTCAACCAGTCACGACGAACCCACCTACGCTCCAATTTTAAGGCGGCGTCGTGGACTCTCCAGCGGAGGGGGTTCGCCAGCAACGAACCGCCGTTCAAAAGGCGTTCCCCTTCCAGATTGCGACTTTGTAGTTTCCAATTGGCGGGACATTGACTTCCAATCAGCCGGCATCGAGATCAAGGCGAGCGCCACGGTCAAGGCCGGCGATTTTGGGGGCCTCCGCGCACTTGCTGAAGCCTGCGGCGATCGTTTTGCCTTCGGCGTCGTCCTCTATGACAACACTGATGTGGTGCCGTTCGGCGACAAACTGGCCGCAGCGCCGCTGTCCAGCATGTGGGGCTGAGTGGTCGCAGAAGCCGACGTGGGGACCATGCAAACACATCGTCGACCAACGTGTCTCTGGCCGAGAAAGAAGAAAAGTAAAAATTCAGGAAATCGCTTTCCGGGTTTCCCGCTGCAGCACGATCAACTGGACGAGCGCACCTCATGACCTCTGCGCGCCAACCGAGGGCTCAACCTCTCAAGCTTTGCGGCGCATCGGCGCTCATACCGTTTCGCCGAATGCGGACGTATACGCCGGACCCAAGGACCACTCTTCCTCTACGGCTGGCCGCATTGTACTCAAACCATCGAGATCAATCACGACCGTCCCGCCAAAACAGGCATCTGCAACATCGATGCGCTCGGTAACGGATTGGGCAATCTTCTGCAATTTATCATCCGATGAACGGTCGCCCTCATCAGTCTGGAAGCGGGATGTGCTCATCCCGGTCATCGACCGGAAGATCGAAGCGCCCCTCGCCCCAGTTCTGTGCCCGCCATTCAGCCTTGGCTTCGTCGATACGCTCCCTGGATGAGGCGACGAAGTTCCACCAGATGTAGCGTGGGCCGGAAAGTGTCGCCCCGCCTAAGATCATCAGTCGCGCGCCTCTTTCCCCGGCTGCGACCGTGATCCTGTCGCCAGGACGAAACACCATCATCTGGGGTGCTTCGAACTCCCGGCCAGCGATCGAGATCGAGCCTTCGACAATGTAGATGCCCCGGTCCTCATGATTGTCCGGCATCGGCAGGCGAGCGCCTGCTTCAAGCTTAACATCGGCATAGAATGTCTCGGAAAACATGGTCGCGGGAGCGAACTTGCCATAGGCGTTCCCGAGAATGAGCCTCACCGACACACCATGGTCCTCGATCATCGGAAGCGTCTCCTTGCCGTGGTGTTCGAACATCGGCGCCATGTCCTCGTGGGCTTCCGGCAAAGCCAGCCAGGTCTGGATCCCGAACAAGCCGTTCGGCCCTGTCCGCGCCGCTGCGGATGTCCGCTCGGAATGGGAAACACCTCGCCCTGCGACCATCCAGTTCAACTCACCGGGACGGATGATCTGGTCAGCCCCGGTGCTGTCACGGTGGTGAAAGTCACCGCGATACAGATAGGTGACCGTGCCAAGACCGATATGGGGGTGCGGCCGAACATCGATGCCCTGGCCGGTCAACAGCTCGGCCGGGCCAGCCTGGTCGAAGAAGATAAACGGTCCCACCATCTGCCGCTTCGGCGCCGGCAGGGCGCGCCGAACCTCGAAGCCGCCAAGGTCACGGGCCCGAGGAACGATTAGGGTCTCGATCGCGTCGATGCCGACCTCGTCAGGACAGCCTGGTTCGATTGCAGGGTTCCAACTCATGCGCTTCACCTCATCCGTTTGGCGATCTCCTGCCTGCGTAGAGCGCAGGGGTCGCTGCGTGGGCCCAAGTGACTAACGGGTGAGCGCCCCCAAGACTAGTTGCGCGGCGCGGTGAGCTGTGTCGCAAAAAGCGGAACGCGCAGTCGATGTGTCAACACGCAGACCCTACAAATGCGGATTTCTTTCGAATGCTTCGATCAGGAACTCCGAGAGGATGCGCACTTTTCGCGCCGGGTGCGGACTGGGTGGCCGCACGACGTAGACCCCACCGACCGGTAGCGGAAAACGGGTCATGACTGGAACCAGCGCGCCGGACGCAAGATATTCATGGGTAACGCAATCGGGAAGCCACGCTATACCAAGCCCTGCTGCGGCCGCGCTGGCGAGCGCCGCGCCGTTGTCGGAACTGAAGCGCCCCTGCGGCTGCACAGTGATGATCTTGTCGCCATCCATGAAACGCCACGTTTCGGCGCCCACGAGGGCTTGATGAGCGGCGATTTCATCCGGCTTTTCAGGTGAACCATGTATCCTGATATAGTCCGGGCTCGCCACCAGCTTGCCGTAGATCTGACCAACCCGCCTTGCAATCAAGTTCGAGTTGCGCAGGGCGTCGACCCGGATCGCGCAATCGAACCCGTCCGCAATCAGATCGACGAACCGATCGGCATACTCGGCATGGATCTGAAGCTGCGGGTGGTGGCGTGCCATCTCTGCAAGCACGGGCGCGAAATGTAGCGGGCCTGATGTGAGAGGGACGGCCACGCGCAAGCGCCCGCGAAGATCACCGGCAGGCAAGATCGTTTCCCGCGCAAGGTCGATCTCGGCACAAATCCTGGCGGCATGTTCTCGAAACGTGCCCCCGGCTTCCGTCAGCCCAGCACCACGGGTCGTTCGTGCAAGAAGCTGGATACTGAGCGCTTCCTCAAGCCTGATGAGGCGCCGACTGACCATTGACTTGGAGATCCCCAGTCGACGTGCCGCGGGAGAAACGCCCCCGGCATCGGCAACTTCGACAAATGTCCGCAGATCCTCGATGTCCAATTGGCGTTCCCCGCTTTGCAATACAGCCTGGCGTCCATGCCTATCGCGCTGCCCTCACGATTGGCGCGACTTCAGTGCCGAGAAGTTCGATCGATCTCTTCATCGCTGCCGTGTCGAGAGAGGCTGTGCTCATCTGGAAGGTGATGCGCGAAACGCCGCCAAGCGTCTCACTGGCCTGCAGCATCTTGGCTGCGACCGTCTTCGGGTCACCGACCAGGAATGCGCCCTGCGGACCTGCCATGGCTTCGAACTGCTGGCGCGTCGGCGGTGACCAGCCGCGTTCGCGACCGATCTTCGTCGTCAGATGCGCCCATCCCGGAAAGAAGGCGTCCTTCGCTGCGGCGTTGGTCTCGCCCAAGAATCCCATCGCGTGGACGCCGACCTTAAGCGTCTCGGGGCTATGTCCCGCGCGACTGCCAGCTTCGCGATAGAGATCGACAAGCGGACGGAAGCGCTCGAAGCTCCCGCCGATGATTGCGATCATGAGCGGAAGGCCAAGCGAACCGGCACGAGCGAAGGATTGCGGCGTGCCGCCGACCCCGATCCATAATGGTAGCTGTGGTTGATGGGGACGCGGAAAAACACCTTGCCCTTTGAGGGCCGGACGGAAGCGACCTTCCCATGTAACATTGGTCGCCTCGCCAAGCTTGAGAAACAGCTCAAGCTTTTCAGCAAAAAGGTCGTCATAGTCGCGTGTGTCCAGACCGAATAGCGGATAGGCTTCCACGAAGGAACCTCGCCCGACAACGACTTCCGCACGGCCTTTGGAAATCAGATCGAGAGTTGCGAACTCCTGAAAAACCCGCACCGGGTCAGCGGCGCTCAGAACGGTCACCGCGCTTGTCAATCTGATCCGGCGGGTCCGGGCCGCTGCCGCGGCCAGAATGACGGTCGGGGCCGAATCGAGAAACTCGCCGCGATGATGCTCGCCTATGCCGAAGACATCGAGCCCGACGCGGTCCGCGACGACGACCTCCTCGATGAGTTCGGCCATTCGCTCGGTCGCCGAAGGAAGCTTGCCTGTGGTCGGATCCGGGAGGATGGCTGCAAAACTGTCGATACCGATTTCCATTTTTGGTCCTTGGATATTTGTCTGTCTAGGCCGGCGACTGACCCTGAAATGCATCATTCGCACAATCAAGCCGGTGCTTCAGATACTTCGACCTGTCACGAAAAAGGGACGACGAGGTACAATGCACCGTCCGGGCTTTTGCGACACGTTCATCGAGAAACCCGTCATCCCCGTTATGTTTTTAGTGCCCGCTTTGGGTGCTCGGCACCGGCGTGTTGAGAAGCTGCTGCTCCCAAAGATACGCGATGCCGCTGCCGCCGAAGTGCTGGATGAGAATCTCGGTCAGCTCCTCTGCATGCTCGGTGCGGGCCCAATCGCGTTGCCATTCGCCAGTGAGCGCCATCACGGTCATCACGTTTGCGCCGGCCGCGATCATTCGCTGGATGGCAACTTCATGAGACTCCTTCGAAATCCCGCCCGACGCGTCGGTGATCACGGTCACGTCCCAGCCTTCGCCGGCGGCCTGGATGACAGGCATTGCGACGCAGACCTCGGTCCACAGGCCGGCGATGATCAGCTGCTTGCGGCCGGTCGCCTTGACGACGTTCACCACATTCTCGTCCTGCCAGGTGTTCACCCAGGTGCGATCGATGACTTCCTGGCCAGGGAACACGTCGGTGATCTGCTTAAAGAGAAGTCCACCGCGCGCCGCGATCACGCTGGTGAGAATGGTCGGAACATTGAAGGCTTTTGCCAGCTTCGCCAGCGCGGTCGTGTTGTTGACCACCATTTGAGGATCATGGCTGTTCAGGTTCGCCAGCTGGTAAGGCTGATGATCGATCAGGACGAGGACGGAATCTTCGGGGCGGAGAAGTGAGTCAAGGCCGTTACGAAAGGTCATGGTTTCATCCTATGTTGACGGTTTATCGAAGCGCGTTTGCTCAAAAGACATGTGCCCTCCGAGGCGCTGCCGCGGGACGAAACTTGTCATTCCCGTTTGTGATGCGGTAGTCCTTGCCTTTGCTAAGCTGTGTCGCAGAATGAGGAACACTGAGTGGATATCGAAGATCTCCGGACATTCGTCGAAGTTGCTGATGCGGGAGGCGTCACCTCGGCCGCGCTGCGGCTTGGCATCTCCAAGTCGATGGTCAGCCGACGGCTTGTGCGGCTTGAAGCGGAGCTTGGTGTCCAGCTCCTAGCCCGATCCACACGCGGGGCTTCTCTCACAGAGGCAGGCGCAACCTTCCGGGACTGCGCAGCCAGGGTTTCCGCCGAGATAGATGTGGCGAGGGAGACCATCCTGCCGGCTGGTGAGCTTCGCGGTCGCTTGCGTGTAGCCGCGCCGATTTCCTTCGGGCTGACGCATTTCGCGCAAGTACTTGCACAAATGGCGCGTCGCCATCCTCATCTCCAGATCCAGACCTGTTACAGCGATCGCTTCGTAGATCTGATCGCAGAAGGATATGATTGTGGGATCAGGGTCGGCACTCTTCAGGACTCAAGCCTGATCGCAAGACGCGTCGGTCCCCTCTACGGGAATTTCGTCGCAAGCCCGGACTACATTAAGGTCCATGGCTCTCCGGAGACACCGGAGGAACTCGTAACCCATCAGGCTCTCATGCAAGGCACGGAAACCTGGCAGGTGATGGATGGGGACAAGATTATAACCGTTCGCCCGCAGGGGCGCTTCAAGGCCGATAACGGGGCGGCTCTCGCGGTCGCCGCAGCAGCCGGATTGGGCATCGCCGCGCTGCCTGACGACCTTATCAAAGATTATCTCGACTCAGGCGAGTTGGTTCCGGTCATGAAACGCCATCCACCGCCGCCGGCGGGAATATATGTCGTCAGACCGCCCGGGCAGCATCCTGCAAGAAAAGTCCGGGTGCTGACCGAAATGCTGATCGAGTGCTTTGACCATGGCCCGGTGTTGCCGCGCTCGGACGGTATCCCGACATCGAACTGTCTGTGACGAAAGGCAATTCTTCGGAACTATACCGCAAATTCGTGAATTCGGACCTCGATGGCACGATCCCCACGAACTTCTCCAAACTTGCCCGAATGTCGCGTCGTGAGGCTGCAGAGCGGTTCGGCGTTAGCGCTGCCAGTGCAGTTCGGTGGCAGAAGCAACTCAGTGAAACAGGCTCCGTCCGTCCCAACAAGCAGGGTGGTGATCGGCGCTCGCACCACATCGACGCGCATTGGGAGACAGTGAAGTAGCTGTCGTCGTGGACGATTTTCTCGCCCGCCTGCTTGGCTGCGACGACGACATCGCTCAGGGGTTTCTCGGCGTCGAGACATGCGCCAACGTGTTGTCACGGCCAGTAGTTCGCACTCCGCGAACCATCTCGATTTCAGGAGTTGCCACTGCGCAAAGCGGGCAGTTTATGGCCCGGATCAGGCGTGCGGAGGAAGGGGCGCGCCTGCGAGTTTGGTCTTGATCCAGTCTGAGACGCGATAGTAGCGCAGCGCCAATTGCGGGCCATAACTCATATAGAAGGGCGCGACGCTCAACGGCTCAAGCTTCAGCGCCAGGTCGTGCCTGGGCACACCTTTTGCCCATTCCGAAAGTATGCCGCCCAGCATACTACCGGTGGGCACGCCGCGGCCGGAAAGCCCGGTGACAGCCACGACACCAGGCGCCAGATCATAGAGGCGCGGGACAGTTTGGTATTGCATATCCAACTCACCAAACCAGAAATATTCCCAGCAGATATCCTGTTGGATCTGCGGGTGCAGCCATTTCAGCCGGTCGCTCATGACAGTGCGGGTATAATCCATGTCGCGGCCGCGCCGGCCCATGGGAAACATCGAGGCGACGATCCGTCCCTCGGCATTGTATTTGTAGACAAAGATATCGCCGCGTCCGTCATGAATGGTCGTATTCTGTGGTAGGACCGACCGGCGCTCATCATCGGAAAGCGGCTGTGTCGCTGCGACAAATACCTTCTGGATCTTGAATGTCTGGTCAAGCTTCGGCCAACCGCCGACCGTGTAGGCGCCGGTAGCAAAAATCACCTTATCGGCCAAGACCTTGCCCCTGTCCGTGTTGATCACCCAACCGCTGCCTTGTCGTTGGCACCCGGTGACAGGCGAATTCGTGTGGATTACGCCTCCTTCCTGGATCACCGCGCGAGCAAGGCCGCGCGAATAGCTGAGCGGGTTGAGATGCCCTGCTTCTTCATGCAGCCAACCGCCGTAAAAACGTCGGGTGCCCGTTACAGTTTCGACCTCGCCTCGATCAAGAACTCGCGTTCGGGCACCCACAGCGTTGTAGGTCCGAACCTTCTCCTCGATTGTCTTCATCATGCCGGGATAGGACGCCCCCATGACGTAGCCGTTCTGCTGCCATTCGCACTGTATCTGGTAGCGCTCTATCATTTCGGAAACGCGGTCGTTGGCACGGGTTTGGCGGACAATTAATCGCTCGGCCCAGGGCTCGCCGAGCATCTTGCGCAATTCCGGCAGGCTGTAATGGGTAAAGGTCGGGGTGCAGTGTCCGGCATTGCGGCCGGATCCCCCAAAGCCGATCTCTTCCTTTTCCAGAAGCACGACACGAAAGCCATCCTGGGAAAGTTCTAGTGCCGTCGTCAGCCCGGTATAACCACCACCGACAATGCAAACATCCGCGTCGACCGTACCTTGCAGCCTTGTCGTGTCGGGAGCTGGCGTGGCGGTCGCATACCACAATGTCGTCTTGAAAGGAGAAAACGTGCGCATCGCCTCCTCTCAACTAAGATCGCTGCGGGCGTCGAGTGCGTCGCGCAGGCCGTCGCCGATGAAGTTGAAGCTGGTGACGGCGAGTGTAATGGCGATGCCGGGGACGATCGCCAGCCATGGCGCCCTGTCGAGATATTGCTGCGCGCCGTTCAGCATGTTGCCCCAGCTTGGTAGCGGCGGCTGTATGCCATAGCCGAGGAAGCTGACATAGGCTTCAAGCAGGATCGCACGGGCGACCGTTAGGGTCGCGGCGACGATTATCGGGCCGATGGCATTTGGCAACAGTTCACGGAACATGATCCAGCTGTTGGAAAGGCCGAGCATGCGCGCAGCGAGCACGAAGTCGCGCTCGCGCAACGAGCGCACCTCAGCCTCGACGATGCGGGAAATCTCCATCCAACTCGTCACCGCGATGATGACCGTGATCATGAAAGGGCTCGGCTTGATGAAGGCCGCCAACGCCAGAAGCAGAAAGATACTGGGAAAGGACAGGAAGGCGTCGACGAAGCGCATCAGCGCTGCGCCGACGCGCCCGCCGTAATAGCCTGCACAGACGCCGATGACAGTACCGATGAAGGTGCTGAGCAACATGGCAAAGAAACCGACCAGAAGCGAAATACGGCCGGCCATGAACAGGCGCGCTGCGATATCGCGGCCCAGCGGATCTGTGCCGAAAATATGGTAGCCTGTCAGGGGCGGCGCAAAGCGGGCGCGCAGATCGATGTAAAGCTCGTCGTAGGGCAGGATAGAGGGACCGACAATGCAGGCGAGCGCCAGAACGGTGATCATCAGCAGTCCGAGCATCGCTAGCCGGTGACGGGCGAACCGGCGGAAGGTCCGGCTTTGCCACCAATGCGATTTCGCGGAGCGGGAAATGGGCAGGGTTACGGACATGGATTTTTCTCCCTAACCGAGCCGAATACGCGGATCGACGAAAGCGACGAGGAGATCGGCAATGAGACTGCCGATCAAGACGAGGATGGCGGAAAACATCAAAAGACCCATGACGACGGGATAATCGTTATAGCCGAGACTATCGAGGAACAGGCGGCCCATGCCAGGCCAGGTAAACACCGTTTCGGTGACCAGCGCGCCGCCGAGGATGGTTGGCAGCTGCAGGCCCGCAAGGGTGATCATCGGCAGCAGCGCATTGCCGATCACATGTTTCATCAGCACTCGTCGCTCGGAAAGCCCCTTGGCCTTTGCCGTGCGCACGAAATCCTGATTGATGACGTCGAGCGTCGCAGTGCGCATGTAACGGCTCCAGACCGCCACGTTGACGAACGCCAGAACCACGGTCGGCATGATGAGGTGAATGGCATAATCGGCGACGGAGCCGTCGCCAATCGTGTACATGTTACCGGCCGGCAGCCATTTCAGCTTGAGGGAAAACAGGTAGATGGCGATAAGCCCGAACCAGAAGGTCGGGATTGACAGCGCCACCATTGCGCCAATGGTGGCGGTATAATCGAAGATGGAATAGCGCTTTGTCGCCCCCTTGATCCCGACCCAGGTGCCGACAGCGATCGAAAGCACGGTCGAGGACCCCATCAACAGTAGCGTGGCAAAGAGGTGACCCATTATGATGCCGAGAACCGGCTGGCTGTCGCGGTAGGAGCGGCCCCAGTCGCCTTGCAAAAGGTGCCGCAGCCAGTCGAGATATTGTATCGGCAATGGCCGGTCGAGGCCCATCTGCCTGGCAATTCGGTCCAGCGCTTCTTGGGTCATTCCCGGTGTCAGCGCATACTGCGACAGCGGACCACCGGGCGCCAGATTGAGAACCGCAAATCCGATCATGGACACCAGAAACAGTAGGATCAGGCTTTGCCATAAACGGCCGAGAAGATAGCGCAGCATCGCAGTCTCTCCGATTGCTATTGGACATCAGGTCAGGGACGTCGAGACGCTTCGTTGGCCCCTCCCCCGAAACGGGAGAGGGTTGCTCAAACGCAGGCGGCTTAGGAAGCCCAATACCAGCTTCCGACGTTCCAGCTGTCGATGCGCGTATTGACATTCGGAACGACGCTTTCGGCACCCGTCTTGTGGCCGCGCACCTGCGCGTATTGGAAGACGGGCATGAAGGGCAGATCGGCGCGCATAATCTCCTGAATCTTGAGATAGATCTTCTTGCGCTCCTCCGGCACGAAGATCTGGCCGCCTTCGGTAAGGAGTTTGTCGACCTCGGGATTCGAATACTGCCATGTATTCTGTCCGGCGCCGCCCTTGGCGCCGATCGACGTCGATTTGAAATAGTCGGATGTATCGGGATCGGCGCCGGTCAAAAAGTCGATGCCGACGACGACGGAATCAAACTGCGACATCATCCAGTATTCGCCCCACATGACGGCGGGGGGCAGGTTGGAAATGGTCATTTCGACACCGATATCCTTGAACGACTGCTGCATGAACTGCTGCACCTGTTCGCGGATATGGTTGCCGGCCGTCGTCGAGTTGGAGAAGGAGAGCTTGACGCCATCCTTGGCGCGAATGCCGTCGCTACCCAATACCCATCCGGCATCATCAAGAATCTTCTTGGCCTTTTCTGGATCGTATTCGTGCTTCGGCAGGTCTGGATTTGCATAGAAGGACTGCTGCGGCATGTAGCTTTCGGTCGGCGTCGGCAGGCCATAATAGAGGGCGTCAATGATCGTTGCCTTGTCGAGCGCATGATAAAGCGCCTGACGAACTGCGAGATCCTTGAACTGTGGCTTCTCCATGTTGAAGGTGACGGATTCGACCGTAGAGCCGGGCACGACGAGAACGGCCTTGCCTTCAAGCGCTTTGGCTTCTTCATAGTGGTCAGGCGTGATCCACTGCAGGCCCACCACGTCGATGTCGCCCGTCTTGAACTGCGTATAGAGAACCGTGAGATCCGGAATATACTTGTAGATCACGCGCTCAAGATATGGACCGTCGCCGAAATAGTCGGCATTGGCTTCGAGCGTGATGTGATCGCCGGCGACCCGCTCCACCCATTTGAACGGACCTGTGCCGATCGGAGCAGCGTTGAAGGGCGCCGTGTTCTTGTCCTTTTCAGCTCCAAAGGCGTGTTTCGGCACGATGAAGGTCGACGCCAGGATCGACGGATAGGGTGCAAACGGCTTTTCCATTTTCCAGGTGAGCTCGGTCGGTGAGACCACCGTCAACTCGCGTACTAATTCATGTCCCGTCTTGCGCCAGCTGCGGAAATCCGGATCGACCAGCAGCTCCAACGTGAACTTGACGTCATCGGCGGTGAATGGCGTCCCGTCATGCCATTTGACGTCCTCTCGAAGTTTAACTTTCCAGGAAAGGCCGTCAGCGGAGATGCCGCCGTTTTCGACACTTGGCACCTCCAGCGCCAGCGCCGGCGTAAATTTGCCTTCGGGGGAAATGGCAAAGAGCGGATCGAAAAGGCTGAAATGAATGCCTTCATCGACTTCAATATGCGGCATATGCGGGTTGAAAACGGTTGGCTCCTGCGAAAAGCCTACAATCATCTGTCCGGTCGGCTTGGCAGGAGGCGCGGCTGCGAATGCCCTGTCGCGGCCGAGAAGATTGGGTACGACTAGGCCGGATGCGCCAGCCAGCGCCATCATGGTCAGCGCCTGACGGCGCGTAGGATGAGAATCGCATTCTTGGTTTCGTCAGACATCGGTCTGCTCCCTTTGCTGTTGCTCAGTCACTGTTCCACTTCGTTTTCTGCACGTTATGCGATCTGCCTTCTTTGTTCGGGCAGACTAGAAGCCGCTGATCAGCTCGACCTTCGAGCCATCGGAGAAGCGTGAAAAACGGAAATCCTTAGGATCGACGACCGGCGGCCTGCCGGTAACGATATCGGCCATCAGCCGTCCGGCGGCCGGCCCGATGCCGAATCCATGACCGGAAAAGCCGGTGGCTATATGGAAGCCTGGGATCCTATCAATCGCTGAAATGACCGGCACGGCATCCGGCGTCACGTCGATGTAGCCGGCCCAACGCTGGGCGATCTCCGCCTTCTCGAAAACCGGAAAGGCCTTCTTCAGGTTGGCGAGCGCCAGGTCGGAAAGCTTGGTTGCGGGCTTCGGGTCGAGCACGCGGTTGTATTCGAACGGGCTTGCCTCATCCATCGCCCAGCGGTTGGCGATGCGCGCCTCGTCGAAGAAGCGGCCTCCCAGACGGAACCTCAGCGAGCGCCACTCTTTGCCGAGCGCCGGCATGAAATCCTTGGCATAGCGGAAGGATTTCGGGACGATATCGACGACATTCTCATGACCCGATGCGATCGTGTAGCCGCCATCCTGGCGTTTGCGCACAGCAAACCCCTTGGACCAAATGGCCTGTTCCGGCCCTCCTTCCAGGGGCTTGGTGCGCAGCACCGAATTCATCACTTTCAATTGCGGCAGATCGATACCGAGATTGCCGGAAAACAGGCTCGACCAGGCGCCGCCGGCCAGCACAACGGCCGAGCAGGCAATTGGACCACGCTCGGTGATGACACCGGATATCTTGCCGCCCGATGTTTCAATGCCGCGGACCGCGCATTCCGTCAAAATAGTGGCGCCCTTGTCGCGCGCAGCTTCAGCGACCGCTGGAGCCGCTTTCTGCGGCTCGGCACGACCATCTGCGGTGGTGTAGAGGGCGCCCTTGATGTCCATGTTCGCGTTCGGGAACATCGCGTCGAACTCGGTGCGGCTGAGCATCCGTGAATCGAGCTGATAGCCCTCGAGGTTGCGCTTCCAGCGTTCATGATCTGCAAGTTCCTGATCATTGGCGCAGGTGAACATGATGCCGGCGCGGATATAGCCGGTGGCGCGGCCGGTTCTTTGATCTAGGCTGCTCCAGATCCGCAGCGCCTCCGCCATCAGCGGCACTTCGCGCGGATCCCGCCGAGAAATGCGCACCCAGCCCCAGTTGCGGCTGGACTGCTCGTGCCCGATGCCCCCCTTTTCGCACAGCGCGACCCGCAGGCCACGTTCGGCCAGTTCGAGTGCCGTCGAGGTGCCGATGATGCCACCGCCGATGACGACGACATCCACTTCCTTGGGCAGGTCAGCGTCCCCGTGGACAGGAACAACGTAAGGTCCCGGCATTCAGTAGGACTCCTCAAGCTGGCAATTGATGGTGAATTCGGCGACGCTCGCCTCATTCGGCAGGTCCAGCAGCATGGCAATGATACGGGCGAGATCACGCGGGTCGGTCATCTGGTCGTCGGCGCGACTGGTGATGCCGCGGGCCATATCCGTGGCAACAAACCCCGGACAGACAGCGGTGGCGCGAATGCCGAAATCCCAGCCCGCGTGGCGGATGCCATGCGCAAGTGCAACTGCGGCGAACTTGGACATCGAGTAGAGTCCAGCATTGGCACTCTTCACCCGCTTGCCGGAGAGGGAGCCGAGAATGATGACCCGGCCCCGACCGCTAGCTGTCAGCTGTTCCCAAGCCGCCTTGGCAAGTCGGCGCGGTGCCTTGACGTTGACCGTCATCGTTCGGTCGAAGTCGTCCTCGTCCGCCTCGATGACTGTTTTTGGGATCATGATGCCCGCATTCGCGATGATGGCGTCGACGCGGCCGAACGCGGCGATAGAGGCTTCGACCCAGGCTTTCTCACCTTCAGGATCATCGGCATCGTAGGGAAAGACGGCTGCCGAGGCGGAATCTGCCCAATCCGGCTGAATCGGCTTGCGCATGCCGAGCGACACGCACCATCCCTGACTGTTCAGCAGCCGGGCCGTCTCCGCACCAATGCCACGATTGGCTCCCGAGATTAATACGACACGTTTTGCCGGCATGGCACGATCTCCGGAAGTCGTTTACGGCAGGCCGGCGATCCGCCGGTAGGCTCTGCGCAGGATATCCATCAGCAGGCGTTGCTCGTCCTCGGGAATGAAGGCGAAAAAATCCTTCGATTGTTGGGTGACGAGGGCTCGCACCTGTACCGCCAATTGCGCGCCCTTCTCAGTGATATAGAGCTCTTGCGCACGGTTATCGTCGACCGACGTTTCGCGCGTTAAAAGCCCATGATTTTCCATCTGATCGACAAGCCGGCCCATCGCGGATCGATCCTTGAGAATGAGCTGCGCGATGACAGACGGGCGGATCCCCGGGTGGCTATCGACCATCAGCAGAGTGGTGATTTTCCCCGTACCGCGGGCGACATCTAAGCCCTCCAGCCGCTCGTCGAGATCGCGTGACACTGCCAGATTGACGGTACGGATATAGAAGCTGAGTGTATCTTCCAGCACATCGAGGTCGATGTCGCCGATCGATATGGGTGGTGTTTTCTTTGGCTCAAGCACGGCACTAACGCTCCGAAAAACAAAAAGCTAGCGTCCTGTTTTCCGGTAAGGAAACAGGTGTTTCAGTCTCAGCTCCAGCAGTGCCAGGCGTCGTTTCGACGTTGATGATTTGCTAGATAGTGGACAAATGCAACTATTTTTTCTGAGGCTTCGGCGCTAATTTGTTCACGACAAAAGAATGCCTATCAGATAGGCGAAGAGACCATGAAGGGGAGGCAGAAACGACAAAAACTGCCTTGCTTTTCAGCAGGACGGTTTAGTCACGCTCCGAAATTGATATGTCAGGCAGCCGGCTCCCACTCGCTGCCGGGGATCGCCGAGACGAGCTTGCGGGTGTAATCGTGATGAGGTGCGCGGAAGATCTGTGAGGGCGGGCCGTATTCGACGATCTCGCCCTTGTACATGACGGCAACTTCGTCGCAGATCTGGCTCGCGACCCGAAGATCATGCGTGATGAAGACCATCGCCACCTTGGTCTCCTTCTGGATCTTCGTCAGCAGCTGCAGAATCTGCGCCTGGATCGACACGTCGAGGGCCGATACCGCTTCGTCGGCCACCAGCAGAAGCGGGTCGAACATCAGCGCCCGGGCAATACCGATCCGCTGGCGCTGGCCACCGGAGAACTCATGCGGGAAGCGGTCATAGGCACCTTCGTCCAACCCTACCAGCGTGAGTGTGCGAAGCGCTTTTGCCTTGGCCTCATGCACCGAGACGCCATGAGCGATCGGTCCGACGGTCAGAACTTTGCCGATCGTATGGCGGGGGTTGAGCGAGGCGAATGGATCCTGGAAGATCATCTGGATATAAGGGCGCATCGACCGGAAGGCATCGCTCGACATGGGCGCGATATCACGACCGTCGAACAGCATCTTGCCGTCATCACAGTCCATCAGCTTGAGCAGAACGCGGCCGAGCGAGGACTTGCCGGAGCCGGATTCCCCGACGACGCCGAGCGTTCGGCCCTTGCGGATGGAAAAACTGACCTTGTTGACCGCTTTGACTGTCCGGCCCTTTGAAAAGAATCCGCCCGACGTGTGGTAGGTTTTGCTCAGATTCGTGACTTCCAGCACCACCGGCGTATCGGAGGCACCTGCGCGGTCCTTCGCCGTCATGCGCGGCACGGCAGCAATCAGGCGTTTCGTGTAGGGATGTTCCGGCGTGTTGAGCACCACATTCGCCGGCCCCTCTTCGACGACTCTGCCCTTTTCCATGACGACAACGCGGTCGGCAATCTCGGCGACGACACCGAAATCATGGGTGATAAACATGACGCTCATATTCTTGCGGCGCTGGATCTTGCGGATCAACTCCAGGATCTGGGCCTGTGTGGTGACGTCCAGCGCCGTTGTCGGCTCGTCGGCAATCAGCACGTCCGGGTCGAGCGCCAGCGCCATGGCGATCATGACACGCTGCCGTTGACCGCCTGATAGGCGGAAGGGATATTGATGTTGTAGCAGCGCCGGATCGGGCAGACCGACTTCATCGAGCAGCTCGAGGATCTTGATGGCACGGCTTTCTTGCGTCCCTATCTTGTGGGCCTCCATCACCTCGCCGATCTGATCGCCGATCGTCATCAGCGGATTGAGCGCCGAGAGCGGATCTTGAAAGATAATCGAAACGGCGCGGCCGCGCAGTGTACGCAATGCCTTTTCCTCCGTTTGTACAAGATCCATCCCTTTGAAAAAAATGCTGCCACTGGTTACGGCGATCGCGGATGGGAGCAATCCCATGATGGCATTGGCAGTCACGGATTTTCCCGAGCCGGATTCGCCGATGATGCAGAGAATTTCTCCCTGCCTCAAGTCAAAGGAGATATCGCGCACAGCATACGTCCGCTCCATGTTTTTGGGTAGGCTGACCGTCAATCCCCTGACAGATAACACCACGCTTTCGGCGGTTTCGCTTTGGACAGTTTCAGTCTGCGGCATGGCGAATCCCTTTTCTCTTGAGTGATCATGCCACAACAAGCAAGAATGGTGCCGTGTCCGCTGTAACCCCGCTCTAGCTCCAGAGACTGTTCGGTCTCGAGGAGTGGCTTGTTCCAGCGTCCGCGTCACACACTTGTTGAGGCTCACGCCTTCGCGCCGTGCGGCGCTCGACAAGCTTTGTGCACGCTCGGGTCGGTCCGGACGACGAATTGACCGGAAAATGGCTTCTCGGGTTCCTCGCCGCGTTCTTTGCAGAACGCCAGGTAATCCTCTACGGAATCCGCAAGAATTTGCTTCAACTCCGTAGCCGAGCTGCCTTGAAAGGTGATGACATCGCGCACGTTGATGACTTCGCCGTGGAAGATTTCGGCATCTTCATCAAACTCAACAACAGCTTCATAGCCCTTATAGTGCATTGTGGTCGTGTCTCCGCTTCGAGCAGGAAGCGCCGGACTGATTTCGCCGCTCCTTTGTCGGTTTCCTTTTGCTGGTGCTTACTTAAACAATTGAGCTATGTCCGCCATCGGCCGGAACAACTTCAACGGCTGGTCGGGAAACTGAAAAAAACTCTCCCGCTCATAGAAGAGGTGTGCATTCTCATCCTTGGCGTCAACGATGACCGCGAAAGAGGCGATTTCACTGCGGACAGCGCGAAACAGAGCATCCGCCAGAAGAAAGCGGCCGTACCCCTTGCCCTGCTGACGCCGGTCGACAGCGAGGCGCCCCAGCAGTGTTGCCGGAATAAGCGGGTAGCGTGGCAGCTTGCGGACAGTCTGAGCAGGCCACTCGCCCACATTCACTGCTGTTGACGACAGCGTGTAGTAGCCCGCCACGGCGCCATCGGGTAGCACCAGTACAAACGGCGCCGCCAAGTTCTTGCGTGCCTCCTGCCCCGCCTGAGTGCGGAAATACCGATCAAGCGGCTCTACGCCGCTCTCGAATGAACTCCTGTCATGCTGGGAACCGAGGATCTCGACCCGGATCGAATCCCTGACAACGTTTCCCACCTGTCAGGTGCCCGTAGCCTGCCGGTATCGGCGCACAGTATCGCGCAGACGGTCATTGACCGGCTGCGGGTTGATCAAAGCCTCCACAAAGGCATGGCTGTCGCGGACAGTGAGATCAAGGCGCTGATGCTCCTCGATAGCCCGGCGAGCCGCTTCTTGAACACTGGTCAGCACAAAGTCAGTCACCGTGCGGCCCTGAAGCGCGGCAGCATGTTCTATGAGGCGCTTCTGATCGGCTGTGACGCGCGCTTCCAAGCGCTCGGCACGGATACGACCACGAGGTGAGTTCAAAGCAGGTGTTGGCATCATTGTTCTCCTGATGACAATGTACGGCCAATGGCCGGAAACTCCAAGCCTCGTCTTATCGATGACTGGCTCCCAATAGATACGTCTCCAACCTTCAATCTTGCCAACATGCGACAGGGCTGTGAAGCGCACCGGCGAAGAGATGGCGCTGCTGGGGGTATGCCGTCAAGGGGATGGATATGGCCGTGGCGACCGAGGCGGGCAAGGATAGCAAGGACCGCATGCAGGCTGCCGAACTGGTAAGGGCCATCGAACATACCGGCCGCACCAGCGAACTCGCGGAGGCTTGGTCCGAATTATGGCGCGACAAGGCGAAGCGACGGAGTTTCGTCCTGCGCGGCGTCCGAGCACTGCCCGACGACACCATCGACATCATAGCACGCAGCGCTATCCGAAATGGAGAGGAACCGTTTCGCGATGGCGAACCGCCCGTGGTCACGCTTCGGAATCTCATCCACAGCAAAGCCGTCAGGGACGGCTAGGATGGCGGTTACGTCGAAGACGGGCAAAAAAGACCGTTTGCGAGAGCCGATCAGCCGGCATCGATCACGCAACCACCAGCGTTGCATCTCTCAAGACAGTCGCTTGTTTCAATCTCTCAAAATGTGGTTAATGACAACGATCTCTGAGATCAAGGCCATGTTGCACCTCACACACGACACTGAACAGCTCGCCCGCAGGCTTGCGGCCCGCGTCGGTCGCAAACCCGAAGACTTGATCCGCGCCGCGCTCGAACGCGAGGCCAAGGCGCTCGGCGTTTCCGACGAGCTACCGGCCAAGCGCCGGATGACGGCCGCTGAAATGCTCGCCTTCGGTAAGAAGGTCGCCGCTCGGCCGGTCCTCGATCCGCGCAGCCCCCAGGAGATAGCCGACGATCTGAACGCCCTATGATGGTTGTGGATTCGTCAGGCGTTATCGCGATCTTCCAGACAGAAGACGACGCCCAACAAATCGCTGACGCTCTGGAGGCCGTCGTGGCGAGTCAGGCGTTTAGTTCTACTTCGTAGATAACAACTGGGCGCTGCTTCGCAACTCGATCGTAAAGCCGTTTCGCCGCTTAGGGATGGGTATGGCCGTGGCGACCGGGAAGCTCGCAATCCGCCGGTCGAATTCCTGCAAGGCCGATCAGCTGGCGCAATATCGAGACAGCACCGCTTTAGGGCGCTTCGAGCTGGCCATGTCAGTCCAACATTGACATCTATTGCCATATGGGAACCTCTGTCCCATACTGGGCAGCAACGAAAGGGAAGCCCATGCCGAACGTCGCACTCGGAAATCACTATGAGGAATTTGTCAAGAAGCAGCTGGAATCCGGCCGCTACAACAACGCCAGCGAGGTCATCCGCGCCGGCCTGCGGCTGCTGGAGGATCGCGAGGCCGCCCGCGAACGCTGGCTCAACGAGGAGATCCCCGCGCGCTATGACGACCTGGTGAATAACCCTGCCCTTGGCATCCCAGCCGAAACCGTTCGCGCCCATTTCGAGGCGAAGCGCCGGAACGATGCGGCGAAAGCCAAGTAGGGCATGGCTTATCGCGTCATCTATCATCAGAAGACGGAAGCCGAACTCGACAAACTCTATGCTGACATCGCAGTGGAAGCCGGGACCCGTATCGCCGCCGACTTCGTTGAGGGTGTGATCACCTTCATCGAAGCTCTGGGGACGTTTCCGGAGCGGGGTACCGGATAATGGTCATGTATGCCGGCGCGATGATGGAGATCGGCACGACCGAGGACATCATCGGTTCCCCGCGCCATCCCTACACCCGCAAACTTCTCGATTCCGTTCCCTCGTGCATCGCAATGGGACCGGCTCTTCGCTCATGGCGAGACCTTTAAGGTCGGCTCCATCGATGCGAAGGTGCTGTTTTCGCCAGGACATACGCTTGCCTCCATCACCTACGTTATCGGCGACGCGGCCTTCGTGCACGACACGCTCTTCATGTCCGACAGCGGCACGGCTCGGGCCGACTTTCCCGGCGGCGATGCCCGCGTCCTGTGGAAGTCGATCCAGGAAATCCTCGCACTCCCGGACGAGACGCGGATCTTCACGGGCCACGATTATCAGCCGGACGGGCGCGCACCCCGTTGGGAAAGCACGGTGGCCGAGCAGAAGAAGTCCAACCCGCACCTTGCCGGCGTAAGCGAGGAAGAGTTCGTGGCGCTGCGGACAAAGCGCGACAAAACGCTGCCGATGCCGAAGCTCATCCTGCATGCCTTGCAGGTGAACATCCGCGGCGGGCGCCCGCCGGAGCCGGAAGCCAACGGCAAGCGCTACCTCAAGTTTCCCCTCGATACATTACAGGGAGCAGCATGGGAATGAGTACCGACCTTAAGGCAATGATGAAGGCGCGGCTTTCCCCCGCCGAAATGGCCAACCGGGCCGGAGAAGTCGCAGTCCTCCTGAAAACGCTGTCCCATCCGGCGCGCCTGATGATCGTCTGCACTCTTGTGGAGGGCGAGTATTCGGTCGGCGAGCTTGAAGAGAAGGTCGACGTCCACCAGCCGCATCTGTCGCAGCACCTGACGGTGCTGCGCGGCTCGGGCATCGTCGAAACCCGTCGGGAGGGAAAACAGATCTTTTACCGCCTGACGGAAGAGAAGGCCGCGCAATTGGTGGCCGCGCTCTATGACATCTTCTGCGCGAAGGAAGACAAATGAGCACTTACCTCCCACCTCTGCTCGGCGGCATGCTGATCGGCGCATCGGCCGTCATGCTTCTGCTCCTCAACGGCCGGATTGCCGGGATCAGCGGGATCGTCGGGCGTCTCGCCCAAGGCGTCGGCTTGACCACCAATCTCGCGTTTGTGCTCGGGCTGCTGCTTGGGCCGCTCACCTACCTGCTGGTGTTCGGCGGCTGGCCGGCCGTGCAGATCACCGCCGGATGGCCGCTGATCATCGTCGCGGGGCTGCTCGTCGGCTTTGGCTCGCGCATGGGATCGGGCTGCACCAGCGGCCACGGCGTTCTCGGGCTTGCCCTCCTGTCGCCGCGATCGATGGTGGCGGTCGCCACGTTCCTGACGGCCGGCGTGTTTGCCGTCGCAGTTCTGCGAGGTCTCGGACTATGAACAGGAACATCTACCAGTTCGGGCCGCTCTCGCCTCGGGCATCGTCTTCGGTTTCGGCCTGTCTTTGTCCGGCATGCTCAACCCGGCCCGCGTCCAGGGCTTCCTCGACCTGTTCGGCGCATGGGATCCGAACCTTGCCTTCGTCCTCGGCGGCGCCGTCGTCGTCGCCTTCATCGGCATGCAGGTGATGAAGCGTATGCGGCATCCAGCCTTCGACGACAGTTTCCATGTGCCTACGAGCCGGCGGATCGACGCGCCACTGGTGATCGGCTCGGCCTTGTTCGGCCTGGGCTGGGGGATCGGCGGCTTCTGTCCGGGTCCGGCGGTTGCGTCCCTGTCGAGTGGCATCCCGCAGACAGCGCTGTTCGTCCTCGCGATGCTGGTCGGCATGACCTTGTACGACAGAGTATGGAGCAGACGGACGTGAGCACCTCTATTTTGGCGGCAGTCGGCTCCGGCGGGATCGTCGGCTTCTCGCAACGTCGGACAAGCGGCTGGAGATCTCCTGGTATCCAATGCAGGCGAACCCTTTGCCGTGATCGAGGAGCTGCTGCGATGCATCGTGGCAACGACCATGCTTGCACTTTCACAAGTGCTCCATAAGCATGTCGAGGTTGCTGAGATAAATGGCCGCCTTCGAATCGGAATGTTGGCCGGAATGAAATCGGAATGACTGGGCCGGCTTCAGACGCCCGAGCCGGCGAAGTCATTCGGCAGCTTGCAGCTCGGAATTCCTTCGGTCGACGTTTCCCGCCATCCGCGCGAGCGTGTCGTCCTTCCATATGACCTGGTGAATAACGACCATTGCGGCGTGGCCGAAGACCAGTGCAAGAAGGGCCCAACCGGCGTTGGCGTGGACCAGGCTGCCCAGAGCGGTCATCCACTCGACGCGCTCGCCGCCTCCCTCAATGAGCGCGATCCCAAACGGAGCAAATGGGCGTCCGGAGCCGAACTGGCGAATTAAGGCCACGCTGGGGACGAGGATCATTAGCGCGTAGAGCCCCAGGTGGCCCAGGCGCGCGAAGGTTCTTAGGACACCTTGTTGCGGCGGACGCCGGCGCATGTTGATCAGCCCCCAGGCACCACGGGCAATCACCGTCACGAACAGGACGAAACCGACATCGCGGTGGAAGCCCCAGAAGAAATCGGCGACGGCTGTGTCGTCGGCAAGAGCATGAAGCGTGGCGCCTACGAATTGCCAGGCGAACAAGGCTGCCATCGTCCAGTGGAAAACCCTTGTTACAAGCCCATACCCGTTTCGGTCATCACAAATATGCTCCATCAGAAATCCTCGAGTTGTCAGCCTCAGCCGAAAATGGCCGCTCGTTTTTTTGATGCAATGCAACAAACAGTGAGAACACTGACTTTCTCGTGATCATGCGTCATCCGTTAGGAAAATTTTTGAGTGATAGTGGAAGGCTCTCGCTCGTCTACATGTCGAGACGGTCGTAAGATGCAATCAGCCGATGCGCGTTCCGGTCCTCAATTCAAACGCTCCATCCCCACTAAACAAATGAACGTTGGTCAAACCAGGGGCGATCGATATAGCGGTGCCGTGAGTCAAGTGTGCCTGCTTCACAAGGAAGTTGCGAAGGCGAAGGGGCTCCTTGCCATGGCGTCGGATATGCGGCAGGGGAAGCCGAGCGTAGATTTACTCACCAAATGGTGCTATTTTTCATGCCTGCGTAAGGGAGCCAGATCATGCGATCGACTATCAACCTCGATGACACGCTTATGGAAAAGGCTAGGTCCTTAACCGGTACTAAGGAAACCGCGGCGCTCGTCCGCCAGGCGTTGGAGACCCTCGTTCGTGTGGAGTCCGGAAAACGCCTCATCGCGCTCGGAGGAACCATGCCCGATGCCGAGGCAGCCCCGCGCCGCCGGAGCCCAGCAGCCAAGTGATACTAGCGGACACGTCGATCTGGATTGATCATTTCCGTCACGTCGATGCCGAGCTGCGCAGAATTATTGAGGACGATCGCCTACTTTGCCACCCGGCGGTGATCGGCGAGCTTGCGCTTGGCAGTCTTCGGGATCGCGGCAGTGTGATGGCTTTTCTGGCGGCACAGCGCGGAGCGGTTGTCGCCACCCACGACGAAGTCATGACAATGATCGATCGCCACGGCATTTTCAGCATGGGCATTGGCTACACGGATGCCCACTTGCTGGCGTCGGTCCTTCTTGACCAGCGAGCGGCCTTATGGACAAGAGACAAGCGCCTGCGGGGAGCGGCCGAAAAGGCGGGCGCTTCACTTCACATACCGGTCAACCTGCCCAATTAAATGCGGAAACAAAACTGTACCCGGTTCCGGACAGGCTTCGGATCCCTTGCTCTTGAAAGGAAACGAACTGCCGACCAGTAATTAAAGATGGAGTGCTGGGTCGTGCCGGACTTGGCTGACCTGTGGCTCGGCTTAGGGAAACCCGATGATGTCCGGGCTTATCCCGTGCCTGGACGAAGTAATGTTTTGGCCCCGACAGTATTTCTGCCGGTGGAGTATCCCCTTCGCAGCGGATAGCGGGCCCGATCCGAACCCGGGTGCGCGCTCTAGCTCCCCGCCCTCAGCAATGCCGCCGTCCGCCTTAGCCAGTCGGCGGGATCGTCGCGGTGATAGACTTGTTCCGACGCCTCGATATTGTCTAGGAACCGCCGATAGATCACGGCCTGCCTGGCTGCGGCAATGGGCGCGAGGAGGCCGGCAGCGCGGGCGGGTTCGCAACCGGGCAGCCGGGCCAGCCATGCGCGAGCCCAGTGCTCCTTGATCGTCTCCACGTACTCGAATGCGACGCCGTCGAGAAATGCCGGCTGGTCGAGCATCGGGTGGCCGATCCCGCTGTCGCCCCAATCAAGCAATGTAAGGGTTCGTCCTGTCCCGCGAAAATTGCCGGGGTGGAAATCGCCATGGACCAGGGTGTCAGGCAATCCGCAGGACTCGAGCGCGGCGAAGCGGTTGGCGAGACCGCTCACGAAGCGTTGGAGCAGTGTACGCTCGTTCCGAGACAACTCTTCGCTCGCCCGCTCCGTCACATCGCCGATCGCAGCGATCAAAGCCGGGCCGCCCCAGTCCGGCAGTCCCATGGAGCGCAATTGATCGACGCTGCCGGTCCACGCTGACTGCAGTTCAACCAGCAGGGTCACCATCTCGAGCAGTCGCGGTAACGGCGCCTCATACATGTCCTCACCCGCGACGTCTGCGAGCAGCATGCGTCCGCCGTCGTGGCCAAGCAGTTCCGGAACGGAACGGCCGGCCAATGCTGTGATGACGCGCGGCTCGTGCGCGAAGAATGGCGGCACGACCTTTAGCCATACAGTTTGGCGGGCGACCGGAATGCGCCAGATGCTGGATAGATTCCAGCTGCGGATCTGGACAGGCCTCCCAGCGGGCTTCAGGCCATGCCCGGCTAGTATGCGTGTCGCCCAGGCGAGATCGGCGGCAGGCCCGCCGGGCTCAGCGTAGCTTTGGCGGAGCGGGTGGGGCTCGAGTCGCCCCGCCCAGACCTCGGCCGGAACGGGCTCTGCGACCTCGGCCAGATACGTGATTTCTCCGCCGTGCGGTCGGTCGCGAACTGCCTCCAGCAGCCGCAGGATCGTGACATCGATCCCATGGTATTCCTGGACGGCGAGGACTACCGACTGCGCATCCTGCCACCAGGGAAGACCGACCGGGACCGGTGCCAGTCTGCCGACCATGGCACCCTCTGGCGTAACGAGCACCAGACGGGCGACACGTGGCGGCGGCTCCGATTGCCTCTGGCCGTTCATGCAGCCCCCCTCGCGACCTTGACGCGCTCTTCGCGGCTATCATACCGGCCGAGTCCGCACGCTTCAAGCGCAAGGCGAATGTCTGCTTCATCACGCTCTCTGCCCGTTTCCGATCGAAAACGCTCTGTGTCTGTGAAGCTGAGCCACGTGCTGATCCGGTCCTTCGACGCTCTCCTTGGAACGAGGAGCGGCTGATGCGCGCGTCGCCTCAACTGCGCCTAGGAGCGGCCTTTCGCCCCTATGGTTGAACGGCTGTTTTGGCCCGCTTAGCAGAAGTGGGGGGCCCGACTCGAAAAAGCGGTCTCATTCAACGCACGCCGGCAGAAGCCCGAAGCATTCAATTGCTGATCGAACCCGAAGCCTTGCCCATCCTGCGATAAGGCTCCAACCCGTCATGATCTCTGGGGAACGAACTAGATGATCCGGACGCCGCTGATCGGGCACCTGACCAGATCCCTGGAACCAAATAATGCGTCACGACATTCTCCTCCCACGGAACAAGGAGATGCAAATGGCGTATGATCCTGAAAACGCAAACCGTGATCGCGAGCGTCGAACCCCATCGGTTGATTATCGCCGCACGAATTGGGTCGCATGGATTGCAGCGGCTGGGCTGATTGCGATTGGTGCTTTCGCTCTTATCCAGTCGCCGAACGCACCCGGCACCGATCCACAGACCACCGGTTCGACGAGCAATTCCGAGCCTGCGCCGGCTCCAGCAGTCCCACCCGCGCCGGCCGATAATAATGCCGCGCCTGCTCCCGTCACGCCGCCTGCAGGCACGACGCAACAGTAAGTTTGACTTTGCGGTAGTTGGACGCCGCTTGCGACGGGTGATAGCGACGATGCCAAATGCGCACCACCGCAAGCGCTCTGCCATGAGGACGATGGCAGCATTGGCTGGCGGGCCATCCTTTTTCGCGCCTTATTGATTGAGGCCGCGCCCACGGCCGATTGCTTGCACCCGACGCTCACTCTGGATCTTTTGGCTGCTTTCGATCCGAACAGCCCGCTGCAAGACCTTGAACGATGCCCGCATCGCTTCGAACGCCTTTCGGTCGGCCGGTGGCACCATGTTGACGGCTTCCTTCTCATCGCGCCCGATTGCACCAGGCCCGAAGCGCGCATCGAGTGCCTTGCTAACCGCGGCAAACTCGTCGCGGATCTTCGGATCAAGCGCGCTGATCATTCCGGCAAGTGCCCGCGGGTTCTTCGCGACGGCTAAGGTGAGGCGCGCGAGATCATCGCGGGCGCCCCTGCTCAACCCAGGAATGGCTATCCCCATGCGCCGCCGTTCTTCGCCGAGCGTGCGGAAAGCCGCATCGAACCTATTCGAGTAAGCCGAAGCAAGGGCGGTCAGGCGAATGGCAACCTCCGGAAGGGCTTGGAGCGCATCCCTACGCTCTCGCCCGGAAGCAAGCAGCCGGTCAATCAGGCGATCCGAACCGCGCAGCGCTCCATAAGCTTTGGGATCGCTGGCCACGGCAGCAGCGATGCGGTCCGCCACAATACCCTTTGTGACCAGCGCCTCGATTGTCGTCACCGCTGCGGCAGGATCACGCCAGATGCTGATAGCGGCTTCCGCAAGGGCTACGCGACGCTGGTGGTAATGCGGCGTCGACAAGGCCGCCGCTTTCGCGGCCTCCTCGATCGGCGCCTTGAATTCAGCAACCGCGGCAAGCAGCGGCGGCGCCGAGGCTTTCTGCCGTGTCGGATCAAAAGCTGCAGCGGCGATAATCCGCGAGCGATCCTGGCGTTCAGTCTGATGCTGCGCTTTGGCAAACCTCTTCACGGCCGTAAAGAGCTTCACCAACTCCTCGCGTTTTTTCGACCCCAAATCCTCCGGCATGCGCTCCATAATGACGCGATCGACATGCTCGTTTGCCTTGTCCGTGAAGGCACTCCTGCCGAAGCGGACCGTCAGCGCCTCGCTTACGGCCTTGATTTCCTGCACCACGGAACGATCCTCGGCGGCAAGCGCAAAGGCAGTCTTATAGGCCTCCTCGCCACCCCTTTCGCGAACGGCTTCGATTTCGTCGAGGCGCGCACGGGCACCTCTCGATAGCGCTGGAACCGATAAAGACACATGCATACGGCGCGTCCGCTCACGCGCTGCGAAACGTTCGGCGTTCTTGCGGAAGGCCGCGGCATGGGCGCGCACCAGCGGCTTCAGTTCAGCAAGAGCGGCAATCGCTGCATTGCGCTCGTCACGCGCCGCCCGCCCATCGACCAAACGGTCCGAGCCCAGCAAACGTCCGAGTTGGGCCGGCGCACGCGTGATGTCGTCGGCAAGCCGGCGAGGCATGACACTAGTGTGTGAAGCCCGGTCGTTCAGCAAGGCAAGCGCCCCGCCCGGATCAACAAAGATCTTCCCGAGCCGAGCGCGAAGGATCCCTTCACGCTCCTGACAGCCGGGTGAACCCAATTGCGCCAGGCGCGCATCCTCGTCCACACTCCTCGAGAAGGACGTCACAGGCGCCAGAAGATACCGCATCTCCCCGGCACTGGTCCGCTCGACGGATGGTACAGGGACTCGGTCATCATAAGCGGTGCGCCGCTCGCGCTCGATCGCAAAGCCCAGGGCAACGTTTGCCCGTTCCCACAGCATCGCCAGTTCCTTCCTCATTCCGGCAAGTCGCGCCAGCTGTCGGGCAACGTTCCCCTCTATCCCGGCTGCGACCTGCGCGAAATGATCAATCCCGCGACGCCGCGCGAAATCACCCGCAAAAGTCTGGTAGCCGGCCTCGTCTTCGAAATCGAGCGTGGTGGTCTTAGCGCCGGACCGCGATAACCGTTCGACAAGCTGATTGAACAGTTCGGGCCGGTGACTTTCCTGCTCAATCCGCTTCCGGCGGGCCACCGCCGCCTCGACCTGTCTGGCCCTCCAGACATTGCGATCCACTTCCCTTTCCTCGAAACGTTTCTGCCCGGTTTCCTCATCGATGACAGGAACTTGAACCTTGACTTTCTCAACCCCGTCCTTGCGCAGGGTGACCGTGTCCCCGACGTCGACTCCACCCTCCAGTAGTGCCTTCGGTAAGCTCACACCCCAGAGCCTATGCGTAACCCCGTCATCCGTTTTGACGTCGGCGTAGGGACTTGGATCGGCGCCCCCTCCTTCGCGGAATTGTGCCCCGCCCACATCGACAAGTTCTCCGGTGACGCCGGCCGCATGATCGACCCGGCTCTTCGCGCCCCCTTCCGGTTTTGCCTGAAAATCTTCCTTGGCCGCATAGAGATCGGCACGATCGCGATGGCGGGTCATCGACACATAGGTCAGATGCTGATCCATCATGGCGGTCGCGAGAACGAACGTCCGGTCGACTGTGGCACCCTGCGATTTGTGGATCGTCGCGGCATAGCCATGATCGACATCGCGGTAGCTGTCCTCACTGAAGCTGACATGGCGGCCATTGTCGAGGCGCACTGAGAGCAATGTCCGACTGCCTTTGTCGGTCGTCGAAACAACTGTGCCCAGCATGCCGTTCTTGACATATTGGGCCTCGGGATGCTCGGCGTACGGCTCGAAGAAACGGGCGTTTTTAAGGAAGATGATGCGGTCGCCAATGGCAAACTCGCGCGCCCCTCTTTCGGTCTGGAAGGCATGACTATCACCGAGCGCGCCCTCGGCCGTCATCACGGTCCTTAATGCCTCGTTCAGCCGCTTCACATCCACGTTCGTGTGAGCAAGAACGAGGAGTTCGTCGCCGCGTAAACCGCCCAGGCTTCCTTCATTGACGGATTTATGAAGCAGCTCACGACGAGCATCGGTCCAGTCGGAAACGATGCGTCCGATGGCTTCCTCCCGCGTCTCCGCTTCGACAAGATGGCCTCGCTCCACATAGGCGTGCAGACCCTGTTCGACTTCGCGGCGCGCAAACAGCCGGGACGCGTCGCGTGCCCATTGCTCGCTCTGGCGGCGCACGCCGGAAAGCTCGGCAAAGCCGATCCGCTCCGTGATCGCGCGGAACGCTGCACCTGCCTGGATCGGCTGGAGTTGCATGGCGTCACCGACAAGGACGATTTTTGCGCCGGCCTCTTCCACAACCTTCAGGACGCGCGCCATTTGCTTCGATGACACCATGCCGGCCTCATCGACCACCAGCACGTCCCCGCGCCCAAGCCTGGCGCGGCCGTTGGCCCAGGCGAGCTCCCAGGATGCGAGCGTCCGCGACTTGATGCCGGAACTGTCTTCCAGACCTTCGGCAGCCTTTCCAGCAAGCGCAGCACCGATCACTCGGCGGCCTTCGCTTTCCCAGGCGACGCGCGCAGCATCGAGCAATGTGGATTTGCCCGCACCCGCCAGACCGACGACGGCAGCAATGGCACTGTCACCAGTGACATGTCGGACAGCGTCCACGTGCTCCGCATCGAGCGGGAAGCGCCTTTGCGGATCACGTGTCTCAACGCTTCCGATCGCCTCAGTGATCCGCCGATCGGCAACGGCGTGCCCACCGCGCTCCGCGAGCACCCGAGCCGACTGCGCCATGTCATATTCGGTGCGCAGGATGTCGCGCGTGGTGAAGATTGCCGGCTCTGCAGCTCTTCCTGTTTGCGGATCGAACAGCTGCGGCTTCAGCGTCACGAGGTCGTTCGACGCCATCAGCCGCGCACGGATATTGGCAAAGTCAACCGGATCGTCGACATAGCGGTGGAGCGCCCGGGCGATATCGCGCTCATCAAAGGTCGAGCGCTCATTGGCAAGCCGCTTCAACAGGAGTTCGGGATCCTCAAGCAGGCGATCTACTATTCCCTGCCGGCGGGCAAGCTCCGCCGGCGCGAAGAATATCTCCTTACCCTTGCGTGCCAATGCCACTCGTTCCAGACTGAGACGTTTCCGTGCGATCCCGTCCAGCCCCTGTTCAGCATAGGAGCGGCCGTCGAGCCAGATCTCATGACCGGCGAGTGCCAGATGCCGATTGGCCGTGTCCGCCCAGCCGATCTTCCACGCCTCTATCGTTTTCTTGTCGCCGGCCCATTTCCGATAGACAATCCTGCCCCTCGGCAGGTCCGGCGTGACGACGCGCAGCGGCTTACCGTCTGCTCCTGTTACCGCCATGCGCTTCGGCCCGAATCCCTCCTCCGTCAAAGGACGCAGCGTCACCAGCAGGTGGATGTGAGGATTGCCGTCCTTGTCATGATAGACCCAGTCGACGACCATTCCTTTCGACGTGAGGTTGTCGCGGACGAATTCGCGCACCAGGGCGATGTTCTCAGCTCGCGTCAGTTCTTCCGGCAGAGCAATGATCAGTTCGCGGGCAAGCTGCGCGTCGACGCGCTTCTCGAAGGCTTCGACGGCGCTCCAAAGCACCTCGCTGGCACCGGCGACCGAGCGTCGGTCAACCGCCTCGCGCAGCCACGCCGGCGTCTCATCCGGCAAGGCCAATTCCTCGTGCACCAGTTCCGACGAAGCGCCGCGACGGCCGAACGTCGTGCCGACCTGCTGATCGGTCATTTTCGTGCGATGACGATAGGCGGCGGCCGAGACAATGCTGCGTCCGGCTCCCCTGCTGATCATCTGAGCTCTAACGAACATGATCGCCACAACTGTCTCCTGACCCTCCGGGTACGTCGCGCAAGCGACGTTCGTTGCGCCCACAAACCGATCGGCCCGACTGGCGATGCCGTTTTCTGCGGAAGACGGCCAACGGCGGGAATTCCTTGATTCTTAGCGTCCGCGCAAACTAGCCTATTTAACTACCTTATACTAGTGTGTATAAATGCGCGAGCATCACAGTGACAAAACAAGCGGAGGATCGTCAATGGCTGCCAAAACATCGATTTCCGACCTCGACGCGCAGATCGAGAAGCTGAAGGAACGCCGACGATTTTTGATAGTTAAATCGGCCGAGCGGTTTGCTCGCGCCGCGACCAAGGCCGGCCTGGCGGAGATGGATTTACCCGACGAAGAGCTCGATCAGATCATCGCTGAGATCGCAGCGCGATTTCAAAAGAAAACAAGGGACGCAGCCGACGCATCACCTCAACCGCATCGACCGGAGGCTGGCCGGATTGGAACGGCGGCGGCGGTTTCGCATGGCAGCTGAACGCAAGCGCGAGGCGCGGCAGAAATTTCTGCTTGGCGGAATCGTCCTCAAGGCCGGGCTATCGAAGGCCGACCGGGCGTTCCTGCTTGGCGGCCTGCTCGAACTGGCTCGGATCGTTCCGGGCTCTGCGGAACATCAGAGGCTGCGCGACATCGGCATCGACGCGTTCAAGGCCTCTTCGCGGGATACTGTTTAGGAGAAAGCGAAATGGCACTGACGCATCGATTGCATCCGGGTCCTCTGCTTGTTCTCGTCCCTGTCGCCGCTACCGGCCTTGCCGTCTACGTGACTGGCTGGCGATGGCAAGAATTGGCCTCCGGCATGTCGGCGAAAACGCAATATTGGTTCCTGCGGTCAACACCCGTGCCAGCACTTATGTTCGGGCCGCTCGCGGGGCTTTTGACGGTCTGGCCCTTGCCGTTGCATCGACGCCGGCCGATCGCGGTGGCAAGCCTTCTTGGCTTTCTCGTCACTGCCGGCTTCTACGCCTTGCGGGAATATGGACGTCTTGCTCCCTCCGTTGAGCGCGGCGTCGTCACCTGGGACGTGGCGCTCTCGTATCTCGACGCTTTCGCCGTCGCTGGATCGGCTCTCGGCTTTCTGATTGTCGCGGTGTCGGCGCGTATCTCCGTCGTCGTTGCCGATCCGATCAAACGCGCCAAGCGCGGAACCTTTGGCGACGCCGACTGGCTCTCGATGCCTGCGGCCGCAAAGCTTTTCCCGCCGGATGGCGAAATCGTCGTTGGCGAACGTTATCGCGTCGATCGCGAGCTCGTGCATAAGCTTCCATTCGACCCGAACGATCGTTCGACGTGGGGACAGGGTGGCACGGCGCCGCTCCTGACCTATAAGCAGGATTTTGACTCCACGCATATGCTGTTCTTCGCCGGCTCCGGTGGATTCAAGACAACCAGCAATGTCGTGCCGACCGCGCTTCGATATACCGGTCCGCTCATCTGCCTCGACCCGTCGACAGAAGTGGCACCGATGGTGGTCGAACACCGCCGGCGTGTTCTCGGCCGTGACGTGATGGTGCTCGATCCCGCCGATCCGGCAACTGGCTTCGACGTCCTCGACGGCATTGAAACATCCGTCCGCAAAGAAGAGGACATCGTCGGCATCGCACATATGCTGTTGTCGGAAAGCGCACGTTTCGAATCGTCAAGCAGTGCCTATTTTCAGAACCAGGCGCACAATCTGCTGACCGGCCTGCTTGCGCATGTGATGCTCTCGCCGGAATATGCCGGAAGGCGAACTCTGCGCAGTTTGCGCCAGATCGTTTCCGAGCCGGAGCCGTCAGTGCTCGCCATGCTGCGCGATGTTCAGGAGAACTCAGGGTCCGCCTTTATCCGCGAAACCCTCGGCGTTTTCACCAACATGACGGAGCAAACGTTTTCCGGCGTCTACTCGACGGCCTCGAAGGACACGCAGTGGCTGTCGCTCGACAGTTACGCTGGCCTCGTCTGTGGCAACGCCTTCAGATCCCGCGATATTGTTTCTGGCAAAAAGGATGTGTTCCTCAACATCCCGGCCGCGATCCTGCGCTCCTATCCTGGCATCGGAAGAGTGATCATCGGCTCCCTGATCAAGGCCATGGTGCAGGCCGATGGCGCATTCGAACGCCGCACATTGTTCATGCTCGATGAGGTCGAGCTGCTCGGCTACATGCGCATGCTGGAAGAGGCGCGCGACCGCGGCCGCAAATACGGGATCACGCTGATGCTCATGTACCAGTCGGTCGGACAGTTGGAACGGCATTTCGGCAAGGACGGTGCGACCTCATGGATCGACGGCTGCGCCTTTGCCTCCTATGCCGCAGTCAAGGCACTCGACACGGCTCGCAGTGTCTCAGCCCAATGCGGGGAAATGACCGTCGAGGTAAAGGGCAGGTCGCGCAATGTCGGCTGGAGCAGTTCTGCCATGGGGTCGCGCCAATCGGAGAGTGTGAATTTTCAGCGAAGGCCGCTGATCATGCCGCACGAGATCACCCAGTCGATGCGAAAGGATGAACAGATTGTCATCGTCCAAGGCCACAGCCCGATCCGCTGCGGGCGAGCGATCTATTTTCGGCGCAAGGACATGAATGAGGCGGCCGAGGCCAACCGCTTCGTCAAAACAAGCCTCTAACCGGTCAACGATATCGACGATCAATCAAGATTTATATTTCCATGCCTTTCAATTCTGACTGCCAGGTTCCGAGTAGCCGGCGAACTGCGCGCGGGTGCCAAGCCTCTACTTGTAAGCCACCGCTGCACTTGCAGGTCCCGCCAACGGAATAATCTCGCAGCGACCGAACCCTGCCTCCTTGCACCACTCGGTGAACTGGGCGCCGGTAAAGTCAAACGCCTCGCCAAATTCGATGAGCATGTTCAGCGACATCATCAGACCGAAGCTGTTTTGCCTGCGCTCGTCGTCGATGATGTTCTCGATGGCGACCAGCGCGCCGCCGGACGGCAACGCACGGTAGGCCTTGGCGATCAGCATCTTCTTGTTCTCGAGATTCCAGTCGTGAAGGATCAGTCCCATCGTGATAATGTCTGCCTTGGGAAACTCGTCCGCGAAGAAGTCGATCGCCTCGGCGGTGACCCGGCCGCCGAGATTGCGCTCCCTCAAGCGCCGCTCCGCGATCGGCTGCACATCGGCGAGATCGCACGTCCGGCATTGCATGTGCGGATGCCACGCCGCGACGATGGCCGAAAGCTGCCCGGTTGCGCCGCCTATATCAACCAGCGTCTTGAATTTGGAAAAGTCGAATTTCTCGGCGAACGCCGTGAAATTGCCCATCGAGATGCCGCTCATCGCGTCCATGAACTGCTCCAGGCGCGCCGGGTCCGAATAGAGTTCGGCGAACATGGACCTGCCTGTCTCCTTGATCTCGTTTTGAGGCTTTCCGGTTTGCAATGCCTGCGTGAGATCGCCCCAGAACCGATACAGGCGTGCGTTCGCCATCTCGAGGATTCCACCGATGTATTGAGGGCTCCGCTTGTCCAGGAACAGTGCGGTTGAAGCCGTATTGCCGTATTTGCCGGTTTCACCGGCGCCGTCCCTCTGCAGCAATCCGAGCGCGACAAGGGTGTCGAGAAAATCATACGTTCCGCGCGGATGCAGCCCCATGGCGCCTTGCACTTCGAGGCCCGTTTTGGGGCCGTCCGCAAGCAGCGAGAAGAGCCCCAGTTCCACGGCGCTCAACAATGTCTTGGCTGGCCAGAATCCAAAGCCAATTTGCAGGATGTGGTCTGGAGAAATTCCGTTTTGCATATGAGCCTCCCCGATGGGCGAATGCACCCGTGGGAGCCACGCCGATGCGCCCCGTTATCATTCAATGTTAATCCAATCCGCGGAAATTCACCAGCCGGACGCATGGAACGGGCTATCGGCAAAAACAAGCATCACACGGCCCGGAGTACTATTTACACGCTTCAGAAGGGGGTCCGCCTTCCGGTTCCGCATTTGCCGCCTTGATTTGATCGTTCAGCCACCCTCACCTGACAGCTCCCAGCGGGTCGCTCTGCCCTTTCGCCCGCCTCGACGGCCGCTTCCCTCAGCACCATCACGCCGTAGCGGGTCGCTGCCATCAAAAGCTATTTGGAGATCGGAGAAGGAACCTTTTTCAGCTGGTCACGGGACCGTTCGACACAATCGCTGAGATCGAGACCTAGGAGCGAGAAATCGATACAACCCTCCGCAACCTAGCCAACTTCGGTAGTTCCGATTAAGGTAATTTAAATTACTGTATTTTTGACTAAGGTAATTACGATTAAGGTAATTTAGATTACCTTAGGGAGCCACAATTGAATTTTTTAGGCCGTGAGGGGGAACTCAAGTTATTGAGAAACGCTCGACGCCGCCACGGCCGCTACACTCATCAGGGCGGCGCCTGCGGCAGCGTGGGGCGACCTTCTGCTCGGTCTTGCGCACAAACCGCAGCGTCTCGACTTCCTCGGCTGCCGGGTTACTCTACAGCACGATGACTTTCGCGCCGATTTTTACCCGCTCATAGAGATGGATTACATCTTCATTCGTCATGCGAAAACACCCCGAGGAAGACGACTGTCCGACGCTCTGCGGTTCGTTCGAGCCGTGGATGCGGTAAAGCGTATCTCCCAGATAGATGGCGCGCGCGCCTAACGGATTGTGGGCGCCTCCGGCCATATAGGCAGGAAGGTCCCGTCGCCTTGCGCGCATGTCCGCAGGCGGACGCCAATCCGGCCACGGGCGCTTGGCGCTCACCACCTCGGTTCCGCGCCAGCCGTAGCCTTCGCGTCCAACACCGACACTGTAGCGCAGCGCCCTTCCACCCGCTTCTATGTAGTAAAGGGCGTAATTGCGGGTTTCGATGATGATCGTACCGGGCGCTTCCCGGGTCTGATAGTCCACCACGTGCCGCCGCACGAACGTCCCGGCATGTGGATAGGGCCCCTCTTCCCGGGTTCGCCGTGGCGGGTAAGCCGGCGGTGACATCAGAAAGCCGATATAGCCGCTGTCAATCCAGACCCTGTTGTTTTTCTTGTCCAACAATGGCGGCGAGACCTGGTCTGCTGCCGCGTGGTTGATCGCCGTCGACAAAAGAACAGTGAAAAGCAGCCCGCCCATGCCGCACCTAGTCAGTGCTTTCAGTTCCGACATATGAGGTCTCCATCGACGTTGCGACGTTCAAATCAAACCATTGGCCACCAAAGTATTCGCCACCTGCTGGAAGACACGGTCCGGAACAGGCGCTCCCACCGGCGTCTTGCCAAGCTCTGCGGCGAGTTCCGCATCAGTCACTAATGGGATCCCTTGACCTCTGGCCTGCTCTCTCATCGAGGCCACCGCTTTACCGGCGGCACGACAAACGATGATCGGCACAGGCGTTTCGCCCCGAACGTAGCGGATCCCGACTATTGCCGATTGCTCGCCAATCAGCAGCACTGCGTTGGCAAGACCGGTCCTGCTCGTGCCAAGCAAGTGCGCGAGCTTGCGGCGCTCCCGCCGTATCAGCGGATCGCCTTCCGTGTCCTTGTGTTCGCGTTTGGCCTCCGACTTGGTCATCCGCATTTCGCGCATGAACAGCCAGCGTTGCAGAAAGACATCGAAGGTGCCCATGACGATAAAAGCCGCGATTGCGATGAAGGCCGTGGTTTTCAGCATCGACAGCGAGGTCGCGTGCAGGCAGGCAAAACCACATGCGGGCGCCTGAAACAGCGCCTTCAGGCCCGCATAGAAAACAACGGAAAACGCCACGGAAAGCGCAAGAATCTTGAACAGTGCCTTGCCGAACTCGACAACGCTCTTGAGTGAGGTCAGGCGCTTTACGCCCGCCGCCGGATTGATGCGGCTGAAATCCGGCTCGACGGGCTTTGCCGAGAAGACGAAGCCCTTGGTAATCGCGATGTTCGTCGCAAGGATCGCTGCGACCGTTATCCCGAGGATCGGCAGTACCGTTGCCCAAAGCGCACCGGCGGCAATGGTGCTCAGCCGATACCAGACGTCCGCGAAGGGGCGGTCGTAGATATGCGACGCCTCGTCCAGAAGCATGTTGATCTTCACTTGCAGATGCGGCGCGGCATAGAAGAGAAAGAGCGTCGAGAACAGGATCATGATGCCCGAGACCATGTCGGGGCTGTGGAGCACCTGGCCTTTCTTGCGCGCGTCCAGGATCTTCTTTTCGGAAGCCGGAAGCGATTTTTCTTCGCTTGTCTCGCTCATGTGATGCCGCCATCCTTGGATGACGCCAGCAGGCCGATTTCCTGGGCGCGCCTGGCCGTATCGGAAATCGACCGCAACTTTGCCGCTTTCGCCAAGATCGCGCTCTTCTGCTTCTCCGTCATGTCGGGCACGCCGACGGATCGTGCTTTCTCCGTCTCCCCGGCCATGGTCAGGACGATCAGATAGTTGACGAAATGCCGCCTTTCGGCGAGCGGCGACGCGACCACGCTGCTCATATGCGTTACCGCCTGCGGCAGGTCGTTCGCAAGCGCCTCGGCAAGGGCGAGGTTCGTCGTTGTGTCGAGATTCGCTGGCTGCAGCGAAAGCGCTTTCGAAAAGGCTTCCTCCGCCGCGGCCCCGCTACCGCTGAAGACGAGCGCCGTTCCGAGCCGGTTATAGGCGATGACGGAGTTCAGTGCCTCGGCGGCCGGCGCCAGAGTTCGTGCAGCCGATGCTGCCTCGCCTTTGCGCAATTGGGCGGTGCCGAGCCCGAGCAGTGCCTCAGGATCCTGGGGGCTCACCTGCAGAGCGGCGCGAAAGTCTTTTTCCGCCCCTTCGGCATCGCCTGCCCTCAGGCGTGCATTCGCAAGCCGGACGCGCAGCGATACGTCGTCAGGAGCGTTCGCGGCGGCGCGCTCGTAAAGCGCAAGCGCCGTTGCGCTTTCCCCCTTAGCCTCGATGCTGTGGGCGATGTTCAACAGTTTCGCCTGCTCGCTCGAAGGCTTGTCCTTCTCCTTCTCGGCTGACGTCGTCGTGCATGAGGAAAGTGCCTGAAGCGCAAGGAGTACGGCAATACCCTTCCCTAGCGCTCCGAATTTCAGAAAGGAACGCGCTCTCATTCTTCACCTGTATTGTTGTTCGCCGTGTTGCGGCGTCTGCGGCCCTCCTCGCTGTAACCGTCGAGGTAGTTCTTCGCAGCGCGCGCCACCGGAGCAGCCATGGCAGGACCCATTTCACGGCCCCGGATGAGATGTCCCTGATCCTCTGCCATGAACTGCAGATTGAGATTGTTGGCGCAGCCCGGCGGCAGGTAGAGCGGCTGATCGGCGGTATCGGGGGTGATACAGGCGTCGGGAACCAGCGTCCGGCTTTCCGCCTCCTCGTAACCCTTGCGAACAAGCCCGCCTTTTTCCGGCGCGCCGTGCGTCGAAACATAGCTGTAGTTGGGAGAGTAGGGTTGCGGATGGGAACCGTTGCAGCCCGCAAGGGCAAACAGCAGGCCCGCGGCCAGCATCACGCGGGCCTTTGCCGCACCATCGCCCGACAAACGATCACTCCACATAAAAACCGTATCCGTTGTTGTTGACCGCGGGCTTCGTCTTCTTGCGCGGCGCCGTAATGGCGCCTGCAGGACTATCGAGCGGCGTTTTCATCTTTCGTTCGGAGGTCGGCGACACGAGGAAAGGGGTAATCAGGATGACGAGTTCCGTTTCATTGCGCTGAAACCGTTTCGACTTGAACAACTCGCCAAGGATCGGGACGTCGCCGACGACCGGTGTTTTGTTGAGCGTCTGCGATTCCTGCCGTTGAAACAGGCCGGCGATCGCAAACGTCTGGCCGCTGCCGACCTCGACGGTCGTGTCTGCACGGCGAATGCGCAGCGACGGCACGACTAGGCCGCCGATCGAAACGACGCTGTCCTGCGAAACGCTGCTGACTTCTGGACGCACCTGCAGCGCGATGCGGTTGTTCGGCAGAAGCGTCGGCGTAAACTGGAGTGAGACACCGAACTGCTTGTATTCAATACCGATCTGGTCGTTGCCGACCGGCACTGGCACCGGTATCTCGCCGCCTGCGAGAAAGCTGGCGCTCTGGCCGGTGACGGCGGTGATGTTCGGTTCGGCAAGGATCGTCAATATGCCATTCGCCTGTAGCGCATCGAGCAGCACGTTGACGTTGACGTGCTCGCCCCTTGCGCCGATCGCAATCCCCGTGTCGTCCTCGTTGCTGGCGCCGCCGGTCCGGATGATGCCGAAGGAGAACGATCCACTGTTGACGAAGGCGCTCCAATCGATGCCGTAGCGCGTCAATTCGTTGCGGGCGACTTCGGCGAAGCGGACGCGAATATTGACCTGGTTCGTGCCGGCGATCGTCGTATTGTTGAGCGCCGGATTGTCCGGGGTCGAATAGCTCTGCAGGACATTTTCCATGTCCATCGCTTCACCGACATTGCGGGTCTGGCCGGTGCCGACATATTGGCCGCCGAACAGGCTTATATCGACTCTGGTGGTGGGCTGCAGCGCCCGCGCCGACTGGTTGGCGGCTCGCGGGTTGCCGCTGACGCGAACCTGCACTGTACCGCGCGTGCTCTGGTCGGCGCTGAGCGCAGTGAGATCTGTGTCGCCGATCTTCGTCGCATAGATATAGACCACGCCCGGCGAAACGACGCGCACATCTGCGATCGCCGTATCGGCGAGGAAGACCGACTCGACCGGTTCGTCGAAGCGCAGGATCTGGCCCTCCCCGACGGCGAGCTCAAGAACCTGGCCGTTTTTCGCATCGATCTTCACCTGCGCCTTCGCAGATGGCGCAAAAAAGCCGAGCGCAAGCGTGGCCACCAGGATGAATGAAAGTAAATCTCCTGCCGCAATCGCGCGGAGGCTTCGCAAGCTCAGCATTCCATTTCCTATTCGTTCCCCTCACCGGCGCGCCCGGGCGCGCATGTCAAAGCCTTGTGTTTTATGATGTGCTCCGGAGAATTCATGCACGGCCGCCTTCGAGCTGCGCCGTTCCGGCGACCGGGAGCGCGATATAGCCAATGCACTGGACGCTGAACTCCGGGGAAATTTCCTGGTAGGAAAGAACTGCCACATTTACGTCGTGGCGCGTCAGAAGGTTCCGGATGTGCCGACGGACATCCATCGACGTCAGGATCGCGGTTCGGCACTGGAGATCCGCTTTCTCCTGCCGCTTCTTCAATTCTTCCAGGATCGGCGCCGCCAGCCGGTCCGAAATCGCGCCCGCCGGCCCCATATTCTTTTCGATGGCCGCTCTCACCTCGTCTTCGAACGGCCGCGTCAGCAGATAGGCCGAAACGATCCTGTTGTCGTCGGCAAGGCGGAAGCAGATCTGCCGGCCGAGGCTTGCCCGCACGCTGTCGGTCAGAGCCTGCACACCCTGAATTTGCGCGCCGCGCTCGGCAATCGCCTGAAGAATGATGCGCATGTTGGTGATCGGAACGTCTTCTTCGATCAGCCTTCGCAAGACGTCGGCAAGCTTCTGCACGGAAACTGCCTCCAGAACCTCTCGGATCAGGTCGCCGTAGGGCTCCTCCAGGCGGCCAAGGAGCGCGCGCACTTCCTGTGCGTCGACGAACTCCGGCGCATAGCGGCGCAGGACACGCTCCAGAAGCGTCATCACGACATCGGCTGACTCGCAATAGCCGACGCCGGCAGCGTCAAGTGCTGCCGCATGGGATTGTTCGACCCAGACGAGCTTCAGGCCCAGGAGGTCCGGTTGCCTCACATAGGGGACCAACATGATGTCGAGATCGACCGTTTCGTCCCACACCATGACATGGCCGGGCAAGAGCGCGGCCTCGACGACCGGAACGCCCTCGAAATCGATGCGAAACTCAGCCGGCGCCCGCCGGGGATCCGCCACCAGGCCGATCCCCGGGACGCGAATACCGAGGTCGTCGAGGATCGCTGCGGCGGACGCCTCTGTCCGCTCGGCGAAGACCGGCAGCGGAAGAGCCCGGGCAAGGTCCCCTCCAAGCGATACAGTGATCCTGTGCGCGACCCCGACGAGGTTGCCGGGACCGCCGGGCAAACTGCCGGCTATATGCTCGACGACGGGACTGCCGGAAGAGACCGGCCGGAGCGCCTCGCGTCGGATCGATGCGGTTCCTGCCGCATCGCCGACGGCAGGCCGCCGGCGCGCGGTGTGGGCAAGAAGCCCGGCCACGGCAGCGAGAGTCCAAAAGACAATCAGCGGAAAGCCCGGAACCAGGCCGAAGGCGAAGAGGATGGCGGCCGCCAGCGCCAGCGCGCGGTCGCTCGCACCGAGTTGCCCGAGGATTTCAGAACTCAAGTCCTGCGGGCGCTGGCCAGACGGCACGCGTGTTACCACCGCTCCGGCCGCCACTGCCATCATCAGCGCAGGTATCTGTGAGATCAGGCCATCGCCGACGGTCAGCAGTGAATAGGTATGGGCAGCGTCGCCGACGGTCATGCCGCGTCGCACGGATCCAATCGTAAGCCCGCCGATGAGATTGATCGTGATAATGATCAGGCCCGCGACGGCGTCTCCTTTGACGAACTTCATGGCACCGTCCATGGCGCCGTAGAACTGGCTCTCGCGCTCGAGCTCTTCGCGCCTTCGACGCGCCTCCTGCTGGTCGATTTCGCCGCTGCGGGCCTCATTGTCGATGCTCATCTGCTTGCCCGGCATGGCGTCGAGGGCAAAGCGCGCGCCCACTTCGGCGACACGCTCAGCGCCCTTGGTGATTACAACGAACTGAGCGATGGTGATGATCAGAAAGACGATGAGACCGACGAGCACATCGCCGCCGACAACGAAGTCTCCGAAGGCCGAAACAATCTGCCCGGCGTCTGCCTGCGTCAGGATCAGCCGGGTCGTCGTGATCGAAAGCGCGAGGCGAAAAAGGGTTCCGAGCAGAATGATCGATGGCAGAGACGAGAATTGGACGGGGCTCGACACATAGAGCGCGCCGACAAGGATAAGGAGGCTGTAGAAGAAGTTAAATCCGATCAGAGCGTCGACCAGAAAGGTCGGCATCGGAATGATCATCATCGTGATCGCGAGCATCACCAGTGCCGCAACGACGATATCCGACCGGCGCGAGGCGGCCCTGGCGAACTGGTTGACGGTGGCGATTGCGTTCATTTCACCGCCCTCGCCTGAAGATAGGCCTTGAAGGTGTCGCGCGCCTGGTCTTCCTGTCCACGCAGCCAGTGCGCCCTGCTCCTCAGGCGGGCAAGATCCGGATCGGCTTCCTTTGAGATTTCGCTGATGCGATCGATGGAGGCGATCGCACGCATTCCAGCGTCCGTCTCGACAAATGCGTCGGCCAGCGAATGCAATATCGAGACGTTTTCCGGTGCCATTCGTGCTGCGAGAAGCAAGAAGACGAGGCCGCGCTCATGGTGTCCGGCGCGACAGTAGAGCAGGCCGAGCGCATGAAGAAATTCGAGGCTGTCCGCGCGTTGCTGCGTCAATTGCTTTGCGCCAGCATGAGACGGTGCTGAAGATCGCGGCGACTTTCGATTTCGTCCTTCAGCATGGACGCCGTAAGCTTGGCGACATCCTCGTCGAGGTCGAGGCCGGGTAACACTTCCTGGACGATATAGGCCAGGATCTCCTGGGACCGCGACAGGTCGAACAGGGAAGCGTTCGAGAGCCTCGCCCGCTCCGTCGCACTGGTGCGCGCGCCGCGCGTCTCAGCCTTCTGCCTGGCCTGGCGGACCGATTGCAGGATCCTGGCGTCGAAGGCCTGATGCTGCGCTTCCACGGCCGCATCCGGCCGCACGGAAACCGCGCTTGACTGGGCGCGGCGATTGTCGTGTCGGCGGACCTCCAAACTCATCTTGCTGTTCCTCTCGTCGCGCCTGTCAGAAGCGAAGGATGAATTCTTCGCCTTGCCGCCCCACCTTCAGGCTGCCGTCGCGAATGTCCTTTATGTACCAGCCGTCCTCGAGCGCGGCACCCTTGTAGAGGTGGGTGCCGTCGGCACCGATCGCATAAGGCGTTTCCCCGAACCAAACGGCCTGGAGATTGAATTTTGGCGACGTTTTGGCCGCGGCCTCGCCGACCATGCTCGTCAAGACGTAGTTGGTGCCATAGGACCGGTCGAACCAGGTCTGGATATCGCTCCACGACTTGCGCGCCTCCTCGTCGAGCGCACCGGAAACGGCAAACCGCGTCCCGTCCGCCTTTACCTGAAGATCACTCAAGCCCGCCGCAGCGAGGTTTGCCGCAAGCGCCGAAGACACCTCATCGGCCGAGGGCATTGAGGCGCTCGCAGTTCCGGCCGCCACCGTCTTTTCGTCAAAGCTTGCCATCGGCAGCCGGTCGCCGACATTAGCAATCCCTGCCTGGACCGCAGCAATCGTGAGAAGCGAGAAAGCCGCCGCGCCGCCGATCATCCAGGTTGTGCGCTTCGACTTGTCTGCTTTTCTGCCCGGCGCTGCCTGCGCCGGTCGGCAAAGACGAAGGCGCGCGCTGCCAAGCGAAATCGTCACAGGGGTTTTGACGTGAAGGCCGTGGCCAACGGGCACGCTTGTATCCTGCACCATCACGTCGGCGCCGGTTGCCTCGATCATCACCTCGGAACCCGCAAACTGCAGACGCATATGATGCGCGCTCACGTCGCGGTCACTGAGCATGAGATCGCAGTCCGGGGCTGAACCGATCAAGTAGGAGCCGTTTTCCAAAGGCAAGGAGACGCCACTGTGTACGCCGTTGAGGACATCGAGTGTCAAATCGGCAGCAGCATTCCTCAAGACCAGATTGGATGCCATGAACTCTCACCTCGCTCGCCGTATACCAAAGATACCGACGCCACGCTGAAAGCACGGCGCCGTCCAAGCCAAGTCTTTGCAATGGAGATGAGAGGGGCGACGCAAGTCGCCCCTCGGCTTGTGCTTAGCCGTTCGGACGCTGCTTCGCGGCGTCGAGGGCGACCTTCTTTTCGGTCGTGACTTTGGTAATCTCGGCAGACTTCTCGATCGCCTTGTCGAAGGCTTCCGTCATCGTCTTGATTGAATTGTCCGAGGTTTGCGTACCGCTTACACCGGAAACTGCCATTGTCTTCTCCTTGATAATTCAGTCCGGCCGGGAGCAACGCCCCAGCGCCGGTGTACAGTTCTCATCGAGTCGACCGCCCCTGCATAGGGCACCGTAATGGTTAAAGTTGAAGCTCGGAATTGACAATTTCCAAGCGCATCACATAATCTTTCAATGCGTAATATATCGTGATTTCAAACGATTGAAACGGACGTTTCAATGTCATGGAACTGTTACGCATTGAAGAAACACAGTTATTTTTCAGGGCGTTTCAGTTTTCGCTTGTTTAGCAAATAACATTGCTTTGAATTTTGTCCAACTGCGAGTTGCGCATTCCCGGCTGCTGTAATAGTTTTTGGGCCGCTCGACGCGAACAATCGGAACGTTTGACATGAAGAACGTCATGGTTGCGGGGAAGCTATTTATGTTAGCTACGGCTATATTGGCATCCACATATCCGGCCCTTGCAGCTATGCCGCGCTGGTACAGCAGCAAATACCGCTACGTTTTAATCAGCCAGGATGTTCGTGACGCACTGAAGGAGTTCGGGCGCAACCTTTCGATTCCGGTGATCCTGTCGGATCGAATCCGTGGCCAGGTACGCGGGGAGATTCGCGCCGAAACGGCGGGCGGATTCCTCGACAAGGTGACGCAGGCCAACGGGCTGATCTGGTATTTCGATGGCTCGGTTCTGCACGTCAATGCCAGTGACGAGTTCGCGACACAGATCATCAATATCGGCAGGGCAAACGGCCAGTCGGTCATAAACGAGATCAAGCGGTTAGACCTCATGGACGAGCGCTTCTCGGTACTTGCGACCGCCAACGCCCCGGCTATTCGTGTCTCAGGTCCGCCTGCCTTCATCGCCATGGTGAAGCAGGTCGTTTCATCCGTTCAGCCACCCCCAATGACCCAGGTGGACGATCCCCGGGTGCGGATCTTCCGGGGCGGCCAGCACAACGAGGTTGCGGACGATCTGACTGGCAAGGGCCGCCAGACCGTCGCCAATTCCAGCACAAGCGACACCTCATCAGGAGAACACAAATGACCGGATCGGTAGCCGCGACAGCGCAGACGCCCGCCCAGACGCAAAATGTGGACCCCTCGCAGGCACAATTCGAGGAAGCCTTGCAGCAAGCCGTTGCAAGCGGCGGCGGCCAGTTGATCGGGCAAGAAATGATGAAGATCGCCCAGGAAGTGCTCAACGAAGCCTTGTCCGACGAGGAATAATCCCCTTTTTTCCAGCAGGAGACGCAACCATGACGGTTGTCCAGCCAGTTGAGAATGCAACGCTTGCGATGTCCTCTGCGCCGCAGGATCCGGCCTCGGTCGCGTCGCAAGGCCTGTTCGAGCATTCGGCGCTGAACGCCCAAACCCTGCCGCACGGGGCAAGCCCGGCCGATCTCGGCCGGACGATCGTCGACAACCTGAAAGGTTTCGTCGAGCGCGCCGGAAAATTCGCAAGCAACACCGAGCTTTTCGCCCCATTGGACCAATCTCCGGCATCCCAGTCGTTTGCGCCGGATGCGGCCGGCGCTCAAACAAGCGTGACGCGGACACCGGACGGCGAAGCAGGACGGCTAGTCGAGGCACTGGGGAGGATCTTCGATCATGCGATCGAAACGCAGATGGTCGTTCGCGGCCCGACGCAATTCACAAGCGCAACGATGACCCTCGTCAAAGGTCAATGAATATCTCCTGGTGCTCCTCATCGATTGCGCGCGGACTGCTGCTCGCGCTTATGGTCCTGACGCTGCAGGCTTGCAGCGTCGATCTCTATACCAATCTTGACGAACGCGAGGCCAACGAGATGGTCGCAACCCTGCTCTCGAAAGGCATTGCGGCGAGCCGGGTCGTGCAGAAGGACGGCAAGCTGACAGTGACGGTCGACGAGGATCAGTTCTCGCAAGCCGTCACCGCGCTCAACATGGCCGGGCTACCCAAGGCGAAATTCGCGACACTCGGCACCGTGTTCAAGCAGGAAGGCCTCGTCGCTTCGCCCGTGCAGGAACGTGCACAGATGATCTATGCGTTGAGCGAGGAGCTTTCCCGGACTGTTTCCGAGATCGACGGGGTCCTCTCGGCGCGCGTCCACGTCGTGCTCCCGGACAACGACCCGCTGCAGCGCAATGCCATACCGGCCTCCGCTTCTGTCTTCATCCGCCACGAAAAAGATCTCGACGTCAATCCGCTGATCCCGCGGATCAAGACGCTGGTCGCCAACAGCATATCCGGCCTCACCTACGAAAAAGTCTCGGTCGTGCCCGTCGCGAGCGAGCGGGCGAGCGGGCCTGTCACCGGCGCGGAACTCACATCATTCCTGGGGATCTGGATGCTGCCGGCGAGTGTGGCCAGGGCCAAGCTCATCTTCGTCTGCCTTGCCGGCGCCCTGTTTGCCGCGATCGCCGGCCTTGGATACCTGGCATGGCGCAAGCACAGCAGCCGGCGGAAAGTCTATCCGCTGCAGCCCTACGGTCCGGCAAAGTGACGGATCGCTCATCGGCAAACGGCGCGGCGGCCGCCGAACTGGAGAATGTCTGGGCGGCCTTCCGCACCGCCCCGGCCCGCCTTGTTCATCACCGCCATATCGTTCAAGCCTATGACGAGGCGATCTCGATCGAGGCCGCCGTCAGGCTGCAGCAATCCGATCGGGTCCAGCGGCTGCTTATGCGGCTGCTTATGGACAAATTCGACCTTCCGGACGCCGGCTTTTGCCCTTGTCCCGAACCGGACGATCTCAAACTCCTTGCGTTGCCGCCGGAGGCTGTCGCGCAACATAGCTACCTGGCTGGGGCCGTGTTCTGGGGTCATGCGCTTGCCGGCGAAATCCGCAGCCGCGAAGTCGCCTTGATGAAAGAGCGCGTCGGTGACCGCGCTTTCCGGGTGGCCGTCGATAACCGCGACCTTGCCGCGGGCCATGAGATTGCGGGCGGCCTCGATGCCTTGATGCAGGCGATTGACGTCGACGGTCGCAGATGCTGGGCGAGCTGGCAGGCCTCGCTGCCCACTGCACTGGCGGAATGGCTTCGACTGAGGGGTGAGACTGGCGGCGACGATGCTCCGTTCACCGAGCCGGGAGACGCCGCCACCGGCGCTGCGATCGTCAGGCGCCTGTTGCGGCACGAAACCGCCAGGGACGATCACACCGGCGCCACCGTCAAGGAGGAGCGATGAACGAGATCCCCACAAGCCCGGCCAAGAAAATCCTCAAGCAGGCCGAAGGCGAACATTGGCTTGAAGGCTTCGCATTCTTGGAGGCGGCGAAGGCCAAGGCGGATCAGCAGCTTGCGCAGGTTCGCGACGTCGTCGAGACGAGCAGAAGAAAGGGCTACGAGGCTGGCAGGCTGGAGGGAGAACGGCAGGCAGCGGCCCTGCTCCTGAAGACCACCGCCGACGTCAATGCCTATCTGGCCGGCATCGACCGGCAGATTGCCGAACTCGGCCTAGCGATCGCCGAAAAATTGCTCGGCCGTTTCGATCAGGCAGAGCTGGTCGCCAATCTGGCGCAGCAGGCGCTTCAATCGTTTCAGCATGAGCGCGAGGTAACGATCACTGTCTCTCCCGCATTGGCCGACCGGGTCGCCGAAGTCGTTGAGCGCCACAACGGCAGTGGCGCGCTCAAGATCGCCGTGCTTGCCGATCCGCGGCTCGACGGCAACAAATGCGTTCTCGCCAGCGCCGTAGCCGTCGTTGATGCAGGCCTCGATACACAATTGTCGGTCATCCGCGAAGCCTTGCTCGGCGTCCGGTCCGACCGATCGGAACCTGCCGCATGAACGAGCATGTGCTGTCGGATCCAGGCGCGCTCATCGAGCGCCTGCGCCAGCGGGCGCTCACGAGCGAGACGCGACCCCTTCGCGGCCGGATCCGCAGGATTACCGGCATCATCGTCCATGCGACCGCGCCGATGGTCAGGATCGGCGAACTTTGCCACCTCAGGGATCCTGTTTCCGGTGTGACCGTGCCGGCGGAGGTGGTGGGCTTCGAAGACGAGGAGGCCATCCTGACGCCGATTGGCGATCTTCAGGGCATGTCCACGCGCGCGGAGGTGATCGCAACTGGCAAGACCTTGCAGATCCCGGTTTGCGACGACCTCCTCGGCCGCGTGCTCAATCCCTTGGGAGAGCTCCTCGACTTTGCCGATGATCGTGCCATTCCGGTCGTCACCGACACCTACTATCCGACCCACCGGCCACCGCCCAATGCGCTCCAGCGCGACCTGATCACCGAGCCACTGCAACTTGGGATCCGTGCGATCGACGGGCTGCTGACGGTTGCCCGCGGGCAACGCGTCGGCGTTTTCGGCGAGCCTGGCGTCGGCAAGTCCTCGCTCCTTTCCACCATCGTCCGCGGCACGAAGGCGGATGTCGTCGTCATCGGGCTGATCGGCGAGCGCGGGCGCGAAGTGCGGGAGTTCATCGAAAGACAGCTCGGCGAAGAGGGCCGCAAGCGCTCGGTGGTCGTGGTCGCAACATCCGATCGTCCGGCGATCGAGCGGGTGAAAGCGGCCTACGGTGCGACGGCCATCGCCGAATATTTTCGCGACCAGGGTCAAGACGTCCTTCTGCTGATGGACAGCGTCACCCGTTTCGCCCGGGCGCAACGGGAAATTGGCCTGGCGGCGGGCGAACCGCCGACGCGGCGAGGTTATCCGCCCTCGCTCTTTGCCGCGCTGCCGCGCCTGTTGGAGCGCGCCGGCCCCGGACAGGGCGGCTCGATCACAGCCCTCTATACCGTGCTGACCGAGGGTGACGGCACGCTCGATCCGGTTGCCGAAGAGACAAAAGCCATTCTCGATGGTCACATCATGCTGGGCTCCAGCCTGGCCGAGCGCAACTTCTTCCCAGCCATCGACATCCTGAAGAGCCGCAGCCGCCTGATGGAAAGCGTCGCAGGCAAGGCGCACCGCGATCACGCCGCCCATATCCGCACGCTGCTTGCCCGTTACGAGCAGATCGAACTCTTGCTCCGGGTCGGCGAATACGAGCACGGCGTCGATCCGTTGTCGGATGAAGCAATCGAAAAGCACGGCGCCATCGAAGCCTTTCTGCGGCAGGAGAGCGGCGATTTTTCTTCCCTGGAAGAAACCCAGGAGCAGTTGAAAAGGATCGCATCGTGACCCGGAAGGTCGATTTGCGACAACTCGTCGAGTTGCGGGCGCTTAGAATGCGGCGGGCGCAAGAAAAGGCGCAGCGTCAGCTAGGCCGCCACCAGCAGGCCGCCCGGGCCGCTGAGGCGGCAAGGGACGAAAGCCTTTCCCATGAGGATGAGCGCAGACGGGAAGAAGACGTTCTCTACGCCCATCTCGCTCAAGGCACCGCCGGTCACCGCGACCTCCAAAGTTACCGCGGCGCGCTCTCCGCCATGGACCACCGCGCCCGCCAGCTCGAGGAGCAGGTTCACGCCGCCGAGATGCGCGAAAGGCAGGAGGCAAAGCAAAAGCAGGAGCTTGCGGCCGAGTACCGGCGCAAACAGAAACTGCATGATCGCCTCCTGTTCCTTGCCGAGGAAAGCCGGCGCGAGGAAGCAAGGCGTGCCGACGTCGTCAGCGAGATGGAGGACGAGGACATCACCCACCCGAAGAGCAAGAAGCGGGGAAGGTGACAGGATGAGCATCTCAACGCAGACGCGCGCCGGCGCCCAGGAAGTTCGTACCCTTGCCGAGGACCCGTCCTGCCTGCCAGAGGTCGCGGCCGCCCATGTCGACGCACTCAACATGCTGGCAAGGATCCGCATGGCTTTTCGGCTCTCGCTGGCGACGGCAACCATCGTCATTCGGCCCGAGGACAGCACGCGATCGCTGACGGAACCGGTCGAGCTTGCGTTCTTCATCGGCGCGTCGGCCGGCCGCTTCATGATTCCTGCAGCCGCGCTCGACGAGCTTGCGCCGGGCCTTGGGGTTCGCGGAAGAATAGCGGCCCTTTCCCCTCTGCAGCGCAACATCCTCATCGAGGAGGCACTCGCCTCAAATCTTGCAGAACTGGAAGACCGTATCGGGGAACCGGTCCGGACCGGCCCGCCGCCGGATGCTGCGGGCGAATGTCCCATCAAGCTTTGCTGGACGATCGATTGCGGCAGCTTGCCCCACCATGCGGAACTGCACTTGAGTGCTGCGGCGGCGCTCAAGATCGGCAAGGCCCTTGGTGGGCATGCGAGCGGCCTGGGCGCATTGACGGCAAACCTGGTCCAGCCCATCCAGCTATGCGCCGGCATCCAGCACCTGACCACAGGCGAATACGAAAGTCTTGGCGTCGGCGATATCGTCATGTGCGAGCAGCCCAATGGCGAAGAACCCTTCGCCCTTATCGGCAACCACCTGATCGCCTCGCTGCGCCGGGGCGATTCCGGCCTCGTATTTACGTCTACGTGGCGAGATCTAAGAGCAAGTTGGGAACATTCCGCCATGTCAAAAAAGGATACGCCTCCGTCCGACCAGCTCGAAACGCTGGCAGACCTTCCAGTCCAGCTGGTATTCGAGATCGGCCGCGCCGAGTTCCCGCTGAAGGAAATCGCCAGGATGGGCGAAGGGACGGTTCTTCACACAAGCCCGAGCCTTTCTACCCCCGTCAACATCATGGCGAACGGGCGGCTCGTCGGAAAGGGCGAACTGATCAGGATCGGCGAAGGCCTTGGCGTGCGCGTGGTGCGGCTTTCGGCAGATGGGTGAGGCGACCACCAATCTCATCCCGATCATTATCATCGTCTCGACGATCGGGCTCATTCCGCTCGCGGTGGTGACGATGACCGGGTTCCTGAAAATCTCGATCGTTCTTTTCCTCATTCGCAATGCGCTCGGTATCCAACAATCGCCGCCCAATCTCGTGCTCTACGGCGTTGCGCTGATCCTCACGGTCTATGTCACGACGCCGCTGGTCGGAGAGATGTACCGCACATTGTCAAGCGAGCGGGTCGACGTGCAATCGACGGACAGCATGATGCGGGCGGCGGAGTCCCTGCGCGCACCGCTGCAATCGCATCTTGAACGCTACACGGATGAGAACGAACGTCAGTTCTTCATGCAGGCGACCGAGCGCATCTGGTCGGAGGAAGCCAGAGCCTCGGTGAAGACCGACAGCCTTCTGATCCTCGTCCCGGCCTTCGTCAGTTCGGAGCTGACGCGCGCCTTCGAGATCGGCTTTCTGCTCTATCTGCCGTTTCTCGTCATCGACCTCATCGTTTCAACCGTGCTGATGGCGATGGGGATGATGATGGTCTCCCCTACCCTTATTTCCATTCCGTTGAAGATATTCCTCTTCGTCGCGGTCAACGGCTGGTCGCGGCTGATGCACGGCCTGATCCTGAGTTACGGATAGCGCCGATGGATCAAACCGCCTTCCTCGCCCAAATGCAAAAAGCCATGTTGACCGTGCTGATCGCCTCGGCCCCGGCGCTCGCAATCGCGATCGTCATCGGCGTCAGTGTCGGCCTCATCCAGGCGCTGACCCAGATCCAGGACCAGACGCTGCCGCAAGCCGTCAAGCTCGTCGCCGTCATGCTGCTACTCGTGATTCTCGGTCCGGTGCTTGCCGCTCAGGTCGCCAATTTCGCCAGCAACACGCTCGACATCTTTCCGGCCTTGACGCGGTAGGTGGGCGCGTGGATTTTCTCACCGCCACATCAGCGCTGTTCGATACCATCTATCCGATACTTGCGGGCACAGCCATTGCGATGGCGCGCGCGCTCGGCATGATCGTCGTCACCCCTGCCTTCGTGCGGCTCGGCCTTACAGGGCTGATCCGGTCGGGCGTGGCGATCGCCATAGCCCTGCCGCTGATACCAAGCTTCACGGCAACGCTCGCGGAAGGGCAGGGCCTCTCGACCTTGATGGTGACCGGTCTTATCCTGAAGGAAATCATCATCGGTGTCATCCTGGGCGTCGTGCTCGGCATCCCCTTCTGGGCCGCCGAGGTCGCTGGCGATCTCGTCGACCTGCAGCGAGGCTCGACATCGGCGCAGCTCGTCGATCCGCTGCAGGCGACGGAAACCAGCATCGCCGGAACCTTTTTCGTCCTGGCTCTAGTCGCCCTGTTCTTCAAGTCCGGCGGCTTTTCCCTGCTCGCCGACACCTTCTACAGAAGCTACGAAATATGGCCCGTGACCAGCTTCTCGCCGACGCTGGGCTCCGGAGCGGCCATGGCCGTGCTCGCAATCCTCGACCGGATCATGCAGACCGGCGTTCTTTTGATCGCACCGATCGTGCTCGCCCTACTGATCGCGGACCTCATGCTCGCCTACTTGTCGCGCATGTCGCCGCAATTGCACGTGTTTGATCTTTCCCTGGCGGTCAAGAACCTGATCTTCGCTGTGCTGATCGTCCTCTACCTCAACTATCTCCTGCAATACATGGTTGCAGAGCTCGCCATCCTGAAAGAGGCTCCAGCGATGCTGCGCAGCCTCCTTGGAACGGCGCCTCAATAAAGGTCTCCGCCCGCGGCGCAAGAAATCCGGCCCTTGTCATCAAACCATTAAGCAGGCCCGCCATAGTGGCCTCGCGCGCACGCGCGCAACGACCAGTGTCTTGATTTCAGAGACGAAGTTCGCTTCCGGCGCTTTCCGCTGGATGTGCATCCCTCGCGTGCCGCATAAAGCCAAGGAGATCACGCCCCATGTCCTTTCGCATCGATATCGACGGCAAGAGCCGCTACGACGCAAGCAGCGGTCGCGCCGCCGCCGTTTCCGAGGAGCAGCGCCGGTTCTTCATCGAGCAGATCAACCAGGCCGTGCGCGAACGCACCGAGCAAGGTGGGCCGAAGACGATCGATCCTGGAACCGAGAAAGTGATTGTCGTCGAGAAGGGCGACAGTCTGTCGGAGATCGCCAAGGAGAACCATGTCAGCCTCGACGACCTCATGGCCGCCAACCGCATCAAGCTGACGGCGGACACGGCGGCGATCGACCCCAATGACGTGGTGATCGTGCCGCTCGCCTCGCCCGAGCTCGTTGCGCAAGGTCCCGTGGACGGCAAAGGCGTGCCCAAGGGCGAGGCCGCCTTCATCGATGATCTCTATGGCCGCGGCAACAAGCTCGCCTATGCCGACGACCCTTCGAAAATCGACTATGCCGCCGAAGGCAGGGACATGCAGCGCGACGCCGGAGCCTATCTCGACAACCTGCCGAAGGCGGAACGACAGGCCGCAGCCCTCAGGCTGATCAACAGCGACTGGCTGGATGCGGGCCCCGCCGGCAACGCCGTCAAGGCGGCGATCGAGGAACGCGGCCTGAAGACGGACGAGGAATCGGTGATGGCGGACGGGATCTATGATCGCGGCAACCGGATCCAGTATTCCGACGACCCGAAAATCGACTATCAGGCGGAGACCGGCGAGATCGCCAAGGACCTCAAGACTTATGTCGAAAAGCTGCCGGAGAAAGAGCGCTCCGAGACGCTGCAGCGCCTTTACGACCGCGACTGGACCGATGCGGCACCCGCCCGGATGGCGATCGAAGACACCGCGAAAGCGCTGAATGTCAGCCTGCGCCCCTCGACGCATGCCGGCGTCGACGCCGAAGCCAGGGCACGCACAATCATCGACACTGCAAACGCCGCCGGCGGGCCGGACGAAGCGTTCCGCAAACTCTCTTCAGCCTACGGCTCGGCCGCGCCGGAGGTCCAGCAGGTTCTCGCGCGCTCCGACGACGCGAAGGCCCTGATCGACAAAGCCGCGGACTGGGCATCGAAGCCCCTCGCAGACTACCAGCCTGGGAAGGGAATGAGCAATCAGGGCGATGCCGCAACGACGATGGCTAATCTCGAGCAGCTGACCGCCGGCGCCGATCCGCGGCTGGCCGTCGAGCTGGTCTCTTCCGCCATGCCAACCATCGAGGCGGCGAATACCAGGAAGCAGGAAAAGATCGGCGGCGACTTGATCGGAATGAACGGCCAGGCGGACATGATGACGATCATCGACCGCATCAGCGGCAGTCCGGGCGCCGATGCAATCGTCGAGCGCTTTGCCGAGATCGGCGGCTATCACCCGAACTCCATACCGATGGCGATCGGCAACGGCTCCCGCCTCGACTACCCGATTGCCATCGCGGCCAAGAGTGCGGCGGCCTCGCCCGATTTCGTCGTCCGGAACATCATTCCAAACGTGAAGCAATATGCCGCCAGCAGGGTCAACCAGGATGTCCTTGCCTATTCGGCGCATATGCAGGAGCTGCAGTGGTTGGTTTCCAACCACGGAAGGACCATGACACCCGAGCAACTCGCCAAGGCGATCGAGGACTACAAGACGGAAAAAGGCCCGGAATGGGCCAAAACAGAAAAGCGCCTGGAGGACAACATCGCAGCAAGCGGCGAAAAACTGCTGCAGCAATTGACGGCACTCGGCAATCTGCCGCCGGAACTCGCCTCGCAGCAGCAAGCCGTCAACGATGAGATCGGCAAGATCTTGTCGGACGAAAAGACCGCGATGGCGGTCGAAATCGCAATGAAGAAGAACCCGGCGCTGCTCGACAGTCCGGCCGCGCTGAACCTGCTGGGCGCTCAAGCTCGCCTGACCGACCGGGGCAGGAAGCTCGCCGAAGAGGCAACGACCCAGATCATCCGTCACAAGGTCCTGCCGGCCTTCACCGACCTGCAATCCGGCGATCCGGCCGCACTTGGCAAAGCCAGGAACAGTCTTGAGGCGCTGAAGCAGGGTAAGCTCTCGCAGATGCTCGGCATTCCCAAGGCCGACATGGACGGGGCGATCGATGCGGTCGCCAAGTCCCTGCCCGAGCCGGGCGAGACGGTCGAGCAATCCCGCGCAAAGATGGCCACCCTCAACGACGACCTGAACGATCTGAAGAGTTCGAGCGGCGTCAGGTCTTTTGCGAACACGACCGGCCCTGGCCAGATGCTGCGGCTGATCGGCATTGCGGCCACGGGAGCGAGCGTCGCAAACTCGGCGACTGTGGCGCAGAACAACCCCACTTTCAGAAACGATCTGAAAGTGGTGATCGATGCGGTCGGGCTCGGCCAGCGAACGGTGGAGATTTTAGGCGGAATGGACCGTCTCAACGCCGACTCCGCCGCCGTCAAGCATTTCGGCAGCAGCAGCAGGCCGGCCGTCAAGTTTCTCGGGGCGCTGAGCGGCGGGTTCGATGCGTGGGTGGCCTTCGACTACTTCAAGGCCGGCGACCCGCTCATGGGCAGCCTTTCGGCCGCAGCAGCCGGCGGAACCATCATGGCGGCTCTCGGCACCGGCACGATGTTCGGTCCGGCCGGTCTCGTCATCGTCGGCGCCGCTGTGATTTCCCAGATGATCGTTGCCGATACGCGCGATTCGAACAAATACATGACGGATACCTCAAAGCGCTTCCTCGCCCATTCCGAGCTCGACGAAACCACCGCCGGCGCGCTCGTCGACCAGAGCGGCGACGGCCACAGCCCGGTGCCGATCCTCGCCAGATACGCGGAACTGAAGGGCTATCGTCTCGATCAGCCGGCCGATCGCCAACGTTTTATCGACTGGCTGAACAGCATTCCGAAGGAAGGGCTGGAGAAGTTGCGCGACAATCTGCACCATACGCTCGACGAGTTCGGCGGCGATCCGGCGAAATTGCCGGCGACCACCGGCTCAGACGGAAGCTACACGGACGCGCAGCGATTGAATGAGCGCTATATCAGCGGGCAGGTCTATATACCGAGCTTGGCCGACAAGATCAGAAACGGCGATGCCGCTCCTTCCTCGGCAAAGCAGATCGACGTGGTCCTCGTCGAATTGGGAATTGGAATTCCCGTGGCCTGATGCGCCGTTCCTTTAAGATCAAGGGGCGCCGCCAGGTTGACGGCGCCACTTGAGGAATATGGTGGTCACTGACGCATTTGCTGCGCCAGCATTACGTCGGACAGCGTCTCCGTCCGCCGATGCTTGCTGACCCAGTTCCATCCGCCCCAAAGCGCCAGCGCGACGAAGGGGATCGAGGCGACGGTATAGGTCCCGTTCGGATAGTCGAGCGCCATCAGCACCACGACCCCGCAAAGGAAGGCGAGCGTCAGCCACGAGGTGACCGGGGCGCCGGGCATCTTGAACGTCACGTCCTCGACCTCGCCGCGGGCGACGGCCCGGCGGAAGGCCATCTGGCAAACGATAATGAAACCCCAGGTGCTCAGGATCCCGAGCGAGGCGACATTGAGGACGATCTCGAATACATGAGAGGGCACGAGATAGTTGAGCAGGACGCCGAAGACATAGATGGCCAAGGTCACCAGTATGCCCACATGCGGCACCGCCTGCGCATTCATCCTTGCAAGGGACGCCGGCGCGGAACCGCCTTGCGCCAGCGAGCGCAGCACGCGGCCGGTGGAATAGAGGCCGGAGTTCAGGCTCGACAGGGCTGCAGTCAGCACGACGATGTTCATCACCGTGCCGATGCCGGGTATGCCGAGTGCGCCGAAGAATGTCACGAACGGGCTCTCTCCTGCCTTGTAGGCCGTCCAGGGCAGCAGGCAGACGAGAAGCACGACCGAGCCGACATAGAACAGAGCGATGCGCCAGATCACACTGTTGATGGCGCGCGGCAAGATGGTCTTCGCGTCTGAACACTCACCGGCTGCCGTACCAACCAGTTCGACGCCGGCAAAAGCGAAGACGACACCCTGCACGAGCACGAGCGCAGGAAGCAGGCCGTTCGGGAAGAGGCCGCCGTTCTCGCTGATCAGATGCAGACCGGTGGCACTGCCGGCGACCTCCATGCCGGTTCCAAGGAAAAACGTGCCAACGGCAAGGAAGAGCAAGATCGCCGACACCTTGATGAGGGCGAACCAGAACTCCATCTCGGCAAACCACTTGACCCCGACAAGGTTCATCGAGCCGACGATCAGCAGCGCGCCGAGCGCCGAGACCCATTGCGGCAGGCCGGCGAAGACATCCCAGTAGTGCATATAGAGAGCAACGGCAGTGATATCGACGATGCCGGTCATTGCCCAATTGAGAAAATACATCCAACCGGCCACGAAGGAGGCCTTCTCGCCGAGGAACTCACGTGCATAGGAGACGAAACTGCCGCTGCTCGGCCGGTGCAGTACCAGTTCGCCAAGCGCGCGCAGGATGAGAAAGGAAAAGGCGCCGCAAACGAGATAGACGATCGCCAGAGATGGACCTGCGGCCTGCAGACGGGCGCCGGCGCCTAGAAACAGCCCCGTACCGATCGCCCCGCCAATCGCGATCATCTGCACCTGGCGATTGCCGAGTGCCTTGTGATAATCGGCCTCATGAGACTCCAGCCACCTTCTTTTGTCGAAGATGGCGGTTGCATCGTCCGGTCGCGACTTTTCCATGACAGTCATCAGAACTCTTTCCTCCTTCTTGGCAATTTGCCGGTCGCGTGCTGGGCGCCGCTTCCTCCGCGACAGGCACGCCGATCCCAAGGCGCGCTGCTCTATCCTCAGCCGTGCGTGGGTTGTCCCTGGTTTTGTCTCTGATTTTCCGGTTCGGGCGGCAGCGAGGTTCGGTCAATCGACGCTGAACCCCGCCTTTGTGCTTCCGCAGGTAGCGCCCATCCGCGCGAGTACGGTGGGCGCAGCAGGGCCGGCTCCTTTATGGGCGCCTAAAGATAACCCTTTCGTCTGAGCCACGCCTTCAGTCCCTCGGTGCTGCGCGGCTCTACGTACGAGGCAAAGGCATTTTCATGCATCAGCGTCCCGTCCGAGGGTTGGTACCATAATGGATCGTCGCTCGGCAGCATCGCATCCTCCGCGGAAATCTTCTTCTGCGGCATCCACCACTGGCTGCCGTCCCAATACATTGTCGTCACGGAATCCTCGTAGCGCTTGCGCTCAGCGTTGTATGTCACCGTCGGGTAGTCCGACAGATCCGCCTTTGCTGGATCGACCGGAAGCTTCAGGTATTTCAGATCGTCCTGCGTACCCGGCAGCTTACCCTTGCTATCAGCCGTCATGTCGCGAATAGTTTCGGACAATTCGGTCGCCTGCTCCGGCGTCAGGCGATTGAAGAGCTGGCCAAGACGGGCCCGCGTATATCCCTCGGCGCCGTAGGTCCCGCTCAGAACAGCGTCGGCGCTGCGGGTCCCCTTGTCTCCGCCCATCAAATGTTCATCACCGGGGAAGACCGTCTGCAGGATGCCCATGACCCCTTCGTCGAGAAGATCATTGTGTTCCGCCAGGGCCTCGGCGACCTTGCGATCCTTCACGCCGAACATCACCTGGATCGCGTCTGCATCCGCCTTGTCATAGGTATGGGAGGCATTATAGGCGCTCCGGCCCTGGACAATGCCGGCGCCGGCGAGCTGCAGCACCGCCGCGACGCCGGAAAACTTTAGCGGACCGAGCCGCTTCATGAGCCGCACGAGTCCGTTGTTCGCCGCCTTCGCTTCAAGTGCACCCGCTCCACCAGCGGCCGCAAACATGGCATCACTCACGGTTGCAATGCCGTAGCCTGACGCCTTGACGCCGTCGGCCTTGTCTCCGACGATCCAGCCTGTGCCCTGCATGATGGCGTTGCTGAGATCCGCTCCGACATAGAGCGCGTCGATGCCCGTGCCGCGAAGGAAATGCCCCGAATTCAACGCGCCGCTCCAGACCTTCTTCTGGCCTGAGGAGAGACCGCTGCTATTGACGCGCTCCTTGATCGCGTCGATCCTTGCTTCTGCCGTCGTCGGGACGTCGGGGCCTTTGCCAAGGATTATCTCGCGGGCGTTCGGCATCAGTGCCGTCTTTGCCGCCGTCATCATCATCATGGTGTGCGGCACGTAATAGACCATGTCGTCGCCGGTCGTGCCCAGCGCGTCGAGGTTACGCCCGAACAGGATCGCGCTGCCTCCTCCGGAAACCCTGGTGATCGCATTGGTACCGACATTGAGCCTCTCCATTTGCTGGATTTGGGCCCGTTCGCTGCCGGTCGCCTGGACCCGACCCGCCACGATATCCTTGAGGCGGCCCTCGCCGATCTTGTCCACCACGTCCTTCACGTACTTCTTGAGGTCGGGATTCTTGTCGTCCCCCTTCCCCTCGATATACTTCGTGACGGCGTCCTGCTCCGCCCTGCTCAAGCCGGCTCCACCGTTCGTGAAAGCGGCTTGGATGCGGTTTTCCGCAAGCGCCGTATGGATATCGCCGACACGGCCCTTGAGGCTTTCGGTTACGGCGAAGGTCGCAAGCGCGCGCGCTGAGCGCTCCACCCAGATCGTGCCGGTAGCGGCAGGATCGGCGCCCTTTTCCACGTTCGCGTAGGGATCCGGAGCCTCGTTCTTGGGCATGTCGGGCAGGCCCTTCATCGCCTCGCTGATCGATTTCGACTTCGTCATCATGATGCCGGTGCCGAACAGTGACGGTATCGGCGCATCCGTATTGAGGCCGTCGACCTTGTTGAGCGGCGTCTCGTAGATCTTGAGGGCGAGATCGATGCTTTCCTGCTGCTCCCAGAGCTGCTGCCGGACCTCGCCTTCCTTCACCAGATCCTTGGATTTCTGCTTGTTCTCCGGGCTGAGGTTGTCGATCGCCTCCATGTCGCGGGCGAGCTGCGTGGCGCCCGAAACCGGGTCATCGGGCTTGGCGCCATTCCAGCCGGACAGGCCGTGATAAAGCTCGTTGTAGAGCGTCGTTATCTTCTCGTCTTGCGCCTTCGAGACATTGCCGAAATTCTCGATGCTGTGGCGGACCGCCCACTGCGCGTCGGAGTTCTGCTCCAGATAGTCGTTGTAGCCGAGCTGCCCCTTGGCCTCCAACTCGTCGCTCTTTGCAACTCCGAGCTCTGCCGTGCGGGCCGCGATCGCAGTCAGCAGCGCCGTGCCGCCGCCTTTGGCGTCCTCGCTGCTCAAAATGCTGAATATCCGCTGATGCGAAAGCACGTTGATGTAGCTGCCGGGCAGATCGGTGTTCATCTTGTCGACGAGGCGATTGGCAATATGGTCGACGATCTCCTTGCCAGCGCCGGCTTTCTTGCCGTCGCCATAAAGAATATTCTGCGAGGCAACAGCGAGATCCTGCAAAGCCTTGATCTTCGCCGGGGTGTCGCCGTCGGTCCCGGAAGCGGCGAGGCTGTCGATCGACTGGTCGATCATCTTGCGGACGCGAGGGTCCGATGCGATCAGCGAGCCGCTCGATTGATCGAGCAGCTTCTTTATATCTCCCGCCGCCTTGCCGGAGGTATCTAAACTCGGAAGCGCATGGGCGAGGTCGGTCTTCTCGCTGAGCTTGGCGAGGAATTTCTCGGCACCCTCGACGCCCCCCTTTCCATAGGCGCTTTCGAGATCACGGACGTGGCGATCGACACGCACCTCCTGAAGTGCGTCCTTGATCCCCGCCTTCAGAGCGGCACCGTATTTCTCCGGATCTCCGGCGGTGTAGCCCGCATAGATCGAGGCGCGGTTCGTGAGCGCAGTGATCTGTGCGCCCTCCTCGCTACCGGCGGCGAGGGCAACATCAACGAGTTGATCCTTTGTCTCCTTGGCGACCGCGTCATAGTCCTTCTTGTCGCCGAGGCTGGCGATGCGTCCGAGCTGATCGTCGGTCTTGCCGTCGGCCTTCCACTCCTTCTCCTTCATGTCGCGCACCTGATTGAGCGCCTCCATAAAGATCGGGTCGTCCGGTGCCCGCTCGGCGATGGGGCGGATGAGATCGCTCACCTCGCTCACGTCGAGCTTCTTGTCTTTCTTGTCCGTGCCGAACTTCGGCGTTCCGAGGCTTTTTGAGGCCAGATCGACCTCCTCGGCGATCGCGACCACGAGATCGTCCTTCGCCTTGTCTCGATCGGTCTCGCTCTTGGCCTTGTCGTTGGCCGTGCCGAGTGCCGTTCGCTGCTTTTCGAGCAGATCCAGCCGTTCCGGGCTCAGGACGAAAACATCGTCTCCCTGCTCCAGCGCCTTGTCTGCCTCTTTGCTCGCCGACGGCCGGTTACCGAAAGCCTTTGGGTCGAGCTCGGGCGTCGCCGCCGTTTGCTCGTTCAGCGCCTTGTTATCCTTCGGGTCGATGCCCGCCTCCTCGTAGATGCGGAATGGCCAAAGCCCCGGCTCCACCTGGCGCTCGACGATGCCGGACGGACCGCCATTCCACGGCAGTGCGGGTGGAACCTCGTTCTTTTTGCCGTTCTTTGGCGTCTGATCGATGATCGAGTCGAACGGCTTCGACGAGTCAGGACGTACGAAACGGTTGCGTGCGAAGAAATTGATCAAAGACATCAGCTATTCCCTGCTCCGTTTTTTTGAAACTCGGATCGGCAAGAGTGCCGCAGAATGCAGATCAAAGGGCGGCGGTGCCGCCCTTTGAGAACGTCAGGATCTTGGGGGTGGGCACCCTAGTGGATGCCGTATGCAATGCGCGCATGGTCGCCGATAGATGTGTTCATGCCCTTGTCATCGATGGCTCTGTCGTTTGACGCTTCCGATGACCATGAATGCTGCGGCAGCGCGGCGAATATCTCCCGCCAAGCCTTTACCTGTTGCGGCGAGACGTCGATTTCGCGGATGTTGTCGGCGTTCTTCAGCCGAAACCCTTTGCCGACGACCTCCAAAGTGAACGCCATGATTACCTCCCCTGCGTGCGTCGATCGTGGTGGAGTTATGCCTACTGAAAGGCGTTTCGTTTACTCGGCTCGCTACTTAAGATGTTCTCCATACGATACGTTTGCAAAGATGAAAAGAGACTATAATATCTATTAGTGATTGCAAATATATAAAGAAATGAGCAATATTACCCCATATAGTGGCATAATAGGCGCCGTGGTTCCCTCACTTTCCACCCTCAGCCGAGTTTTGCGACACTCCCGCGCGCGATGCATTCCAAGGGGTTCCGTTTCGCCCGTTAGCGGTTTCTGGTTGCAATCTTTAGGAGAGTAATAAGGTCGGGGGGCGCACATTTTTGGAGCTCTGTTCAAAGGAATGACGAGGGCCGCGGAATCGGCTCGTGACTGCTGCTTCAAACTGCGTAGATCCAACTGCCTGTTGATGAGGCGCACTTCTTCCATGTGGTTGGAACGGCTTTGCTATGCGGTGCTATCGTCAGACGGCAAAGGACCGCTTGCGAGGCGTTTTGCTTCTGACTGTGAGTCCGAGTGCTCCCGCCAGAGCCGACTACCTGAAGCGGAAGAAAGTCAGGGAACCGTTTCGACGCAGTTTGCCGAAACCCACGGCGTATAGAGCAAATGCCACAAGGACCGCTTCCGGTGTTTGATGCACTATCCGATAACGTTACCTTGAAGGCTCACAATCTCGCTTTATGTCACCTTGAGATGACATCTCTTGACATATTGGGTAAGTGCTGTAAATGTTCTCTTGAGGTTACTTTACGGCAGATAAGGAGCTTTCAAGGCATCATGGTAGCAAAAAGCGCATTACTTTTGGCACCCCCTTACGCTGTAGAGCGCTCACTGAACGTTCTTGGGGCAAACCTCAAGACAGCTCGCCTTCGTAGAAATCTTACGCTTCAGGAGGTCGCTGAAAAGATCGGTGTCATCAGGCGCGTGGTTTCAGACGCTGAGAAGGGTAAGCCCTCAACAAGCATTGCCGTATATGTCGCGCTGCTTTGGGTCTATGGCCTTACGGAACAACTCATGCAAGTTGCCGATCCCGAAACAGATCAGGAAGGGAGAGCTCTCGAAAGGGCACGGGCACCTCAGCGGGCACGACAGGAAAGAACATTGGATGACAATTTCTAAAGACGGTCCTTCGAATTGCTTTGTTTATATAACGCTTCCAGAAAAGACCAAGCCGGTAACCGCTGGCCGCTTTTCGCTAAAGCAGGATCGGCAAGGCACAAACGTGGGCCAGTTTGTCTACGGTCGGACCTATCGGGAAAACCCGGAAGCCGTAGAGATTGACCCTGCCGAACTACAAATTGCCGCTCGAACTTATGAAACAGCGGCAATGGGTGGTATCTTTGGTTCATTACGCGACGCAGGACCAGACCACTGGGGGCGTAGACTGATCGAGAAATGCGCTGGCAAAGCGCCTCTGGGCGAACTGGACTATCTACTCCATTCCCCTGACGATCGCGCGGGCGCATTAGGATTCGGATTGAACGTCGATCCACCTGCTCCGAGCCATCATTTCAATAAGACTATTGACCTCGCACGACTACAAGAAATCGCGGACACAATAGTGCGCGACGAGGAGGTCGACGAAGCTGCCGATCGAGAGCAGATCGAGAAAATCTTATTGCTCGGCACGTCCATGGGCGGTGCACGACCGAAAGCAGTCGTTGAAGACGAGAGCGGCCTATGGCTCGCCAAATTTAACCGCACCGACGATCGTTGGAATCAAGCGCGAGTGGAGCATGCGATGCTACTACTCGGCCGCGAATGCGGCCTGGTGACGGCTGATAGCCGCATTACGTCAGTCGCCGGGCGGGATGTCCTTTTAGTGAAACGGTTTGATCGAGAAAAATCCGAAGACGGCTATTATAGAACGAGGATGGTGAGCGGATTGACTTTGCTCCGTGCAGAGGACAGCCACCGTTCTCGTGGTCTATGGTCATACATTTTACTTGCGGAAGAATTACGTCGTGTGTGCGCAGAACCGCAGCGTCAGGCACAAGAGTTATTCAAACGCATGTGCTTCAATGCACTTATCTCGAACACCGATGACCATCCCCGAAATCACGCAGCTATTGCAAAGAATCGGAGCTGGAAGTTGTCGCCCGCCTATGACCTGACTCCCTCGACGCCAATAAGTGTTGAACAAAGAGACTTGGCGCTCATTTGTGGAGATCAAGGTAGGATAGCTCGCGCAAGCAATTTTCTCTCTCAGTGCCATCGTTTCCTCTTAGATAAGGAGGAGGCCGTTAAGATTATAAAAGACATGACAAACATCGTTCGGACGACATGGTACAATATTGCCCGATCAGCGGGAGTATCTGAAAGCGATTGCAGGACCATTGAAGGCGCATTCGTCTATCCAGGATTCGAGGCCGAAAAATTGTGAAGGATGCTTAGATGACCACTTTGACCGTGCGCTTGAGTACGATAGCGGACGCCAAGGCCCGCATTGTCGAAGCCGGAAGGTGCGCGCTAGCGGGTGATACCGTTGAAGCCGTGCCTTCGGTCAATTTCACGTCCTATGACGACATGCATCGGGTGCTTGCTTCTTCCCGCCTCGCTATTGTCAAGGCACTCGCCGGACAGGAGGCGTTGTCGATCCGCGAGGTGGCGAGGCGCGTTCCAGCAACCTGTTCGACCGAACCACTCCTCGGGTCGACGCGGTTCTACGGATCCATTTTTTTGGGCCGACCGCGGCCGAGAGCGCCGTCGGCGCGGGCTTGCAGATAGGCATAAATGTCATCGATATAAGGAGCGAAATTGGGATCGTTGGCGAACCCTTTCATGACCGAGCTCCCGCTCTTGCTCTGCCCGTCGCGGACGACACGCCTGAATGTCTCGATATCGAGGCGCCGGTCGACGAGAGAGGACGCAAAAGTCGAGCCGACGCCATCAGGCCCGTGGCAATGGTTGCAGCCACCATGATAGCGCCGGTAACCGTTGTAGGTCCGCGCATCAGCCTTGCCCTCGACCACTCTGTAGAGCTTATCGGCGGCCGCGGCCTCCTGCGAACATCGCCCGGAACCGACCGCGACGCCACAGGCGACGACAGCGAACAGTACCAGACGCTGCAATGGACGCATCTCCCGTTACCTTAGAAGCCGCTTGGCGGCTCGATCGGCCACGTTGTCCGATGGCGAGTTCGTGCGGACCAATAGCGTAAAGTATCAAGCCCCAACTGTATCACAAGCCCCTGCCGGAAAAGCCGAGCCAGCTTTCTGTGCTCGAAAAGTCGCCTTCTCGCACACAAAGCTCACTCGGCTCTTTCCCCGACCAGCCCTCCGGGTTGATGGTCCTTGCGTTGTCATCGTAGACAGCAAGTATGTTGGGCCGCTCGCCCGGCATGGCCAGATGGGTACGGTCGGAATCACCCTTTCATCGCCCGAGGATTCCGGCCAAGAGGATCACTCCTCGATTAAGGCGCTGGTCGACACGTTATCGATCAAAGTGACGCTGGGCTCCTGCACGAGAAGGACGTCGCCATCGCGTATGATCTCGAAGTCGGCGGACGGCTGGCCGAATGCTTGAGGCACGGAGATTATCAGCCGCTGGCCCGGTGCGAGTGTGGACACGAAGCGGATCGGCTGTACTTCACTTCCGGAAGCCATGGTCGCAACCACCTGGTAGCCGCCGTCTTTGTCGACCGTGTAATACACCGCACCACTGAAGCGGTCGAGATGAATACTGTGGCCGTTCCCCGGCGCCAGTTCCGACGCCGCGGCGGCGCCTGTCGTGGCGAGTAAGGCCAATGCAAATGCGGTAGAACCTCTGGTCATCACTATCCCTCCTCCGCGAACCATCACTTGCCTGGGCATTCACTTCCCATGACGGCAAGCGCAGCTTATGCGCGGAGCAGCTCGGGCACATCGGTACGGTCACCCAATTTCCCGGCGACTGGTACCCTAAATTCTCAAGCTTGCTCGAATTAGCTATCGACAGCGCGCGGAGCGTCAGCGGCTGGCAGGAGCCATGGCTCGCCGCGCAGGCGCAGGAGGACCTCCATACGATTAGCGGCGTTGAATTTGCCGAGGACGGCGGAAACCTGATGCTCGATCGTGCGCGGGGAGCGCGACAAACGTTGGGCGGCTTCCTTGTTGCTCATGCCCGCTGCGATTAAGGCGAGCACTTGTTGTTCGTGCCACGTCAAACCAAGCGGATGATGGCGGGCCACCCCATATGGCCCTCTGCGGGCTTTCGGCAACTGGCTTGCAACACCCAGGCGCTGCGCCTGTTTTCGGGCGAGCGCCGCAGCGGGACGCGCCTCCAAGGTCTCGAACGTCGTGACGGCACGACCCAATGCCGGCCCGGCATCGGCTCCGCGAACCTGCATCAGGGCAAGCGCCGCTTCATAAGGAAGCCCCAGGCGATCCCACTCCTTTGCCGCCGCCAGCGGATCGCCGCGGAGCTCGGCGGAATGCGCCAAGGGAATCTGCGCCTTCGGCGCCGGCAGCGGGATGGTCATGCCGCATCGCCGCCACCACACTGCCAGTTCGCCGAAATCCCAGGTACGGAAGTTATCGAGATCCATCTTGACGAGGACGCTTAATTGCTCATGGCCGGCACTGTCGTCTCCGTCAAGCCAGGCCGCTTCAGCCAGCGCAAGGCGGACTGGCACAATGCGTTGGAGCTCGCCGGTCGCCAATCCCTCTTGGAGCGCCTGCTGGAGAAGCGCCAAGCTGCCGGGCTCACCTAGTCGCGCGCGCACCCTTCCGAGCACAGTGAGCGCCGGCAGGTGCATGACCATCGGTAGGCGTTCCAGGTTCATGACCCCCTGCGCAACGGTCTCAGCTTCGCGAAAACGGCCCTGCTCCATGCGAAGCTGCGCCTGCCGGCCGAGCAGGTATTGCGTCGCTGAATCAAGGTCGTGCCTGGTGGCGAACGCGATACCTTCGGCCAACAAGCGTTCAGCCAGGACAAAGTCCTTGGACACGACGGCGCATTCCGCGAAGTTGGTGTAGGCTCGCGCCGCATCGTCGTGAAATCCGTGCTCGAGCGCCAGCGCCAGGCTTTCCTCCAGCCGCTCGCGGCCGCCCGGACGGTCGGCGAAAAGAAGCGCGGTGCCGACATTGTTCAAAGCGTGGACGCGCGTTTCGATTTCGCCCAGTCGGTCGGCCAGTGAGATCGCGCGCAAGCCCCAATCGATCGCTTCGTCGAAGCGATAATGCAGCATGTGAAGCTGAGAGCGCGTGCTGTAGGCCATCGCCAGTTCCGAGCAAGGCGGCAAGTTTTCCATTTCGCGCACCGCCTGGTCTGCGTAGTCCTCCGCCGGCTGGCCTTCGCCGCGGCGCCAGTGCAGCCGTGACAGCCTGCACAGATTAGGACCGATCTTGTCGGTGCGTCCGAGGTCGCGCCAAATCGCGATAGCACGATGGTGCGCCTCAATCACCGGTTCATAGTGTAGGAGAGCCATTCCCGCCTCATAGGCCCAGTTCTCGTAAAGGTGTGCGGCGAGCTCCGGTGTAGCTTGTGCGACGTATCTGAGAGCTGTCGCCAAATGTGAAGCCGCCTCTCCGTGAGCGCCAAGACGCGCCGCATGTGCCGCGGCTTGTGGCGCGAGTTCGAGAACGCGCGCCCCATCGTTAGCCCCGGCAGCGTGGTGTATCCGGCGTGAAAGCAAGCCAGACGCATGGGTCGTGATGAGTTGCGATATCGCCGCCTCCACCTTTGCATGAAGCGACCTCTGAAGGCTCGGCGGCAGCCGGTCGAGCGTTGCCTGCCGGGCAAGTTCGTGTCGAAACATCACGGCGCCCTGGTCGTCTCGCCGCAACAATCCGCGCGCCACGCATTCGTCCACCAGTGCTTCGGCCTCTACGCCGAGCAGAGGCCGGATGAGCCACGGTTCCACGCTGCCGGGCACTATGCTGATCACCTCAAGCACTTTGCGCTCACCCGCTGTCAGCCGAGACAGGCGCGCCCAGACCGCATCGCGTATGGAATCCGGCACCCGCCCGGGCTCCACCTCGCCGCTTGCCAAAAGTTCGGTGATGAAAAAGGGGTTGCCCTCCGTAACGCGATAAAGGTCGGCCGCGCTGCGGCCGGCCTGCTCAGCCAATACCGTCACCGCTTCGGGAGACAACGGCCCAAGCGCTATGCGGGTGACTGATGCGGACGGAAGATCGCCGATCACATGCGTCAGGGGATGATCGGCGCCGATTTCATCACTGCGCAGACTGAGCACCAGCACGGTTGGAAGCAAGGAGATGCGGCGGCCGAGGTATTTCATGAGGTCGAGCGTCGCGTTGTCGGCCCAGTGGACGTCCTCGAAGATCAGTACGATCACACCACTGGCGTGCTGGAGCACATTCAGCAGTGCCGGAAAGAGCCGCTCCTGCGGAGCCGCCTGATCGAGCAGTGCTGCAACGCGCGGATCAAGCAGGTGCCCCATGTCCTGCAAGGGTCCGAGCGGGCGCGGCGTGAAAAGCGCCTCGCACCAGCCCCACAAGACCTGACAACCGTTGTCGGCATGCTCCGCGAACGCGCGCAGGAGGGAGGTCTTACCAATCCCGGCTTCGCCTTCGAGCAGCACAGTGCTGCCGTGCCCGGCCGCAGCGTTGTGCATTGCACTCAGCAAAGCTTCGAGTGGACCCTCTCGGTCGAGCAGCATCGCGAACCCTCTTCGTCGAGAGTATAACAAATTAGATCATTTTGGCACAATGAGGTCTGTTCGAGTTTACGGCCGTATTTCGTCAGCAAAAGGGATAGGTTTTCGCTTTTTCCTCCTCAGAATGTTAAGTAATCCTCTTGCGGTTGCTTCCGAGTTATACTTGAAACCGGAGCGCGCGGAGATCTGAGCAATTCATTATTGCCACTCATACATCTTTAGATCGCAGAAAGGACAATTTTAAAGTCGATCGCACGCATCAGGGGAAATCAGATTCCAGCGTCATCCGAAAGCGTGATGAAAACAATCACCGAGATTGAGACCATGGCGGTAACAGTCAAGATCACCGTCATGTCGTGAAAGCCTCACGCCAACGGCAACCGGCCGACCTTATGGCCCTCGGTCTCACCCTTGCCGGCCTCCCTCGCCCAAAGATAGGGATAACGGATTACCGTCGTGGTCTGGATGTCGTCATAGCCGCTCATCGGCTGACCTCACGGGTCTCCGCATAGGCGTCGACCGCGGCCTCGAATTCGTCGAGCAGCTCGCGCGGCATTGTTTCAGGCCTGCCAACTGTCCGAGCACCGAATTGCCCGCATCAGCCGCTCGTAGTCATCGATGTTGAGAAGCACGAGGCGCGGTTTGTTGCGTTGGGTGATCGTGACCGGATGGCGTAACGCCTCGGCGATGATCTCGCCGGATCTCCGGGAAAGATCGCTTGTGAAGATCGCTGCAAGAGGACTTGACCTTACCACCACTGGAAACCTTAGGCTTGCCGAAAAGGTGGAGGTTGCCTCGATGCGCACTCGCCCCGATCAACTCGAAGAGAACATCCTCACTCTGTTCAACCGGGCCTGTCGCCAGAGCCGATGGGAGGTTGCCGAACATCTGCTCCGTGCGCTCGAAGCGTCGAGCGATGAGGGTGACGGTTGCGAGCCGCCTTGCGTTCGTAGTCCGCTCACCGACGCCTACCTCTCAATCGCAAGTCTTCACTCGAAACAGTGACGGCCTGCCAAGAGCGATCCTATCAGCAGCACCCACACTGCCGTTGAACCGGCGGACACCGCACCGAGCCGAACGAACAAAACACGCAGCAATCTCCGGGCTTTGGACGAAGCAGCCTCTTGCAATTGGTGCATTCGTAAAAGAACTGACAGGCATCCGTGGGCATGGTCTCGCGTTTGGCAAAGCCGCAATACGGGCAGGTCAACATGGATTCCAGAATGACGGCAGATGTCATTGCCATTTCCTCACTTCAGCCAATGCAAACGAGCATCGGCACGTTTCCCGGAGCCGGAAAGAGGACGTCGACATTCGTCATCGACCGTCTGCGCGGCTGCGGAGCGGGAACCGGCTGCATCGGAAAGCGAATCGTCGGAGAGGTTCGGTATCATCGAAACAATCCCTCCAATTTCTCCCATAGGCTCGGCTCTGGATGTCCGTGAGGCTTCTGGGTTCGGTTGGTGAGCGCGTTGACGAAGACAACGAGGTTGACCGGCTCGAACTTCAACGTGTGAAAGCGGGCTCGAAGGCGGCCGTCCTGATCGATGACGTGAGTGACGATCCCGTGCATCTGCATGCCCTGTTCGCTTTCCGTGAACTTGAGGCCATAGGCCTCGGCGATCTTCCGGGTGCTGTCTTCGGCCTGATCCGACGCGGCGGTCAGAAAGATCCAGTTCTCCGGATCGAGGCCGTGGGCCTTGCCGTAATCGCGCAGGACCTCGCCGGTGTCGCGCTTCGGGTCGGTCGTGATGGTGACGAATTCGACCATCGCCTTCATCGGCGTCTGGTTGATCATCGCTTGGAGTTCGGCGACTCGTTCACTGTGAAGCGGGCACACATCCGGGCAGTTGGTGTAGATAAAGTTCAGCACGACGACCTTGCCGTGCAGACTGGCAAGGCTCACGACGCGGTGATCGGCATCCTCCAACGTGAATCCGGGCGCTTCGCTGTCGACCGGCTGGAAGTATGTCTCCTTGGCGCGGAGGTCCTGGCCAACCTCACCGAGCGAATGCGCCAGTACCGAGGCGACGCAAGCCACCGTCACCGCGATGGCCAGCAGGGCTGAATGCAATGTGCGCATGGGTCGTCACCTTTCGACAGCGGTGGCCGCGTCGTCTTGCCCGGACGAGCAGCACGACCGCGGTGGCCCGATCGGAAGAAAGTCGGATTGGATCTGCGGGCGGACCGCGGATGATGCCTTGCCCTGAAGCCCGGCCATGCGGTTCATGCAGAGCCCGAGCGCGCACATGGCGACGCAGGGCAGCGCGCTCAGAATCAATGGCGCAACACCGGCAGCGACCAGCCAGTTCCAGTTTAGTCCCAGGCCGAATGCAAACATTAGGTCTCCGAGGACGACGAGCCCGCGCTGCCCTCGCAGCCAGGAAGGAAGCCGGCCGGCGAGCGGCCGCGAGGAGGTAGCGTGCGGAGGTGCCTTGGCCAAACTCGGTTTGTTCATAACGGTTTCTCCTTGTCCTGCCTGGTCTGAGGAGCCCCTGGTGGCATACTGTCTTTCCCGATTATCGATCCGAGGAAGGAAATCATATCGGGTGCGTACCAATCGGCAGGCCCCACGAGCCGTCCGAGCTCCTGTCCCTGCCGGTCGATGAGCAGCGTCGTGGGTAGGCCGATGGTGCCGAGCGCAAACCCTGCCTTGGTCGTCGCATCAACGTGGATGGCGAGATGTTGGATGCCGGTCTCGTCATAGAACTTCTTCACCGCCTCCGGCCCGCCGCGATCGATCGAAAGCGCCACAACCTCGAAATCCTGGCCGCCGAGAACTGCCTGAAGCCGATCGAGCGTCGGCATCTCCTCCCGGCAGGGCAGGCACCATGTCGCCCAGAGATTGAGGAGGACGACCTTGCCGCGAAACATCTCCAACGTCTGCGGCCTGCCGGCTTCATCGGTGAATTGAAGCGCGGGAACTGGCTCTGGCGTATCGCGTAGCACAAAGTTCTTCGGCGGCTCGGCGGCGACGGGAGATGCCAGGACAACGAGGAGTGCTGCCATGAGGAATGATTTCATAGCGTCTCTCCCCCTGCGCTGATTTCAGTCACGGACATGTTCTGACGTCCTCGATCACTCCGTCGCGTAGACGGCCGGAGGTTTGCCGTCCTTCGTGACGGAGTAGATCGTGAACGTCTCGGTCTTCGTGCCGACCATGCCGGGCGAGCCCATCGGCATCCCTGGCAATGTGATGCCGGCGATGGCGGGCTTTTCCGACAGGAGCTTGCGGACGACGTTTACCGGCACGTGCCCGTCGACCACATAGCCGTCGATGAACATGGTGTGACAGCCTTGCATCTCCGCCGGCACCCCCGCCTTGCGGCTGATCTCGGCAAGGTCGTTGGTGGGCTTGACCTGGACGCTGAAGCCGTTGTCGCGGAGATAGACGGCATAGCCCTCGCAGCAACTGCACTGCGGGTTCTTGTAGAGCGTTGCCTGGAGGGGCTCGGCCAGTGCGGGAATCGGCAGGAACAGCATGGCGGTCCCTGCGAGGAGAAACGTTCGTCTTTGCATGAGAGTGTCCTTTCTTCAGGTTTAAGTTCAGGCGACACGCAGCACGGTCATCATGCCGCTCATCTGGTGATCCATAACGTGGCAATGCAGCATCCAGTCGCCGGGGTTGTCGGCGACGAAGGCGACTTCGACGACGTCCTTCGGCGCCATCAGCACCGTGTCCTGCCATTGGCGGTGCGGGACCGGCTCGCCATTGCGGCTCAACACCCGCATGCTGTGGCCGTGCAGGTGCATGGGATGCCACCAGGCTGTCTGGTTGCGCAGGATCAGTGCGACGCTGCGTCCGCGCTGGAACGTGAGGGCAGGCTTCATGTCCGCATGGCCGTCGCCGGTCATCGACATGCCGTTGATCGCCCAGGCCGGGCCGCCGGCCGTCCCCATCATCCCCTGCATCATTCCACCACCGTTCATTCCGCCCATTCCCGCCATCATGCCTCCGCCCATCATGCCGCCCTGGAGCGTCAGGTCATGACGTTCGGTGGCGGCAGGGTCGGGGTCCGGCAGGGGATTGCGCGGCAACACGAACGGAGCATCGAGCGGATGCGAGCGAAGCGGCGGAGCCTCTTCATAGGCGAGCTCAGTCAGTTGGTAGGAGAGACCGTCGTAGAAATCGTCGACGACACCGTAGCGCCGTCCCGCTTCCCCCTGCATGTCGAGCACGACATCGACGCGCATGGCCGGACCGAGCAGGATGCGGCCGGCCTCGGGCTCATGCGGGTCGCAGGGCTGGCCGTCGATCGCGACGACCACCGGATTGTGCTCCTCGAAACGCAGCGCCATGATCCGGGCAAGCGAACCGTTGACGAGGCGAAGGCGGACACGTTCGCCGGCTCGGACCGGTTCTGTCTCCGAGACCTCGCCGTTCAGGGTGACGGTGTTGCCGATGCGGCCGGACATCGCCGCTTCCATCCGGTTGCTGAAGCCCGAGGCGATCTCGCCCGTTTCCCTGAGCCGCCAGTCAGCCAGAAGCCAGAGCAGATCGCGGTCGACGGCGACCAGGTCGCGCTCCTCAACGATCACGGCTCCGGCGAGGCCTCGGCCAAGCTGCTCAAGGCTGTTGGCGTGCGGGTGGTACCAGAACGTCCCGGCGTCCGGCGGCGTGAACTCGTAGACGAAGCTCTCGCCGGACCTGATCGGCGGCTGCGTCAGGCCCGGCACGCCATCCATGGCGTTGGGCAGCCTGATGCCGTGCCAGTGGACCGTGGTGTCCTCATCGAGCCGGTTTTCGACGACGAGCCGAGCCGGTTCGCCTTGCCGCAGGCGCACGAGCCGCCCCGGCACGGTTCCGTCGTAGGCCCAAACGCCGGTCTCCGGACGATCTGGGCCTGCGAGACGCGAGCGCGCCTGGGCGGCGACGATTCGGTACTCGTTCGAGTCTGCACGCACCTGCGATGACGGCAGCCCAGCGGCCAATAAGAGGCCCGCACCGGCCTGGAGAAAACCCCGACGCGACATGCGGCCATTGAATTCGGTACTCACGGTCGATCCTTCCGATCATCGTTGATGACGGGACGCGTGGCCTTGTTGGTTGGGATCACCTCCGGGCCGATGCGCACAAAAGCGCAGACGCGTTCGTTCGCCCGGCTTGATCGCTTTAAGCGACGGCCGGAACGTCAGCCGATGTCGGTGGTTCGCGGAGGGTCAGGATCGGGTGGCGCTCGCGTGCCATGAAGGAGCGAGTCACTCATGGAGAACGAGACGAGCTGTCTGACAACCGGCACGGATACTCCCTCGGGAAGCACGGCGAGGACGGGCATCGTGCAAACGACGCTGCATACCATCGCCTTCATGCCGTCGTCACTGCCCGCCGGGCAGTCCGGGCAGCCGTCATGCATCGAACCGGTCATGTCGGAGGTCATCGCCATTTTCATCCACATGCCGGTTGCCTGAGCGGCGGAGAGACTCATCCCCACGGCGACGAAGACCGCGAGGAACACGGCGACAAAGCTGCGAGCCGACCAGCGTTTCATAGCAGTAGAGAAGATGCCGCTAAAATGCGTCGAACACAAGCCGTGACGCGTCTGACCGCATCCCGACGCTCACGTTGTGAAACGACTGTCCACGACGCGGGCGCACATTTCAGCGGTAGAACAGATACTTGATCAGCGCGGCGATCACGAGGATGACCACGACCAGTCCCAGGAGACGCGCAAGCCCCAGGCCCCACATCATGCCGCCGCCCATGATATCGTTCATCATCGCATTCTCCTTTCATCACTCAGCCGCCTCGAGCCTGTCGTCGCTCTCTTCGATGAGCTGATCGGACAGCGATGCTGACGGAAGCCGCCATCCCTTGACTAACCCGTAGACGGCAGGAATTACGACCAGCGTCAGCAGGGTCGACGACACCATGCCGCCGATCATCGGCACGGCGATGCGCTGCATGATCTCCGATCCGGTTCCGGTTCGCCAGAGGATGGGAACCAGACCCGCCATGATGGCGACGACGGTCATCATCTTCGGCCGGACGCGTTCGACCGCGCCGACCATGATGGCCCTGTTGAGATCACCTCGCGTGAACAGCCGCTTTTCGGCCTCGCATTTCGCGCGCTGCTCCTTCATGGCGTGGTCAAGGTAGATCAGCATGATCACCCCTGTCTCCGCCGCGACGCCCGCAAGCGCGATGAACCCGACGGCAACCGCGACCGATGCGTTAAATCCCACCCACCACATCAGCCAAATGCCGCCGACCAGGGCGAACGGCAGGGACAGCATGACGATCATTGTCTCCGTCAGCCTCTTGAAGTTCAGGTAGAGCAGCAGGAAGATCAGCGCCAGCGTCAGGGGGACGACGACGGCAAGCCGCGCCTTGGCCCGTTCGAGATACTCGAACTGACCGCTCCAGGCGACGGAATAGCCTGCTGGCATCTTCACGCTTTTTGCGACGGCCTCCTGAGCTTCCGCCACGTAGCCGCCCAAGTCTCGATTGGCGATATCAACGAAGATGTAAACGGCAAGCTGACCGTTCTCCGTCCGGATTGTCGTGGCCCCGCGTGTGAGTTTGACATCGGCCACTTCCCCTAAAGGCACCGACCCGCCGCCCGGCAGCGATACCTGCACGTCCCGGGCAATAGATTGCGGGTCACTTCGGGAGGCTCGTGGATATCTGATGGCCACGCCGTAGCGCTCCCGTCCCTCGACCGTCGAGGTGACGACTTCAGAGCCGAGCGCCATGCTGATGACATCCTGGATATCGTTGATCGTCAGGCCGTATCGCCCGAGGGAGATACGATCTGGAACGATGTCGAGATAATAGCCACCGATGACCCGCTCAGCGTAAGCGCTGGAGGTGCCGGGGATAGTTTTCAGGACGCTTTCGATCTGGCGAGCGACCTTTTCCATCTCCCCGAGATCGGTACCGTAGACTTTGACACCGACGGGCGTCCTGATCCCGGTCGACAGCATGTCGATGCGGGCCCGGATCGGCATCGTCCAGGCGTTTGAGACACCTGGAAACTGCAAGGCGGCGTCCATCTCCTGTTTCAGGCTGTCGGTCGTCACACCCGGCCGCCACTGCGACTTCGGCTTGAGAGTGATGATCGTCTCGAACATCTCTGTCGGAGCCGGGTCGGTGGCGGTCAATGCACGGCCTGCCTTCCCAAAGACACTCTCGACTTCGGGGAACGATTTGATGATGCGATCCTGCGTCTGCATCAGTTCGGCCGCCTTCGTCACTGATATGCCCGGCAAGGTGGTCGGCATATACATCAGCGTGCCTTCGTCGAGGTTGGGCATGAATTCGCTGCCGATGTGCTTGACCGGCCATGCGGTTGCCGCCAGGATCGCGACAGCGGCCAGGATGGTAAGCGTTTTGACGTTGAGGACGCCCGCGATCACCGGTCGGTAAATCCAAATCAAAAAGCGGTTCAGCGGGTTCTTATGCTCCGGCACAATGCGGCCCCGCACAAAAAGGATCATCAAGGCAGGAACAAGTGTGATTGAGAGGAATGCTGCCGCCGCCATGGCGAACGTCTTGGTGAAGGCGAGCGGCCCGAACAGCCGTCCCTCCTGAGACTCCAGGGTAAATATCGGGAGGAACGATACGGTGATGATCAGCAGGCTGAAGAACAGTGCCGGACCGACCTCGCTGGCGGCATCGACCAGTATCTTGATCCTGGGCTTGTCTGGCGCAGCGCGTTCGAGATGCTTGTGGGCATTCTCGATCATCACGATGGCCGCGTCGATCATCGCCCCGATGGCAATGGCGATACCCCCAAGGCTCATGATGTTTGCGCCGATACCGAGCAGCTTCATCGCGATAAAGGCGATGAGGATGCCCACCGGCAGCATGATGATTGCCACGAGAGCACTGCGAACATGCAGAAGGAAGGCAACCGTTACCATTGCGACGACAATGGACTCCTCGATCAAGGTGCCTTTCAACGTCTCGATGGCGGACTGGATCAATGTTGATCGGTCATAGACCGGCACGATCTTCGTGCCGCCGGGGAGGCTGCTTTGGACCGAAGCCAAACTCTTCTTCGCGTTGTCGATCACGGTCAGGGCATTGGATCCGAACCGCTGCAGGACAATGCCGCTTGCGACCTCGCCTTCGCCGTTCAGTTCGGTTATTCCTCTTCGTTCATCCGGAACAAGCTCCACCCTGCCGACGTCGCCCAGCCTGAGAGGCGCGCCGCGCTGGGTCTTGAGCACGATGTTCTCAATATCGCTGATACCCTTCAGATAGCCGCGTCCGCGCACCATGAACTCGAATTCGGAAAGCTCGATGGTTCGGCCCCCGACATCCGTGTTGCTGGCCCGAACCGCATTGGAAATGTCGGTAAGCGATATGCCCTGAGCCTTCAACCGAGAGGGATCAACGACGATGGAATACTGCTTCACAAACCCTCCGACGCTGGCCACTTCCGCCACGCCCTCCGACTTGGAAACACCGAACCGCACGACCCAGTCCTGCAGCGAGCGGAGTTCAGCAAGGGTCAGGTTCTTGGCGACGATGGCGTACTGATAGACCCAGCCGACACCCGTGGCATCTGGGCCGAGCGTCGGTGTCACTCCTTGGGGCAAGCGGCTCGACGCCGCGTTCAGATATTCCAGCACCCGGCTTCTCGCCCAGTAGGGGTCGGTGCCGTCTTCGAAGATGACGTAGACGAAGGAGACGCCGAAAAAGGAGAAGCCGCGAACGACCTTCGACTTCGGCACCGTCAGCATCGACGTTGTCAGCGGATAGGTCACCTGGTCCTCGACCACCTGCGGGGCTTGCCCCGGATATTCGGTGTAGACGATCACCTGGATGTCTGAGAGATCGGGAATGGCGTCGAGCGGAAGGGACCGTAGGGCATAGATACCGCCCGCTATGGCAAGCGCCGCGCCGACGAAGATGAGAACGAGATTGTGAGCGGACCAGGAGATGACGCGGGCGATCATGGCTTCACCTCTTCTGTCGCCATGCCGCTTAGGGCCGAGTTGAGATTACTTTCGGCGTCAAGAAGGAAGTTCGCCGCCACCACCACCTGATCGCCTGCTGCGATGCCTTTGGTGATCTCGGTCTGCTCCTCGCCGCGCATGCCGAGGGCGACATCCTTCGGCTCGAATTTACCGTCGCCCTTGTCGATGAAGACAACCTGCCGGTCGCCCGTATCAATGACTGCACTGTTGGGCACGGCGACAACGGGCTCCTGTACGCCAGCTTCGATCTCGACGTCGGCGTACATGTTGGCCATCAGAATACCGTCCGGGTTTGGAAGCTCGATCCTGACTTTCGTTGTCCGGGTCTCCTGCTGGATTTCGGGATAGATGAGATCGACGGTTCCTTCGAAGATCTGGCCTGGGAGGCTCCGAACCCTCACGGCAACGGGAACTCCTTTTTGAATGGAAGCCAGATCGAATTCCGGGATGTCGGCGATGATCCAGACATGGGAGGTGTCCGCAATCCGAAACAACGGATCACCCGGTTTCGCCATCATTCCGGTTGTCGCCATGCGTTCGAGGACAACCCCATTGCGCGGGGAAACATATTCGATGCTGGCTGGCACCTGATGCTTCTCGGCGATGCTCCGGATCACTTCGTCCGGTACACCCAGGTTCTTCAGTCGAAGCGCCGAACCAGCATCGCTGCGCAGATCGCCCTTCCCCGCAGCGAATTCCGACCCAGCGGTGGCGATCTCCCGAGAATAGAAGTTGAAGAGGCTCTCTCCCTTGCCGATGCGGTCACCCGTCGTCACATTCGCCACGTCATCGATGAAGGCATCTGTGCGCATGGAAATGACACTGATAAGCCGCTCGTCCAAGGCCACCGTTCCGGGCACCCGGATTTTGCGGGAAATGCTCGCCATTTCCGCCGTGGCCGTCCTGACTCCTGTACGCTGCAGCTTGCCCAGCGAGACCTTAACCGTCGATGCGTCGGGCTGATCGCCTTCAAAGACCGGAATGTAGTCCATTCCCATGGAATCCTTCTTCGGCACCTTGGAAGTGTCCGGAAGCCCCATTGGGTTGCGGTAATAAAGCACCTTGCGTTTCGTCGCGGCCGACCGTGACGCTTTCGTTTTTGGCTGGTCGGAGGCTTCGGTCGTTGTGATGCCTGAGGCTGTAAAGCTGACGTCTTCACTTTCTCGGACGGACACGAATTCGCGCCCATCGGGTGTTTTCCTGGGTTTGGCAGAATATTCGGCAAGGCCGTCGGGATGACGGTAATAAATAATCGGCCCCGACCCTTCAGGCTTGCTCGGCTGAGCTTCGGCGACGGCCATGTCGACGAGCATGTGGAGTTGCTGCTGGCCTACTCCCCGGGCACCAGCCAGGTACGCTCCCCCGCCGACTACGGCGAGGGAGGTAACGGCGACCAGCCATGTTGCGGTCTTCACGGGGTGGCCTTGACGACGACTTCACCTGTCACGGTTTCGCCTTCGCCCTGAACTTTCGCCCCAAGCTGAAAGCGCCATCCGCCTTCCATGCTCAGATTGGTCTTGAATTTGTAAGTCCCCGCCTGTTCCGAGGGCAGTTCCTGGACCTGCGTGGTCATCGTCTCCATACCTTCAGGGGCCATGTCCATACGGGTGGTGAAAATAACCGCGTCAGATACGGCCTGACCGTTTCGTTTATCGACGAGACGAACAGAGACTTCGGCGTCGGATCCCTGTCTCACCTCTTCTGACAGAAGCTGAAACTCATAGTCCTGAGGGCTGGCATAGGAAAATGTCGATGAGGCTGACAAAACGACAACCGCGGCGAGGCTTCCTCGCGCAAAGTTCCTTGTGGTTTTCATAGTTCACATCTCTATAGGCGGGCCACGGCCTCGCCAGGAAACAGGTAGCCGCACTCGCGCTCACGCAAGCAGCGACGGTCAAAAGAGGATGAAAACTAGACGCGTGGCGGTCGTGCCGGAGGCTCCACCAGGGCGGATGCCAAACTTGCGTCATGACCGACCGCGAAAGACGGCGCTCCCGAATAAGACACCGATAGGCTGGCGGCGTCTGAGGCTTGCACAAGAAGCATGGACGCGCAGATGAGCGCCAACGGGCAATTCTTCGAGCAGTCAATCGGTGGCTGCTTCTCGTCCGGACAGCAAGGCATCTCCTCGGTCGTGGAAGCGGTGTCCGCAGACGCCATCTGCATGTCCATGCCTGCCATCGCGGCAGGTGCTGGCGAGGCCATCGCGGTTCCCGCCACGCCCATACTCACGGGACCAAGAATGACCCCGAGCATTGCAAGGACGCAAAGCAGTCGTTGAATGGCAGCGGCGAACTTCATCTGCCTATACTCGCATGCCACCTTGGCCGAAGAAAGCGGGCTCACGAAAATTTGTGCTATTCTCGATATCCGCGAAGCTCATTGTATTTAGCAATCTGCTCTGGCGTCAGGATCGCTTTTACCTCCAAGTGCGCTGAAAGATGAATCATTCGCAGGCGTGAGCGGCTTTCCTCAGCTTTATCGATCAGGGCCGGTAGTTGGCTTTCCGCAACCGACCTGTCCTGGAAGACGGCATCAAGCTCGCGCTCGGCCGCCACGAACCTCTGCCCTTCCTGTATCGCGCGACGTTGCATGTCGGCGAATATGGACTGGACGCGATGAACCTGCTCTTGCGTAAGCCCGATTTCATTTTTCATCGCAAGCAGGTGCGATGGGCCAGGATACCCGTTCAGCTCCGCAGGTTTCGCAAGGCCCCAACCGCCCCCACGCATCAATTCGTCGATGTCAGCTTCGGAAAGCGATTTGATCTGGCGTCCAGTCTCTTCGGTGTATGGCGACATCGTGGCGTGCTGGTGCTGTTCAGTCGCGAAGGCGGCATTGGAAAGAAGAACGACGGCGATAGTCGAAACAACATTCATGAGGGTTCCTCAGGTGGACGCCCTCCACTCTTGCCCGCTTTCGCTCCGTGAGACATGATAGTTATCATGTCCGATCTCTTCCTCGACCATTTTATGGAACTCTCGACAGGCAAAGCAACCTTTGCTGCCGGACAGCACATCTTCAATCAAGGTGACGCGATCACACGGCTCTATCTGATGCAGGCCGGTACAATCCATCTTGTCCGACACCAAGCCGATGGGAACGTCGCCGTGCTTCAGCGGGCCCTGCCGGGTATGGTCCTCGCAGAAGCTTCCGTGTTCTCGTCCCGGTATCATTGCGATGCCGTCGCTGTAACGAATTCGGAGGCGCAGATCATTCCCGTCAACTCAGTCAGACGGCTCCTGCGGAGTGATCACGCATTCGCAGGAACTTGGGCCTCCTATCTGTCGTATCAGCTGCAACAGGCACGAAAGCGTGCTGAGATCGCGAGCCTCAAAACCGTTGCAGCTCGCTTAAACGCGTGGCTTGCGTGGAATGACGGGTTGCTGCCATCAAAAGGCGAATGGAAAAACCTCGCCGATGAGATCGGAGTGTCGGCAGAAGCACTTTATCGAGAACTGGCAAAGCGCGGCAAATCTTTTTCGCACAAGACTTCTTGACCTTCCCACGATGGGAAGCCCCACATGTGAATGATCGCAAATTACGGAGACGACCATGTACGAGTTCGACATTCAGAATATGACCTGTGGCCATTGCGCGAGCACAGTCGAAAAAGCAATCAAAGCAGCCGACCCTGAAGCGTCCGCTACCATCGATCTTACGGCCAGGACTGCCAGAGTGCAGAGCAAGCTCGAACCGGCGGCCATCAAGGCTGCCGTCGAAAAAGCGGGCTATCCGTCCAGCTTCAAGCACATTTGATTTCCGTAGTGGGCCGCCAAGTTAAACAGGTGTCCCATCGGCTTACTGTCACCGGGGCAACTCATAGGTCTGCGGCGACCGTCGATATGCCTCTTCACAACGCGGCGAACAAAACCACGGTCCCTGCGGAGCGGCCCGCCTGAAGGCTGAGTACGGTGCATGCATCTTACACACCGGATCGATCCAGGCTGGGTCCGCCGACGGAGCAAGCTCGATCTCATAAAGAGGGACTTCCCCGGCTACCGATCTAAGCGCCACCATTCCGAGGTCTCGCACCAGGATGCCTCTGGTGACAGCCGCCTCGGCAATGGGTTGAGTGGCAAGCAATTGACCGGGTGATGCGAGCGCGGCGATTCGTGCTGCAATGTTGACGGTCGATCCAAAGAGATCGCCTGCTCTGCGGATGACCGGCCCATGGTTCAGCCCCGCCCGAGTGAGCGGTAGCCGCGATTCTTTGCGGCATGCCTGCAACAGCGTTCCGAGCACCTGGATCGCTGTATCGGGCTCAGGAAACGAGAGCATTGCCTCATCGCCGATCCATTTGATCGGAGGCTCATAGCCGCTGAGGGCGTCGCGGACCATGCGCTCGAATACCTCAAGCACGTCAAGCGCGGCAGCGTCTCCATAAACATCCGCAATAGCACTGAATCCCGCAATATCTATGAACGCAACGGTGGCCGGTGCTTTCTCCAGATTCTCTCGCTGCCTCACATCGCTCTCCATGACCCAACGATTTGATCCCTCGCAGTGCCGCATTTTCGCTTGCGTTTGCTTCCTAAGCAACTTCTGGAACTCATCTCCAACAAGAGCCCTTGACCTTCCCATCATGGGAAGGATTACTTATGTGCGCAGTTCAATGAGGGATCGTCCCATGACTGCCATATCACAGATCGAAAAATCGACCGCGCTGCCCATCCCGACGGAGTTCGGGATCGAAGGAATGTCCTGTGCGTCGTGCGTCGTCCGGGTCGAGAAAGCCATCAAATCTGTTCCCGGCGTCAATGCCGCATCAGTTAACCTTGCGACGGAGCGAGCAACGGTAACTTTCAAGGATGCGGTCGATACCGCTTCCGTCCTGCGGGCCATCGCGGATGCTGGTTATGAAGCAAAGATCGAAACGCAGGAGTTTCTCGTCGAGGGTATGACCTGCGCGTCTTGCGTCTCGCGCGTCGAGCGTGCTCTCAAGGCGGCTCCAGGCGTTACGGAAGCCAACGTCAATCTTGCGACGGAGAAGGCGACAATCCATTATGTCTCAGGCGCAACGACCTCAGCGGCTCTCTCCGCCGCCATCCGCAATGCGGGGTACGAGGCCAAGGTCATCGTCAATGTTGCCCCCGAGGATCAAAAAGATAGGCGCGACGTTGAAATTCGGTCGCTCGGCACACAGCTACTTCTCGCCGCCGCTTTAACGCTGCCGTTGTTCATCGCGGAAATGGGGTCGCACTTCATTCCCGCGATCCATGAATACATCATGGATACAGTCGGAATGCGTGAGAGCCTGTATGCCCAGTTCGGGCTGGCAACCCTCGTATTGTTTGGCCCGGGGCTTCGTTTCTTCCGCAAGGGTGTACCAAACCTCCTGCGTTGGACACCTGATATGAATTCGCTCGTGGTTCTCGGGACAACGGCGGCGTGGGCCTATTCGGTCGTCGCCACGTTTCTTCCGAGCGCCCTGCCCGCTGGTACCGTTAATGTCTATTATGAGGCAGCGGCTGTCATCATCACGCTGATCCTCCTGGGTCGGTACCTTGAGGCTCGGGCGAAAGGCAAAACCAGCCAGGCAATCAAGAGGTTGCTCGGCCTTCAGGCCAAGACTGCCTTTGTCGATCATGGCGGTGAATTCGTAGAAATACAGATCAGCGACGTGGTGGTCGGCGACGTTATTCGAATTCGTCCGGGCGAAAAAGTGCCTGTGGACGGCACCGTGGTGTCAGGTGAATCCTACGTCGACGAGGCCATGATCACCGGGGAACCGATACCCGTCTTGAAGACAGCCGATTGCGAAGTCGTCGGCGGCACGATCAACAAGACGGGTTCATTCACGTTCCGGGCGATGAAAGTCGGAAGCGACACCCTGCTCGCGCAGATCATCAAGATGGTCGAGGCAGCGCAGGGCTCTAAACTGCCAATCCAGGCGCTGGTTGACAAGGTCACCGGCTGGTTTGTGCCTGCTGTGATCGCCGCAGCTCTCCTGACGTTCGGCGCTTGGATGGTATTTGGCCCATCACCGGCTTTGAGCTTTGCACTGGTCAATGCGGTCGCGGTCCTGATCATTGCCTGCCCCTGCGCCATGGGCCTCGCGACGCCAACCTCGATCATGGTCGGTACCGGGCGCGCGGCCGAACTGGGCATCCTGTTCCGCAAGGGCGAAGCCTTACAGGGTCTTCGGGATACACAGATCATCGCAGTCGATAAGACGGGTACACTGACCAAGGGCAAGCCCGAACTCACCGACTTCCAGGTGTCGCCCGGCTATGGCCGTGATGATGTGCTCTCTTGGGTTGCCAGCCTTGAAACCTTCTCCGAGCATCCGATTGCGGAAGCTATTGTTGCAGCAGGAAAGGCTCGTGGGCTGCCGAACCTGGAAGTATCTGGTTTCGAGGCGTCGCCGGGCTTCGGCGTGCGCGGTATCGTTGCCGGGCGTAAAATTCTCGTCGGTGCTGATCGAGCGCTGGCCCGCGAAGGCATTGAAGTCACAGCCTTCGCTAACCTCGCGAGCGATCTTGGTCGGGAAGGAAAGTCGCCCCTTTACACAGCGGTCGACGGACAGCTGGCAGCCATCATTGCGGTGTCGGATCCGATAAAGGAAACGACGCCAGCCGCAATCCAAGCACTACACGCCCAAGGCTTGAAGATTGCGATGATTACCGGCGACAATCGTCACACGGCAGAGGCAATTGCCGCGCAATTGGGTATTGATCAGGTTATCGCGGAGGTTCTTCCGGACGGCAAAGTCGAGGCCGTTAAACAGCTTCGCAAAAACGGCAAGAAGGTTGCGTTCATCGGCGATGGCATCAACGATGCCCCGGCCCTGTCTGAAGCTGACGTCGGCCTGGCGGTCGGTACCGGCACCGACATAGCCATCGAAAGTGCGGATGTCGTACTGATATCAGGCGATCTGAGAGCTGTGGCTCGCGCCATTGCACTCAGCCGGGCAACGATCAAGAACATCAAGCAGAACCTGTTCTGGGCCTTCGCCTACAACGTCAGCCTGGTGCCGGTCGCAGCAGGTGTCCTGTATCCCGTAAATGGCACCTTGCTTTCGCCGGTATTTGCGGCGGGCGCAATGGCAATGTCTAGCGTCTTCGTCTTGGGCAACGCGCTTCGTTTGCGTCGTTACCAAGCCAACTGATAGCAGAGCTGCATCGCGGATTCCCGGTGGAGCTCTCTCGCATGAAGGAAAATAAGATGAACATCGGACAAGCAGCGAAAGCCAGCGGCGTCTCGGCGAAGATGATCCGCTATTACGAGCAGATCAAGCTTATCACGCCGCCGCATCGTACGGAGTCGAGTTACCGGACCTACGCTGAGAACGACATTCACACGCTCCGTTTCATTCGCCGAGCACGCGATCTCGGGTTTTCGGTTGAACAGATGAAAACCTTGCTCGCGCTGTGGCGAGACCGGTCACGCGCGAGCGCAGATGTAAAGAGCATCGCTCTTGAGCACATTGCTGAACTGGAGCGTAAGGCTGCCGCGATCCAAGCGATGACTGAAACGCTTAAACATCTTGCAAATCATTGCCATGGAGATAACCGGCCAGACTGCCCAATCATCGAGGAGTTCGCGAACTCAGGCCAAAAAGATGATGATCTGCCTGCCATCAATGCTCGTTTTGGAGTGAACGGCTTCAGGACAGAGCAGTCCTCGCCCTGACGACGTTCCATATTAAAGGTTGTCGTCAGAACATCTGTAGCCGCCACAACATCCAATATGGCTCGCCGTTGTTGCGCTGTATGAAAGGCTAGGTCGGCTGCCGTTGCCGTCACTCCATCCTGAATCGAGAATGGCAGGTCGTACAGGTTTGCAGCATCAGATGAAAGGCGTGCTCGGCCGGTATGGAGGACAACTGAGCCTCGTTCTTGACATGTGTTCCGAGCGGTCCACCGCCCATCGGCTCCCCCGGCTTCATGCGCATGCTCTCTGTCATCGCTGCAGGATTTCTGTCGGCGGCTGCGTCTAGTGCGGTCGCGTATGACTTCAGATCGTTCGCCAGACGATCAAACCGCTCGCGCTCTTCGACGATATTTGGTTTTGCCTTCGACTTTGGATTGGCGGCTTCGGCTGCAAAATGGCCGACCAGTACCTCTCCGGATTTGTCGCGAATGGTGTCGGCGGCCCACTTGAACTCGGCTGGAGAGTATGTCGCTGGTTCCCTAAACATTCCGGCGATGGTCTTCGTGGCGGTGGCAATCGCTTTCATATCGGATTGCCTCAGCGCAACGATATCGCCAGCAGCAACGACCGCCGACGCAAGCGCGAAGCAACAGGTAATCGCATAGAATAAGACGCCTGGCTTCATTTCAAACTCGTCATTCGGTTTCCACCACTCGGTCGTGTCTCAGCAGGTTCCTGCTGTGGATTCAAAAGACCAAAGGGAGGGCAAAGTGACCATCACCTAACGAAAATGTAAATCAGATGTATCTTCACACATCGAAATTTACGAAAAATTTAGGTTAATTTTATCGATCCAAATCTGCTTGTTTTGGCCTGAAAAAAGAAAGCTTAGGTTGCAACAACACGTCCCTTTGGCGTGTCGCAATCTTTCAGAGGCAGTCACGGATCGTCGCAATGAATACTATTGCCAATGCAGATTCAGCACATCTTCCTTCAGCGCGAAGTCTCTCATCTCAAACCATAGAGAAGGCGCAATCCAGGGCGCTTGGTCCCGATGTTCTTCGATCATTGGCGATCCTTCTCGTTATGCTCGTGCACCTCCCTATCGAGGCGACACCGTCGATGCTCGTCGGTGTCCGTACCTATGCATGGGTGGGCGTCGATATTTTCTTTGTTTTGAGCGGTTTTCTGATCGGAACTCAACTCTTCAAAGAGGTCTCGCGGACGGGAGACGTGGATTTGAAGTCCTTCTATCTCCGCCGCGCCTTCCGTATTTTTCCAGCGTTTTTCGTTGTTCTCGGCCTTTACGCAATTTTTCCCATTCTCCGGGACGCCCCGACGATGCAATCGATCTGGAGCTTTGCGACCTTCACTGTGAACTTCGACTTCGACCCGCGCATAGGTCGGGCCTTTACACAGGCTTGGTCGCTTTGCGTCGAGGAGCATTTTTATCTGGTCTTGCCGCTACTCGTGTTGATGTTGCACCGCCGGATCAGCATGCGCTGGACGCTTGTCATCGCTGCTGCAATGGTGATTGCGGGAATGATCCTTCGGTACACAATCTGGGAAAGCCAGATCGGAGCCCTCGTTGACGCGGACAAGCTGAAAGATGCTTTCGCCGTCTATCTCAGGGACGTGTACTACCCGACATACACCCGCCTAGATGGCTGATGTTCGGCGTGACCCTTGCTGCGGCGAGATTCTTTAAACCGGAACTCTGCAAGCGTTACGCGCCTCCGCGTGTAGCCCTGCCGATAGGCGTCGGCCTCGTCGCGGCCGCTCTTGTGCTGTTTTCGATTCGAGGGCCGCTTGCCGGAACAGATCTTTTTCTCGTCTTTCAGGCGCAGCTTGGTTCGGATGCTGGATTCCCGCTCGTTTCAATCGGTATCGCTCTCATTCTCGGCGCTCTGCTCGACCTGGAGCATGTTTTGAAACGATTGCCGGTTCCTGGTGCCATGGTCGTCGCCACCTTGTCATACAGCCTGTATCTGACCCACAAGTCGGCCTTTCATATCGACAGGCTCATACTTGGGGAAGCGAACCTCCAGGGCGGTTCCGGCTTCGTGGTCTATCTGGTCACCAGCTTCGCCGTAGCATTTGTGCTGTGGTTCTGTGTGGAGAGGAGCTTTCTCCGGCTTCGGGATCGCATTCTCTCACCGAGCAAATGACTTAGACTTGCCAGCTTCGATTACAACTCGACGCTGGCAAGAGTCAGTTTTTCGCGAAGGTTTTTGCAACAGCTCCGAATTGGGCCAGCGGTAGACCGTCGCTCCTGTCGCGTTTGGCATTATTCTTGTGACTTCTCCCCGCCGTGAAGGACGGGGCTTCCGGTCTTGATCACGCCGCATTCGCGCGGGGACTGCTACCGTCTTCTTCCTGCTTCCGACCCGCAGCCGGGTTCGATTCACAGGCCATCTCCGGATGTCCTCCGGTTCGGGCCTTGCGGCCCAGGTGAAGGATGTTCAGCGCCGCATTGTGGTCGGCGCAGGCGGCGTGGCCGCAGGAGAGGCACTTGAACGTGTCCCTGTCGGGACGGTTGGCCGCCTCGATGTGTCCGCACGCGTGACACCTCTGCGAGGTGTAGGCGGGGTTGACGTAGTAGACGCCGCCGCCGGACCGGCGCATCTTGCATTCAATCTGCCTGACGGTCTCGCCCGGCGAGACGTCGAGCATGGAGCGGTTCGATCCCGCCTTCCGGGCGACGTTGGTCCCCGGCTCCTCGACGGTCCCCCTGGCCGAGGCTGTCAGGTTCTTCACCTTGAGGTCCTCGAGATAGATGACGGCGCAGCGGCAGACGACGGCGGTCGTCACCTTGTGCTTGGCGTCGCGGCGACGTCTTGCGATCCTCGCCCTGAAGTTCCGCAGGTCCCGCTGCGCCTTGGCGCGGTTCTTCGACCCTTTCTTGCGCCTCGAGACGACGCGCGCGAGGGTCTCCTCCCGGCGCTTTTCCGCGTCGCTCATGCGCGGCAGGTCGTAGACCGCGCCGTCCGACAGCGCCAGCGCGTTGACGACGCCGAGGTCGCCGCCGAGTTCGATCCCGTCGCGGACGCTCGGCTCGGCCACCTCCCGCTCCACCTGGATCGAGGCGTACCAGTGGTCGCCGCTGAGCGAGACTGTGACGTTCTTCACCGTCCCAACGACCTCGCGGTGAGCGACCATCCTCACCCATCGCGCCTTCGGAAGCAGGATTTCTCCCTCGCGAAAGGCGATTTGTTTGGCGTCCGGATATCGGAAGCTCTCGTTTTCGTACTTGCGCCGTGGCTTGGGATAGGCCGCGCGGCCCTCGAAGAAGTTGGCATAGGCGCGGTGCAGGTCGATGACCGCCTGCTGCAGGCAGTGGTGCGGAACCTCGCGGAGCCATGGCAGCTCCGCCTTGAGGTCTGCGAGCTGCTTGTTCTGGTCGATGGCGCTCAGCCGCCGCGGATCGGAACGGTGTCTTTCCAGGCGCTTCTGTTCGAGGCAGGTGTTGTAGACGAGGCGGCAGCACCCGATGGTGCGGCGGAGCAGGCGGGCCTGCTCCCCGTCGGGGTAGATGCGGAATTTGTACGCCATGCGCTCTTTCATCGCAGACGACGCTACCGCGTTCACCTTATGTTCGCAAGCCGCCGACGGCGGAATGATGAACGGTTCCCGGATGTTGCCAGGAAGATGCCGTCCCGACCGCGCCTTACCATCATCTGAAGGAAAGGGGTTGCGGCGCGAGTGTGATCAACTCGGGTGACAGCAATCCACCAACGAATCCCTACTGCAACCGAAGTGCGAGCCCCCTACACGCCCTCAGCAGAGGGGAACCTTCGACAGGTCTACTGATGTTTCTCCCGAAATCGAGCATGACATGCTTTGCACGTTTGGAGCATCAGGTGGAATAAGTGTTCTGCAGGGATCGAGCCAAGCATCTCAGCCGAGACGTCCGTGCCGAAAGGGCCGCCGCTCATCGGCTTTCCAGGCTTCATCCGCATGTCGTTGGTCATCTCGCCCGGATTTTTCTGCGCCGCCGCTCCCAATGCATCGGCGTACGCCTTGAGATCGTCGGCAAGTCGGGCGAAGCGATCCCTATCCTCAAGGATATTTGCTTTGGCGTCGGACCCCGCCGCCGGAATTTCGAAACTGAAGTGCTCGATGATGGTCTGTCCAGACTTGGCGCTGATCGTCTGGGCAGCGCTACTAAGCGCTTTTGCGTCATAAGTGGTCGGATCGAGAAACATGTCAGAGATTGCCTTAGCCGCCGCGGAGATGTCTTTCATATCCTGCTTTCGCAACGGGACCAGGTCACTTCCTGAAAGGCTTGCGTCGGCTAAAGAGCCCACTCCAATGACGAGGAGGAGAAAAAGACGCGCCTGTAACGGTCTCATAAGGATCACCGGTTCGCCCAGAGAATAGATGCGCGATATGCGATTTGATAATATTATGATTTGCAAGAGGAGGCGGTAGCCACCTCCTCTGAGAGCAGCATTTAAGCTCCCATTTTCTCGCAGCTTTCCGCACAACGACGGCATGCATCAACGCAGCTTTCCATGTCCCCGACGCGTTCGCAGTCGGCCGCACACTCGCGGCAGATTTCTGCGCATTCCCGACAGGTATGCTTGTGGTGCTCTGTGCCGATCAGCATGAAGTGCGCCGATGTCCGGCAGATTTCAGTGCAGGCCATCATGAGCCGGAAGTGCTCTGGCTTCGTGTGCTCTCCGCCCATCTCCAGGCAGTGCGACATGGCCGTCGAGAGGCATTCCTGATAACAGGCGAGGCAGTTGTCGATGCATTGTTTCATCTCAGCCGATTGGTGATGCATGATCGATCTCCTACTTGGCTTCCTTGTTGACCCACTTGGTCATCTGGGCAATCTCTTTCTTCTGAGCATCGATGACCTTTCGGGCCATAGCCTTGGCTTCCTTGTTGTCGCCGTACTTCAGCTCGACCTCAGACATGCTGATCGCTCCCATGTGATGAGCAATCATGCCACAGACGAAGGACACGTCGGCGTCCTTCTTCATCATTCCCTGCATCATGTTCATGTGCATGGACTTCATTCCGTCCATCGATGCCTTCTGATAGTCGGTCATCTCGCCCTTGGGCATGTCGCCCGTCTTCGTATCCCCACCCATGGACATGCCCATCTTCGACATGTCCATTCCTTCAGTCTTGCACTTTTCGGGATAGGCCATTTCCTGGGCCGATGCGGCAAGTGGAGTCAGCGACAGCAGAGCAGTTGCGCCGATCATGGCGATCGAAGTTTTCATGAAAACGTTCATTGGATTCTCCTTTTGAGATCATTTGATGCTTGAAGACCTTCAGACGCCGGTAGCCTTCGGCGGTGGGTCAATCGGCCTGATCAGGAGAAGCGGACTGGAGGTGGCAACCGATGGGCGAACGACGAGCGGCTCCGAAAGTGGCTGCGCGGCGGTTGGAAGTGTGGGCATGATCGGGCAGCAGTGCATGCTCACGCAGCACAATCCCGGGAGACGATTCAGCTGATGACTTTGCGAGTGACCCGCAGGCACACGCAGAGAAATGCAGCCTTCATCGCCGGCATTGGCGAGGCGGCCCGGAATGTTAACCAAGGTCAACGCCACCAGCAGCACGACGACTAGACGGCAGATCTTACTCCAGCTGACCATACGTCGAGATTCCCTTCCGCCGGAGAACTCTCGCGGTAGAAAGATGTTCCGTTACCCTCTGAATTGGGCCAGCCGCGCGAGAAGACAACCGCTTTACCCTTAACCGAAGTTCAATGGACGTGCGGTACGACTGGTGGCGTTGGGGGATTGATATGACGCCGCGCTACTCACTTTCGCAGATTGTGCTCCATTGGGCTGTGGCCGTGCTGGTACCCATCCAGTATTGGACGGGCGGAAGCATCGAGCGGACGCATCACGCGGTTCACATGGGCCTGTCCCCAGACCCTTGGGACGTGATCCAGCATCAGATTCACAACTATGCGGGGATCGCTATCGGGGCGCTCATGGTTGCGCGGCTCACGCTTCGCATATTTGACCGAGGAGTTTTGAGGATATCCGCGAGGGGTCCGGTGGATCGACTTGCACAAGCGATGCATTTTGCATTCTACGCAGCGGTTATCGCTCAAGCAGCTATGGGCTTCGTTGCAAGCTATTTCTGGTTCGGGATCGGTTCATTCCATGTTCTGGGCTCGCGCGTTATTCTCGGGCTGCTGGCACTGCATATTGCTGCAGCTGCCTGGCACACTTTTGTTTGGCGCGACGAAACGGTCGACCGGATGATCATTCCCAGACGCACGAGCTCTTGAATTACGCCATCAATTTCAGAGTGGCGAAAACCAGAACCAAGTAGCGCCCCGTTTTCGCGATGAATACCAAGATTGTGAATGTCAGAAGCGGTTCGCGCAATACGCCTGCTACGACTGTCAGGGCGTCTCCAAAGAGCGGCATCCATGACAGTAGCAGCGACCATTTTCCATACTGTCGATACCAACGCGACGACCGTTCAAGAGCCTTTTCACTCACCGGGAACCAACGTCGATCCCGAAATTGCTCGATCCCTCGCCCGAGGAACCAGTTCAAAATGCTACCTAAAGTATTGCCGACGCTGGCGACGACCAAAAGCGCAAGCCAAGGAAACTTGCCAGTTAAAATTAACCCGACAAGGACTGGCTCCGACTGCATCGGCAATACCGACGCCGCGCCCAATGCCGCGAAAAACAGTCCCAGATAGGTGGAGATATCGATCAATATGGGCGTTCAGCCTTCGAGGACAGACCAGAAGAAGCTGCTAGAAAAATTTCTGAACTTCATTTCAGCTTGGCGGCTCCCGCAGAAAGGACCGGCTCGTATTTGTAATGAGTCAGCTTCAGAGATGAACAGGGTGATTACGACCAACCTCAGGGCGCTTCTGACGGAAGATCCTTATCCGCAACCCAATTCTTGAATTGGCGCTCAGATTGTAATTTCCTTTCCCTCGCCTGCAACTCCGCCTGTGTCATCGCAGCTTTCGTTGCGCATTGGGCAAAGGAGAGATGCGACTTTGTTTTCTCATCCCTTCGAATCTTTTCCAGCATTTTTTCCACTGAGCGGAGCGCGATATCTGTCGGCATGCCACTGAGCCTCAGACTGTTCTCCGCTGCAACACGGGCGTTATTATACCGAGAACGTCCAATCAATGCTCGACAGTTGTAGACAGTCGCCAAGTGGCGATAGGCAGCTCCTACATAGCCGCGATAAGCCTCATCATACCCGTGATCAGCAAAGGCTGGGATCGCGGAAGACGACGATATCAAGCAAACAGACAGGAAGGTTTTCATCAAAACTCAGCTGCTGACTAAATGAGATTGAATTATGGCAGCTACGCTGGTTTCGACCCTGATACTTCGCACGACAACGCTCGACCTTCCAATGGTAGGAATGCTTACCAGACGAACGAGTGCTGTTCGCGCCACAGAAACGACGCGAATCGTTGGCAGCTATTCGTCGCAATTGAAAATCGACTGCTTTGATAGTAGTCGACGGAGCATGGGCAGAATGTACCGAATCGCAATGAGCAAACTGCTCTTGATTGTGCGGCTGGCGATCATCGTATCGCTGGCAGGCTACAGCTTGTCCAATGCGAACGCGGCCATGCACGGCACGCCATTTCCTGAGTTCGAGCAAGCCGCTTCGCAAGCCATGCAGAACGGCGATCGTGACATGAAGCAAATGTCTCCCCACGGTCACTCACGCGATCATGCTGCTGGTGACAAAGACGGCACCAAATTGGTCAAGCAGGAATGCTGCAGCGATTTCTGCGGCGGGCTTGGCATGATTTGTGAAGGCCCCGACGTCGGCGGACCCGTCGAGACATCCATCCGGCAGTTCATCGACGATCAGCAAACCTTTGGCGAGCTGCCGCCCCTGCACCGTCCCCCGAATATCTGAATAGAGACTAACCCGCATTGCCGGGTCCGCAGGGCATTCCCGGTATCACCGGGTCTGCCGCTCGAAGTCTATTATTCGGATTTTCAAAAATGAGACCTTCCATATTGGTGGTGGGGCTGGCCCTTATCATAGGTGGCTGCGCATCCACATTACCTCCCGATGTCATTGCATCGACGGACGTTGAACAGACGTATTCTGTGCGTCCGGTTCGATATCACTCGCCCATTTCCGGCTATGTTTCCCGTCAACCGGTCGACCCCAAACCCTGGCGTCGGCAGAATGAGCAGCAGGCTCCGAAGACCGGAGATGCGTCATGATCACGATCAGGAAACTTGCTGCCGTCGCGACCCTTCCCGTTGTCTTGGCGAGCTGTGTGAGCGGAGCCGACTACGCAAAGCGCGACGCGGGCTTCAGCACCGTCGCGGCGAAGACCTCGACGGTAACCGCCAAGCAGACCGTCTGGGTACAAAATCAGCAACAGGCTCAGGCAGCCTCGGCCCAAGTCAAGACGCTTCTTGCCCGCAAGCAGGCACTCGACGCCGAAACCGCCGTCCAGATCGCCCTGCTCAACAACAAAGGTCTGCAAGCGGCGTATGCCGATCTCGGCGACAGCGCGGCCGACGCCTGGCAGTCGACGCTGTTCATCAACCCGACCGTCTCCATCGGCACGACAGGCATAGGGACGCCGGAACTCGAGGCGTTCAAGACGATCGAAGGGATGATCACGACGAACATCCTGGCGCTCGCGACGAAGAACCGGGACGTGGCGATCGCCGACACCCGCTTCCGCCAGGCGCAGTTGACCGCGGCGGTGACGACCCTCCAGCTCGCCGCCGACACGCGGCGTGCCTTTATCGGCGCGGTGGCGGCCTGGGAAAACGTCGGGCAGCTCCAGCGTGCCCAGGCAGCGGCCGACGCCGCTTCCGAACTGGCCGAGAAGCTGGGCGAGACCGGCGCGATGGCCAAGGGCGCCCAGGCCCGCGAACATGTGTTCGTCGCCGAACTCGCCGCAGAAACGGCGAAGGCCCGCCTGGCGGCCCGTCTCGCCAAGGAGGAACTGACACGGCTGATGGGTCTGTGGGGCTCCGACCTGGACTACCAGGTTCCCAACAGCCTGCCACCGCTACCCAAGGCCGTCGTCCGGCGCGACACCATCGAGGCCGAAGCACTCCGAAACCGAATCGACCTGCAGGTCGCGAAGCTCGAACTGGAGGCCACTGCCAGGTCCTATGGGCTCACCGAAGCCACACGTTACGTCACCGACCTCGAAATCCTGACGGGCTTCGAAACCGAACAGGAAATCGAGGACGACGAGAAGAAGACAAGGACGACGGCTCAGGTCGAGCTGGAGTTCGCCATCCCGATCTTCGACACCGGCAAGGCCCGCATGCGCAAGGCCGAGGTGGCCTACATGCGGGCGGCAAACCAGCTCGCCGAGAAGGCCGTCAATGTCCGCTCGCAAGCACGGTCCGCCTATGAGGCCTACCGCGCGAACTACGACATCGCGCGGCACTACCGCAACGCCGTCGTGCCGCTGCGCACCAAGGTCGAAGAGGAATCCCTGCTGACCTACAACGGCATGATCACCAACACCTTCGAGCTGCTGACCGACACCCGCGACAAAATCAACGCCACCCTGCTTTCCGTCAATGCGAAGCGCGACTTCTGGCTCGCCGAAGCCAACCTCGCGCCGGCGATCTACGGCGGCGGCGCGACGAACGCATCGGCAGAGACCGAGGTCGCCGCTGCTTCCGAAAGCAGCGGCGGCGGCGGCCATTGAGAAAGGAACTCACCATGTTCAACAGACGACAACTGTTCGGTGCGAGCGCGGCGCTGCTGGCGGCCGGCGCCTGGACAAAGACATCGGCGATGGGTCTGCCCGACGCCCCGACAATGGCATCGGCCGACATGCAGCCGCCGCTTCATCCGGCCTCGGGTCCGGACTACCAGCCGGTGGTCACCCTCAACGGCTGGACCCTGCCTCACCGGATGAACAACGGCGTCAAGGAGTTCCACCTCGTCGCCGAACCGGTCGAGCGCGAGATGGCCGACGGCATGACCGCATATTTATGGGGGTACAACGGACAGTCGCCCGGCCCGACGATCGAGGCCGTCGAAGGCGACCGCGTCCGCATCTTCGTCACCAACAAGCTGCCGGAGCACACGACGATCCACTGGCACGGCATGCTCGTGCCGTCGGGCATGGACGGCGTCGGCGGCCTGACGCAGCCGCATATCCCGGTCGGCAAGACCTACGTCTACGAGTTCGACCTCGTGAAGTCCGGCACCTTCATGTACCACCCGCACTCCGACGAGATGGTGCAGATGGCCATGGGCATGATGGGCTTCTTCGTCGTCCATCCCAAGGATCCGAAGTTCATGCGCGTCGACCGCGACTTCGTCTTCCTGCTCAACGCCTACGACATCGATCCCGGCTCCTACGTGCCGCGCATCATGGAGATGACCGACTTCAACATGTGGTGCTGGAACAGCCGCGTGTTCCCGGACATCAGCCCCCTGGTGGTTTCCAGGAACGACCGCGTCCGCGTCCGCGTCGGCAACCTGACGATGACGAACCACCCGATCCACATGCATGGCTACGATTTCGAAGTGACATGTACCGACGGTGGCTGGGTGCGGCCGGAAGCGCGATGGCCGGAGGTGAGCATCGACATCCCGGTCGGCGCGATGCGCGCCTACGAGTTCGACGCCAGGTATCTCGGCGACTGGGCGATCCATTGCCACAAGTCGCACCACACGATGAACGCCATGGGTCACGACATTCCGACCTTCATCGGTGCGGACAAGTCGAAGGTCGCCGAGAAGATCAGGAAGCTGCAGCCGGACTACATGCCCATGGGCACCAAGGGCATGGCCGACATGGGCGAAATGGAAATGCCCATTCCCGAGAACACCGTTCCGATGATGACCGGCTGGGGGCCGCACGGCCCCATCGAGATGGGCGGCATGTTCTCGGTCGTGAAGGTCCGCGAGGGCATCTCGGCGGACGATTACGCCGATCCGGGCTGGTACGAGAACCCGCCCGGAACGCAGGCCTGGGAATGGACCGGCGAACTGCCGGCGGCGACCAAGGCCAAGGACGCGAAGACGCAAATCACCCCGAAGCCGACAAACGGCTGAGGCTCCATCTTCCACATCAAGAAAAGGATTTACCCATGAAGAACTTTGTATTGGCACTGGCGCTGGCCGCCTTCGCAACCCCAGCCTTGGCTGCCGGCAATCATGCCGGCGGCCACGCTGAGAAAATGGCCATCGGCGAACCTGGCGATAAAGCCAAGGCCACGCAGACGATCCGCGTCACGATGAAGGAAACCGACGACGGCAAGATGCTATTCACCCCCGCCGTCTTCAACGTCCGCAAGGGGCAGACGGTCAAGATCGCGATCAAGAATGCCGGGACGGTCGACCACGAGTTCGTGCTCGATCAGGAAGACAAGATCCTTGAGCACAAGGCGGTCATGGAGAAGTTCCCGGAGATGGAACACGACGATCCGAATTCGATCCGACTTCCGGCCGGCCAATCCGGCGAGATCGTCTGGAAGTTCACCACCGACGGGCAGTTCAAGTTCGCCTGCCTGATCCCCGGCCACTACGAGGCTGGCATGCATGGCGACGTCACCGTCGCCGGGAAATAATCGAAACCAAGGAGACACAGAGATGAAAACCGCAATGAAACTCGGCCTCGCCGCCCTGCTTTCGGCCAGCGCAGCCTTCGGTGCGTTCGCCCAGGAATTCACCAAGGGCGTCGTCAACAAGGTCGACACCAAGGCCAACAAGGTCACCATCAAGCATGAGGACCTGAAGAGCCTCGACATGCCTGCGATGACGATGGTCTTCCGCGTCGAAGACCCGGCTCTGCTCGAAAGGCTCAAGGAAGGTTCGAACATCGAGTTCGTTGCCGAACGCGTGAATGGCAAGCTGACCGTCACCGAGGTAAAGTAAGCCAGCCTCCCGCCGTCGCGGAGGCGACTATATACGCGGCCGTTACTGGCGGCCGCGTAACCTTATCCACATAAACTGTGACAACGAGCGCGTCGGTTATAAAACACGCTGGCGCAATCAAATACCTTCCGGTAACGACCGCCATGAAATCTGCAATCGGCGCTCATTGGGACTACGCGCGAGAAATTCGCTCGATCCTTCTGCGCTTTGTCGCCTTCGCCATTCTTCTCGCTAACCTCTTGCTGGGCGGCAATGCAGGTGCCGAAAGGACGCATTCAGTCGTCGTCGTCAGCTATCTCGTCATCAGCATCGCTTCGGTCGCGACAGCGCGATTTCTTCCTGATCGCTCCTGGCTGAAAACGCTGTTTGTCGTACTCGACGCCTTGCTGGTCGTCTTAATTCTATATGGGCACATCCTTGGCGGACCGA